>NZ_JBAKFW010000002.1:0-819876 GCF_036888815.1 Agrobacterium sp. CCNWLW155
CGCGGGGTGGAGCAGCCCGGTAGCTCGTCAGGCTCATAACCTGAAGGCCGCAGGTTCAAATCCTGCCCCCGCAACCACCGACACTTGCAAATTCGCCCACTCGGGGTATTTGCGACGAAGCTCCTCCGCATAAGCGTCGAGGAGCTTTTTGCGTTTCTGGACCTCGGAAATTACGATATTCTGTCAAACCGCAATGACCTTGCCCCCAAGTTTTATCCAGTTTTGAGTTCGCTCCAGCGGTTTTGGGTTGCTGTATTCGGGGCGGTAGCGGCGGGGTGCGGTGCGGAGCCATTTCGGCTGCGCAGCACCGCATCACGTCGCGGGTTGATTGTCTGAGCGAACTCGGCGGGTGTCAGCCAGCCGAGGCCAGAGTGTGGGCGGTGATCGTTGTAATCGTAGCGCCAGTTTGAAAGCGCTGATCGAGCATGAGCCAGCGACGAGAAGAGAGTCTCATTCAGGAACTCGTCTCGCAGCCGCCCATTGAAGCTTTCGATGAAGGCGTTCTGGATCGGCTTGCCCGGTGCGATGTAGTGCCATTCCACCTTGGTCCGATCCGTCCATTGCAAGATCGCGTTGCTGGTGAACTCGCTACCATTGTCGCTGACGATCATCTTCGGCTTGCCTCGTCCCTCGATGATCCGGTCCAGCTCACGGGCAACCCGCAGACCGGAAAGCGACGTATCGGCGACGAGAGCCAAGCACTCCCTGGTGCAATCGTCGACCACCGTAAGCACCCGGAACCTGCGACCATCGGTGAGCTGATCCGACACGAAGTCCAATGACCAGCGATCGTTGGCGGCAAGCGGGATCAGCATCGGTGCTCGTGTGCCTATCGCTCGTTTCCGACCGCCGCGCTTGCGCACCGTCAGTTTCTCTTCCCGATAGAGCCGGAAGAGCCGCTTGTGGTTCACAAGGTGACCCTCACGCCTGAGCAGCACATGAAGGCATCGACATCCAAAGCGGCGACGTTCATGCGCCAGCGCCTTCATCCGCTCGCGAAGATCATAGTCATCGCTGCGTCTGGTTTCGTAACGGATCGTCATCCGGCAAAAGCCGATGGCTTTACACGCCCGCCGTTCGCTCATCTGGTGGTGATCCATCAGATGCGCGACAGCTTTTCGCCTTGCTGCGGGCGTCACCACTTCTTTCCCAAAAGGTCTTTCAAAGCCGCATTGTCCAGCATCGCATCTGCCAGGAGCCGTTTCAGCTTCGTGTTCTCGTCTTCCAGCGTCTTCAATCGCTTGGCTTCGGATACGTCCATGCCGCCGAACTTGGCTTTCCACTTATAGATGCTGGCATCGCTGACGCCGTGCTTGCGGCAAAGCTCCGAGACCGGCGTGCCAGCCTCGTGCTCCTTCAGAATGCCGATGATCTGTTCGTCTGTAAAACGATTGCGCTTCATTCCCTGGTCCTCTCAATGGGCCAGAGCTTACTTCAAAATGGATTATTTCAACGGGGCAAGGTCATTCCATGACCAATTCCATCTTCGGGATTGCCATAGACCCCAAAACGGTGATGATGCGCCATCATTCCAGTTCGGATAAAAGCTGCCGTGACCGCTGATCCCTTGCACATCCTCAAGACCGTCTATGGCTACGATGTGTTTCGTGGGCGGCAGGCCGAAATCATCCAGCACGTGGTGGCGGGCAATAATGCTTTCGTTTTGATGCCGACAGGTGGTGGGAAGTCGCTTTGTTACCAGATTCCAGCGCTTGCACGCGACGGTATGGGGCTGATCGTCTCGCCGCTCATCGCGCTGATGGTCGATCAGGTCGCTGCCCTGCGTCAGGCGGGCGTGCGGGCAGAGGCTCTTAATTCCGATCTCTCTCCGGAAGAGCGGCGCGCGCTCTGGCGGGATATGCGGGCCGGTAAAGTCGACATTCTTTATGCCGCACCGGAAACCCTTCTCAAGCCGGATGTCCTGGACGCCCTCCAGCCCATTGCCCTGTCGCTGATCGCTATCGATGAAGCCCATTGCCTGTCTCAATGGGGGCATGATTTCCGGCCACCTTACCGCCAGCTTGATACGCTGATCGAGCGTTTTCCCGACACGCCACGCATGGCGCTGACAGCAACGGCCGATGGGCCTACGCGCACCGAAATTCTCGGTCACCTGGGAATCGAAGAGGATGACGCCTTCATCGCCGGCTTCGATAGGCCCAATATCCGCTATGCGATCATGGAAAAGGATAATCCACGCGCGCAGCTGAAGCGCTTTTTGAAGGACCGCGACAGTGAAAGCGGGATCGTCTATTGCCTTTCCAAACGGAAGGTGGACGAAACGGCCGCATGGCTGCGGGAGGAGGGGCGCGATGCACTGCCCTATCACGCTGGGATGGACAAGGCCGCCCGCGAGGAGAACCAGACCCGTTTCCAGCACGGCGAGGCGGTCATCATTGTCGCGACCGTCGCTTTTGGCATGGGCATAGACAAGCCCGATGTGCGCTTCGTCGTTCATATTGATCTGCCCGGCAGCATCGAAGCCTATTATCAGGAAACGGGCCGAGCCGGCCGCGATGGTCTGCCATCGGACGTACTCATGCTCTACGGTTACGAAGACATCGCCCTGCGCAACCGCTTTATCGAAGAGTCGGATGCTGCGGACCAGCGCAAATATATGGAGCGCCAGAAGCTTGACGCGCTGCTCGGCCTTGCGGAAACCGCGAGCTGCCGCAGGCAGGTTCTGCTGTCCTATTTCGGCGACCGGTGTGAGCCCTGCGGCAATTGCGATACCTGCGCCGAGCCGCCCGACCTGTTTGACGGGGCCATAGCCGCACAGAAGCTTCTGTCCTGCATTTATCGCACGGGTGAACGTTTTGGCCAGGCCTATGTCATCCGCGTGTTGCTGGGTGTCGAGGATGAACGGATTTCCCGCTTCGGACATGATCGCATCACGACATACGGTATAGGCAAGGAACATGACAATCGCACCTGGCGCGCCATTCTGCGTCAACTGGTTGCGTTACGCATGATTGAAGTGGATCTGTCCGGGCATGGTGGACTGTCCATTTCCGAGGACGGACGGCGTTTCCTGCGCGAAAAACCTGCGTTGATGCTGAGGATACCATCTGCTCCGCGTTCCGCCCGGCAACAGACGCCCCGCAACACGGTATCGACGATTTTGCCTGAAGCTGATCGCAGTCTTTTTGAGGCACTGCGTGCGAAGCGCATGGAAATTGCCCGTGCGCAGAACGTTCCGCCCTATGTGATTTTCCACGACAAGACCCTGATAGAAGTTGCCACGGCAAAACCGGTCTCCGCGAAGGAAATGGCTGGGATTCCCGGCGTCGGAGACACCAAGCTGGAGCGCTACGGGCCAGCCTTTCTGGCGGCGATCATGCAGCACGCCGCTGGCGAGTGACCGGCAGAAATCGAATGAAAAGCCGGGTAAGCAAAAATCGGTGGGCTCCGACAAAGGCTCAGCCGGTCGTGTCCTTGAACAGAACGTTCTGATCGATGAGGTAGCGCGAAAACAGCGGTAGGCTAGCACCGCCGATTGCCCGCGCCTGGCTACCCACCGCACCTTCGATGATGTCAGGCAGCGTGACACCCTGCAAATCGTGGTGTTTAAGGGCAAGGCGGGTGGCGGCTACGATCCTTGTTCTGACCCAATCGGGAAAACCGCCGTCGATGATAACGCTCGAAAAATCGATGATGGAGGCGGCGGCAATGACGGCCTGCGCCAGAGCCGCGGCAGTTTTTCGGATCCAGCTTTCCAGCGGCTCGCCGAAATCGATCCACTCGTCTGGAGAAAACCACAGGGGACGCGGATCGATGCCCCTATCCCGCAACATATTTTCCAGAACGAAGATCGACGCGATTTTCAGAAGCTGGACGGTATTGCCGTCCTGCCCCTGCACCGGCAGGGGGCCGATAGCGCCGGCCGTTCCGGTCTTTCCGGAAAACAGCGCCGAATTCAAAACGACGCCGCCACCGATGAAGGAGCCGATGAAGACGTAGAGAAAATCCGGATAATGCTGGCCTGTCCCGAAAACCAGTTCAGCGCCACAGGCACTGGTCGCGTCGTTTTGCAGAAAAACGGGATAGCTGACGCTTTCAGCAATTTCCGACCGGATATCGACGCCCCGCCATCGCTCCATTTCAATCTGCGGAGCGCCCACTTCCTGCGCCCAGTTCCACAATTCGAATGGCGCGGCGATGCCGACGCCGGCAATTTTCTCTCGCTCGGCCGGCGAAAGCTTCGATTCGAGCTCCGTTATGCCGTCGATTACGAATGGCAATATCCATTCCGGCAGGGGATAGGGATAGGTTCTGCGCAGCTTGAGCCTGATCCGGCCGACAAAATCCATCAGCACGAGATCGACGCTGCGCCGGCCGATCTTTACGCCAAAAGAAAAGACGGCGTCAGGATTAAGCCGCATCGGCGTCGAAGGTTGGCCGACTTTGCCGCGCAGTCTTTCACCACGAATGAGAAGCCCGTCCTTTTCAAGCGACCGCATGATGACGGAGACGGTCTGTGCCGAAAGGCCGCAAAGTCTTGATATTTCGGCTTTTGACAGTCCGCCGTGGCGACGAACGAGGGACAGCACGAGCCGCTCATTATAGGCGCGCACCCCGATCTGGTTGGCGCCGCTGCTTATATCCATGGTGGTGGGCGACGCCGGCGGCGTCGTCTCGACAGATTGTCTCATATGTCATCCTCCCGCCCGCAATATCCGTCGCGACCGATACAGCAGGCTTTATGGCAATCTTGCTATCGCAACGTTAAACGACGCGGCGATATTCCTCCCTGCCGCCTATTAGAATGCCATAGAGAATTAATAATTCAATCGGATTTATTTATTGACAGCCGTTTCCTTTGGTGGTTCCATCTGGGTCAACGATCATTGTTCTCGGAGGAGACGGGATCGTCGGGTAACCGTCACGGTGCTCAAATATCCATTGGGAGGATCTCATGAAGACCACTGTTTCCGCTCTTCTGGGCGCGCTTGCGCTTGGCGTTTCTTTCGCGTCCGTTGCGTCTGCGGCCGATACTTCGGTTTGCCTCATCACCAAAACCGATACCAATCCCTTCTTCGTCAAGATGAAAGAAGGCGCGACCGCCAAGGCCAAAGAGCTGGGCGTGACGCTGAAATCCTATGCCGGCAAGATCGACGGCGATTCCGAAAGCCAGGTTGCCGCCATCGAGACCTGCATTGCCGATGGCGCCAAGGGTATCCTGATCACCGCATCGGACACCAAGGGCATCGTTCCGGCCGTGCAGAAGGCGCGTGATGCCGGTCTTCTGGTCATCGCCCTTGATACGCCGCTCGAACCCGTTGATGCCGCCGATTCCACCTTCGCCACCGACAATCTTCTCGCCGGCGAACTGATCGGCAAATGGGCCGCCGGCAGCCTCGGCGACAAGGCCAAGGATGCGAAAATCGCCTTCCTCAACCTCACCCCCTCCCAGCCGACGGTTGATGTGCTGCGCAACCAGGGCTTCATGAAGGGCTTTGGCATCGACGTGAAGGACATCAACAAGATCGGCGACGAGAGCGATCCGCGTATCGTCGGTCACGATGTCACCAATGGTAACGAAGAAGGCGGCCGTGCAGCGATGGAAAATCTGCTGCAGAAGGACCCCACCATCAACGTCGTCCACACCATCAACGAGCCCGCAGCTGCCGGCGCTTATGAGGCGCTGAAGGCGGTCGGCCGCGAAAAGGATGTTCTGATCGTATCCGTCGACGGTGGTTGCCCGGGCGTCAAGAACGTAGCGGAAGGCGTGATCGGCGCGACCTCGCAGCAATATCCGCTGCTGATGGCGGCGCTCGGCGTCGAAGCCGTCAAGAAGTTTGCCGATACGGGCGAAAAGCCGAAGCCGACCGAAGGCAAGAACTTCGTCGATACCGGCGTGACGCTGGTAACCGACAAGCCGGTCAAGGGCCTCGACTCGATCGATACGAAGGAAGGTCTCAACAAGTGCTGGGGCTGATGCCTCACCTTTGAAACCCGCGGGGGCATTCGTGCCCCCGCCCTTGGACCAGAATGAATATCAGGCACGATCCGGGGGATCGGACAAAGGAATAAACGAGCGCGTTGCGCGCCCCTGCGGGGATGACACAGGCCGCTTCACAACACTTTGAAATCTACGCATCATTCTCTTTGGAGATAGACCCAGGTGTCAGGGCTGATGCGATAGAGCGATCGGGAGGAAAATCCAATGAGCGATCAGCCGGTGCGGGCTCAGCCGCATAATGAATTTGAAAAGGTGCTTTCGGGAAGTTCGACGCAGGTCGCCGCTTTCGATACGCACGACAAGAGTGCGCTGGAAAAATTCCAGCATTTTCTCCATTCCAGCCCGGCGGCCGTACCGCTTATCGTTCTGGTGCTGTCGCTGGTTATTTTCGGCCTGCTCCTAGGCGGCAAGTTTTTCTCCGCCTTCTCGCTGACCCTCATCCTGCAGCAGGTTGCGATCGTCGGCATCGTTGGCGCCGCGCAATCGCTTGTCATCCTGACGGCGGGCATCGACCTTTCGGTCGGCGCGATCATGGTTCTGTCCTCCGTCGTCATGGGGCAGTTTACCTTCCGTTACGGTCTTCCGGCGGAGCTTTCCATTCTCTGTGGTCTCGCCGTCGGCGCATTTTGCGGCTTCATCAACGGCGTGCTGGTTTCGCGCATGCGCCTGCCGCCCTTCATCGTCACGCTTGGCATGTGGCAGATCGTGCTTGCGACCAACTTCCTCTATTCCGCGAATGAGACGATCCGGGCCCAGGACATTGCCCAGCAGGCGCCGATCCTGCAGTTCTTCGGCGCCAATATCCGTTTCGGCAACGCGGTCTTCACCTATGGCGTCATCGCCATGGTTCTGCTGGTCGCCCTGCTCTGGTATGTGCTGAACCGCACCGCCTGGGGCCGCCATCTTTATGCCGTGGGTGACGATCCTGATGCTGCGGAACTCGCCGGTGTCAATGTCAAGCGTATGCTGACCACCGTTTATACCCTGTCCGGTCTCATCTGCGCCTTTGCCGGCTGGGCCCTCATTGGCCGTATCGGCTCGGTTTCGCCGACCGCCGGCCAGTTCGCCAACATCGAATCCATCACCGCGGTGGTTATCGGCGGCCTGTCACTGTTCGGCGGACGCGGCTCCATCATGGGCATGATTTTCGGTGCGCTGATCGTCGGCGTCTTTTCACTCGGTCTCCGGCTTATCGGCACAGACCCGCAATGGACCTATCTGTTGATCGGCGTCCTTATCATCTTGGCTGTCGCAATCGACCAGTGGATCAGAAAGGTAGCAGGCTGATGGCAAAAGAACCTATCCTCACAGCACGCAATCTCGTCAAACGCTACGGTCGTGTGACCGCCCTCGACAATGCCGATTTCGACCTTTATCCGGGCGAAATCCTTGCCGTCATCGGTGATAACGGCGCCGGCAAATCCTCTCTCATCAAGGCGATTTCCGGTGCGGTGACACCCGATGAAGGGGAGATCAGGCTGGAAGGCAAGCCGGTGCAGTTCCGCTCGCCGATCGAGGCGCGCAAGGCGGGCATCGAAACCGTCTATCAGAACCTTGCGCTGTCTCCCGCATTGTCCATAGCTGACAATATGTTTCTCGGCCGTGAAATCCGCAAGCCCGGCATTCAGGGCAGCCTGTTCCGGGCGCTCGACCGCCCGGCCATGGAAAAATTCGCCCGCGAAAAACTGTCGGAACTCGGCCTGATGACGATCCAGAACATCAATCAGGCGGTGGAAACCCTCTCCGGCGGTCAGCGCCAGGGCGTGGCGGTGGCGCGTGCGGCAGCCTTTGGCTCCAAGGTCGTCATCCTCGACGAGCCGACGGCGGCACTCGGCGTCAAGGAAAGCCGTCGCGTTCTCGAGCTTATTCTGGATGTGCGCTCCCGCGGTCTGCCGATTGTCCTGATCTCGCATAACATGCCACATGTTTTCGAGGTTGCGGATCGCATCCATATCCACCGGCTCGGTAAGCGCCTGTGCGTCATCAATCCGAAGGACTATTCCATGTCCGACGCCGTCGCCTTCATGACCGGCGCCAAGGAAGCGCCGAAGGAAACGCTTGCCGCATGACGCTGAAGCTTGAGACGATCGTCGAAGACGTTCTTCGGCGGGCAGAGGGTCAATCCCGTTTCATCATAGCCATTGCCGGTCCCCCTGGGGCCGGCAAATCCACGCTGGCGGATGCTCTTTGCGAGGCCTTGTGCGCGCGAGGCGAAACGGCTGCCGTCCTGCCCATGGATGGCTTCCATATGGACAATGGCATTCTTGAGGAACGGGGCCTGCTGCCGCGAAAAGGCGCACCTGAAACTTTCGATGTGCGCGGCTTCCTTGATATCGTGTCCGCTGTCCGCAAGGGCGGGCAGGAGGTGCTTGTTCCGGTTTTCGACCGCTCCCGGGAGATTGCCATTGCGTCCGCCCGGGCGATCGCGCCGGAAACACGCCTTATCCTTGCCGAAGGCAACTATCTGCTGCTGAGTGAAGCGCCCTGGACAAACCTTTCCGAGAGCTTTGACCTCACCATCTTCGTGGGCCCGTCCGTCGCAGTGCTGGAAGAGAGGCTGCGGAACAGATGGCAGGGTTATGGTCTCGATGCCGCTCAGATCCATGCCAAGCTTTTCGAAAACGATCTTCCCAACGGAAAAAGGGTGATCGAAAACGCCCGTCCAGCCGATATTCATATCGATATCTGGGAATAGATTAACGCTTTCCAGTTCTTTACCGGCAAAGCGCGTTTGCCGTTAAGCCTTTGTTGACCATGTGTTGAATCTTTTTGATCCACAGGGTGGGGCTTTTGTGTGTCTATTCATTGACGTAAAAATTTCCTCATATACTATATGTGGTGTTCAAGGTTCTTCCGATTCGCAAGGGTTGGGAGCTAAGACGGGAATTCGGTGCGTAACGCCATCATGGCGGAACAAGGCCGAAACTGCCCCCGCAACTGTAAGCGGCGAGCATCGTTCCGATTTGGGTCACTGGAGCCAAAAGCTCCGGGAAGGCCGGAATAGATGTTGTGACCCGCAAGTCAGGAGACCTGCCTTGAGCGCAAACGTCCACGGGCGGGGTGTCCGGAGGAAGGTGTTGACGCAAATGATTTGCGTGCGCCCTTTTCTGCCCCCTCCAGAACAAGCTTCGGGGTGAAGTCATGCCAGTGCATTTCTTTAAGTTGCTGCGCTCGTCGGCGTAGAGAGTGATTTTGTGCGGCTTGCAACATTTTGGGAAAACCGGAGCCCGGTTTCCATCCGAAAATGCGAAGAGTTGCCTGGGCTACGCGCCTCACCTGAATGACAGATCCACCGCCACCCGATTGCGATTGTAATCGGCAATGTTGAGCCGTGTCCGAAATCGGCTTCGAGAGAGGAAATCATGACCGTCACCGTTTACAGCAAACCCGCCTGCGTCCAGTGCACCGCCACCTATCGTGCGCTCGACCGCATCGGTGTTCCCTATGAGATCATCGATATCTCCGAAGATGCGGATGCACTCGATCACGTGCGGGGTCTCGGTTACATGCAGGTTCCCGTGGTCGTCGCCGGCGAACGCCATTGGGCGGGTTTCCGGCCGGATATGATCGGCTCGATCAGCTGAGGCGGTAAGGCGATGGGCCTGATCGTCTATTATTCCAGCCGCTCTGAAAACACCCATCGTTTCCTTCTGAAACTGGGGCGGCGTTTGTTTCGCCTGCCGCTCGGCGCTGAGGACGACGTGCCTCATGTGTCGGAACCCTATGTGCTGGTCACCCCCACCTATGGGGGCGGCGGCACCAAAGGGGCCGTGCCTAAGCCGGTCATCCGGTTTTTGAACGAGCCCTCCAACCGAAATCTCATTCGCGGCGTCATCGCGGCGGGAAACACGAATTTTGGCGCCGCTTTCGCATCCGCCGGAGATATCGTCTCGCGCAAATGCGCGGTGCCGTTTCTCTATCGCTTCGAGCTTCTCGGCACGGAAGAAGACGTCGCCAACGTCAAACATGGATTGGAACGATTTTGGACACGCTGACCTCGAGCGCGCTGCGCAAGGACGCCAAACAGCCGGCAGCCGCAAGCCAGAAACCGCTTGATGCGGGGCTGGACTATCACGCGCTGAACGCGATGCTGAACCTTTACGACGAGAACGGGAAGATCCAGCTCGACAAGGATCGGCTGGCCGCCCGGCAATATTTCCTCCAGCACGTCAACCAGAACACGGTATTTTTCCATAACCTCAGGGAAAAGCTCGATTATCTGGTGACGGAGGGATATTACGAGCAGGAGGTGCTGGACCAGTATTCCTTCAATTTTGTTCGTGACCTCTATGACGAGGCCTATGCCCGGAAATTCCGCTTCCCGACCTTTCTCGGCGCCTTCAAATATTACACCTCCTATACGCTGAAGACCTTCGACGGAAAACGTTATCTGGAGCGTTATGAGGATCGCGTCTGCATGGTGGCGCTGGCCCTTGCGCGTGGTGATGAGCAGCTTGCCCGCAATCTGGTCGATGAAATCATTTCAGGCCGCTTCCAGCCGGCAACCCCGACATTCCTCAATGCCGGCAAAAAGAGCCGCGGCGAGCTGGTCTCGTGTTTTCTGCTGCGGGTGGAAGACAATATGGAAAGCATCGGCCGCTCCATCAATTCGGCCTTGCAGCTTTCCAAGCGCGGCGGCGGCGTGGCGCTGTCCTTGACCAATATTCGCGAATTCGGAGCGCCGATCAAACAGATCGAAAACCAGTCTTCCGGCGTTATTCCCGTGATGAAGCTGCTGGAAGATTCTTTTTCCTATGCCAACCAGCTTGGCGCACGCCAGGGTGCTGGCGCGGTCTATCTGCATGCCCATCACCCTGACATCATGCGCTTCCTTGATACCAAGCGCGAAAACGCCGACGAAAAAATTCGCATCAAGACGCTGTCGCTCGGCGTGGTGATCCCCGACATCACCTTCGAACTCGCCCGCAACAACGAGGACATGTATCTGTTTTCGCCCTATGATGTGGAGCGGGTCTATGGCGTGCCGTTGACCGAGATTTCGGTCAGCGAAAAATATCACGAAATGGTCGCCGACAGCCGCATCCGCAAGAAGAAGATCAAGGCGCGCGAATTCTTTCAGGTGATCGCCGAAATCCAGTTCGAGAGCGGTTACCCCTACATCATGTTCGAGGACACGGTGAACCGCGCCAATCAGATCGCCGGCCGCATCAGCATGAGCAATCTCTGCTCGGAAATCCTGCAGGTCAGCGAAGCGAGCGAATTCAATGCCGATCTGTCCTACAGCCATATGGGCAAGGATATTTCCTGCAATCTCGGTTCGCTCAACATTGCCGCTGCAATGGATTCGGACGATTTCGGCAAGACCATCGAGACCTCCATCCGGGCGCTGACAGCAGTGTCTGATATGAGCCACATTTCCTCCGTCCCCTCGGTGGAAAAGGGCAATGATGCGAGCCACGCCATCGGGCTCGGCCAGATGAACCTGCACGGCTATCTGGCGCGCGAACGCATCTTCTACGGTTCCGAAGAGGGCGTCGATTTCACCAATATCTATTTCTACACCGTGACCTATCATGCCATCCGCGCTAGCAACCGGCTGGCGGTGGAAAGAGGCCAGAGCTTCAAGGGCTTTGAAAATTCGAAATATGCCTCGGGCGACTATTTCGACAAATATACCGACCGGGAATGGTTGCCCGCGACCGAAAAGGTGAAGGAACTGTTCGAAAAGGCCGGCATTGCCATTCCGACGCAGGAGGACTGGAAGGCGCTGAGGCAGGACGTCATGGCATCAGGTCTTTATAACCAGAACCTACAAGCTGTGCCGCCGACAGGTTCGATCTCCTATATCAACCACTCGACGTCTTCCATTCATCCAATCGTCTCGAAGATCGAAATCCGCAAGGAAGGCAAGATCGGCCGCGTTTATTACCCGGCTTCCTATCTCTCGAACGACAATCTCGAATATTATCAGGATGCCTATGAGATCGGTCCTGAGAAGATCATCGACACCTATGCGGCGGCCACCCAGCATGTCGATCAGGGCCTGTCTCTGACGCTGTTCTTCCGCGATACGGCAACGACGCGCGATATCAACCGGGCGCAGATCTACGCCTGGAAGAAGGGCATCAAGACGATCTACTACATCCGTTTGCGCCAGATGGCGCTGGAAGGCACGCAGGTTCAGGGCTGCGTTTCCTGCACGCTCTGAATTGAGGGACAAGACAATGAACATCGCCGTAAAACCCGCGTCCCGCATTCGCGCGGTCAACTGGAACCGCATCGAGGACGACAAGGATCTCGAAGTCTGGAACCGCCTGACCTCGAATTTCTGGCTTCCGGAAAAAGTGCCGCTCTCCAACGACATTCCCTCCTGGGGAACGCTGAAGCCGGAAGAACAGAAACTGACCATCCGTGTCTTCACCGGGCTGACATTGCTCGACACCATCCAGAACGGCGTCGGCGCCGTGCGGCTGATGGCGGATTCGGCCACGCCGCATGAGGAGGCCGTGCTCTCCAACATTTCCTTCATGGAGGCCGTGCACGCCCGCTCCTATTCCTCGATCTTCTCGACGCTATGCTCCACGCCTGATGTCGACGATGCCTATCGCTGGTCTGAGGAAAACGAGTTCCTGCAACGCAAATCCGCGCTGATCATGCGCGAATATGACAGCGGCGATCCGCTGAAAAAGAAGATCGCCAGCGTTTTCCTGGAAAGCTTTCTGTTCTATTCCGGCTTCTACCTGCCGATGTTCTGGTCAAGCCGCGCCAAGCTTACCAATACGGCGGATTTGATCCGCCTCATCATCCGCGACGAGGCCGTGCATGGCTATTATATCGGCTACAAGTTCCAGCGGGCGGTGGAGCGCCTCGGCGAAAAGGAGAGACAGGAGATCAAGGACTTCGCCTTCGATCTCCTGCTCGAACTTTACGATAACGAGGCGAAATATACCGAAGACCTCTATGACGGCGTTGGCCTGACCGAGGATGTCAAGCAGTTCCTGCACTACAACGCCAACAAGGCCCTTATGAATCTGGGTTACGAGGCGCTGTTTCCCGCCGAGGCCTGCCGGGTCAATCCAGCGATCCTGTCGGCACTCTCACCCAATGCCGACGAGAACCACGACTTTTTCTCCGGTTCCGGCTCGTCCTATGTCATCGGCAAGGCGGTCGCGACTGAAGATGAAGACTGGGATTTCTGAAACCCTGATGTCAGCAGGAACCCGCAAAGCCTATTGCGGGTTCACCACCTGGCTCGCAAGGCGGAAGGGGCTGGAGACCGTTGCGCCGATCGCATCGAATACGAAGGCTCCTGCACTATTGATATCACCGCCGCGCCTGCTTGCCTCCAGTTGCGGAACCATGGAGGCCAGCGCGGCATAACGGTCGTGATTGAGTGGGTCCGACGCCTCCAGATTGGAGATATCGACGAATTGCACGCCCTCTTTCAGGGCCGCTTCCTGAACCTGCGGATCGGTGACGTCAAGCGCACCGATGCGGGTGACATCGGCACCCAGTATGGAGGATGCTTTTAAGGCCCGGTCGTCCTTGGACACCAGCACGGTGAGTGGCGGATTGAGCCGGCCGACGACCTCGATCTGCTTGCGGAAGACATCGGCGTCGATATCGGGCGCAGCCAGCACCACCTGCAGCTTGGCGATGACATCGTTCCTGCCTTCGAAGCGCAATTGCCGCAACGCTTCCATCACCAGCCAGCCGCCCATGCTGTGACCGAATACGACGACGCTTTTTCGTGGTGTCTGCCGGGTGAGGTCGGTCAATAGGGCGGCCAGCGCATCACGCGAATAGGTCGCCGATTCCTTGTCGGCGACGTAGCCGGTGACATTGGCCTGCGAAGGCCAGGCAAAGACTAATGGCACGCCATTCATATTGGCATCGGCAGCCATTTGCGCCGCGCGGAAAAGGGCTTCCTGATAGCTGTAATTATAGCCATGCACAAAAAGTGCGATCTGCTTGCCAGAGCGGGCAATATCGCCGAGATCGGCGTTGAAGGCCGTCTTCGTCAACATATCGGCCTTGGTAACAACGAAGTCCTTCTTCGGGTCCGGCTTGCCGCTGGACCACTCGATTTTTCCGCTTTTATGGGTAGGAGGAATGGAAATATCGAAGCGCGCATAATTCGGCTCGGCCGCCCGTTCCGTCCCGAAGCCCTTTTTTGCGTCCTTGTTTCTCTCGCGTGTACTCGCCACATAGGCGGTTACGATTTTGGTGCCTTTGGCCCTGGTGTCCACAGCCTGCAGCACATCCGCCCCCGGTCTGCCCGCGCAGGATGAAAGAACGCTGAGGGTGAGAAGGAGCGAAAAAATCAGGCGCATGAATGGGCTACCGATGACAAGGAACGGCTGATAAATAACCGGCCGTCAAAAAAGTTGCTACTGGAGAATGAATTGCGCTGCTGCGGTGGTCTTCGATGTGGAGAGGCATTCCCCACCTTGCTATCCGGACATGTTCGTTTTAGGCCGTAAAGATGACGAACAAGGTGTCGCTTTTACGGCTGAAACTCACGGACTTCCGCAATTATGCGGCGGCTGCGCTCACGCTCGATGACCGCCATGTGGTGCTGACGGGCGACAATGGTTCCGGCAAGACCAATCTGCTTGAGGCTGTCTCCTTTCTCTCACCCGGAAGAGGCCTGCGCCGGGCCACTTTATCCGACGTAACACGGGTGGGGGCGGAGGCTGCCGGTTTCTCGATTTTTGCCGATGTCGAAGGCATGGATGGCGAAGTCGCCATCGGCACCGGGATCGAAGGTGACGGAGAGGTGGTGTCGCGTCGCCTGAGACTAAATGGCACGCCCGTCAAATCCGTCGACGAATTGACCGACCATCTGCGGGTGCTGTGGCTGACGCCCGCCATGGATGGCCTCTTTACCGGCTCATCATCGGATCGCCGGCGTTTCCTCGACCGGCTGGTGCTGTCGCTCGATCCAGCTCATGGACGGCGGGCAAGCGATTTTGAAAAGGCCATGCGCGGCCGCAACCGCCTGCTTTCGGAAGGCCGCTTTGATCCGGTCTGGCTGGACGGTATCGAAAAGCAGATGGCCGAACTCGGCATATCCATGGCCGTTGCCCGTTATGAGATGCTCGGCCTTCTGAAGAGCCTGATCGAAGGGCGGGCGGGCAATGCCGCTTTCCCGTCGGCAGCGCTCTCGCTCTCCGGTTTCATGGACGATGGGCTCAACCGCCCTGCCGTCGATCTGGAGGATGAATACAGGCTTATGTTGCGCGATGGCCGGTATCGCGACGCCGCTGCCGGCCGTACGCTGGATGGGCCGCACCGCGTCGATCTCTTCGTGCGTCATGCGGAAAAGGACATGGAGGCCGAACGCTGTTCAACCGGGGAACAGAAGGCGCTGCTGGTGGGGCTGGTGCTTGCCCATGCGCAGCTCACCGCCAATATGACCGGCCATGCGCCGGTCCTGCTGCTGGACGAGATCGCCGCCCATCTGGATGAGGGCAGGCGGGCGGCGCTGTTCGATCTCATCCACGCGCTTGGCGGCCAGAGCTTCATGACGGGAACGGATGCGGCCATGTTCTCGGCCCTTGGTGAAAGGGCGCAGTTCTTCAACGTATCCCACGGGAGCATCACGGCATGACGGCAAAGAGATGGAGTGCGACATGGACCCGCTGAGCCCGGGAGAAATCGAACGCTACAAGCGTCATATCCTGCTGCCGGAAATCGGCGGCGCCGGACAGCAGCGGCTGAAGGCGGCGCGCGTACTGGTGATCGGAGCGGGCGGTCTTGGTGCGCCCGTGCTTCATTATCTTGCCGCCGCCGGTGTCGGCACGCTCGGCATGATCGATGACGATGTGGTTTCCCTCTCCAACCTCCAGCGACAGGTGATCCACGATACTGGCACGATTGGGGAGCTGAAAACGGAAAGCGCCCGCAAGGCCATCGCCCGTCTCAACCCGTATGTCCGTACTCTTGTTTATGAGGAACGCTTTTCGCAGGTCTGGGCGCATGACCATCTGCAACCCTTCGATCTCCTTATCGACGGCTCGGACAATTTCGATACGCGTTATACCGCCGCCGATGCGGCGGAGGCTGCCAGGAGACCGCTGGTAACGGGTGCTGTCGGCCGTTTTGACGGCTCGGTGACGGTGTTGAAACCCTACGAGACAAATGCCGAGGGCATTCTGCTGCCCGGCTATCGTGACCTGTTTCCGGAGCCGCCTCCGCAGGGGCTTATTCCCAATTGCGCGGAAACAGGTATCGTCGGCGCGCTGACCGGGGTTATCGGCACGCTTATGGCCATGGAGGCGATCAAGGTGATCACCGGTGCCGGCGAACCGCTGATTGGCCGCCTGCTCCTTTATGATGCCCTGTCGGCCCGTTTCGAAACCGTGCGATACAGGCGACGGGCAACGGGAGGGAAATCATGACCGAGATTATCGAGATCGGAGAGGACTTCGATCGCTGGCAGGAATTGCTGGCGCTCATCATGTCGTCCTTCGCCTATATGGACGGCGTCATCGATCCACCGTCCTCGGCCCATCGCCTGACGCTGGATAATCTCTCCGAAAAGGCGAGGGCGGAAATTGCTTTCGTTGCGGTGGACGAAGGCGAACTGTTGGGCTGCCTGTTCTGCCGGCCGGAGCCACCCGCCTGTCTTTACGTCGGAAAGCTGTGCGTCTCACCCCAGGCGCAGGGAAAGGGCATAGGCAAGATGCTGCTGCAGAGGTCCGAAGCGTTGGCGCGCGAATTGGCGCTGCCGGCGCTGCGGCTGGAAACCCGCATCGAGCTGATCACCAATCACGCCAGATTCGCCGCCTGGGGTTTCGTCAAGACTGCTGAAAACGCCCATGCCGGTTACGATCGCACGACCTCGATCGAGATGACCAAGGTCCTCGGTTGAAATCGTCTTCAGCCGACCCGGCTGCGTAAAGTCCGGAATTTATCTTCCCTGGCCGATTACAGAGCCTATTGCAAAAGGCCGGATTGCACCATCTGGGAGAGAAATACCGAGGAGACGCGGTCAATGCCGGTCTGCGACTGGTTTTCTGCCGATCCGACCCGCCACACAGCTTTCCCCTGCCCGCTGAAGAGCTGGATTTCCGTGCTGACCTTGTGGGTGAGAGGAGCCGCCTTTGTCGCTTCCACCATCTGATTCATCAGTCTTGCGGACGGCATGCGCGTTCTGTCGCCGATCTCGTCCGCATTTGCACCAGCCTTCAGCCGCTGGAAGGCCGGCGCGACATCCGGCAGAGAGCAGTTCATCTTGATCCGCGCCACAACAACACCCGTGGGCGTTTTTGCACCGATACGTGCGGGTTCCGCCTTGCAACGCACCCGCTCCGTGCTCGCCACCCAGAGCTTTGCGAATTGCTCCGATTGTTCTTTCGTTGTCCCCTTGGGTGAATGCATGCCTCTGTTTTTGCGTTGCCAGGCGACCGGGTCTGCAACCAGTTCCATATCCGTGTAGCGCGGGCTGCTACCCGAGGATCCCCATTCCTTGTTCAAACGAGACATGCTGGCGCGATCAAAATTCAGCCAGGCGCGATAATAGAGTTCCGCAGTCTCTTCAGGGGAGCGCGAAGCGGCCTGGGCCGAACCGCCGACCAGCATGAGCAGGATGGAGATCAACGTTAAGAACTTCGTCTGGATACCCATTGAACTTTCCCTCCCTATGATCGAACGACGGTGGCCTGTGCCGGCTCAGTTCCGCCCCGGCAGCACCCGGTTCGGGGGACGGTGGCCGTCGAACAGCGTGCGGATGTTGATGATGACCTTGTCGCCCATTTCGATGCGGCCTTCGATCGTCGCGGAACCCATATGCGGAAGCAGCACGACCTTGCCTTCCCTGGCGAGCTTGATGAGCTTGGGGTTCACCGCAGGCTCGTTCTCATAGACGTCAAGACCGGCGCCGGCGATCTTGCCTTCGCGCAGGCACTGGATCATCGCCGCCTCATCGATGATATCGCCGCGCGCAGTATTGACGATGTAGCTGGTCGGCTGCATCAGCGCGAGCCGCCGCGCCGAAATCAGATGATAAGTAGCAGGCGTCGAGGGGCAATTGACGGAGACGATGTCCACCCGCGCCAGCATCTGGTCAAGGCTATCCCAATAGGTCGCCTCAAGCTCCGCCTCGGTGGCCGGATTGACGCGCTTGCGGTTATGATAATGAATGGAAAGCCCGAAGGCCTTGGCGCGGCGTGCAACCGCCGTTCCGATGCGGCCCATGCCAACAATACCGATGCGCTTGCCGGAAATACGCCGCCCCAGCATCCAAGTCGGTGACCAGCCAAGCCATTCATCTGCGCCATTGGCGAGCACGCGTGTGCCTTCGATCATGCGGCGCGGCACGGCCAGCACCAGCGCCATGGTGATATCGGCGCTGTCCTCGGTCAGCACATTGGGTGTGTTGGTGACGGTAATCCCCTTGCGGGCCGCGGCATCCACATCCACATGGTCGATACCGTTGGAAAAGCTGGCGATCAGCTTCAGCTGCGGCCCCGCCTGATCGATCATCGCGGCGGTGATGCGGTCAGTGACGGTCGGCACCAGCACATCCACTCGCTGCATGGCGGCGACAAGCTCCGCTTCGCTGCGCGGCGTATCGTCGATATTCAGCTCGGCATCGAAGAGTTCGCGCATTCTGGTTTCGACGACGTCTGGCAATTTGCGGGTGATATAGACTGTCGGTCTCTTCTTGTGGGTCATCGTTTGCCGCTGCCTTGTTCAGAAGTCATTAACCAGAAAGAGCGATAATTTCTTTCAATCAGGGCGTTTCTACCAGACCCACCGGCGAAGACAAATAAAACTCGCTGAAGCTTGAGGCATGTGGAAACAAGCCTCCTTAAATATCATCCGGTTTGCAGAAGGCAGGAAACGGAAATGGGCATACGCAGTGTGGTTTCTATCGTTTGCATTGCATTGTCTCTGGGCCTTCTCGGTGCGGCCGGCGAAGCCATGGCGCAGGGTGCCGCAAAAGGCGCAAGCGGTCTGCCGCTGCCGCGTTTTGTCAGCCTGAAATCAAAGCGCGTCAATATGCGCATCGGCCCGAGCACGGATTATGCCGTGTCATGGATGTATTTGAAATCGGGAATGCCCGTCGAAATCATCCAGGAATATGAAAACTGGCGGCGTATCCGCGATGCCGACGGCACGGAAGGCTGGGTCAATCAGGCCCTGCTGTCAGGTGAGCGCACGGCCGTTGCGGCTCCGTGGATGCGTGGCAAGGGCAAGGAAGTCTTTGTGAACATGCGCCGCGAAGCGCAGTCGGGCGCTTCCGTTGTTGCACGGCTTGAGCCGGGCGTCGTCTTCAGGATCGGCGAATGCAATGGCGACTGGTGCCGCGCCGAGGCCGGTCAGGCCTCGGGCTGGGTTTCGCAGGGCGAAATCTGGGGTGCTTACCCGGGCGAAGCCTTTAAATAAGACCGTGTTTTTCGCCAAGCGCCTTCAACGATGACATGGGGCGCGGGCCGATCTGCTGAATGACGGCGGCAGCCGCAAGGCAGCCGAGCTTGCCGCAATCTTCGAGCGACCGGTCCTGCGTATAACCAAACAGGAATCCGGCAGCGAAAAGATCGCCGGCACCCGTCGTGTCGACCACGTCATGCACCGGATAGGCTTCTACCTTCACACGCTCCGTGCCGCGCAGGATGACGGCGCCTTCTTCACTCATCGTCACCGCCGCGATCTTGCAGTCGGCTGCGATTTTGGTCAGCGCCAGTTCGAAATCGTCGGTTTCGTAGAGCGACAGTGCTTCCTGCTTGTTGGCGAAAACGATGTCCACCGTGCCGGAGCGCATCAGGTCGAGAAACTCTTCGCGGTAGCGGCCGACGCAGAAGCTGTCGGAAAGCGTCATGGAGACTTCGCGGCCGTTTTCATGGGCAATGCGGGCGCATTCGCGGATGGCGTCCTTGGCGCGCGGCGGGTCCCACAGGTAACCCTCGAAGTAGGTGACTTTCGTATCTGCCACCACATCATCTTCGACATCTTCCGGACCGAGATCGACGCAGGCGCCGAGATAGGTGTTCATCGAGCGCTCGCCGTCTTCGGTCACGAAGATCATGGAGCGGGCGGTCGGCGGAAAGGTGCCTTCCGGTTTCGTTTCGAAATAGACACCCTGGGCGCGGATATCGTGCTGGAAGATTTCTCCGAGCTGGTCTTCCGCCACCTTGCCGAAATAGGCGGCCTTACCGCCGAAATTCGCCACGCCTGCCGCCGTGTTGCCAGCGCTGCCGCCGGAGGCTTCAAGAGCCGGCCCCATAAGCGAATAAAGCAGCTCGGCGCGTTCCGCGTCGATGAGGTTCATCGCACCTTTGGTAATGGCATTGTCGTTGAGAAAGCGATCATCGCAGCGGGAGATAATGTCGACGATGGCATTGCCGACAGTCAGTACGTCGAATTTCGTCATAGGCCCTATCCGTTTCGCACGGGGTGTGCATATTTTTCGAAAGGTCTTAAACATTTCTCGCGGCAAGAAAAGCCCAAAGAGAAAATATGCGGTTCTCGGGACGGGGCGAAAACGCGTCATCTGCCTGTAATGTGGTTAGGCTATTCCTTCTACCAGAGCAAAAGGTGTGTGAACGCGTACCGGAATGGAAGACATGATGGTCTTCTGGCTCAACCGTTATCTCCGCCACGGATGTACTGGCGGTATATAACGGACATAAAAGGCGGGGGTGACCCCGCTTTTTCTTTTTGGAGAACGCCGGCCCATGGTACCACGTGGCCACTAAGGGCGTTTCCGCCCAAGCGCCTCACCACGTTCTTCCCCTTCACGGCATACCTCATCGGACGAAAACGCGGAGCGAAAGCGTATTCGTGATTCCATTCCCGCTGAAAAGGCTCTAAAGCGGAGTATCTCCCCGCAAAAGCCGCGAAAGCTTTCCCTCCATGTCTGCCGTTGCCGCGAATGTCGCCCCGATTTTCATTCTCATCCTGATCGGTTGGCTCACCGTCAAGGCCGGTCTGTTCAGGGCCGATGCCGGCGATATCCTCAGCGACTTTGTGTTCAAGATTGCTGTGCCGACCTTGATCTTCCGCACGCTTGCCGAAGCGAATTTTCACGGTGCTTCGCCTTTCCGACTGTGGATCACCTATTTCGCCGGCGTAGCCGTCACCTGGACGGTTGGGCATATCGTCACCCGTTATGTCTTCAAGCAGGATGTCCGCATCGCCGTCATTGCCGGCATTTCCTCGGCCTTTGCGAACAATATCTTCATCGGCCTGCCGCTGGTCGGGCGGTCCGTGGGGGATGAGGGGCTGGTCGCTCTCTCCATCCTGCTCGCCATCCATCTGCCTGTGATGATGATCGCCGGCACGATCCTGATGGAAAATGCCACCCATAAGGCGGTCGGCGGTGAAAAGCGCAGCATGGCTGCGGTGTTCAAGCAGGTAGGCCGCAATCTCATTACCAATCCGCTGGTGATCGGGCTTGTCATCGGGCTTTCGACCAATGTTTCCGGCGTAGCTCTGACGCCCATTTTAAAAACCGTGGTTGATCAGATCGCGTCGATGGCGGGGCCGGCGGCGCTTATTTCGCTCGGCATGGCGCTGACCAAATACACCATCCGCGGCAATA
The DNA here is from genome assembly GCF_036888815.1 of Agrobacterium sp. CCNWLW155. NCBI lineage: Bacteria > Pseudomonadati > Pseudomonadota > Alphaproteobacteria > Hyphomicrobiales > Rhizobiaceae > Agrobacterium > Agrobacterium sp. CCNWLW155. The sequence continues at coordinate 21,474 of NZ_JBAKFW010000002.1, forward strand.
TGGGCATTGCCGTCACCATGACGGTGTTCAAACTGCTGCTTCTGCCCGCCTGTGTGTGGGCAATGGGTCATGCGCTCGGTCTCAGCCGGGAATGGACTGCGGCGCTCGTGCTCACCTCCTCGGTGCCCACGGGGGTGAATGCCTGGCTTATCGCCAACCGCTTCGGCATCGGCCACAGCGTTGCCGCCTCCACCATCAGCATTTCCACAGCGACCGGCGTTCTCTCCGTGTCGCTGTGGGCATGGCTGTTGAGCTGATTATTCTGCTGCGTTGATTACTTCTGGGCGCTCAGAATCTTGAAGCGGGCGTTGCGGCATACTTCAGTGCTGGTGCGGAATTCAGCCGCGAGCACCGGCTCATAGGGCATGCCGCGATTGGCGACCATCAGCAGCTTGCCGCCGCTGCGCAGTGCGCCGGCGGCGGCCTTGATGAAGGCCTGACCGAGGGCAGGTTCTGCTGCCTGTCCCGCCGCATGGAAAGGCGGGTTCATGATGATGAGGTCGTATTTTTCCTTCGGCGGCTCGTTTGCCAGATCCTGCCAGAAGAAGCGCGCCGTCAGTCGCGGATTGTTTTCGAGAAGATTGGTCTTTGCAAATTCCAGCGCGTTCCAGTCTGCTTCAAACAGATCGATACGGGCCGTGCGCGGCGATTTCTCGGCCAGCATGACGGAGAGATAACCCCAGCCCGCGCCGAAATCGGCGGCGTTGCCGTCAAAATCGTTCGGTAGGCGCGATGCGAGCAGTTCTGAGCCATCATCCACGCGGTCATGCGAGAACATGCCGGGCAGGGCGGTGAAACGGCCTTCAACCGTCGCCGGTTTCTGGGCGAGTTTCGACACTGCGGATGCGATATCGTCCGGACGTTTGAACCAGAGGGCGACGCCGTGATATTTCGGTGTCGATTCCGCCTCGATGCCAAGCTTCGCCAGCGTCTTGCGCAGCGTCACGATACCGTCTTCCTTCGATCCTGCCGCGACGATCAGGCCGCCGGCCTTCACGCGCGAAAGTGCTTCGGCGACGCGGTTTTCGTTTTCGCCACGGTGCTTGCCGCACAGCAAAAGCGCCGCATCGTAGTCCTCGCCCGAAACATCCGGGGTGACTTCTGCGCCCTGAGCCTGCAAGGCCCGGTAGAGCGGCCGGAGATGTTGAACCGCGACGATCTCGGCGTCGAAACCATCAAGGCGCGGACCGGCCTCAGCTCCCAGAAACAGAACGCGCTCGCCCTCTTTCGGCATAGGAAGCATTTCCGAGGCAAAGGGGTGGAAAAGGGTTTTCACAGCGTCACGGCTCATGGGAGCATCCTCAAGGTAGAATAGAAAAAAGGCGCGGGCAAAACCCGCGCCTCGATAGGGTCTGGCGGCGCTGCCTTATTCGGCAGCGGCTTCGCCGTCTTCTTTCTTCTTGTCGGCAGCGATTTCCTGGCCGGTGGCCTGATCGACAACCTTCATGGACAGGCGAACCTTGCCACGCTCGTCGAAGCCCATCAGCTTGACCCAGACCTTGTCGCCTTCCTTGACGACGTCGGAGGTCTTGGCGACACGCTCTGAAGCGAGCTGCGAGATGTGAACGAGGCCGTCACGGGCGCCGAAGAAGTTGACGAAAGCGCCGAAGTCAGCGGTCTTGACAACAGTACCTTCGTAGATCTGGCCGACTTCCGGTTCCGCAACGATCGAGTGGATCCACTTGCGGGCCGCTTCGATTTCCTTGCCGGACGAGGAGGCGATCTTGACGGTGCCGTCGTCTTCGATGTTGATCTTCGCGCCGGTCTTTTCGACGATTTCGCGAATGACCTTGCCGCCGGAACCGATGACTTCACGGATCTTGTCGACCGGAATGTTCATCACTTCGATGCGCGGTGCGAATTCGCCGAGCTGGCCGCGGCTTTCGGTGATGGCGTTCGCCATTTCGCCGAGGATGTGCTTGCGGCCACCCTGTGCCTGCTCCAGAGCGATCTTCATGATCTCTTCGGTGATACCGGCGATCTTGATGTCCATCTGCAGCGAGGTGATGCCGTCGGCGGTGCCGGCGACCTTGAAGTCCATGTCGCCGAGGTGATCTTCGTCACCCAGGATGTCGGAGAGGACCGCAAAGCGCTCGCCCTCGAGGATCAGGCCCATGGCGATACCGGCAACCGGCTTTGCCAGCGGAACGCCGGCGTCCATCAGTGCAAGCGAGGTGCCGCAGACCGTTGCCATCGACGAGGAGCCGTTGGACTCGGTGATTTCGGAAACGACGCGCAGCGTATAGGGGAACTGTTCCGCAGTCGGCAGCATCGGACGGATAGCGCGCCATGCGAGCTTGCCGTGACCGATTTCGCGACGGCCCGGGGAACCCATGCGACCTGTTTCACCGACCGAGTAGGGCGGGAAGTTGTAATGCAGCAGGAAGCGTTCCTTGTACATGCCGGTGAGGCTATCGACATACTGTTCGTCTTCGCCGGTGCCGAGCGTCGCAACGACGATCGCCTGGGTTTCACCGCGGGTGAACAGCGCCGAACCGTGGGTACGCGGCAGCAGGCCGACTTCCGAAACGATCGGACGAACGGTCGACAGGTCGCGGCCGTCGATGCGGCTCTTGGTGTCGAGAACGTTCCAGCGAACGATCTTCGCCTGAAGGTGCTTGAAGACAGCGCCGATTTCTTCCGGCGTGTACTTGGCTTCGCCTTCTTCCGGCAGGAAGTGCGCCTTGACCTTCGCCTTCACGGCGTCGACGGCGGCGTAACGCGCAGCCTTTTCAGTGATCTTGTAGGCGTCGCGCAGTTCGGCTTCGGCGAGCGCCAGCATTTCGTTTTCGAGCGCGGAGAAGTCTTCCGGTTCGAATTCGCGTGGTTCCTTGGCGGCAACTTCGGCGAGCTTGATGATCGCGTCGATAACCGGCTGGAAGCCGCGATGACCGAACATGACGGCGCCGAGCATGATTTCTTCGTTGAGTTCCTTGGCCTCGGACTCAACCATCAAAACAGCGTCCTGCGTACCGGCAACGACGAGGTCGAGAACAGACTCGTCCATTTCGTCCAGATGCGGGTTAAGAACATACTCACCGTTGATGTAGCCAACGCGCGCGCCGCCAACCGGGCCCATGAAGGGAACGCCAGAGAGCGTAAGCGCTGCGGAAGCCGCAACCATCGACAGAACGTCCGGGTTGTTTTCCAGATCATGCTGGATAACCGTGACGACGACCTGCGTGTCGTTCTTGTAGCCTTCCGGGAAGAGCGGGCGGATCGGACGGTCGATCAGGCGGGAAACGAGAGTTTCGTTTTCGCTCGGACGGCCTTCGCGCTTGAAGTAGCCGCCGGGGATCTTGCCGGCCGCGTAGGTCTTTTCCTGGTAGTTGACGGTCAGCGGAAAGAAGTCCTGGCCGGGCTTCGGAGACTTTGCGGAAACCACTGTCGCGAGAACCATCGTCTCGCCGTAGGTTGCGATGACGGCGCCGTCAGCCTGACGGGCAACCTTGCCGGTCTCGAGCTTCAGCGGGCGGCCTGCCCATTCGATTTCCACGGAGTGTTGATTGAACATATCTTGTCCTTGGTTGTGGTTGCCGCTCCAGCATCGTGCCGGCGGTGGCAACGCGGTGACTCAATCACGGGCAAGACAGCGGGAGGCTTTCGACAAGCAAGCATCCGGCAATCCTGCCCCATGACAGGTCTGCGGTTGAAAAGGCGACACCGGCCCATCCGGGTCTACCTTATCGTCCGGGGGCCACATCTGCGGCAAACGCCCGGAAATTCATATAGCCTTTGAAAGGCCGGATATAAAAACCGGCGGGCATCGTTGCGAAACCCGCCGGAGAAGTTATTAGCGGCGAATGCCGAGAGCACCGATCAGCTTGCTGTAACGGGCTTCGTCCTTCTTCTTCAGATAGTCGAGAAGCGAACGACGGCTCGAAACCAGCGTCAGAAGGCCACGACGGGAGTGGTTGTCCTTCTTGTGGTCCTTGAAGTGACCGGTCAGGTTGTTGATCCGCTCGGTCAGGATAGCGACCTGAACTTCCGGAGAACCGGTGTCGCCTTCCTTCGTGGCATATTCCTTGATGAGGGCGGCTTTGCGCTCTGCAGTAATCGACATCGGACGATCCTTTCTGTTTTAAGGAAAAATGGGACGCCTTGAGCCGGGATGTCGTCCAGCTCAGGCCATTCAGCAGCATAGGCAAAGCCCAAGCTGGCGCTGCCTATAAACTATTCCGGGTGCAATGGAAAGAGGCGATTGATTCCCGCCCGCGCTGCCCGGCTCAGCCGAAAACCCGCTTCGGCCGAAACTCGCCTTCACCGATCTCGCCGATAGCGACAAGCTTGCCATGTGCGGTGGCATAGGCTTCCGGATGGTTGGCCGGTGCATCACGCCCGCGAAGCAGGATGGGGTTGCCCATCTTCAGCCGGTGCGCCTGGTCGTCGTTGATGATGAGGCGGGGAAGGGCGGAAAGCGCCTCGGCCGTATCGATCAGGAAGGCGTCCAGCGCCTCCAGCCGTTCGTCGCGGTCCTCCACGGCCTCCAGTGCCGTCAGGGTTTCGAGCGGCACCATCATGTCTTCGCCGAAGGGAGCGACCATGGTGCGGCGCAGTTCCGAAATATGGCCGAAACAGCCGAGATCACGACCCATATCGCGTGCCAGCGCGCGCACAAAGGTGCCCTTGCCGCATTCCACTTCGAAATGAGCCGTATCGGCGTCCGGGCAGGCAAGCAGCGTCAGGCGATGGATTTCGACCTCGCGTGCGGGAATTTCCACCGTCTCGCCTTCGCGCGCCAGATCATAGGCGCGCTCGCCGGCGATCTTGATGGCGGAAAACTGCGGCGGCGTCTGCATGATCACGCCAGTGTAGTTGGGCAGAATATCGCGGATTGCCTGTTCGTCCGGACGCTCTTCGGAGGAATCGACCACCTCACCTTCCAGATCGTCGGTCGTGCGCTGCTCACCCCAGGTCACAGTAAATTCGTAGATTTTCCGGCCGTCCATGACGTAAGGCACGGTTTTGGTAGCGTCGCCAAGCGCGATCGGCAGCATGCCGGAAGCGAGCGGATCGAGCGTGCCGGCATGGCCCGCCTTCTGGGCATTGAACAGCCACTTGATCTTGGAAACGGCCTCGGTGGAGCCGAAATCGAGCGGTTTGTCGAGGATGAGCCAACCGGAAATCGGGCGGCCCTTGGGTTTGCGGTTCTGCTGTTTGCGTGGTTTGGACATGCTTCAGTTCTGTTCGTCGTCTTTTTCGTTTGAAGGTCCAAGATCGCGCTGCACTTCGGGCGAGCGCAGAAGGGCGTCGATCTTCTGGTAATTGTCGAAACTCGTATCGTCGCGGAAACGCAGTTCCGGGATGTATTTCATCTGCCGCAGCTGCGGGCCGAGGCGGCCGCGCATGAACTTGGCATGGCGGTTGAGCGCCGTGATGATGTCGGTGTGATCGGCAACGCCAAGCGGCGTCACATAGGCGGTCGCGATCTTCAGATCGGGAGACATGCGCACTTCCGAAATGGAAATGACGGTGCCTTCGATCAGATCGTCGCGGACTTCACCGCGCTGGAGAATCTGGGTCAGGGCGGCGCGCACCTGTTCGCCAACACGCAGCATGCGTTGCGAAGGGGCCGATGATGTAGCTTTTGCCATTGGTTATGCCTCAAACGGAGCGAGCGCCGGTAAGCCGGCGCCCGACAGTAAATTCCTGTTTTGCGGCGAGAACGCTTAGAGCGTTCTCGTGATGTGTTCGACGCGGAAGCACTCGATGGTGTCGCCGGCGCGGATGTCTTCGTAGTTTTCGAATGCCATACCGCACTCCTGACCAACAGGCACTTCGTTGACTTCGTCCTTGAAGCGCTTGAGGGTCTTGAGCTTGCCTTCGTGGATAACGACGTTGTCGCGTACCAGACGCACACCCGCACCACGTTCCACCTTGCCCTCGACGACGCGGCAACCCGCGACCTTGCCGACCTTGGTGATGTTGAACACCTCGAGAATTTCGGCATTGCCGAGGAAGGTCTCGCGACGTTCCGGCGAAAGCAGACCCGACATCGCCGCCTTCACGTCATCCACCAGATCGTAGATGATGTTGTAGTAGCGGATTTCTATACCGGCGCGTTCGGACGCCGTACGTGCCTGTGCGTTGGCGCGAACGTTGAAGCCGATGATCGCGGCGTTCGATGCCTCGGCAAGCGAGATATCCGATTCCGTGATGGCACCAGCACCAGAGTGAACGACACGAGCGCGGACTTCGTCTGTGCCGAGCTTGTCGAGCGAAGCGATAATGGCTTCGACCGAACCCTGCACGTCCGCCTTGATGACCAGCGGGAATTCCTTCAATCCCGAAGTCTGCAACTGGCTCATCATCTGTTCCAGCGAACCGCGCTGGCCGGTCTGACGGGCGACAGCCTTGTCGCGGGCCAGACGCTGGCGGTACTCGGAAATCTCGCGGGCGCGGCTTTCGTTTTCGACGACCGCAAAACGGTCACCGGCCGAAGGCGTGCCGGAAAGGCCGAGAATCTCGACCGGCATTGCCGGACCGGCTTCCTTGACGTGTTCGCCCTTGTCGTTGACGAGTGCGCGCACGCGGCCCCACTGGTCGCCGGCAACGATGATCTGGCCGGGCTTCAACGTACCCTTCTGCACGAGAACCGTGGCGACGGCGCCGCGTCCACGGTCCAGCTCGGCTTCGATGACCGTGCCTTCTGCGGTGCGGTTCGGATCCGCCTTCAGATCGAGGATTTCGGCCTGAAGCAGGATCGCCTCGAGCAGCTTGTCGAGGTTGAGCTTGTTCTTGGCCGAAACTTCGACATCAAGAACTTCACCACCCATCGATTCCACGAAAACTTCGTGTTGCAACAGCTGCTGGCGCACCTTTTCCGGGTTTGCCTCGTGCTTGTCGATCTTGTTGATCGCAACGACGATCGGAACACCGGCAGCCTTGGCATGGTTGATGGACTCGATCGTCTGCGGCATCACACTGTCATCAGCGGCGACAACCAGCACTGCAATGTCGGTTGCCTGCGCGCCACGGGCACGCATGGCCGTAAAGGCGGCGTGGCCGGGAGTGTCGATGAAGGTGATCTTCTGACCGTTCTTTTCGACCTGGTAGGCGCCGATATGCTGGGTGATGCCACCGGCTTCGCCAGCAACCACGTTTGCCTGACGAATGGCGTCGAGCAGCGAGGTCTTGCCGTGGTCGACGTGACCCATGATCGTCACGACCGGCGGACGGGAAACCATCTCGCCTGCGTCGTCGGCCTGGTTGAAGATACCTTCCTCAACGTCGGATTCGGAAACGCGCTTGACGGTATGGCCGAATTCGACCGCGATCAGTTCCGCCAGATCGGCGTCGATCACGTCGCCCGGCTTCATCATCTGGCCTTCCTTCATCAGGAACTTGATGACGTCGACGGCGCGTTCGGACATGCGCTGCGACAGTTCCTGAATGGTAATGGTTTCCGGCAGGATCACTTCGCGCATGACCTTTTCACGGGTTTCCTGCATCTGGCTGCGGCGGAATTTTTCCTGGCGGCGGCGCATGGACGCCATGGAGCGGCCACGCGGCGTTCCGTCTTCATCCAGATTGGACGAGGTAACGGTCAGCTTGCCGCGACGGCGTTCTTCTTCCGTCTTCAGGCGGGCAGCGGGCTTGGCCGGAACCGGAGCCACGACCTTGCCGCGAGCCGGAAGGCTGCTACCGCGGCGCGCACTACGATCGTCCTCGTCGTCACCACCGGTACGACGTCCGCGCGGAGCGACGGCGTCAGGCGTGGCAGGAGCAGAACGGGGAGCGGCGGCTGCAGGCTGAGGACGGGCGTCGGCTCGTGGCGCAGGTGCTGCGGCCGCAGCCGGCGTTTCATCGGCCGGTTCGGATTTTGCTTCAGTGGCAGGCTGGCTTGCAGCCACCTTTGCAGCCGCTGCCTCTTCGACGGCGCGGCGTGCCGCCTCTTCCTTTTCGGCTGCGATGCGCTGTTCTTCCTCGACCTTGCGGCGTGCTTCATCTTCCGCGCGCTGCTTGGCTTCCACCACGTCACGAGCCTGCGCTTCCATCAGCGCGCGGCGACGGGCTTCCATCTCGCCTGCTGAAAGGTCGTGCAGAACATTGCCGCGCGGTCGGTCAGGCTGGCGCTGCTGGGGTGCGGACGAGCCTGGACGCTGCTGCGACTGGGAAGAGCCCGGACGCTGCTGCTGGCCGCTTGGCTGGTGAATACGCTGCTGGGGAGCCTGCGGACGCGGTGCCGAAGGCGCAGGGGCTGCTACCACCGGCCTTGGTGCTGCCGCAACAGGCTGAACCGGCTTCTCGTCTTCGGGACGCAGGGGGCGGCGCTTGCGTGTTTCCACGACAACCGCGTTTGTGCGACCTCGACCCATGTCCTGCCGCACGGTGCCCTGATTCATCCCGCCCGGTTTCAGGGTAAGAGTCTTCTTGGCCGGCGCATTGAGTGTCTTGTCGTCGTTGTTGTCGGTCATTCCGTTCCCGTTCCTTCGGACGAGAACCGGATGACGTTCATCAGGTCTCGTCGTTCAATTGCTGCATCGGAACGCGGCGACCGTTCATGTCGGGCAACCGCGTCATTGTTCTGTCCGGGCAGCGTCGCGTTCCGCCTGAGATCGACCGCCAAGGCGGTACTGCTCAAGCATCGTTGCGCGCTTCACTACACCTTCACCCGCCTGCCCTGCAAGCGCGCAGGCATGGATAAAAGCATTCTGGCCCATCAACTCGTCCATTTCGGCTTCGCTAAAGAGCCGGAAGGACGGAATTTCATTGCCGGCATCGCTGCCGAGCGCCCAGGCCTTGCGGGCCTGGTCCAGTTTTCTCACGCCATCGGCCGCAGCATCGGTCGCGTGGAATACGGCGATCGCGTTCCCGGACCGGACGGCGGCATCGACCTTCGTCGCGCCACTGATGAACTGGCCCGCCTTGCGCGCCATGTTCATCATACCAGCCACATGCTGCGCCATCAGCCGGTCGAGAATAGCAAGAAGCTCGGGTCCGGCCTTGACGTCACGTTTGAGCGCCCGCGCGAAGAGCTTCTTCGCGATGGCCTTCTCGATCAGGGCGCGCTCGGGTGTTACCCAGCAACCGCGCCCCGGCAATTGGCGTTTCAGATCCGGCACGACGCTGCCGTCCGGGCCTGCGACGAAGCGGATCAGCTCATCCGGCGATCCGCTTTGCCGTGTCACAATGCACATACGTCCATTGACGTCGCCTTTGAGCCGCCCGTCGTCATCCGTTTCGGGCAGCTCGTCCGGCTCATGCGCCTGCGATGTCATTCCTGTTCGGCGGTATCCGCCTCCTCGGCAGCTTCCGCATCGGCTTCCTCTTCAGAAGCGAGCTCTTCGGCGGTGATCCAGCCTGCCAGAAGGCGGGCCTGCACCACCATGTTCTCGGCTTCGACGCGCGAAACGTCGAGCTTGGAGAAGATGCCTTCGAACTTCTTCGTCTCGCCGTCCTTGCGCTCGCTCCAGCCGACCAGGTCGTCTGCGGCACAGCCGGCAAAGTCCTCGATGTTCTTGATGCCTTCTTCACCGAGGGCGACCATCATCTGCGAGGTCAGGCCGTCGATCTGGCGCAGTTCGTCGGAAACGCCGAGTTCCTTGCGCTTGGCGTCCATTTCGGCTTCCAGGCGCTCCAGATATTCGCGGGCGCGGGTCTGGATTTCATCGGCGGTGTCTTCGTCGAAGCCGTCGATCGACGAAATTTCGTCGAGATCGACATAGGCCAGTTCTTCAACCTGCGCGAAGCCTTCCGAAGCCAGAACCTGACCGACCATTTCGTCGACATCGAGGGCTTCCATGAAGAGGGCCGTACGCTCGTTGAATTCCTTCTGACGGCGCTCGGATTCTTCCTGCTCGGTCATGATGTCGATATCCCAGCCGGTCAGCTGCGATGCCAGACGCACGTTCTGGCCACGGCGGCCGATGGCGAGCGACAGCTGCTCATCCGGAACAACCACTTCGATGCGCTCGGACTCTTCATCCAGAACGACCTTGGCGACTTCTGCCGGCTGCAGGGCGTTGACGATGAAGGATGCCGGCTCCTGGCTCCACGGAATGATGTCGATCTTTTCGCCCTGGAGTTCGCCGACGACGGCCTGAACGCGCGAACCGCGCATACCGACGCAGGCGCCGACGGGATCGATCGACGAGTCGTTCGAAATGACGGCGATCTTGGCGCGCGAACCGGGGTCACGGGCAACCGACTTGATCTGGATGATGCCGTCGTAGATCTCAGGAACTTCCATGGTGAACAGCTTCACCATGAACTGCGGATGGGTACGCGACAGGAAAATCTGCGGGCCGCGCTGTTCGCGGCGAACGTCGTAAACGTAAGCGCGCACGCGATCGCCGTAACGCATGTTTTCACGCGGGATCATCTCGTCACGACGGATGATGCCTTCGCCACGGCCGAGATCGACGATGACATTGCCATATTCGACGCGCTTGACGGTGCCGTTGACGATTTCGCCGATACGGTCCTTGAATTCGTCATACTGGCGGTCACGCTCGGCTTCGCGCACCTTCTGCACAATCACCTGCTTGGCGGACTGGGCGGCGATACGGCCAAAATCCATCGGCGGCAGCGGGTCGGCGATGAAGTCGCCGAGCTTGGCGTCCGGATTGCGGTCGCGGGCCAACTCAAGCGGGATCTGGGTCGAATAGTCCTCGGCCGCTTCGACAACTTCGAGAAGACGCTGCAGGCGAATTTCGCCGGTCTTGGAGTTGATGTCGGCGCGGATGTTGGTTTCCGAACCATAGCGCGAGCGGGCGGCTTTCTGGATAGCGTCGGCCATTGCGGCAAGCACGATTTCGCGGTCGATGACCTTTTCGCGCGCCACAGCATCGGCGATCTGCAGAAGCTCAAGCCGGTTAGCACTCACTGCCATTTTTCTATCTCCGTAAGTCGCATAATTGCGTTGATCGCCCGTTTTTTCGGGCTTTACGTTGGAATTAGTCTTCGTCTGCTTCGTTTTCGTCGTTCTGGTTTGCGGCGGCGGCCTTGGCGGCCTTGTCTGCCCGCAGCGCATCACGAATAAGGTCGTCCGTCAGAATGAGCTTCGCATCGGAAAGCGCGCTGAACGGAATGATGACTGTCGGCTCTTCGCCGTAGGCGATCTGGTCGCGTTCCAGCTTGAAGCCGTCAGCATTAACCTCAACGATCTTGCCGCGAAACCGCTTGCGGTTCTCGACCAGAATGGAGGTCTCGACCTTCACCAGATGGCCCTGCCAGCGGGTGAAATCCGATTTGCGAACCATCGGCCGGTCGATGCCGGGCGAGGAAACTTCGAGATGATACGCTTTATCGACCGGATCTTCCACATCAAGAACCGGTGAAATCGCCATCGAAATGGCTTCGCAGTCCTGAACGGTCATGGTTCCGTCTTCGCGCTCGGCCATCACCTGCAGCGTCATGCCGTTCTGGTTGGAGAGCCGCACGCGCACCAGAAGATAGCCCATGCCCGTCAGAACAGGTTCGATGATCTCGGCAATGCGCTGGTCGATGCCTGTTTCGGTAATCAGTCGCGGTTCTTGTGCGGTCTCTGCCATCTGGCCTTCCGGTCTTTGATTTTCACCGGGCTTTCTGCCCGTGGTTTCCGGTTCGCCTAACGAAAAAGAGCGGAGCCTTGCGGCCCCACTCTTCATCAAGCGATCAAGAATTTCAGGGGTCATATAGACCCATCGGGGCAGGATTGCAAGGTTTTAGCGGGCTCCTCCGCTTCGGTCGCCGCCTTCGCCACATTTTCACCCTTACCTTGTCGGAAAGGCTGGCATGATTACCGGCACTGTCTATAGTTGCCGTTTGACAAATCGCAGTTGCATCAAGTGGACAGAGCGTGCCTGACCGTAAATCGCCACTCGCGCCTTTAAGGCATTTGACTTACAGACGAATCTGGGTCGCGAGCCTTGCCTCGAATTTCGGCGGACTGATCCAGGCGGTGGGCGCCGCATGGATGATGACGTCGCTCTCAAGTTCGGAAAACATGATCGCTCTGGTGCAGGCCTCCACCTCTTTGCCGATCATGCTGTTCTCACTGATTTCAGGCGCGTTGGCCGATAGTTTCGACCGCCGTCGCATCATGATTTCGGCGCAGCTGCTGATGCTGACGGCCTCCGTGCTGCTCACGGTTTTTGCCTGGTCCGGCTGGCTCACGCCCTGGCTTCTGCTCTTCTTCACCTTCATGATCGGCTGCGGCACGGCGCTCAACAATCCGTCCTGGCAGGCATCGGTCGGCGAAATGGTGCCGCGCGAGGACTTGCCCGCCGCCGTGACGCTGAACAGCGTCGGCTTCAACATCACCCGCAGCGTCGGCCCGGCCATCGGTGGTATCATCGTCGCCGCCGCCGGTGCTGCCGCGGCGTTTTTCGTGAATGCGCTGAGCTATTTCACCCTGATCTACGCCCTGTTTCGCTGGCAGCCGCCCAAATATGCCTCGACATTGCCGCGCGAGCAGCTTCTGGCCGCCATTTCGGCCGGCATGCGTTATGTGGCGATGTCGCCCAATATCGGCAAGGTGTTGGTGCGCGGTTTCCTTTTCGGCCTTTCCGCCAGCGCCATCCTGGCGCTGATGCCCATCGTCGCCCGCGATCTCGTCGAGGGCGGTCCGCTGACCTACGGCGTCATGCTCGGCGCATTTGGCGTCGGCGCGATAGCCGGCGCGCTGGTCAGTGCGAGACTGCGTGAGGTCCTGTCCAGCGAATGGATCGTGCGCGTCGCCTTTTTAGGCTTCGCTTTCAGCTCCGGCGTGACGGCGGTGAGCACGAGTGCGATCATCACCTCGCTTGTCCTGACGGTTGCCGGCGCCTGCTGGGTTCTGGCGCTGTCGCTCTTCAACACCATCGTCCAGCTTTCCACGCCGCGCTGGGTGGTGGGTCGGGCACTGTCGCTTTACCAGACGCTGACCTTCGGCGGCATTGCGGTCGGCAGCTGGCTGTGGGGCGAGCTGGCGGAAGATTACGGCATTTCCTATTCGCTGCTCTGTTCATGTGCGCTGATGCTGCTCGGCGTCGTCGTCGGCCTCAAGCTCGCAATGCCGGCCTTCGCCTCGCTCAATCTCGATCCGCTCAACCGTTTCGTGGAACCGCCGCTGAGACTGGACATCAAGCCGCGCAGCGGCCCCATCGCCATTCTCATCGATTATGAAATCCATGACGAGGACCTTGGCGAATTCCTGCCGCTGATGGCCGAGCGTCGCCGCATCCGCCTGCGCGACGGCGCGCGCAACTGGAACCTGATGCGCGATCTCGAAAACCCCGACATCTGGACGGAAAGCTACCATGTGCCGACATGGGTGGAATATGTCCGCCACAACCACCGCCGCACCCAGGCGGATGCGGAAGCCTGGGACCGGCTGCTTGAGCTTCACCGGGGCAAGACGCGGCCGCGGGTACACCGGATGATCGAGCGGCAGACCATCCCGCCGACCGACGATATCTTTCACAAGCCGCATACCGATCAGCATTGAGAGGCTGGGAGATGCAGAAACGGGCCCGGTAAAAGGCTATTGGGTCCTTGCCAGAACCCTCGACGTCATCCTCGGGCTTGTCCCGAGGATCCAACCACGTATCGTTAAATCAATCGGTTGCAGATGCTCGGGACAAGCCCGAGCATGACGACGGAGAGGTTTTCCGACGTCGCCCGTAACGTGCTATTTCAGCTTAGCCTTCAGGCTTGCATCTGGAAAACACGTCGGTGAGAGCCCGTTCTTGGCCTGCCAGTCGCCGAGCGAACGGCGCGTCTTGAAACCGGCCAGCCCATCTGCCTTGCCGACATCATAACCCTTGGCCACCAGCGCCTTCTGCATGGTGAGAACATCGGAGCGCAACATCGATCCGACATTGCCCCATTCACCCTTGAACGGGCCTGCCCCATGGGCGATGCGGTCGGCGAGATTGCCGATGAACAGCGCGTAGAGATCGGAATTGTTATATTCCTTGATGACGTAAAAATTCGGCGTCACCACGAATTCCGGCCCGTGCCGTCCGGCCGGCACCAGCATCATGCCGTCGGCGGATAGGTCATTGGCCGGAAAGGCTTTTCCGGAAATGCGGGTAATGCCCATCTTCGCCCAGTCGGCCACCGGGCGGGCAAGATCAGGTCCTTCCTGCGCGCAGGAGACATTGGCAGGGATCGAGACTTCAAAACCCCAGTCGCGATTGCGCTGCCAGCCGCGCTGGGAAAGATAGTTCGCTATGGATGCCAGCGCGTCCGGCGCGGAATTCCAGATATCGCGATGGCCGTCGCCATCGAAATCCACGGCATATTTGAGATAGCTCGACGGCATGAATTGCGGCTGGCCGAGCGCGCCGGCCCAGGAACCCATCATGCGCGAGGCTGCGATATCGCCGCTTTCGACTATCTTCAGCGCATCGATCAGCTCGGTGCGGAACATCTCCTTGCGGGTGGACATATAGGCTTTCGTGGCCAGCACATCGACCACCGAATGCGGCAGTTTTGCCCGGCCGAAACCGGATTCGCGGCCCCAGATCGCAACGACGATATCACCCGGCACACCGTATTTCGCCTCGATCCTGCGCAGCGTCGCCGCATGGGTGGCTGCTAGCGAACGGCCGGTGCTGGCGAGCCCCTGCAGCCGCTTTTCGGAGAAATAGGCGCCGGGTGAGGAAAATTCCGCTTGGCTCTGGCTCTGCTCCTTTGGCGGCTTCTGGCCGGGAATGACGAGATCGGGCAGGTTCCAGCTGATGGGGAGACCATTGAGTGTGGCTTCAAGCGTCTTTTGCGAAATGCCGGCCTTGCGGGCCTCCGGCCAGATTTCCTTTTTCAGCCAGGCATTAAATTCAGCGTCATATCGGGCTGCCGCTGCTCCTGTCGGTGCCGACTGCGCTAGAGCTGTCGTTGCTGAAAAAACGGAAAGAAGTGCAGCCAGTGCCTTCGGGGCAAAATGGATTCGCATTGGGTCTCCTCTTTGAATGACGGGGAGGGAGGGGGACTTCAGATCGTCGTGCGCGCCCGAAGCGCCGCCGTCAATGTGCCCTCGTCGAGATAATCGAGCTCACCGCCCACCGGCACGCCATGCGCAAGCCGGGTGATCTTGATGTCGAGACCGGAGAGGCGGTCGGTGATGTAATGGGCGGTTGCCTGTCCCTCCACCGTCGCATTGACGGCGATGATAAGCTCGCGAATGCCGCCCGCGCTGACACGGTCGATCAGGCCCTTGATATTCAGGTCCTCCGGCCCGACGCCATCGAGTGGCGAAAGCGTGCCGCCGAGAACGTGGTAGGCGGTGTTCATCGCGCCCGTCCGCTCCAGCGCCCAGAGATCCGATACGTCTTCCACCACGATGATGACCGACTGGTCACGCCGGTCGTCAGCGCAGACGGTGCAGGGATCGATGGTATCGACATTGCCGCAGCAGGAGCAGATCTTCACCTTGTCATAGGCCTCGCCCATGGCATGGCCCAGCGGTCCGAGAAGTTGCTCCTTCTTCTTGATGAGATGCAACGCTGCCCGCCGCGCCGAGCGGGGCCCAAGCCCCGGCACTTTTGCCAGAAGCTGGATGAGTTTTTCAATTTCGGGACCGGTGACTCGTTTTGCCATGAGCGCTTTCTACTGCATAAATCGGGAAACGGGAATCATGAAGCACGAAGGGCAGGCCATGAAAATACAGGCGGTATGCCGGGGCGAGGCAAAAAGCCTGCCGGGAAAGACGACGAAGACGGGCATCTTCAAGCATCCCGTGAAGGGGCCGGTCATGGTGGATGCCGAAGGTATTGTCAGCGATGCCGTCTGCAATCGCAAACATCACGGCGGACCGGATCAGGCAATTTACGTGATGGGCTCCGTTGATCTCGATTTCTGGTCCCGCGCTCTGGGTTTCGTGGTCGAACCCGGATTTTTCGGCGAGAACCTCGTGCTTGATGGTGTCGACAGCGCGAAACTCCATGTGGGTGACAGGTTCTCGGCAAGCGAAGTCTTGCTGGAGGTGACCGCTGCCCGCATTCCCTGCGCCACGCTGTCGGCCCGGATCGGCGATCCCGATTTCGCACCGCGCTTCCGGCAGGCGGGCCATCCGGGTTTTTATTGCCGGGTGTTGAAGGGCGGAATGCTCGCTGCCGGGGAGGATATCGCCTTTGCAGCCTATCAGGGAACGAAGCTGCCGATACCGACTATTCTGCAGCGCTTCCGCCCCATGCAGCTCGACGCAGCCGAACGCAGGACCTATCTCGAAACACCGCTTGCAAGCCGGTTCCGTGCGATGCTGGAAGCCTGAATCTCGCCTCGAGACAGGGACGGCGACCACGCCATGCGTGTCGCCATCCTCTTCGGGTTGATTATATCAGAACGGGAATTTCATGCCGGGCGGCAGCGGCAGACCCGCGGTCAGGCCGGCCATCTTTTCCTGTGCCTGCGCTTCGCCTTTTTCCTTGGCGTCCTTATGGGCAGCCACGATCAGGTCCTCGAGGATTTCCACCTCGTCTTCCTTGAACAGCGAAGGATCGATTTTCAGGCCGCGCATTTCGCCCTTGCCGTTGAGAATGACGGTCACCAGACCGCCGCCGGCCCTGCCTTCGACTTCGAGGGCGGCGATTTCTTCCTGCACCTTCTCCATCTTGGACTGCATTTCCTTGACCTTGCCCATCATGCCCATGATGTCACGCATGTGCCAATCTCCTGTTCTTTTTGTTTAAAACTCGATGTCGTCGCCGGGAAGGATGTCACCTTCGCTCGATTCGGCAACCGATGGCGGCGCGATATCCTCCGCCTCATCCTGTGCGGCGGCACGGATGCGCACGTCGGTGATTTTTGCGCCGGGAAACTGCGCCAGAATGGCGGCAACGTCAGGATCCTGACGCGCATCGACAAGGCGGGCATCCCGGGCATTGCCTTCAGCTTCGACGAGGGTAGGTTCCCCCTGTTCCTTGCTGAGGCTTATGATCCAGTGGATACCGGTCCATTCCTTGAGCTTGACGCCAAGCTCGCCGGGCAGAGAGCCGGGCGCGCCTTCGCCGAGGCGCATATCAAGCCGGCCGGGCTCCAGCCGCACCAGCCGCACAAAGTTTCGCACCTTCGCCCGCATGACGGGATCGCGGTTCTTCTGGCAGAGATCGGCAATATCCTGCACCGAATTGACGGGAACCTTCGGCTCCGGCCGCTCCTCGGTTTTGGGTGCTACGACCTGCATCTCCTGCGGGCGGCTGTCTGGAACGGCGCGCAGCATGGCGGAGGTCTGCGGCGTCGTCTGGCGCTGGGCGGGAAGATCGACAGGTCTTCCCGCGGCCACGGTCTGTCCTGACGAATAGGCGCGCGCACCGCCGCCATTGCCGCCGCCCGAAGGTCCGCCATTGGCGTAACCGCCGCCGTCGCCGCTCGAAAGCTCGAGCAGGCGCCGCGCGGCATCTTCAGGTGCGGGCAGATTGGCGGCGTGCGAAAGCCGGATCAGAACCATTTCGGCAGCACCGGCAGGCCGCGAGGCGTTTTCCGTTTCTGGAATGCCCTTCAGCAGCATCTGCCAAATGCGCGACAGTGCGGTTACCGCAATCGTCTCGGCAAATTCCGCACCACGCACGCGTTCTATTTCCGAAAGCGAGGGGTCTTCCGCCGCATCAGGCACATATTTCATGCGGGTGACGAGATGGGTGAAATCGGCAAGGTCGTTCAATACGACGACAGGGTTCGCGCCCGCCTCATATTGCCCGTTGAATTCCGAAAGGGCGGCCGCGACGTCGCCTTTGACGACGTGCTGGAAGAGATCGACGATGCGCGCACGGTCGGCAAGGCCGAGCATGCCGCGCACCGCTTCGGCCTCCACCCGGCCGCCGCCATGGGCGATCGCCTGGTCGAGCAGGGAAAGGCCGTCACGGGCGGAACCCTCTGCCGCGCGGGCGATCATCGACAGCGCCTGCGGATCGGCCTCGAAACCTTCCTTGCCCGCAATGGCGGTGAACAGGCCGACGAGATCAGCGGCGCTGATGCGGCGCAGGTCGAAGCGTTGGCAGCGCGACAGAACGGTAATTGGAACCTTGCGGATTTCGGTGGTCGCGAAGATGAATTTCACATGTTCCGGCGGCTCTTCCAGCGTCTTCAGAAGACCGTTAAACGCCTGCGTCGACAGCATGTGCACTTCGTCGATGATATAGACCTTGTAGCGCGCCGAGACCGGGCGATAGCGCACCTGTTCGATGATCTCGCGAATATCGTCGATGCCGGTATGGGAGGCGGCGTCCATCTCGATCACGTCGACATGCCGGCCTTCCATGATCGCCTGGCAATGTTCGCCGGGGATCCGAAGGTCGATGGTCGGCTTGTCGATGGTGTCGGTCTTGTAATTCAGCGCGCGGGCGAGAATGCGTGCCGTGGTCGTTTTGCCCACGCCGCGAACGCCGGTCAGCATATAGGCCTGGGCAATGCGGCCGGTCTCAAACGCGTTGGTCAGCGTGCGGACCATCGGCTCCTGGCCGACCATCAGATCGGAAAAATCTTTCGGGCGATATTTGCGTGCCAGTACCCGGTAGCCGGTCCCGACCTGGGATTCGCTTGTTGTGGTGGGTACGGTATCGCTCATTGCCTCGCCAGTTTGTTTTGCCAGTTTGTCTTGGGGCGCTGAACTGGCCCGGCGAAAGCTGAGCACGTCTTCTAAAAAGGTGGGAGGCTGGCACGGCGACCCGTGCCGGGCTCGTTAGGGCTGCTTCCTTCCGGACCTGACCCGGTTGGCGAGTGGCTCGTCCACCACCAACCTCCCGGGGCCACATATCGGCAATATCGACAGCAAATGCAAGCCAAGCCTTCAAAAAACTGCTATCACGATGAAAACAAACATGGAGGACACCTTGGAGACATTCCGGCTGGACGACAGGCTGGCGCGCGACAGTGTGCTTGTGACGCGTTTGGGGCTATGTGAACTGCGTTTGCAAAACGACAGTCGCTGGCCTTGGCTTGTGCTGGTGCCGCAGCGAGACGGCGTCAGCGAATTGTTCGATCTCACCCCGCTTGATCAGGCCGTGCTGACATTCGAGACCAATCTCGTCGCGTCCGCCTTGAAGGAGATCACGGGGGCCACCAAGATAAATGTCGGTGCTTTGGGCAATATCGTCCGGCAATTGCATGTCCATATTATCGCCCGCAATGAAGGCGACACCTGCTGGCCCGGCCCCATCTGGGGTTACGGAACGGCGGTGCCCTATGCTGCGGGCGAAAAGGAAACTTTGATGAAAAAAATCTCCGGCGCGCTCTGATGATTTCCATGAAAATTTTTGAAACCACTGCCCCCCATCCTGAAGCAAGCCTGCTGACGGCCTTTTCCAAAAATGCCCTCGACCGTTTCGCCGAAAAGCGGACGGAGGAGTGTGTTGCCGATGCACTGAAAGTCGATGGCACCCATATTTTTGCCTTCTCGGGCAACCGGCTGGTCCTGAAACATGATGAGCAGGTCATCGATCCTCTGTTTTCCGCCTATGAGCTGGCCGAATTGCAGCCGGATTTCGACAATGCCGTGCTGCTCGGATACCGCGAAACCAGCGAGCCGAGAATTGCGGTGCCGGTCGCCGTGGCCGAGGATCAGCTGGCGAGCCATTACAAGCTGGCCGATGCCCGCACGCTTTATCGCGATCATCTTCTCGACGAGGAACTGCTGAGCGAGGTTGCGCAGGCAGTCAGCCTGACGCACTGGAATGGTGACAATCGCTTTTGCGGTAAGTGCGGCGGAACCATGGAGCTGCGAATCGGCGGCTACAAGCGCATCTGCGGCGCCTGCAGCCACACTATTTTTCCGCGCACCGATCCCGTTGTCATCATGATGACCATCGATATCGAGCGTGATCTCTGCCTGCTTGGCCGCGGTGCGCATTTTGCGCCGGGCATGTATTCCTGCCTTGCCGGCTTCGTGGAGCCGGGCGAAACCATCGAACAGGCCGTCCGCCGCGAAACGCATGAGGAATCCGGCGTTGAAATCGGTCGTGTGCGGTATCACGCCTCCCAGCCCTGGCCGATGCCGCATACGCTGATGATAGGCTGTTATGCCGAGGCGCTCTCTTTTGAGATCGCGCGTGACGAGATCGAGCTTGAGGATTGCCGCTGGTTCACGCGGGAAGAGGTAGCAAAGATGCTGGAGGCCCCGACGGGTGAAGGTTTTTCCGCGCCGCCAATGGGAGCCATCGCGCATCGGCTGATGCGCGACTGGGTGGAATGGCTAAAATAATGGGCTGCGGCAGGCTCAGCTCTGGTTGAGCTTGCCGCGCATCGCGTGACCGTTGTAGACGCCGAGAATGCGGACTTTTTCCGAGAAGAAACGCAACTCGTCCAGCGCATGCCGCACCGGCTCGTCATCGGGGTGGCCTTCAATATCGGCATAAAACTGCGTCGCCACGAATTTGCCGCCGAGCTGGTAGCTTTCGAGCTTCGTCATGTTGATGCCGTTCGTCGCAAAGCCGCCCATGGCCTTGTAAAGTGCTGCCGGAATATTGCGAACGTTGAAAACGAAGGTGGTGACGACGATTTCATCGCTCGACTGGCGCTTGGCCCAGTTTTCATCGCGGGAAAGCACCACGAAGCGCGTGACGTTGTTTTCCGAATCCTCGACATTTTCAGCGAGAATATCGAGACCGTAGAGGCTGGCGGCAAGACGTGGCGCAAGGGCCGCCATGCTGCGGTCGCCCTGTTCGGACACGAGCCTTGCGGAGCCTGCCGTATCGCCGGCGATGACGGGCTTCCAGCCGTTGGAACGAATGATCTTGCGGCATTGGCCAAGCGCGTGAATGTGGCTGTGGACGGTGCGGATCTCGTCCTTCTTCACGCCTGGCATCACCATCAGCTGGAAGCGGATCGGCATGAAATATTCACCGATGATGTGCAGACGCGATTCCGGCAGCAGGTGATGAATATCCGCAACGCGGCCGGCCAGTGTATTTTCAATCGGGATCATACCGAGATCAGCTTCGCCATTTTCAATGGCGTTGAAGGCATCCTCGAAGGTCGGGCAGGGCAAAGGCTCCATATCCGGGAACATGTCGCGGCAGGCCATGTCGGAATTCGCGCCGAATTCGCCCTGGAAGGCAATACGATTTGTGCTCAAGGTCATGGGACTGTCCGTTAGAGGGTTCTGCTTGCGAGAATTTTGCGGGCTTTTTCCAGATCGTGCGGCGTGTCGACGCCGAGCGGCACGGAACGGACGATTTCAGCGTCGATGCGCATCCCCGCTTCCAGTGCGCGCAGCTGTTCCAGCCGTTCGCGTTTTTCAAGCGGCGAGGGCGGCAGGCTCACGAATGTCTCGAGCGCAGAGCGGCGATAGGTATAAAGCCCGATGTGATGATAAAGCGGGCCATCGCCATAGGGTGCGGTGGTGCGGGTAAAATAAAGCGCGCGCAATCGCGTCTCGGAAAGCGGGCTGCCCACCACTTTCACCACGTTCGGATTGGTTTTTTCTTCCTCGTCGGTGATTTCGACCGTCAGTGTCGCAATATCGACCTCTGTATTTTCCAGTGGGCGCAGCGAAGCGCGGATCGTTTCCGCCTCAATGGTCGGCAGGTCGCCCTGAACATTGATGACATATTCCGCCTTTCCATAGGGGTCGGCCTTTTGCAGCGCTTCGAAAATGCGGTCCGAGCCGGACTGGTGGTCGTCGCGGGTCATCATCACGTCGAAACCGGCATTTTGCACGGCCGAAAACACCTGTTCGTCATCAACGGCAACAACGATTCGTTCCGCACCGGCCTCGCGTGCCCGCAGCGCAACCTGCACGATCATCGGCTTGCCGCCTATGTCGGCGAGCGGCTTGCCTGGCAGGCGTGTGGATGCCATCCGCGCCGGTATGAGGACGACAGCTTTCTCGAATTCCCGATTCTTCATCCGACACCCTTCAAATCCCGCCCGAAAAGTGTCAAAACGTCACGGTGTGGGGAGCATTATTCAAGTTGCGCAGGCTGTGCAAAAGCCATAGCTTTCGAGCAATTTCAAGATGCCCGTTATATCAAGCGGATGCGAGGGAGCGCATATAGATGAATTCTTATGTAAATATGGGCGTTGGGGCGTTGCTTGGCACGGTTTTCGTCCTGATGTCGGTGTCGATTGCGTCTGAGGGCATTTTCCATGCGCCTGCGCCCGAAAAGGAAGGTTTCGCCATTGCTGCGGCAGAGAGCGGCGGCGAAGCGGGTGGCGGTGAAGCCGCTGCCGCGGCGACGCCGATCGCGCAATTGCTTGCCAGCGCCGATGCCGCCAAGGGCGAAACAGTCTTCAAGAAGTGTACGAGCTGTCATACCGGAGAGAGTGGTGGTGCAAACAAGGTCGGCCCCAATCTCTTCGATATCGTCAACCGGCCGATCGCCAGCCATGAAGGTTTCAGCTATTCCGCAGGGATGAAGGATTTCTCCAAGGGTGGTTCCGTGCATTGGGATTACGATCATCTCAGCTACTTCCTCGAATCCCCCAAAAAACACGTTCCCGGCACGGCCATGGGCTTTGCGGGTGTGAAGAAGGAAACGGAACGCGCCGATCTCATCGCTTATCTGCGCACGCTTTCGGCAAACCCGGCACCGCTTCCGGATCCGGCAGCGGCTCCCGCGCCGACAAACTGATCGTCATGATGATTTCATGATAAAAGCCCGGCATCGCTGCCGGGCTTTTGTTTTTATAACGGATGGACTGCAGCTGCGGGAATGGCGTCTGAAAAATCAGAAACCCTTGCCGCCGCGCAATTCGGAAATCACCGTTCCGACCATGATCCTGATATCAAGCCAGATCGAAAAATTGTCGACGTAATAAAGATCGGAGACGATTCGGGCGCGCGCCTTGTCGCTGCGATCCGTCGGGCCGCGTAATCCCCGCATCTGTGCGAGGCCGGTAAT
This sequence comes from Agrobacterium sp. CCNWLW155, assembly GCF_036888815.1. Lineage (NCBI taxonomy): Bacteria > Pseudomonadati > Pseudomonadota > Alphaproteobacteria > Hyphomicrobiales > Rhizobiaceae > Agrobacterium > Agrobacterium sp. CCNWLW155. The sequence continues at coordinate 44,216 of NZ_JBAKFW010000002.1, forward strand.
GCCCGGCCGCACCCGGTGCCGCATATGGTAGTGCGGCACCAGTTCCTCATAAAGACGGCCAGCCGCCAGCATGCCGATGGCATGGCAGCGGGGCCCGACCAGCGACATATCGCCTTTCAGCACATTCAGAAGCTGCGGCAGTTCGTCGATATTCGTGCGGCGAAGAATCGCGCCGATCCGGGTTATTCTGGGATCGTTCTTCACCGTTTGCGCCACACCGGTGGCATCGCAAAGGTCGGTTCTCATGGAGCGGAATTTATAGACACGGATTTTCCGCCCGTTCATACCCCAGCGGACCTGCGAAAACAGGACCGGCCCTTTGCTATCGAGTTTGACCAGAGCCGCGACGGTGAGCAACACCGGCGCGAGCGCGACAAGGGCGATGGACGCCCCTGCAATATCCATCGTTCTTTTGAGCGCGAACTGGCCGCGCAAAAATGCGGAGACGGTTTTTTCCGAAGAGGAAGGTTGCGTTTCCGGCGATTCGAAAGTTGTGGCTGCGGAATAGGAGGCACCGTAAAAAACGGCATGCGATGAGCCTTTAGTACCCAGCATAATATAAAGCCCTGAAAAGTTATTTTGATAGAAGAAAATTAATTTATATGAACGATTAATAATTCATTTACCGTAAAAAGTCATCCGAAATGTAACCGCTCTGGAGCAAATGGCAATCTACGGTTAATGCGACTGCACGCGGATGTTGCAGGGCGAGCATCCTCTCCGCTCGTAGCTGCCGAGACGACCAGTCTCCATGGAGCCAAATCCTGCTAAATCGGGAATTTAGCGCGACAATGACGTCATCGTCACCGCCCGTGAGATCAGCGCCTGCCGGCCACGCTATGCCGTCAGTTTCCCATCAGAATATCGAGCAGGGTCGTCTGCTTTGGTCCGGATGGCGCCTGACCGCCGATATCGGCGGGTGGTACAGGCCCGTTGCCGGCTGAATAGCCGGGCTCGATATCGCGGGAAGGGATATTTGCCGGCGGCATCGGCACATCCGGCTGATTCGGGTTCGGCGCAATGGGGGCTTGGGGATAGGCGCGCGTATCCGGCGTCCCGCCCCCGAGCGCATTGGAAATGATATCGCCGATGGAGGAGGGCGGGTTTTCCGGTGCCGGCTGCTGCATTTCCCCAAGCGGCGGCACGCCGCCTGCGCCAAGCCCGAAGAGCGGCGAGGGTGAAAGCCCCGAATGGGCGGCGGTCATGAAATCTTTCCACGCCTTTGCCGGAAGCCCGCCGCCGGTGACCTTTTTCATTGATGTGCCGTCGTCATTGCCGAACCATACGCCGGTGGTCAGGTTGCTTGTGTAGCCGACAAAAAGTGCATCGCGGAAGGATTGCGTCGTGCCGGATTTTCCAGCCGCCTGCCAGCCCTGCAGCCTTGCCGCCTTGCCGGTGCCTTCGGTGATAACGCGCGACAGCATGCTGTTCATGGTCGCGGCGATCTCTTCGCTCAGAACGCGAGGCGGATTGTCATATTTGTTTTCGTAAAGCACTTTGCCGTCGGCGTCGGTGATGCGTTTGACGATATGCGGCGTCGCCTTGTAGCCGCCATTCATGAAGGGGGCGTAGGAGGCCGTCAGCTCCATCAGCGACACTTCCGAGGTGCCGAGCGCGATGGAGGCATTGTTCTGCAGCTCGGATTCGATGCCCATGCGATGTGCCACCTGGGTCACACGATCAGGACCCACTTCCATCACCAGCTGCGCGGCAATGGTGTTCAGCGAATTGGCGAGCGCGGTGGCGAGTGTCACTTCGCCTCGATATTTCTTCTCGTAATTTTCCGGGGTCCAGTTGCCGATACGAACAGGCGCGTCATTACGGATGGTATAGGGGGTAAGCCCGGATTCGAGCGCGGCGACGTAAACGAAGGGCTTGAATGCGGAGCCGGGTTGCCGTTTTGCCTTGGCGGCGCGGTTGAACTGGCTTTCGGCATAATCAGCCCCGCCTACCACGGCCCGGATTGCACCCGTGCCATCAATGGAAACAAGGGCCGCTTGCGAGGCGCCCTGTTTCTTGCCGTCGCCCTGCAGCACGTGGGTCAGCGCCTTTTCGGCATCGCGCTCGAGATTGGGATCGATCGTCGTGTCGACGACGATATCCTGCTTCACCTCGCCAACCAGGTTGCGCACCTCCTCCAGCACCATGTCGGCGGCGTAATGTTCGGCGCCGGACCAGAAACGTTTCGCCTTGGTTGGCGGCTGCGACATGGCGGTCTTGATTTCGTCGTCCGTGATGAAGCCGACATCGCGCATGGATTGCAGCACGACCTGCGCCCGCTCTTCCGCCGCCTGCGGATCGCGCGCCGGCGAAAGGCGCGAGGGCGCTTTAAGAAGCCCGGCCAGCATTGCCGCTTCGCCCAGATTGACGTCGCGCGCGGATTTGTTGAAGTAGCGCCGCGAGGCCGCCTCGACGCCATAGGCATTGGAGCCGAAATAGACGCGATTGAGATACATCGCGAGAATCTGGTCCTTGGTGAATTCATGCTCCAGCCAGAAAGACAGCAGCACTTCCTGAACCTTGCGCTCCAGCGTGCGATCCGGCGAGAGGAACAGGTTTTTTGCCAGCTGCTGTGTCAGCGTCGAGCCGCCCTGCACCGTTCGCCCCGTCAGGACATTCGTTACGATAGCGCGTCCAAGACCCAGCGGATCGACGCCGAAATGCGAATAGAACCGCCGGTCCTCGATCGCCATCACGGCCTGCGGAATATAGGGTGACATGTCCTCCAGCGCGAGCGCCTCGCCGCCGGTGGTGCCGCGATTGGCAAGCACGCTGCCATTCACCGAAACGATCTTCACATTCGGCGGGCGTTCGGGAATGGACCAGCTGCTGGCGCTCGGCATGCGCGCGCCATAATAAAGGACAAGACCGGCAACGCCGATGCCGCCCCAGATGCCGAGTACGATACACCAATAAACGAGGGAGCGGAGGAAGCCCGTCGCGCCACGGCCGGAACTGCGGGTGCGCTTTTCTTTTTTGCTGGATTTGGTGCGGCCGGATGCCGGCTTCGGTTTCCTGGCCTGCTGCTTTGTGGTTCCGCTGATGCGCTCGCTGGCGTCAAGGCGCAGGTCGTCACCGGACTCATGGAAATCCCCGAAGGAAGGTTCTACCCGTTCGCGTGATTTACCCTTGCCTGCCATCCAGCCGAAGTCGCTCCTATTCGCGAAACCGCGCGCATCCCATTCGGGTTTCAGGCTTCTATGCCTGCGCGATCCTTAATCCAGGATGAAGAGTTTAAATGCGGCAATTTAAGGCGGGGTTAAGTCCCGGCCGCATCAAATCAGCGTCATTGGCAGACGTCGACCCACTCCGCGTCCGTCAGTTCGGCCATCACATCGGGTGAAATCTTCACTGCCGCATTGGTGGCGCCGGCCGCGGGAACCACCTCATGATAGTTTTTCAGCGATATGTCGCAAAACACCGGGAGGGCAGAGGGCAGGCCGAAAGGGCACACCCCGCCGATGGGATGGCTGGTCACCGCAACCACCTCATCCGGTCCAAGCATGCGCGGCTTTGCTCCGAAATGATCGCGGAATTTCCGGTTGTCGAGGCGTTTCGTGCCGGCGACGACGACGAGAAGAATGGTGTCGCCCGCCTTCAGGCAGATCGTTTTCGCAATCTGGTCGGGGTCGACGCCGTGTGCTTCGGCGGCCAGCGCCACCGTCGCTGAACTCGCTTCCGTTTCAATCACGGTCACTTCGGGCGACTTTTCGGTGAAGAAGGCTCTGACGGATTCGATAGACATGCGTATTTATTAGGCGTTACGCGGAGAAGCTTCAAGTCACCCTGAAGTAGCTATGCATTATGCGCAATGCTGCGCTGCGATGAAACGTCTGTTTTTTAAGCTGATATCCTGTATCTTCAAACCATCGAAGCGACGCACTCCTCCTCCCAGCGTCGCCCGATTGGACTGACAATACTCCTCCTCCCAATTGTCAGTCAGTTTCAAGAACCCGGCGCACCTCCTCCCGCGCCGGGTTTTTGCTGTTTAGGGCCCTGTTTCCAACGGATTTGGGTGGCCGGCGGCTCACAAAGATCGCCGCGTTTTTCAAAGAAACTTGACTTTTCGCCCCTGCCAACCTAGGTGTTCGGCCATCGATATTTGTTTGACGACCAGAGCTTCGGCGCCTTTTTGGGTGCACACGACGATCTTTCCTTCAAATTCGACCTAAGTCCGCACTGCTCGCAGTGCAAATACAATTGCCAACGGAAGGAAATCGTTATGGCGACTGGTACAGTAAAGTGGTTCAACGCAACCAAGGGCTACGGCTTCATTCAGCCTGACGACGGTTCGCAGGACGTATTCGTTCACATCTCCGCTGTTGAGCGCGCTGGTCTGACCGCCCTCAACGACGGCCAGAAGCTCTCCTACGAGCTGATGCAGGATCGTCGCTCGGGCAAGATGTCCGCAGGCAACCTCGTTGCTGCCTGATAAGCGCTTTGGCCCGAAAGGGTCATTCGCATGAATGGAAAGGCCGGATTTTTCCGGCCTTTTTCTTTTGCAGGAAGGGACTGGGCCGGCCACTCTTGAAAAAGCCGGACGACATACCAATATAGGGTTCAACAGTGCTCCGGATCGGAACTGCCGGGAATGGCGCTTTTAAAAGTGCCGCTGCTGTTGCGTTAACCAAAGATTAACCAAAGCAGCCGATCCTGAGCCGGAAAGCAGCGTCGATATCTTTGGCGCGCTCTGGAGCATCAGACCGTTTGAACGCTTTGACCACGGATGTACTGGCATTGACGAAAAACGGATGGAAAGGTCGGGCTTGCCCGGCCTTTTTGTTTATGTACCGAGGAGGTGCCGAATATTCGGCGCCTCCTCTTTTTCCGGATTATTTTGCCGCGAGTGCGTCGAGAATGCGGACCCAGGAGCGGATGCCCTTGTGGAACGACTGCAGGTCGTATTTTTCATTCGGCGAATGAATGCGGTCATCGGTAAGTCCGAAGCCCACAAGCAGCGAATCCATTCCCAGCATCTTCTGGAAATCGCCGACGATCGGGATCGAGCCTCCCATGCCGATGACGACGGCGGGCTTTGGCCACTCTTCCGAAAGCGCATTTTTGGCTTTGGTCAGTACGGGCGAGTCGTAGGACAGCTGGATGGCGGGTGAACCGCCATGTTCGTGGAACTCCACGGAGCAGTCGGCGGGTATTTTCGAGCGCACATAGCCCCGGAAGCTTTCGCGAATGGCCGCAGGGTCCTGCTCACCGACGAGACGGAAAGACACCTTGGCGGAGGCTTTCGCGGCGATCACGGTCTTGAAACCATCGCCGGTATAGCCGCCGATAATGCCGTTGACTTCCGCCGTCGGCCGCGCCCAGGTCTGCTCAAGCACGGAGCGACCCTTTTCGCCCGAGGGAACCGAAAGGCCTACTTCGCCGAGAAAGGCTTCGGCCGTGCGGCCCAGCGTCTCCCAGGAGGCCTTGATGTTGGCTGGCGTTTCTTCCACGCCGTCATAAAAGCCTGAAAGAGTTACCCGGCCGGTCTCGTCATGCAGGCCGGCGAGAATATCGGTGAGGATGTGAATGGGGTTTGCGGCAGCACCACCGAACAGACCGGAATGCAGATCGCGGTCGGCTGCTGTGATGACGACTTCTTCGCCGACCAGGCCGCGAAGGGCCGCAGCAATGGCTGGCGTATCCCGGTCCCACATGCCGGTATCGCAGACCAGCGCATAATCGGCCTTCAGTTCTTCCGCATTGGCTTCGAGGAAAGGCTTCAGCGACGGCGAGCCGGATTCCTCTTCGCCTTCAAAAAGAATGGTGACGCGCACCGGCAGGCCGCCATTCACTGCCTTATAGGCGCGGCAGGCTTCGACGAAGGTCATCAGCTGGCCCTTGTCGTCTGCCGTACCACGTCCCGTGATCACCTGGCGGCCGGCGCCGATATCCTTGACGGCGGGTTCGAACGGATCGTTTTCCCAGAGCTCGAGCGGATCAACCGGCTGCACGTCATAATGGCCGTAAAAAAGCACATGCGGCGCGTCCTTGGTGGCCGCATCATGATGCGCCACCACCATGGGGTGACCGGCCGTATCGCGCACGGAGGCCGTAAAGCCGAGCGCTGAAAGCGTCCTGACCAGCCACTCCGCCGCCTTGCGGCATTCCGCCTTGTAGGCGGGGTCCGTCGAAATCGACGGAATGCGTACGAGCTCGAACAGTCGCTCAAGGCTGGAGGTGAGATTGTCGTCGGCGGTGGAAAGAATGGGGGAAACGTCTGTCATCGCTGATCCTGTCATGTCTGTCGTGACCCGGCGATAAGACGAAACATCCGGGCATCGCGCATCGCGGGAAACAAGGGGGCCGGCGCGTCGTGAATCGGCAAACGTGCGGCCGCCGGAACGATAGAGCAGTTCAGGGAAAGTGCGAAGTGGTTTCGGGCTGTAAATGCTATTTCGCTTTTTTGGCGCTTTCGATCGTCCGGCGCATATATTCCAGCAAAAGCTGTCTCTCGAAACGCCGGAAATCCTTGAGCAGTGCATCTTCGGTGGCTTCGGAAGCTGCAATGGCATTGGCTTCCAGATCCCTGCCGCGCTGTGTCAGCTCGATGATCTGGGCACGGCGGTCGCTTGGATGGGATTTGCGGATGATCAGCCCGTCGCGTTCCATGCGTGAGAGCGTATTGGCGAGCGTCGCCTGTTCGACATCGATTCTATCAAGCAATTGTCGCTGCGTCAGGCCGTCCTCATGCCAGAGTTCGATGAGGATGGGGAATTGTCCGGGCGAGAAACCCAGGGCGGCGGCTCTTTTCTGCAGCGCCATGGTGAATTCCCGCGCCATTTTCGAGGCGAGATAGATCGCCGATTCGTCCCGGGAAAAACCCATTTTTCCGCCCATAAAACATCACGGCCGGCTCAGCCCGGCAATTCAATAGCGCGATATATATCGCATGATATGTTTAGGCCAGCCCGCAACGGCGCATAAAATAAAACCGCCATGGCCGGGAGGGGTCGGCCATGGCGGTCATATTGGAGGACAAAGGCCCGGAGAGGGGGAAAGGCCTTTGTCCGGTCTGACGCGGCGGGGGACGAGCCAGCTATCAGACTACGGCGTGATCAGGCGCCGTCCCTTATGAAATGTGTCTGCAAATGCGGCTTTTCAAGGGAAGGGCGGATTACAAATCGGTAACGTTCAGGTGAATTTTGCAGGTCTGTGCTGGAGCCCCATTCCCCGCGCTTTACGGTGCGTTGTGCGAAGTTTCGGTAGACGTCAAAACGGCCCCGCGCTATCCATGCTACCCATGAAAAAAGGCGATCATCTCTTCCTCGTTGACGGTTCCGGTTTCATTTTCCGGGCCTTCCATGCAATCCCGCCGCTGAACCGCAAGTCGGACGGGCTGCCGGTCAACGCCGTTTCCGGCTTCTGCAACATGTTGTGGAAGCTCTTGAGGGATGCGCGCAATACCGATGTCGGCGTGACGCCTACTCATTTCGCGGTGATTTTCGACTATTCATCGAAGACCTTCCGCAACGAGCTTTATGATCTCTACAAGGCCAACCGCACCGCACCGCCGGAAGATCTGGTGCCGCAATTCGGCCTGATCCGCGAAGCGACGCGGGCCTTCAACCTTCCCTGCATCGAGACGGAAGGCTTCGAGGCTGATGATATCATCGCCACCTATGCCCGGCAGGCCGAAGCGATCGGCGCCGATGTCACCATCATCTCCTCCGACAAGGATCTGATGCAGCTCGTCACGGCCAATGTACACATGTACGACGCCATGAAGGACAAGCAGATCGGCATTCCTGATGTCATCGAGAAGTGGGGCGTAGGCCCTGAAAAGATGATCGACCTGCAGGCGATGACCGGCGATTCCACCGACAATGTGCCCGGCATTCCCGGCATCGGCCCGAAGACGGCGGCGCAGTTGCTGGAGGAATATGGCGATCTCGATACCCTCCTGACCCGTGCTGGCGAAATCAAGCAGCAGAAGCGGCGGGAGAATATCATCGCCAATGCGGAACTTGCCCGCCTTTCCAGACAGCTTGTGGCGCTCAGGACTGATGTGCCGCTGGAGCAGTCGCTTGAAGCTCTGGTGCTCGAACCGCAGAACGGGCCGAAACTGATCGCCTTCCTGAAGGCGATGGAGTTCACGACGCTGACACGCCGGGTGGCCGAGGCGACCGAAACCGACGCTTCTGCCATCGACCCTGCCAATGTGCCAGTGCAATGGGGTGCCGATGCCCATGGTCCCGATCTTGATGCGCCAGCCCCTGCCGTTCAGGCTGGTGAAGTGGCCACTAACACCGCTGGCGCCGCGGCTTCGCCCGCCGCTCCGGCAAGAAAAGTAACGGGGGAGGGCAGCGCGCCCGCCGATCTGGCCGCAGCGCGACAGGCGCTTTTTTCCGCCGCCAAGATCGATACGACAGCCTATCTAACGATCAGGGATCTTCCGACGCTCGACCGCTGGATTGCGGCGGCCCGGGAGACGGGCGTTGTCGCCTTCGATACGGAAACGACCTCGCTCGATCCGATGCAGGCCGAACTTGTCGGTTTTTCGCTGGCCATTGCCGATAATGGCAAGGATGCCACGGGCACCGATATCCGGGCCGCTTATGTTCCTTTGACGCACAAGACCGGCTCCGGCGGCGATCTCTTCAGCGATGGCATCAGAATGGCGGAGGGGCAGGTGCCCTTTGCCGAGGCGCTGGCGCGCCTGAAGGACCTGCTCGAAGATGAAGCTGTCCTGAAAGTCGCCCAGAACCTCAAATATGATTATCTGCTGATGAAACGCCACGGCGTCGTCATGCAGAGCTTCGACGACACGATGCTGATTTCCTATGTTCTCGAGGCCGGCAAGGCCACGCACGGCATGGATTCGCTGTCCGAACGCTGGCTTGGCCACACGCCGATCGCCTATAAGGACGTGGCGGGATCGGGCAAGTCGAGCGTCACCTTCGATTTTGTCGATATCGACAAGGCGACAGCCTACGCGGCGGAAGACGCGGATGTCACCTTAAGGCTATGGATGGCGCTGAAGCCGAGGCTTGTGTCGGAACGGCTGACCAAGGTCTATGAGCGGCTGGAGCGCCCCCTCGTGCCGGTTCTGGCGCATATGGAAGAGCGCGGCATCACCATCGACCGGCAGATTCTCTCGCGCCTTTCCGGCGAACTCGCGCAGAAGGCTGCGTCCTTCGAAGAGGAAATCTACGAGCTGGCAGGCGAGCGTTTCAATATCGGATCGCCAAAGCAGCTCGGCGATATCCTTTTTGGCAAGATGGGTCTGCCGGGTGGTTCCAAGACCAAGACCGGTCAATGGTCGACATCGGCACAGGTTCTGGAAGATCTCGCGGCGGAAGGTATCGAACTGCCGCGCAAGATCGTCGACTGGCGGCAGCTGACGAAGCTGAAATCGACCTATACGGATGCACTTCCGGGATATATCCATCCCGAGACAAAGCGGGTGCATACGTCCTATGCGCTCGCCTCCACCACCACGGGACGCCTGTCCTCCTCGGAACCGAACCTTCAGAACATTCCGGTCCGCACGGCGGAAGGGCGCAAGATCCGCACGGCTTTCATCTCCACGCCGGGTCACAAGCTCCTGTCGGCCGACTACAGCCAGATCGAACTGCGCGTGCTGGCGCATGTCGCCGACATTCCGCAGCTTCGCAACGCTTTCGAAAACGGCATCGACATTCATGCGATGACGGCATCGGAAATGTTCGGCGTGCCTGTCGAAGGCATGCCGTCGGAAGTGCGCCGCCGCGCCAAGGCCATCAACTTCGGCATCATCTACGGCATTTCCGCTTTTGGCCTTGCCAATCAGCTCAGCATCGCCCGCTCCGAAGCAGGCGACTATATCAAGAAATATTTCGAGCGTTTTCCCGGTATTCGCGACTACATGGAGGCGACCAAGGCCTTCGCCCGCGAAAACGGTTATGTCGAAACGATTTTCGGCCGCCGCGCGCATTATCCGGAAATTCGCTCTTCCAATCCTTCGGTAAAAGCATTCAACGAGCGCGCGGCCATCAACGCGCCGATCCAGGGCTCGGCTGCCGATATCATCCGCCGTGCCATGGTCCGCATCGAGCCCGCGTTGGAGGCGGAAAAACTTTCCGCCCGCATGCTGTTGCAGGTGCATGACGAACTCATCTTCGAAGTCGAGGAAGCGGAGATCGAAAAGACCTTGCCCGTCGTCGTCTCTGTCATGGAAAACGCGGCCATGCCGGCGATTTCGATGAAGGTGCCACTGAAAGTGGATGCTCGCGCGGCCGACAATTGGGATGAGGCGCACTGATCGGCGAACCGGCTTTCTGTGAATTCCGGGACATGAACCACTTCAAGGAGCGCGTCATTTTCGATAAGACGTGAGCCATGATTTGCGATGCCTGACGATCGCTTGTTGCGCTTATTCCGCTGAATCGGAAAAAATGCGCGTCAGGGCTGGTCAAAGCCCGTTTGGGCATGTATAAGCGCGCCAAATTTCCGATATCGAGACATCCGACATTCGGCCTTTGGTTCTGGCCGGTTCCGTTGTTTCGCCGCTTAAGTGGAGTAACAAAAATGGCTGTACCAAAAAGAAAAACAAGCCCGTCCAAGCGTGGCATGCGCCGCTCGGCTGACGGTCTCAAGTCTGCGACCTACGTTGAAGACAAGAACTCCGGCGAACTGCGCCGTCCGCACCATATCGATCTGAAGACCGGTATGTATCGCGGTCGTCAGGTTCTGACGCCGAAGGAAAGCGCATAAGCTTTTCTGAAATCATCTTTGCAAAAAACCGGTCCTCGTGGCCGGTTTTTTGTTTTTTGGACTGTCTGGCTGCCTTTTCCGCTCACTTGGAAAATTCGGCCGCTCCACCTACACTCTTTTAGGGAGAGCAGGTTTGATGCCTGCAACAGGAGGGGAGCTTCGGTGAAATATCGCTGGATTTTGTTGATGCTTCTCAGCTTCGGTCTCGGTTATGGCGCCGTGACGAGAGGCGGCGGCATCATTGCGGAAAGCTATTTCGGCGAAATGTCCGAGCAGGGCCGCACGACCCTCCGGTTGGCTGTCTCCGCTCTCGGCGGGCTTTTGAACCGTTACGAACCGCTGCCCGCCTTGATCGCCGATCACGACGACATTGAGGAACTGGTCGCACATCCCAAGGATGCCGAACTGCGCCAGCGCGCCAATGTCTACCTCAAATCTATTAACACCCTGCTGGAATCCTCCGATATCTACATCATCACGCTCGACGGGGAGACCATCGCCGCCAGCAACTATGATGGTCCGACGAGTTTCGTTGGTGAGAATTTCAGCTACCGCCCTTATTTTCAGGATGCCGCGAAGGGCTTGCAGTCGCGGTTCTTCGCGCTTGGCACCACCTCCCATAAGCGCGGCTATTATTTTTCCGCGCCCATCCTCTTCAATGAGGAAATCAAGGGCGTCATCGTCTTCAAGGTCGATATTGAAGGCATCGAGGCCTCATTCGGCGATGGTGAGAACCGAATTCTGGTCTCGGACCCTGAGGGCATCATCTTCATGACTGGAACGCCGCAATGGCTTTATTCCGGTCTGATGCCGCTGACGCCCGAACGGCTGGCACGAACGGAGGCTTCCCGCCGGTATGCCAATGCCACCCTCAAGGAACTGCCGTTGAAAAACGGCAATTTCGGTTCGCATCAGCTGATGACGATCGTCCAGGACGACGGCGAGAGGGAATATATGCTCCTGTCACAGCCCATGCCCGATGCCGGTTGGACGGTCAGCGTGCTGATGGATACAGGTTCGCTCAGGACGCAGGTCAAGACCGCGATGATCGCGATAATCCTGTGCCTGTGTCTGGCCGCCGCCGTGATTGCGGCCATGCTGCAAAGACGGCGGCGTCTGCGCGAACGGCTGATCCATCAGGCAGAGGCGCAGGCGGAACTGGAACGCCGGGTGGAGGAGCGCACTGCCGATCTGGCGCGGGTGAACCAGGAGATCGAACACGAAATCGCCGAACGCCGCCAGACGGAAAAACAGCTGCGCAAGATGCAGAACGATCTGGTGCAGGCCGGTAAGCTTGCAGCCCTCGGGCAGATGTCGGCGGCGCTGTCGCATGAGTTCAATCAGCCGCTTGCCGCGGCCAAGAACTATGCCGAAAATGCTTCGCTTCTCGTGGAGCGCGGGCGGCTGGAAGAGGTGACGGAAAACCTCAGGCGTATTTCAGGCCTTATCGACCGCATGGCGTCGATCAGCAAGCATCTCAGGAATTTCGCCCGCAAGCCCAACGAAAAAATGGCAGCGGTGGGTCTGGAGGCGGTGCTTCGGGATACGCTCGAAATTGTCGGTGCGCGGTTGAAGGCCGCCGATGCGGTGCTGGATGTTGATCTCGGGCCGGTGCAGCTTGCGGTGAAAGCCGGCCCGGTGAGATTGCAGCAGGTGCTCGTCAACATCATCTCCAACGCGGCCGATGCTGTGGAAGGGCGCGAGGATCGCCATATTGCGCTGCAAGCCGTCCAGCATGGCCAGATGGTATCGATTTTTATCCGCGATCGTGGTCCCGGCGTGCCGGCGGCGATTTCGGAGCGCATTTTTGATCCCTTCTTCACCACCAAGGGTGTGGGACGCGGCCTCGGTCTGGGCCTGTCCATCTCCTACAACATCATCAAGGATTTTGGCGGTCAGCTGCGGGTGAGAAACCATGAAGAGGGCGGGGCGGAGTTCGAGATCGAATTGCCAGCCGCCGCCTGGCGCGTGGAGGCGGCTGCGGAATGACCATGTCGCGGGTTCTGTTGATTGATGACGAGGAGGAGCTGCGCTTTTCCACCGCGCAGGCGCTGGAGCTTTCCGGCTTTGCCGTCACCATGCTCGCGAGTGCCGAGCATGCGCTCGAACTCATCGGTTACAGCTTTGATGGCGTCGTGGTCAGCGATATCAGGATGCCTGGCATGGATGGCATGACGTTGCTGCAGAAGGTGCGCGAGCTCGATCCGGAAATACCTGTCATCCTGATGACGGGCCATGGTGATGTGCAGCTTGCGGTCAACGCCATGCGCAACGGCGCCTATGATTTCATCGAAAAGCCGTTCACGCCGCAATATCTCGCCGGCATCATCAAAAGGGCGAATGACCGGCGGGCGCTGGTGCTGGAAAACCGCCGCCTCAAGGCGGTGGCGGGCAAGCACGACGATCTCGAAACACGTCTGCCCGGCAGAACCCAGATCATGGTCGATCTGCGATACCGCATCCGCGCGATTGGCGCGACGGACGCCGATACGCTGATCGTTGGCGATACCGGCGCGGGCAAGGAGGTCGTGGCGCGCGCGCTTCACGATATCAGTGCCAGAAGCAACCGGCCCTTCGTTGCGATCAATTGCGCCGCCCTCCCGCAGACGTTGATCGAAAGCGAATTGTTCGGTCATGAGGCGGGTGCGTTTCCGGGCGCGCTGCGCCCGCGCTACGGCAAGTTCGAACATGCCCGCGGCGGCACGATCCTGCTGGACGAGATCGGCTCCATGCCCTTCGAATTGCAGGGCCGGTTTCTGCGTGTCCTGCAGGAACGGGTGATTACCCGTCTGGGCTCGAATGAAACGGTCGAACTCGATGTTCGCTTCATCGCCACAAGCAAGGTGGATCTGGAACAGGAAGTCGCGGCTGGCCGGTTCCGTGCCGATCTTCTTTATCGGCTCAACGTGGCGACACTTCTCGTGCCATCTCTCTCGCAGCGCAGTGCCGACATACCGCTCCTCTTCCTGCATCTCGTGCGGGAAGCTGCTGCGCGCTACGGGCGGGAAGACATGGAGGTGCCGCAAAATCTGCTCTCGGCCATCTCCCTTCGTGAGTGGCCGGGCAACGTGCGTGAATTGCGCAATGCCGCGGACCGTTTCGTTCTCGGCCTGGAAAGCGACGTTTCCGAAGGGTCGTTGCCGTTTCAGGCTGACGGAAAAGCGGCTCTTGCTGCAAGGGTCGCGGCTTATGAAAAGAGCCTGATCGCACATGCAATTGCCGCCCACGGCGGAAATCTGAAATCCGTCTATGAGGCGCTCGGCATTTCGCGCAAAACGCTCTATGAAAAAATGCAGAAATACGGGCTGCACCGGCACATGACCGAGGTGTAGTGGGTGGATTTCCACCCATGAATAGGTGCTTATGGGTCGAAATCCACCCATTGCCTCTCGCGATAGCGATAAAAGCGCATCCCACTGCAAGACCGCCATTGCTGAACGGCAATCCCGGATCGCAAATATGTCACCCCGGTCGCCATGGAGGAGCATGCGCGGCTGAAGTGGCGAACATTTTCATCCGGGAGGAATCGATGAAAATACTGAAGACAGTCACCGGCCTTGCTGCCGCCGCTGCCGTTTCCCTTTTTGCGCTGTCCGCATCCGCTCAGAACTATCCAGAGCGCAACATCACCATGGTCGTGCCCTTTGCAGCCGGCGGCCCAACGGATACGGTCGCGCGTCTTGTTGCTGAATCCATGTCCAAGGATCTCGGTCAGCAGATCATCGTCGAAAATGTCGGCGGCGCAGGCGGCACGCTGGGTGCTGGTCGTGTGGCATCGTCCGATCCGGACGGTTACACCGTCCTTCTCCACCATATCGGCATGGCCACCAGCGCCACGCTCTACCGCAAGCTCGCCTATGACACGCTGAACGCCTTCGAATATGTTGGTCTCGTCACCGAAGTGCCGATGACGATCCTGTCGCGCAAGACCCTTGAGACGAAGGATCTGAAGGGTCTGATCGAATACGCCAAGGCGAACAAGGACAAGGTCACGGTTGCCAATGCCGGCATTGGCGCTGCCTCGCATCTCTGCGGCATGCTGTTCATGAGCGCCATCGAGACGCCACTGGTCACCGTTCCCTATAAGGGGACTGGGCCGGCCATGACCGATCTGCTCGGCGGCCAGGTCGACATCATGTGCGACCAGACCACCAACACCACCAAGCAGATTCAGGGCGGAACCGTGAAAGCCTATGCCGTAACCACGGCCAAGCGGCTGGACGTGCTGCCTGACGTGCCGACGGTCGTCGAGGCGGGCCTGCCGAAGCTTGAGGTTGGCATCTGGCACGGCATCTATACGCCCAAGGGCACGCCGGCTGAAATCAACGAAAAGCTCTCCAAGTCGCTGCAGGTCGCGCTGAAGGACAAGAATGTCGCGGCTCGTTTTGCAGAACTGGGCACCACGCCCTCTTCGGAAAGCGATGCGACGCCGGCGGCACTCAAGGCCAAGCTCGAAAGCGAAATCGCCCGCTGGAAGCCGGTGATCGAAGCTGCCGGCCAATATGCCGACTGATGAACGCGGAAGGACCGGCGGCATCGCCGCCGGTCGACCGTGATCATTTTAACAGGCGGACCGGTGTGATGCCGGCCGCGGTGGAGGGGCATCTTTCATGAAGTCATTATTTAATGACCCTGCCGAGGCAGTCTGCGGGGCAATTTTTATGGGACTTGGCGTCTTTTTCGCCTTGCAGTCCTATGGGCTGGAGATCGGAACCGCCTTTCGTATGGGGCCGGGCTATTTCCCGCTCGTTCTGGCAATTATCCTCATTCTGCTCGGTGGCATCATATTCCTCCGCTCAGCCCGCCCGGCCGGGGAAGGGATCGGAGCGATCGCATGGCGTGGCATATTCTTCATCCTGCCCGCGCCGATCTTCTTCGGTTTTACTGTCCGGGGTCTTGGTTTCGTGCCGGCGCTGTTTTTTAGCGCGCTCATCGCCTCGTTTGCCTCGCACAAGATGAGTCCGATCATGGCGATTATTCTTTCCGCAGCCATCACGGCCTTCTCCGTCGCTGTTTTCAATTACGGTCTCGGCCTGCCGTTCCAGCGCTTCGGCCCCTGGCTTAAATTTTGAGGTGCTGCGATGGATTTGCTTGATAATCTTGCTCTCGGTTTCGTCACCGCCTCATCGCTGGCAAACCTGTTCTTCTGCCTGATCGGCGTGTTGCTCGGCACCCTGATCGGCGTGTTGCCCGGCATCGGCGCGACGGCGACCATTGCCATGCTGCTGCCCATCACCTTTCAGCTCGAGCCCGTCTCGTCGCTGATCATGCTCGCCGGCATTTATTATGGCGCGCAATATGGCGGTTCCACCACGGCCATCCTGATCAACATGCCCGGCGAATCCTCCTCTGCCGTCACCGCCATCGATGGTTATCAGATGGCGCGCAAGGGCAAGGCAGGGGCTGCTCTCGCCATTGCCGCCATCGGTTCGTTCTTTGCCGGCACGGTTTCCACCTTCCTCGTCGCGATCTTTGCGCCGCCTCTGACCGCAATTGCGCTGGAGTTTGGTGCGGCGGAATATTTCTCACTGATGGTCGTCGGCCTCGTTTCGTCCATCGCCCTTGCCCATGGCTCCATCGTCAAGGCGCTGGCCATGGTCGTGCTTGGTCTGCTGCTCGGTCTGGTCGGCACGGATATCTACAGCGGTACGCCGCGCTTCACCCTTGGCATCCGCGAATATGCCGATGGTCTGAACTTCGTCGCCGTGGCTGTGGGTGTCTTCGGTATCGCCGAAATCCTGCGCAACCTCGAAAACGAGCGCACCCGTTCGGTGCTGATCGCCAAGGTCAGCGGGCTGATGCCCACGCGGGAGGATTTCCGGAAAATGGTCGGCCCGGTGCTACGCGGCACGGCCATCGGTTCCGCGCTCGGCATCCTGCCGGGCGGCGGCGCCATCCTCGCGGCCTTTGCGTCCTACACGGTGGAAAAACGCGTCTCCAAGAACCCGGAGGAATTCGGGCATGGCGCGGTGGCCGGTGTGGCCGGTCCGGAATCGGCCAATAATGCCGGCGCCCAGACCTCCTTCATCCCGCTGCTCACGCTCGGCATCCCCGCCAATCCGGTGATGGCGCTGATGATTGGGGCGATGATCATTCAGGGGATCGTGCCGGGTCCAAACGTTGCAATCGAGCAGCCGGCGCTGTTCTGGGGCATCATTGCCTCCATGTGGATCGGTAACCTGATGCTCGTTGTCCTGAACCTGCCCCTGATCGGGCTGTGGGTTAAGCTATTGACGGTGCCCTATTACGTGCTGTTCCCCATCATCATGGCTTTCTGCGCCATCGGGGTTTATAGCGTCAATTCCAACGTCTTTGATCTCTATGCCGTCGCCTTCTTCGGCTTCATCGGCTACGTGCTGGTGAAATTGCGCTGCGAGCCGGCGCCGCTGCTCCTCGGTTTCGTGCTTGGCCCGCTCCTGGAGGAAAACCTGCGTCGCGCGATGATCCTGTCCCGCGGTGATCCAACCACCTTCGTCACCCGGCCGATCAGCGCCACACTGCTTTTCATCGCTTTGGCCGTGCTGATCGTCGTCTTCCTGCCAAGCGTGAAGAAGAAACGAGAAGAGGTTTTCGTAGAAGAAGACTAAGCAATATCAAACTTCCCGACGCCGGCGATGGAAACATCGCCGGCTTTTTCCGTTTCCGGATCACCATGACGAATTCGCTTCACGAAAGCGACATATGGTTGACTCGCAAGCTTTTAGGCCCAAGGAAGGGCTGGAAAGAGAGGTCGATATGACGTCGGAAACCGAAAAACGGATCATCGCGCTCGAGGAGACGGTCGCGCATCAGGTGAAGGTGATAGAGGAACTGTCCGACCAGCTGGCGGAACAGTGGAAGGTGGTGGAGCAGACCCGCGCCAAGCTCGACCGCTTGACGGAGAGGTTCCTGAGCCTTGAGGAGCAATCGCTGGACGCGCCTGCGATCACCCGGCCACCGCATTATTGACAGGGAAGAGCAGATGAAAAACGACACAGCCGCGCTTGCCGCCGATATCGTCGATTTCTGGAAGAAGGCCGGGCCAGACAAGTGGTTCGACAAGGATGCCGCCTTCGACAGTCATTTCCACGACCGTTTCCGCGATACCCATTTCGCGGCAGCACGGCGCGAACTGGATGACTGGCTGGAGGGTGCGGAAAGCAGCCTTGCGCTGATGCTTCTGCTGGATCAGTTTCCGCGCAATTGTTTTCGTGGCACCGCCCACATGTATGCCACAGACCCCCTGGCGCGGCTTTTCGCCGACGAGGCCATTCGCCGTGGCCATGATCAGGCCGTGAGCGAGGATTTGCGCGTCTTCTTCTACCTGCCCTTTTCCCATGCGGAGGATATCGCCGCCCAGCGGCGTGCCTGCGACCTGAACCAGCCGCTCGGCGGGCTTTATCTTCATCATGCCGAAGAGCATCGCGATATCGTTGAACGTTTCGGCCGTTTTCCGCATCGCAACGACATATTGCTGCGGGAAACGACATCAGAAGAACGGCAATATCTGGAAGAAGGCGGCTTTTCCGGCTGAGCCCAAAACGAAAACGCCGCCAGTCTCAAGGGATGGCGGCGTCCTAAAAGCTTGGGACCGGCGGAAATCAGCCGTCGAAGAATTCCTTCATCCGGGCAAAGAAGCCCGTCGATTCCGGATTGTTCTCCTTCGAGGAGAGCTGCTCGAACTCCTGCAACAGCTCGCGCTGACGCTTGCTGAGTTTCTGCGGCGTCTCGATCTGAATCTGGATATAGAGATCGCCCGTCTGCGCCGAACGCAGCACCGGCATGCCCTTGCCCTTCAGACGGAATTGCTTGCCCGGCTGGGTGCCCTCGGGAACCGTGACGCGTGACTTGGTGCCGTCGAGTGTCGTGACATCGAAGGTGCCGCCAAGCGCTGCCGTCGTCATGGAGATCGGTACGGTGCAATAAAGATCGGCACCGTCGCGCTGGAAGAACTCATGCGGACGCACGGACAGGAAGATATAGAGATCGCCCGCCGGACCGCCGCGCATGCCGGCCTCGCCTTCGCCCTGCAGGCGAATGCGGGTGCCGTCTTCGATACCCGAGGGAATGTTGACCGAGAGCGAGCGCTCTTCCGTTACACGGCCCTGACCATGGCACTTGCCGCACGGATCGGAGATCGTCTGCCCGCGGCCATGGCAGGTGGGGCAGGTGCGTTCCACCGAGAAGAAGCCCTGTGCTGCGCGCACGCGGCCGGAACCCTGACAGGTAGCGCAGGTCTTCGGCTGTGTACCTGGTTTGGCGCCAGAGCCCGAACAGACATCACAGGTGATCGAGGTAGGAACCCTGATCTGCGCCGTCTTGCCGGTGAAGGCTTCTTCCAGCGTGATTTCCATGTTGTAGCGAAGATCGGCGCCGCGTTCGCGCCCGCCGGAAGAGCGGCGCGCACGGCCACCACCCATCATCTCGCCGAAGATGTCCTCGAAGATGTCGGAGAAGCCGCCATTGGCGAAACCGCCGCCGCCAAAGCCGCCACCGCCGCCCATGCCGCCATTTTCAAATGCGGCGTGGCCGAAACGGTCATAGGCCGCGCGCTTCTGCGGGTCCTTCAGCGTTTCGTAGGCTTCGTTGATTTCTTTGAATTTCCGTTCGGAATCGGCATCATCAGGATTCTTGTCCGGATGGTACTTCATCGCGAGTTTGCGGAAGGCGCTTTTCAGCTCTTTTTCGTCCGCGGTCTTGCTGACGCCGAGTGTTTCGTAAAAGTCTGCTTTCGCCATTAAGTTAACAAGCCCCGCAAATGGATTTCCGGCTGCACTCGGCAGCCGGATGTCTTGCATATGTTGTCAGGAGACGGGAAGTCACGCGATTATGCGGACTTCTTGTCGTCCTTGATTTCTTCATAGTCGGCGTCGACGACGTCGTCCTTGCCGCCTTCAGAAGCATCACCGGCCTCCGCCTGCTGCGCTTCGTAAATGGCCTGACCAAGCTTCATGGAAACTTCCATGAGGGTCTGGGTCTTCGCCTGAATGTCGTCTGCGTCAGGCTCGGCGGCTTCGACAGCGGTCTTCAGGGCGGCTATGGCGTCTTCGATTGCCTTGCGGTCGGTCTCGGAAACCTTGTCACCATATTCCTTCACCGACTTTTCGGTGGAGTGAATGAGGCTTTCGGCCTGGTTTTTGGCTTCCACACCGGCGCGACGCTTCTTGTCGGCTTCGGCATTGGCTTCGGCGTCCTTGACCATCTTTTCGATGTCGGCGTCGGAAAGACCGCCGGAGGCCTGGATGCGGATCTGCTGTTCCTTGCCGGTGCCCTTGTCTTTCGCCGAAACCTGCACGATGCCGTTGGCGTCGATATCGAAGGTGACTTCGATCTGCGGAACGCCGCGCGGCGACGGTGGCAGGCCGACGAGGTCGAACTGGCCGAGCAGCTTGTTGTCCTGGGCCATTTCACGCTCGCCCTGCGAAACGCGGATGGTCACGGCCGACTGGTTGTCTTCGGCGGTCGAGAAGGTCTGGCTCTTCTTCGTCGGGATCGTCGTGTTGCGATCGATCAGACGGGTGAAGACGCCACCCAGCGTTTCGATGCCGAGCGACAGCGGGGTCACGTCGAGAAGCAGAACGTCCTTGACGTCGCCCTGCAGAACGCCGGCCTGAATGGCGGCGCCCATGGCAACCACTTCATCAGGGTTCACGCCCTTGTGCGGCTCCTTGCCGAACAGCTGCTTGACGACTTCCTGTACCTTCGGCATGCGGCTCATGCCACCAACGAGAACGACTTCATCGATCTCGGCAGCGGTAACGCCGGCATCCTTGAGGGCAGCCTTGCAAGGGGCGACGGTGCGCTGCACCAGATCGTCCACCAGGCTTTCGAACTTGGCGCGGGTCAGCTTCAGCGTCAGGTGCTTCGGACCGGAAGCATCAGCCGTGATGAACGGCAGGTTGATTTCGGTCTGCTGCGAGGACGACAGTTCGATCTTCGCCTTTTCGGCAGCTTCCTTGAGGCGCTGCAGGGCAAGCTTGTCGTTCTTCAGGTCGATGCCCTGATCCTTCTTGAACTCGCCGGCCAGATATTCGACCAGACGCATGTCGAAGTCTTCACCGCCAAGGAAGGTATCACCATTGGTGGACTTCACTTCGAAAACGCCGTCGCCGATTTCCAGAACGGAAATATCGAAGGTGCCGCCGCCAAGGTCGTAAACGGCGATGGTCTTGCCGTCCTTCTTGTCGAGGCCGTAAGCAAGCGCTGCCGCGGTCGGCTCGTTGATGATGCGCAGAACATCCAGACCGGCAATGCGGCCGGCATCCTTGGTTGCCTGACGCTGGGCGTCGTTAAAATAGGCCGGAACGGTGATGACGGCCTTTTCGACCTTTTCACCGAGATAGGATTCAGCCGTTTCCTTCATCTTCTGAAGGATCATCGCGGAAATCTGCGACGGGGAATAATTTTTGTCCTGAGCCTTCACCCATGCGTCGCCATTGTCGCCCTTGACGATTTCAAAGGGGACAAGAGCCTTGTCCTTTTCGACGGTCGGGTCTTCGTAACGGCGGCCGATAAGGCGTTTCACCGCAAACAGGGTATTGGTCGGGTTGGTGACCGCCTGGCGCTTGGCCGGCTGGCCGACAAGGCGTTCGCCATCGTCGGAAAATGCCACCATGGACGGCGTGGTGCGCGCGCCTTCCGCATTTTCAATTACTTTCGTGTCCTTGCCGTCCATCACTGCGACGCAGGAATTGGTCGTGCCAAGGTCGATACCGATTACTTTTGCCATGCTCTTCTCTCCTTGAAGCGAGCCGTCGGAACCCCGTGAGGCATTCCATTGACAACTCCTTGACTTGGATTTGCAGTATTCGCTGCAGTTATGCGGCGTATATAAGGAGCGATTTTTCCTGCTGCAAGGCGCAAGAGAGGGGTAAGAGCAGCAAAAAGCGGATGAATCCCTTGTCTGTGCAGAAGCATAGCCATCAACGCATGCGGAAGCGGAAAAACGCGACTTTGACGCTACGTCCTTGCAACACGGTCGGCAACACCAAGGTTCATATGTAAGTCGGTGAAGATGAGGTGAAATGGCGGACAGGGTGGGATTCGAACCCACGGTACGCTTTCACGCACACACGCGTTCCAGGCGTGCGCCTTAAACCACTCGGCCACCTGTCCTTTTTCAAGTCTGCATGTCATGAAGAATGCAAATCACTGGAACGGCGCGATATATACCGATGAATTCGCAGGGATCAACACGAATCTGACAGTTTTTTGAAATGTCGGCAATTTCCTGTGTTCCGACGCGATTGCAAACCGGTTTTCCCACCTTTATCGATGCATTATAGGTTTCAAAAAGTGGCTGTCTGACCGGCAGATCGTGAGCGAGGTATACCAATGAAAGCTTTTTTGCGGTTTTTGAGCTTTCTTTTCCTCGTTGCGGCGGTTTTTCTGGGCGTGCTCGATTCGATCCGCTCGGTTTCCACATCCTCGGTCGACATCACCGGCATCCTGTCCGTCTGGAACTATCTTCTTCCTGCTTCCCGCACCATGGTGGAAGCGGCCTTGGCTCACTATATTCACCCTGAAGCGTGGCGCTTCATTGAAAATGCCCTGACGGCGGTGCCCGCATTTGCCGTTTCCCTGGCGCTTTCCCTGCTCTGCTGGATGGCGGGGTACAGGAAACACAGGCCGATGAGGCGTTTGTCAGCCTGACTTGTGTCAGCCGAATTGCGCGCGCCCGCAGATGTGAACCATGAAAAGCGGCGGAGCTGGCCGCATGGAGGACCGAATGTTCCTGTTCGATACGCTTTCAAAAAAGACGACGATGCCGACGCAAGAAACCGCCTTGCCTGGCCGTGAAGCGGCGCTTGCGGTTCCGGAGGCCCATTTCGTCAATGGCCGGCCTTTGAAGGGGCCTTATCCCGACGGCCTTGAAACCATCTATCTCGGCATGGGCTGCTTCTGGGGCGCGGAACGGCTGTTCTGGAAAACGCCTGGTGTGTGGGTGACGGCGGTGGGGTATGCCGGCGGTTTCACCCGCAATCCCACCTATCAGGAGACGACGACAGGCCAGACGGGCCACGCCGAAGTGGTCAAGGTTGTCTATGATCCGGCGGTGATCTCGCTCTCGGGCCTCTTGAAGATATTTTTTGAGGAGCACGATCCCACTCAGGGGATGCGTCAGGGCAATGATGTCGGCACGACCTATCGTTCCGCCATCTACGCGACGACGGAAGGCCAGTTGCAGCAGGCGCAGAAGGCCCGCGATGCTTTTCAACAGGCTTTGGAGGAGGCTGGCCATGGCAGTACCATCACCACCGAGATCGGGCCGCTTGAAAAGTTTTATTACGCTGAAGACTATCATCAGCAATATCTTGCCAAGAACCCGGGTGGCTACTGCGGCCTCAGGGGAACGGGCGTAAGCTGCAATATCGACTAGATTTTTTGCAGGTCGCGCGGTGGAAAGACCAAAAAAGCGCCAGAATAAAGTTTTTCCACCGGGTCAAAAAAACCGGATGAATTTTTCATTGAGCCATGCAAGGATATGAGCCAAGCACAGCCGGGATAACGGCTGGCGGTTCCGCAGACATTCCCGGTCAACGGGTTTGCGGGAGGACCCTTAAAATATCAATTGCAACAACAGGGCTGCACAATGAAAAAATCCCTTCTGACGCTTTTTGCGCTTGCCGCCATGTCGGCTTCCGCGCTTGCTGCCGATATCAAGCCGGCATTGGTTTATGGTACGGGCGGCAAGTTCGACAAGTCGTTCAACGAAGCCGCCGCGGCTGGCGCTGAAAAGTTCAAGGCGGAAACGGGCATCGAGTTCCGCGATTTTGAACCGACCAGCGATACGCAGGGTGAGCAGGCTATCCGCAACTTCGCCAGCAAGGGCTTTAACCCGGTTGTTGCCGTGTCCTTCGCCTGGACGTCGGCCATGGAAAAGGTTGCAGCCGAATTCCCCGATACCAAGTTCGTCATCGTTGATTCCGTCGTCGAGCTGCCGAATGTACGCTCCGTTGTCTACAAGGAGCACGAAGGCTCCTATCTCGTTGGTCTGCTGGCTGGCATGGCCTCCAAGACCGGTAAGGTCGGCTTCATCGGCGGCATGGATATTCCGCTGATCCGCAAGTTTGCCTGTGGTTATGCGCAGGGCGCCAAGGCCGCGAACGACAAGATCGAAGTCTTCCAGAACATGACCGGCACCACGGGTGCTGCCTGGAACGATCCGGTGCGCGGTGGTGAACTCACCAAGAACCAGATCGACCAGGGTGCTGACGTGATCTACGCGGCAGCTGGTGCGACCGGTATCGGCGTGTTGCAGACCGCCGCCGACAACAAGAAGTTCTCGATCGGCGTCGATTCCAACCAGAACCATCTGCATCCCGGTTCGGTTCTGACCTCGATGGTCAAGCGCGTCGATCTGGCTGTCTACAATGCCTACAAGGATGCCAAGGACGACAAGTTCACCCCCGGCATCGTTGCGCTGGGCGTCAAGGAAGACGGCGTCGCTTACGCTGTTGACGACAACAACAAGGCCCTGATCACACCGGAAATGACCGCCGCCGTGGACAAGGCAAAGGCCGACATCATTGCCGGCAACGTCAAGGTTCATGACTATATGGCGGACAATTCCTGCCCGAAATGATATGATATGTGACTGGGGCGCATGATGATTTTTCATCTTGCGCCCTTTTCATATCCAGCCTTCGGAGAGGTTTCGGTTTGAGTATGGACCCAGCAATCGAACTCGTGGGCATCGATAAGAAATTCGGTGCCGTTCACGCCAACAAGAATATCAATCTGACCGTTGCCAAGGGAACGATCCACGGCATCATCGGGGAAAACGGCGCCGGAAAATCGACCCTGATGTCGATCCTCTACGGTTTTTACCAGGCCGACGCCGGTGAAATCCGGGTGAATGGCGCGCCGGTCTCGATCCGCGACAGTCAGGCCGCGATCAATTCAGGCATCGGCATGGTGCATCAGCACTTCATGCTGGTGGAAAATTTCACCGTGCTGGAAAACGTCATGCTGGGCGCAGAAGGCGGCGCATCGCTCGCCAAGGGTCGGGCGGCGGCGCGCAAGGAGTTGCAGCGCCTCGAGGACGATTACGGGCTGGAAGTCGATCCCGATGCGGTGATCGAGGAATTGCCCGTTGGCCTGCAGCAGCGCGTCGAAATCCTCAAAGCCATGTATCGTGGCGCCGAAATCCTGATCCTCGACGAGCCGACCGGCGTTCTCACACCGGCTGAGGCCGATCACCTTTTCAAGATTTTGGGTGTCTTGCGAGAGCAGGGCAAGACCGTCATCCTGATAACCCACAAGCTGCGCGAGATCATGGCGATCACGGATTCCGTCTCCGTCATGCGCCGTGGCGAAATGGTGGCGACCCGCAAGACTTCCGAAACCAGCGTCGAGGAACTGGCCGAGCTGATGGTCGGCCGCCGGGTGCTGCTCAGGGTGGAAAAGGGCGAGACGACGCCGGGCGAAGTTCTCCTCTCCATCCGCAATCTCACCGTCAAGGACAGCCGTGGCGTCACCATGGTGGATGATGTCTCTCTCGATGTCCGCGCCGGTGAAATCGTCGGTATCGCCGGTGTGGCCGGCAATGGCCAGTCCGAACTCCTTGAGGCGATCGCCGGCATCCGCAAGCCTTACTCGGGTGAGATATGGGTGGCCGGGCAGAAGGTCGACCGTCCTGATCCGGCCATTTTGCGCGAGCTCGGTCTCGCGCATATTCCGGAAGACCGACACCATATGGGGCTGGTGCTGAAATTCGAGGAATATGAAAACTCCATCCTCGGCTATCACCACGATGAGCGTTACGGCAAGGGACCGTTCCTCAACCCCGAAGCCATCCGCAAGGATGCGGTCGAAAAAATCGAGAAATACGATATCCGTCCGCCGAACCCGCAGCTGAAGACCGCCAATTTTTCCGGCGGCAACCAGCAGAAGATCGTTGTCGCCCGCGAAATCGAACGTGACCCCAAGATGCTGATCATCGGCCAGCCGACCCGCGGCGTGGATATCGGCGCCATCGAATTCATCCATCGCCGCATCATTGAAATGCGCGATGCCGGCAAGGCTATCCTGCTTGTTTCGGTCGAACTCGATGAAATCCGTTCCCTTTCGGACCGGATCATGGTCATGTTCGCCGGGCGTGTCGTTGGAGAAAAAACGGCGGAAGCCGAAGAACAGACGCTGGGCCTGATGATGGCCGGCATCGCCGCATGAGGCATGAATGAGCACCGCTTCCACCCCCCTGCCAAACTGGATCAGCTACGGCCTGCTGCCGCTGCTGAACGTCGTCACCGCCTTTCTGATTTCCGGCCTCGTCGTCTGGTCCATCGGTGAAAATCCGCTGGCGGCACTTCGCCTGCTCGTCGAAGGCGCCCTCGGTCGTGGCGACGCCATCGGCTTCACGCTGTTTTACACGACGAGCTTCATCTTCACCGGCCTCTCCGTTGCGGTCGCTTTCCATGCCGGCCTGTTCAATATCGGCTCCGAAGGTCAGGCCTATATTGGCGGGCTGGGTGCCGCACTGGTGGCGCTTGCGCTCGACCGTTATGTGCCCTGGTATGTGACGATGCCCTTCGCCGTCATCGGTGCTGCACTTTTCGGCGCGGCCTGGGCTTTCATTCCGGCATGGCTGCAGGCAAAACGCGGCAGCCACGTCGTCATCACCACCATCATGTTCAACTTCATCGCCGCGGCCTTGATGGTCTATCTGCTGGTGAATGTGCTGATCGTGCCAGGCAAGATGGCCCCGGAAACGCGCACCTTCTTGGCCGGTGGCCAATTGCCGAAGCTGGACTGGCTGATGGCGCTGTTCGGCCTCAAGCTCGGGCCGGCGCCGTTCAACGTCTCCTTCATCATCGCGCTGGTCATGTGTTTCCTCGTCTGGGTGCTGATCTGGCGCACCAAGCTCGGGTACGAGATGCGCACGCTCGGCGTCAGCCCTTCAGCGGCCGTTTATGCCGGCATTCCCTATGCGCGCACCGTCATCATCGCCATGCTCATTTCTGGTGGTCTGGCGGGAATGATGGCGCTGAACCCTGTCATGGGCGCTTCCGCCCGCCTGCAGGTGGAATTCGTCGGTGGCGCAGGTTTCGTCGGCATCGCCGTGTCGCTGATGGGGCGAAGCCACCCGCTCGGCATCATCTTCGCGGCATTGCTGTTCGGCATTCTCTATCAGGGCGGCGCGGATCTTTCCTTCGAAATGCCTAACATTACCCGCGAAATGATCGTGGTCATTCAGGGTCTGGTGATCCTCTTCGCTGGCGCGCTGGAATATATGTACCGGCCGGCGATCGTCCACATCTACCAGCGCTTGGCAAAGGGGTGAGCTGATATGGATTTCTTCGATATGATGGTCAGCATCCTCGGCTCGACCGTCCGTCTCACCATCCCGCTGCTCTTCACCGCGCTTGCCGGGCTTTTTTCCGAACGCGCCGGCGTGTTCGATATCGGCCTTGAAGGCAAGATGCTGGCGGCGGCCTTCGCGTCCGCCTGTGTTGCCTATATCACCGCAAATCCCTGGGCCGGTCTGCTGGCCGGCATTGCCGTCTCCATCCTGTTCTCGCTGATCCATGGTTTCGCTGTCATCACCAATCGCGGCAACCAGATCGTATCGGGCGTGGCGTTGAACTTCATTGCTGCCGGTCTGACCGTGGTTCTGGGGCAGGCCTGGTTCGGGCAGGGCGGCCGCACGCCGCAATTGCCGGGTGAGGGCCGTTTTGCCCCGATCATCTTGCCCGGTGCGGATACGATGCGGGAGGTGCCTTTCATCGGCCCGCTCTACGCTAACGTAATCTCCGGCAATAACATCCTCACCTATCTCGCCTTTCTGGCGGTGCCGCTGTCCTGGTGGGTGCTTTATCGCACCCGTTTCGGCCTGCGTCTGCGCGCTGTCGGTGAAAATCCGGGTGCCGTCGATACGGCAGGCATTTCGGTGACGTGGATGCGCTACCGCGCCGTTATCGTTGCCGGTTTCCTTTGTGGTTTTTCGGGCGCCTATCTCGCCGTTGCGCAATCGGCGGCCTTCATTGCCAACATGTCGGCGGGCAAGGGCTATATCGCGCTGGCGGCGCTGATCTTTGCAAAATGGAAGCCGGTGCCGGTCATGTTCGCCTGCCTGCTGTTCGGTTTTCTGGATGCCTTTGCCAACTTCATGCAGGGCAAATCCGTGCCCGGCATCGGCGAGGTGCCGGTGCAGATATTCCAGGCCATGCCCTATATTCTGACCTGCATCCTGCTTGCCGGTTTCATCGGCGTCGCCAAGCCACCAAAGGCCGGTGGCGTTGCCTATGCGAAGGAGCGTTAAGCTTATGTCCTCCGATACCCAATCCCATGCCCTGTTCGAGGCAGCGGTGGAGGCAATGGCCTTTGCCCACGCGCCCTATTCGAAATTCCCGGTTGGTGCAGCAATCCGCGCCGAAGACGGCAAGATCTACAAGGGCGCCAATATCGAGAACCTTTCCTTCCCGCAGGGCTGGTGCGCCGAACCTTCCGCCATCAGCGCCATGATCATGGGTGGGGCAAAAAAGATCAGCGAAATCGCCGTCATCGCCGAAAAGCTTGCTCTCTGCCCTCCCTGCGGCGGATGCCGGCAGAAGATCGCCGAATTCGCCACGCCGGAGACGAAAGTCTATCTGTGCGACGAAACCGGCGTCCAGAAGGTCATGACCATGGAAGAGCTTTTGCCCTTCAGCTTCAAGACAGAGCTGCCCTGATGCCGGATATGCTGATCGATATTCTGGTGGAGCGCTTGAACGGCCTGATGCCGCGCGTGGCCATCGTCCTCGGCTCGGGTCTGGGTTCTCTGGTGGAAGAGGTCAGCGATCCGATCCGGGTGCCCTATGCCGAACTCCCTGGTTTTCCCGCAAGTGGCGTCTCTGGCCATGCGGGCGAGCTGGTGGCCGGTTATCTCGGTGGTGAACCGGTCATGATGCTCTCCGGCCGGGTGCATTATTACGAAAAGGGCGATCCCTCCGCCATGCGTGCGATCATCGGGGCGCTGGCTGGTCTCGGCGTGCAGTCACTCATCCTCACCAATTCGGCGGGTTCGGTAAGGCAGGATATGCCGCCCGGCTCGGTCATGCAGATCACCGATCACATCAACTATTCCGGCATGAACCCGTTGATCGGCGAGGAAAGCGACCGACGCTTCGTCGGTATGACGACAGCTTACGATCCTGATCTGATGCTTGCCATGCGCAATGCCGCGATCCGCGCGACGGTGCCTTTGTTCGGTGGTGTCTATATGTGGTTTTCCGGCCCGAGCTTTGAAACGCCCGCGGAAATCCGTATGGCGCGGCTGCTGGGAGCGGATGCCGTCGGCATGTCCACCGTGCCGGAAGTCATCCTTGCTCGCTTTTTCGGGATGCGTGTTGCCGCCGCATCGGTTATTACCAATTACGGTGCCGGCATGACCGGCGCGGAACTGAGCCATGAAGAAACCAAGGATATGGCTCCCGTGGGTGGCAAGAGGCTTGCCGCCATTCTGAAGGAAATGATCGCAGGAGGAGCGTGACCATGGAACTCCAGCGTCCGCGCGAAGCGGCTGCCCTGACACTGTCCTTGCTGGACCTGACAAACCTCAAGGAAGACTGCACGCCTGAGCAGATTGCTGCTTTGTGCCAGAGGGCGCATACGGAATATGGCAATACGGCGGCGATCTGCATCTGGCCCCGCTTCGTCGCTCAGGCGCGTGCGGCGTTCGGAAAGGACCACGCGATCCGCATCGCCACGGTCGTCAACTTTCCTTCGGGTGACCTCGACGTCGCAAACGTGGTCGCGGAAACCGAGGCCGCGATCCGCGACGGCGCCGACGAAATCGATCTGGTCATTCCCTATCGCAAATTCATAGCAGGCGATGAATCGGCGGTTTCCACCATGGTGGCCGCTGTGCGTAAGGCCTGCGCAGCACCCGTGCTTCTCAAGGTCATTCTTGAAACCGGTGAGCTGAAGGACAAGGCGCTGATCCGTCGCGCTTCCGAGATCACCATTGCCGAGGGGGCCGATTTCATCAAGACCTCTACCGGCAAGGTCGCGATCAACGCCACGCTGGAAGCGGCCGACATCATGTTGCAGGCGATCCGCGACAGCAGGCAAAAGGTTGGCTTCAAGCCCGCTGGCGGCATCGGTACGGTGGAAGACGCCACGCTTTATCTGCGGCTGGCGGAAACCATCATGGCGCCCAACTGGGCCATGCCGTCCACCTTCCGTTTCGGCGCTTCCGGCGTCCTCGACGACGTATTGAACGTGCTGGCCGGCGGTGAGCCGGCCAAGGCTGCCAGCGGGTATTGAGCTTGATCCCGCAGGAAATCATCCGCCGCAAACGTGATGGCCTGTCTCTGGAACCGCAGGAGATCGCCGCTTTCATAAGCGCGCTTTCGAAAGACGGCATATCGGAAGGCCAGGCGGCGGCCTTTGCCATGGCTGTGTTTTTCCGCGGCATGAACCGGGACGAGATGGTGGCGCTGACGCTCGCCATGCGCGACAGCGGCGATGTTCTGTCCTGGAGCGATATCGGCAGGCCGGTGGCGGACAAGCACTCGACCGGCGGTGTCGGCGACAATGTCTCCCTGATGCTTGCTCCCATCGTTGCCGCCTGCGGTCTCGCCGTGCCTATGATCTCCGGCAGGGGTCTCGGCCATACCGGCGGCACGCTCGACAAGCTGGAGGCGATCCCCGGTTATAACGTCATGCCGGACGAGGCGCTGTTTCGCCAGACGGTGAAAACGGTCGGCTGCGCCATCATCGGCCAGACGGGCGATCTCGCCCCCGCCGACAAGCGCCTCTATGCCATCCGCGACGTGACCGCGACGGTGGATTCCATACCGCTGATCACCGCCTCCATCCTGTCGAAGAAGCTTGCAGCCGGGCTGCAGACGCTGGTTCTGGATGTGAAGGTCGGTAACGGTGCTTTCATGCAGAGCGTGGAGGATGCCCGCAATCTCGCCCGCACGCTGGTCGATGTGGCGAATGGCGCGGGCCTGCCGACGACGGCTCTGATAACCGACATGAACCAGCCGCTTGGCGATGCCGCGGGTAATGCGGTCGAAATCGTCAATTGCCTGGATTTTCTGGCTGGCCGCAAGGTGGGTACCCGTCTCGAACAGGTCGTGCTCGCCTTCGCTGCTGAAATGCTGGTGCACGCCGGAAGCGCTATTACGCTGGATGAAGGCGAGGCGCTCGCTGTGGCCGCTCTTTCCTCCGGCAGGGCCATGGAGGTCTTTGCGCGGATGGTTTCGGCACTCGGCGGGCCTTCGGATTTCGTTGAACGCCCGTCCCATTACCTGCCATCCGCACCGGCCACTCTCCCTGTTCCGGCTCCGCGCAGCGGCTGGCTCGCATCCTGTGCGACGCGCGATCTCGGTATGGTCGTTGTCGAGCTTGGCGGCGGCAGAAGAAAACCGTCGGATACCATCGACGCTGCGGTCGGTATTTCGGACATCCTGCCGCTCGGCACAAAAGTAGAAAAGGGCGAACCTATCGCCCTCGTCCACGCGGCTTCGAAAGAAGAAGCGGAACGCGCCGCCGAAAGGATTGCGGCCTGTTACGGGATTGGCGACTCTGCGACAGAGACCGGCAACGTGGTTCTTGAGCGGATTATCTGACCAGCCGCATTTCGCCGTTCGACACCTTGAATGACGACAATTGCTTCAAAAAGCTCATGCCGATCAGCATGTTGCTCAGCGCATTGTCTTTGAGCACCATGGCATCGACATTCTGGACACGGATCGTGCCGATTTCCACCCGGTCGAGCTTCACATAGGCCGCCATGGTCTGGCCGTTGGCGGTCGAGATCGGATATTTGAAATCGAGGCTGTTGACGCCGAAACCGAGCCGCCGGGCGATCGTTTCGTTGATGGCGACCGTGGAGGCGCCTGTGTCGACAAGCCCGTCGAAAGATTTGCCGTTGATACGGAAGGTGGCATTGAAATGACCGCGCGCATCCGCCTTCAGACTGACGCTGCCCAGCGACACCGGCTGCGGTTTGGCAAGTTCGGTGGTGGCATCGGATTTTGCCGCGCCGGTTTCCGGGCGTGGCTGAAATTTTTCCATCAGCGCCGGGATCTGCGTGGCGCTGACCGAAAGACCGACAAGCAGAAAAATCGCACGCGCCAGCAAGTGATTGCTCCTAATCGCAAGGTTTATCCACATGCAGCATAGGCGCAAAATATGCTGAAATCTTAAAAGAAAAAGCCATCCGCCGCGTTGCGTGCGGCGAATGGCTCAAGCGGTTAAGCAATGATGAACGGTATTACTTGGTGCCGTACATGCGGTCGCCGGCATCGCCGAGGCCAGGAACGATGTAACCCTTTTCGTTCAGCTGCTTGTCGATTGCGGCGGTGTAGATCGGCACATCGGGATGCGCTTCACGGAAATTCTTGATGCCCTCGGGGGCGGCCAGCAGACACAGGAAGCGAATGTTCTTCGCACCACGTTCCTTCAGCTTTTCCACGGCGGCAATCGAGGAGTTTCCGGTTGCCAGCATCGGATCGACAACGATGATAAGGCGCGCATCGAGACTTTCGGGGGCCTTGAAGTAATATTCGACGGCCTCCAGCGTATCGTGATCGCGATACACACCGATATGGGCAACACGCGCCGAAGGCACGAGTTCCAGCATGCCTTCCAGCAAGCCGTTGCCGGCGCGCAGGATGGAGGCGAAAACCAGCTTCTTGCCCTCCAGCACCGGAGCCTCGATGGTTTCGAGCGGCGTATCGATGGTTTCCATCGTCATTTCAAGGTCGCGCGTCACTTCATAGCAGAGCAGCGTCGAGATTTCCCTGAGCAGGCGGCGGAAGCCGGCCGTCGAGGTTTCTTTCTTGCGCATGATGGTAAGTTTGTGCCGCACCAGCGGATGTTCGATGACTGTGACGCCGTCCATGAAACTGGCCTTCCTTTTTTATCTTGTGTCCTTGTCATTCACCGAAAGTGCGCTTTTCGCAAGCCTTCTTCGCGGTTTTACCCCGCGAACCGCAGCGTCACGCAAAATCGAGTTTTGCGAGCAGCTGGTTGCGCGTTTCCTCGTCCACGAAGGCGCATTCCAGCGCGGTTCGGGTCATGCGGTTGATCTCGGCATCGCTGAAACCGAACTCGTCCGCGGCCAGCGCGTATTCCCGTGCAAGCGAGGTGAAGAAAAATGGCGGATCGTCGGAACTGATGCAGACGCGCACCCCCGCGTCGTGCAACGCCTTGAGTGGATGGCTGCCGAAATCGGGATAAACGTCGAGTGCGATGTTCGATCCGGGGCAGACCTCCAGAACCGTTCCCGTCTCGACCAGCCGGGCGATGAGGCCGGCATCTTCGATGGCGCGCACGCCATGGCCGATGCGGGCTGGTTTGACGAGATCGAGCGCATCGGCAACGCTTTCAGGGCCGCAAACCTCGCCCGCGTGAATGGTCAGCCCGAGACCCGCATCGCGGGCGATATCGAAGGCGCGCGCATAATCGGCGACCCGACCCATGCGCTCCTCGCCCGCCATGTTGAAGCCGGTCACCAGTGGATGCCGGGCGCGTGCTGCATATTCCGCCGCTGCGATCACCCGTTCAGGACCGAAGTGGCGCTCGCCGGTGACGATGATGCGGGTCTCGATGCCGGTCTTTTCTTTGGCGATCCTGATGCCCTCGGCAATGCCGGCGAGATAGGCGTCTGCACCGAGCCCGATGCGGTCACCATGGTCGGGCGAGACGATCAGTTCACTATAGATCGTGTTGGCCTCGGCAAGTTCAGTCAGATAGGTTTCCGTCAGAACCGCGTAGTCTTCGTCCGTCTTGAACACCTGCGCCACCGCATCGTAGCACTGGATAAATTCGGCGAAATCCGACCAGACATATTGGCCATCGCGCAAAAAGCCGCTGGTGTCTATGCCGTATTTCTCCGCCTGTCGTGCGACAAGCGCGGGCGATGCCGCCCCTTCAAGATGGCAGTGGATTTCCGCTTTCAGCAAATGGGATGTCAAATGAAGCTCCTGCCGTGTGAACCGGCCTCGATGCCAAGATGGTGGGCGATGCTTTCGCCGATATCGGCGTAGCTTGAACGGATGCCGACATCACGGGAACGGATACCCGGTCCGAATGCCATGATCGGCACCCTTTCCCGCGTATGGTCGGTGCCCCGCCATGTGGGGTCGCAGCCGTGATCAGCGGTGAGAAGGGCGATATCGCCAGGCGCCATCTTGCGATGGATTTCGGGGATGCGCGCATCGAAGGCCTCAAGCGCCGCCGCATAACCTGCAACGTCGCGACGATGGCCGTAAAGCATGTCGAAATCGACGAAATTGGTGAAGACGAGATCGCCGTTTTCAGCTTCGTCGATGGCCTGCAACGTTGCGTCCATCAGGGCGCTGTTGCCATTTGCCTTGATGACGCGCGAGATACCCTGATGGGCATAGATATCGCCGATCTTGCCGATCGCGTGCACCTTGCGGCCGGCCTCCACAAGCCTGTCGAGCAGGGTCGGTTCCGGTGGCAGAACGGAAAAATCGCGGCGGTTGCCGGTGCGTTCGAAGGTTGCGACCGTTTCGCCGATGAAGGGGCGGGCGATGACGCGGCCGATATTCAGCGGATCTAGCAGCTTGCGCACCGTCTCGCAGAGCGCGATGAGCCGCTGCAACCCGAAATGTGTTTCATGCGCGGCTATCTGGAATACGGAATCGGAAGAGGTGTAGCAGATCGGCTTGCCGCTCCTGATATGCTCCTCGCCGAGCTTCGCGATGATCTCTGTGCCGGAAGCATGACAATTGCCGAGAATGCCGGGAATATCGGCTTGCCCGCAAATGGCCTCCACCAGATCGGGAGAAAAGGCGTCGCCCTCCGTCGGGAAATATCCCCAATCGAACGTTACCGGCGTGCCGGCGATCTCCCAATGGCCGGAAGGCGTATCCTTGCCTTTGGAGATTTCACTGGCGGAACCGTGAAGACCGAAAATACGCTCAGGCGGTTCCATGCCCGCGGGAATGTCGCCGCTTGCCTGTTTCGCGATCTCCAGCAGGCCGAGCGAACACATGTTCGGCAGTTTCAGCGGACCGGAGCGAAGCCCGGCTTTGTCGGCAGCGCCTGCGGCACAGAATTCCGCGATATGGCCAAGCGTGTTCGCGCCAAGATCGCCATAGTGTTCCGCATCGGGTGCACCGCCGACACCGAAGGAATCCAGAACGAGAAGAAATGCTCTTGCCATAACTCACCGAAACAAAATGCGCCGACGGGCAATGTCAGGCCGAACTGTCGTTATAGATCAGCAAAACGTGAAGAAGGAAGTGCTTTTATGAACCATCCGGTAAAACCGGCCGTTCAATCCTCGCCCCGTTTCGGTTTGGGAGCGTTGAGATTGCGCAGGACATACCAGCCCGCGGCCACCACCATGGCCGCCAGAATATACCACGTAACGGCATAGGAGAGGTGGTTGTTGGGGAAGGTGAGCATGGTCTTGCCGCCGACCGGCAGGCCGTCCGGATTGGGTGTTGCGTCGGCGTCGACATAGAACGGCGCGACATCGGAAAGGCCGGATGCCTGCGAAATCTGAGGAATATTGCGGGAATACCAGCGGCCATTTGCCGGATCGTTGGTGCGCAGGAAAAGCCCGCCGGTTTCGGGCGCGCGCATCAGCCCGGTGATCTCGACGTTGCCGGCTGGTTCGCCTTCCCGGCGGGAGGACGGGTCACGCCTGTCGGACGGCACGAAGCCTCGATTGACGATGATGCTGGAGCCATCGTCGCGCTTGAGCGGCGTCATCACCCAATAGCCGGGACCGAGGTCTGTGACCGTATAGACCTGAACCTCCCTGTCATTGAGGAAGGTGCCGGACAGTTTCACACGGCGATATTCGTATCCCGCGGGGTCGTTGAGTGCTGGCCATTCGCCGGCGGCAGGGGCATCGACGGGGTCGGCATCGGCGCGGGCTTCGACGCGCTCGATAAGATCGAGCTTCCAGGAAAGGCGTTTGACCTGCCATGTGCCGAGCACCAGCAGCAGACCCGTCAGGACAACGGTCAGAAACAGAACGATGATCGCGGCGGGGCGGATACGCCGGTTGTGGGGTGTGGTGTCACTCATGTCACGGTCCTTGCGAAGCGCGGCTGGCGGGAAAGGCCATCTGCTTTGGCGTCCACCGGGGGCTTCCTCCAGCAAATAACCCCATAAATCGCACCGGGATTCATGGGGTTATGTGTTGGCGCGGAACGCGGCCCGCCGGAAAACCGGCAGGCCGCTGATATCTGCTGCTCAGGGCAGGTTCTTCACATCCTCGATGTGCAGCGGCATCATGTTCTTGTTCATGTTGTACATGACCCAGAGCGAGCCGGAGAGCGTGATCAGCAGCACCACGACGGTGAAGATCAGCGCCATGAAGGTCCAGCCGCCTTCGGACTTGGTGTCCATGTGCAGGAAGTAGATCATATGCACGAAGATCTGGATGACGCCGAGACCCATGATCGCGATGACCAGCAGCGTCTTGTTTTCAAGAACGTCGCCCATGACCAGCCAGAACGGGATCGCCGTGAGGATGACCGACAGGACGAAGCCGATCATATAGCTTTTGAACGTGCCGTGGCTGGCGCCATCATGGTGATGATGGTCGTCGCCATGCGCGTCGTGGTGTGCGTGTGCTTCGGAACTCATCAAAGAACTCCCATGAGATAAACGAAGGAGAAGACGCCGATCCAGATGACGTCAAGGAAGTGCCAGAACATCGACAGGCACATCAGGCGGCGTTTGTTTGCCGCGATCAGGCCATGCTTGGTAACCTGAACCATCAACGTGACGAGCCAGATGATGCCGAAGGTGACGTGCAGTCCGTGCGTACCGACCAGCGCGAAGAAGGCTGACAGGAACGCCGAGCGCTGCGGGCCGGCGCCTTCCGCGATCAGGTGGTGGAATTCGTAGAGTTCCACGGCAAGGAAGGCGAGGCCGAAGAGACCGGTGACGCCGAGCCAGACCAGCGTGGCCTTCACCTTCTGCTTTTCCATTTCCAGCATGGCGAAGCCATAGGTGATGGAGGAGAAAAGCAGGAAGCCGGTATTGATCGCCACCAGCTTCAGATCGAAAAGGTCGGCGCCCGAAGGACCGGCCGCATAGTTGCGGCCGACAACGGCATAGGTGGCAAACAGCGTTGCGAAGATGAGGCAGTCGCTCATCAGATAGAGCCAGAAGCCCAGCGAGGTGCCGTTCTCCGGGTGGTGGTCTTCCTTCAGGTAGAAGACCGGTTCAGCGCCGTCGACGCTTTGTGCAGGTGTATGAGCCATATTCGTTACGCCTGTTCAGCAAGCAGCTTCGTACGTTCCGCCTCGACCGTCGAAACGTCGGAGGCAGGAATGTAGTAATCGCGATTGTAGTTGAAGGTATGGGCGATGGAGACCGCGATGATGGCGAGCATGGACAGAGCCGCAAGCCACCAGATGTGCCACACCAACGCAAAGCCGAGAACCACGCTGATGGCGCTGATAATAATGCCTGCGCCGGTGTTCTTCGGCATATGGATCGGGATGAAGCCTTCCTTGGGACGGTTGTAACCGCGCTTCTTCATGTCCGCCCAGGCGTCGACGTCATGCACAACCGGCGTGAAGGCGAAGTTGTAGGCCGGCGGCGGCGACGAGGTCGACCATTCCAGCGTACGGCCGTTGTAGGGGTCGCCGGTCACGTCGCGCAGCTTTTCGCGATTGAGGAAGCTGACGATGAGCTGGATGACGAAGGAGGCGATGCCGAGCGCGATCAGGAAGGCGCCGAAGGCGGCGATGAGGAACCAGATCTGCAGGGAATTATCCTCGAACTGGCTGATACGGCGGGTAATGCCCATCAGGCCGAGAATATAGAGCGGCATGAAGGCGAAATAGAAGCCGATGAACCAGAACCAGAAGGACAGCTTGCCCCAGAACGGATCGAGCCGATAACCGAAGGCCTTCGGGAACCAGTAGACGATGCCCGCAAGCACACCGAACACCACGCCACCGATGATGGTGTTGTGGAAGTGGGCGATGAGGAACAGCGAGTTGTGGAGCACGAAGTCCGCAGGCGGAACGGCGAGAAGAACGCCGGTCATGCCGCCGATGACGAAGGTGATCATGAAGCCGATCGTCCACAGCATCGGAACATCGAACTTGATGCGGCCCTTATACATGGTGAAGAGCCAGTTGAAGATCTTCGCACCCGTCGGGATCGAGATGATCATCGTGGTGATGCCGAAGAAAGCGTTGACGCTTGCGCCGGAACCCATGGTGAAGAAGTGGTGCAGCCACACGATATAAGCGAGGATGGTGATGACGCCCGTGGCGTAAACCATCGAGGCATAACCAAAGAGACGCTTGTTGGAGAAGGTCGAAACGATTTCCGAGAAGACGCCGAAAGCCGGCAGCACCAGGATGTAAACTTCGGGATGGCCCCAGATCCAGATGAGGTTAACATACATCATCGGATTGCCGCCGAGATCGTTGGTGAAGAAATTGGTGCCAACGTAACGGTCAAGGGTCAGAAGGGCGAGCGTGCCGGTCAGGATCGGGAACGAAGCCACGATCAGGATGTTCGAACACAGAGACGTCCAGACGAAGATCGGCAGGCGCATCATGGTCATGCCAGGGGCGCGCATCTTGATGATCGTCACG
Organism: Agrobacterium sp. CCNWLW155; assembly: GCF_036888815.1. NCBI lineage: Bacteria > Pseudomonadati > Pseudomonadota > Alphaproteobacteria > Hyphomicrobiales > Rhizobiaceae > Agrobacterium > Agrobacterium sp. CCNWLW155. Next base: position 82,432 of record NZ_JBAKFW010000002.1, read on the forward strand.
ATCAGGTTGATGCCCGATAGCGTCGTTCCCACACCGGCGATCTGCAGACCCCAGATGTAATAGTCCACACCCACACCCGGACTGCCGTCGATACCGGAAAGCGGCGGATAGGCGAGCCAGCCGGTCTGCGCATATTCACCGATGAACAACGAGATCATGGTGATGACCGCGCCGGCCGTGGTCATCCAGAAGGAGAAATTGTTGAGGAAGGGGAACGAAACGTCGCGGGCGCCGATCTGCAGCGGCACGACGAAGTTCATGAGACCCGTGATCATCGGCATGGCCATGAAGAAGATCATGATGACGCCATGGGCCGTGAAAATCTGGTCGTAATGGTGGGGTGGAAGGTAACCTTCCGATCCGCCCGACGCGATCGCCTGCTGAACGCGCATCATGATCGCGTCGGCGAAACCGCGCAAGAGCATGACCAGCGCCAGAATGATGTACATGATACCGATCTTCTTGTGATCGATGCTCGTGAACCATTCGTTCCAGAGATAACCCCACAGGCGGAAATAGGTAAGGGCGCCGACGACGGCGATGCCGCCCAGAGCCACGGCCGCGAAGGTCGCGACAAGAATGGGCTCGTGAAGCGGGATGGACTCCCATGTCAGCTTCCCGAACAGGAACGACGTTTGATCGGAATTGACGATCATTTTAGCCTCTTGCGATTCGAAAACGTAAATTCGGCGCGGACAGGCCGCGCCGCAGAATGCCGGGACGTATCGTCAGCCAGCGACTTGTTTCTTTTCCGGCAGCGCCGCAGGCTCGAAAGTCTGACCTTCGATCGCAGCCGGAGTGGATTGGGGGCCGCTGGCGACGCCGTAAGGCGCAAGCGGTGTGCAGACGACGGAGTTCAGCGCCTTGGCGATGTCGATGCCTTCCTTGCCGCCGCCGCCATTGGCGTCGATATGCATCATGTCGCGCATGCAGAGCTTGTTCGGCTCAACGCAGCGGTTGAGAATGGCGCTGTAGAGCTCCGGATCGACCGAAGCGAAATATTGCACTGGCTCACGCTCGGAAGGCTTGGCGAATTCCAGATATTCCTGCCGGCCAAAGCCCTTGCCGCCTTCCTTCGCCCTGGCAACCCACTGGTCGAAGCCCTGCTGGCTCAGACCATGGAACTTGAAGCGCATGTGGGAGAAGCCTGGACCGGAGAAGTTGGCCGAGAAGCCGTCATAGACGCCTTCCTTGTTGATGACCGCATGCAGCTTGGTCTGCATGCCGCCCATGGCATAGATCTGGCCCGCAAGCGCTGGAACGAAGAAGGAGTTCATCGCGGTCGTGCCGGTGATCTTGAAATTGATCGGAACATCAACCGGAGCGGCGAATTCATTGACGCTGCCAATGCCGAGTTCGGGATAGAAGAACAGCCACTTCCAGTCCATGGCCACCACTTCGACGGTGATCGGCTTGGTCTCGGCGGTCACCTGGCGGTTCTCGTCGATACGCTCCAGCGGGCGATAGGGGTCGAGACGGTGGGTGGAAATCCAGGTTACTGTGCCGAGCATCAGGATGATCGCGACCGGAGCCGACCAGATCACCATTTCAAGGCGCGTGGAGTGGTGCCACTCGGGATCATAATCCTCGGCTTTCCCCGATTCGCGATACTTCCATGCGAAGAACAGCGTCAGGGCAATGACCGGGACGATGATGAGCAGCATCAGAACCGTGGACGTGATGATAAGGTCGCGCTGCTGGATGGCGACGTCGCCCGAAGGGTTCATCACCACGAGGTTACAGCCGCTGAGCAGCAGCAGAGCCGGGATTGCCAGAAGGGCGGATAGGATTTTTTTGATCGTGCGCACGTTCTTTGAACTCGTACAGTTTGGATTATGCCGCGAATAATTGCCGAACATCATTTTTCAAATGAGGTATATTGTCGCGGTGCAGCGAAACCTTCGCGATGCACCATGTCTCGGGCAGAGCTGCGTTTGAAGGCGGAGCGCGTGCATTATCGCATGGTCGACCGACTGGGCAACCCTTTATTGCCAAACTTCAATTGACGTTACGTAGGGTGCGTGTGACAATCCGTCGCATCGTAACGCAACGGAAGAGGAGCCGGCGCGTTACAGGAAATGGTTCGTCCATGACGCAGGAGGGATATTATGAGTTATACGAATGCTGCTCCATCCTTTGGGCAGGCGCCGGAAGCGAACGGACATGGGGCCGGTCCCGTCAAGGTCGATCCGGATCGCATTACGATTGCAGTCATTCTCGCGAGAATGACGGAGTTTTTCGACTTTTTCATCTATGCCATCGCCTCCGCGCTCGTTTTCCCGCATGTCTTCTTTTCTTTCGTCGATCCGCTGACGGCCACGCTCTATTCCTTCGCGGTTTTCTCATTGGCCTTTATCGCAAGGCCGATCGGCTCGCTGATCTTCCTCCAGATCGACCGAAAATTCGGGCGCGCCGTGAAGCTGATGGCCGCCCTCTTCACGCTCTGTGGTTCCACCATGGCGATCAGCTTTCTTCCGTCCTATGCGGAAGCAGGCGTGCTTGCTCCCTGTCTTCTGGCGGTATTCCGCATCGGCCAGGGTCTTGGCCTTGGCGGTGCTTGGGACGGTCTAGTCTCGCTGCTCGCCATGAATGCGCCGCCGAAGCAGCGCGGCTGGTACGCCATGATGCCGCAGATCGGTGCGGCCATGGGCTTTGGCCTCGCCAGCGCCTTCTTCATCGTCTTCGTCACGCAGCTTTCCAATGCGGAATTCCTTGCCTGGGGCTGGCGTTTCCCCTTCTTCGTGGCGCTGGCGCTCAATGTTCTCGCACTGTTTGCCCGTCTTCGCATGATCGTGACGCCGGAATTCCAGGCCATGCTGGAGCAGCATGAGCTGGAACCGCGCCCGATGTTCAAGATGCTGCGTTCGCAGTTTCCGGTGGTCGCCACCGGTGCCTTCGTGCCGCTGGCGAGCTTTGCGCTCTTCCATCTCGTCACGGTCTTTCCGCTGAGCTGGGTTTCGCTCAACACCAGCCAGCGTGTCTCGGACTTCCTGTTCGTGCAATTCGTCAGCGCCATCATCGCTGGCGGCATGATCGTGGTTTCAGGCATACTGGCCGACAGGATCGGCCGGCGGAAGCTTCTGGCTGTCGCGGCGGTGCTGATTGGGCTCTTCAGCCTCGTGGCCCCTGTTCTCCTGAGTTCGGGCGATATCGGTCGCTATCTCTTCGTGCTGATCGGCTTCTCGCTGCTTGGCCTGTCCTTCGGTCAGGCGGGCGGCGCACTCGCCTCCCGCTTCAGTCGGGAATACCGTTATACCGGCGCATCGCTCACCTCGGATATTTCCTGGCTGATCGGGGCCGGTTTCGCACCGCTGGTCGCACTCGGATTTTCGTCCAAATTCGGCCTTTTCGCGGTTGGCATCTATCTGATGTCGGGTGCTCTTTGTACCCTGATTGCCCTCTGGTTCAGCCGTACGCTGGATATGCCGTCGGAGTGATCTCGGCAATTTAAAAATCCCTGCAGCCATCGCGCCGCGGAATCCTGTCGGATTTCGCGGCGTTTTTGTTTTTTTATTGCGCAAGGCCGATTTTAATCTTGACTCGGTCGATCATGAAATATTATGTAAGCACTACTGACATAATTGAGTGTGTCTCATCGCCGGAAAGCCGGCCATCAGGGAACGCGATGCGAACGACGACGATCATTATTTGCGAAAAAGCGGCCATCGCCGCCACGCCGTTTGACGGCCGCAAAACGACCGTTCGCGCCATTAAACGCCGATAAGCAGAAGAAGAGGAGCAGCCAGGTCGCCTGCGGCTCCGCCCGCAGAGTGCCGGTTGCCGCGCCGAATTTCGGGAAAAGAGGGTGATGCCGCGCGAAATGCGCAACGAGAGGAGAGTGCCTTGAGTGTGACGGAGCAAAAATTCGGCCTTTACGATGCCGCTTTTGAAAAAAGCAGCTGTGGCGTCGGTTTCATCACCCGCAAGGATGGCGCGCAGACACATGATGTATTGAAGCGCGGCCACGAGGCGCTCTGTGCTGTGCCGCATCGCGGCGGCATGTCGGCGGAAGGTGTTGGTGACGGTGCCGGCGTGTCGCTCGACATCTCGCTCTCCTTTTTCCAGAAGCTGACGGGCAACGATACCTTGCAGGCCGGCCGGTTTGGCGTCGGCAATTTTTTCCTGCCGCAGAACCCAGCTTTCCATGAACAGGCGGTTGGCATTATCGGCAGCGCGCTGCAGCAGCAGGGGTTTTCGATCCTCATCGTCCGCGACGTGCCGGTGAATGACGCGGCCATCCGCCCGGCTGCCATCCCTTACCAGTTGCCGATCCGGCAATGGGTTTTTTCGGCTCCAGTGGAATGCGCAACTCTCGTCGAATTCGACTGGCGCATCCACAAGGCGCTGCTTGCCATTGAAGCGCTTGCCTATACGGTGCCGGAACTCACCGGTTTTTATCCGCTATCGCTCAGTGCGCGGACGCAGGTGCTCAAAGGGCGTCTGAACTCGCACGAGGTCATGCCCTATTTCTGCGACCTCACCGATCCGCGCCATGAAGTGCATACGATGTATTTCCACACGCGGTTTTCAACCAATACCGATCCACACCCCTCCATGGCGCAGCCTTTCCGCCTGATGGCGCATAATGGTGAGCTCAACACCGACAAGAAGAACCGGTTGTCGGAAGTGGCCGTGGCGCTGGCGAAGAATGCCAGCATCGTCAGGCCCAAGGGCCAGTCGGACAGCTGCCGGCTGGACCAGACCTTGCAGGCGCGGGTGATGGAGGATGGTCTCGACCTCGTCACCGCCGTGGTCTCGATGATGCCGCCGGCATGGGAAAACGACGACACCCTGTCGCCCGGCGTCAAGGCGATGCTGGAATATTTCTCGCTCTATGAGGAGAAGAATGACGGCCCGGCCGCGCTGATTTTCGGCGACGGCACCATCATCGGTGCCCGGCTCGACCGCCTCGGCCTGCGCCCGCTGCGCACCGTCGAGACGGAGGATTATCTCTGTGTCATGTCGGAGGCGGGGCAGATCGCCTTTCCGGCCGAAAGCGTCATCCGTCGCGGCCGCATCGAGGCGGGCGGCATGCTTTATTACGATCACGCCGAACGTCGCGCCTTTTCCACCGTCGAGGCGTTGGAGCTTCTGGCAGCGCGGAGGGACTATCCGGCGCTGCTGTCCGAATCCCGGGTAATGCTTGATGATTTACCAGAAGTGTCCGCCGAAAAGCAGGGCTCGCCGCTTCGTTACAATGGCGATCTGGAACGGCATCAGCGCTACGTCGCCTATTCGCACAATCAGGAAAGCTTCAAGTTCCTGATGGACCCGATGCTGGCGTCGGGCGCGGAAAAAATCTCGGCCATGGGTTATGGCAACGCCATCAACGCGCTCTCCGATCAGGAAGGCGGGGTTGCCAAATATTTCTCGCAACGTTTTGCGCAGGTCACCAACCCGCCGCTCGACAGCATTCGCGAGGCTGACGGCATGACGCTGCGCGTCGCTCTTGGTGCAAAGCCGAACAGCGGCGCGAAGAAGGCTCGCCAGATCGTCGTGCGCTCGCCGATCCTGACCCACCTCGATATGCTGCGCATTCGTGAACAGCCCGAGACGCCGGTTCGCCGTTTCGAGATGCTCTATACGCCAGTCCTCGATGTCGCGGATGCCAACGAAGCGGCCTTGCGGCAGGCGATCGACGGTCTCTGCGACGAGGTCGTGGCTTTCGCGGCGCAGGAAGGCGGGATTGCCGTCATCACCGATCGGCATGTCTCGGCAGGCCGCGCGGCTTTGCCTATGATCATGGTCGTCTCCGCCATCAATCAGCGACTGATCGAGGAAGGTCTGCGGCTGCGTGTTTCGCTGATCGTTGAAAGCGGGCAGTTTTCCTCCTCGCATCACATTGCGGCGAGCCTCGGCTTCGGCGCTTCGGCCGTCTATCCGCTCGGCGTGCAATTCCGCGCCGAGGAGAAATTTGGTGCTGATGCCGACAAGGCCTTCAAGCGTTTCGCTAAGGCGGCTGAAAAGTCGTTGATGAAGACCATGGGCAAGGTCGGGCTGTGCACGGCGGAAAGCTATATCGGCGGCGAGTTCTTCGAACCGAACTTCCTCGACACCAACGATCCGGTGCTGAAGCGTTATTTCCCGAATGTGAAGACCCCGGTCGGCGGCGTCAATTTCGCCGTCATCGCGCAGGCGGTGGCCGATTGGCATCGGAAGGCGCTTTCCGTGAAGGGGGAAAATGACATTCCCCTGCTCGGTCTTTTCAAGGAGCGCGCCGAAGGTGCCGGCCATTCCTATGGCACGACGGCCGTTCGCGGTTTTGTGGACATGACGGAGGAAAAGATCGGTTTCGACAAGGGAACCGACAATGAAGAGGCGCTGCGCCTCCTGCCGCTCAATCGGCTGGAAGACGCTTTCGGTCTCAACGATGCGGCCTATTATCACAACAGCTTCGACCGGCTGACCCCGGAGGCGATCGACGCCTTCGAGGTAACGCCTGGTTACCGTGCCTTCGCCCGCATGATGGCCGAAGAAAGGGCGCGCCGTCCCGCCGCCCTGCGCGATGTTCTGGAATTGCCGGCCGATGTGACATTCGCCGGTTCGGCAGAAGAGTTCCGCCGGGAAATGGGTCGCTTTTCCCGGCATGGCAATAACAGCTTCATGGTGCGCGGATTGCTTTGCGAGAGCGCGGGAGACGGTGCGTTCCGGCTACAATTGACCGGCCCGCAGGGTCATGAACTTGCCCGGCTTGCCGCACTCGGCCAGTCATTGCTCGACCGCTTCGGAACGGATATCCCCGGCCATTGGCTGGAAGGCGGCGCGCTGCTGGTTCAGGCAAAGGGCGAGGCATTCACCTACCTGTCTCTCATCCGTACCGCGCCGGCAGGCATTCCGCTTGATGCCGTGCAGAAGGCCAGCGAGATCACCAAGACCCTAGCATCGGGCGCCATGAGCCATGGCGCGCTGGTCGCGGCTGCCCATGAGGCGGTGGCGCATGGCACCAATATGGTCGGCGGCATGTCCAATTCGGGTGAGGGCGGCGAGCATATTTCCCGTTATGGCACCATCCGCGCCTCCCGCATCAAGCAGTTCGCCTCCGGCCGTTTCGGCGTCTGGGCCGGTTATCTTGCCGATCCGATGCTGGAGGAAATCGAGATCAAGATCGGCCAGGGTGCAAAGCCGGGCGAGGGCGGGCAATTACCGTCTCCCAAGGTGACGGTCGAAATTGCCGCCGCGCGCGGCGGCACGCCGGGCGTCGAGCTTGTCTCGCCGCCACCGCATCACGACACTTATTCGATCGAGGATCTGGCCCAGCTCATCCATGACGCCAAGGCGGCGCGTGTGCGCGTCATCGTCAAGCTCGTCTCGTCGGAAGGTATCGGCACGATCGCGGTCGGCGTCGCCAAGGCTGGGGCGGATGTCATTAACGTTGCCGGCAATACCGGCGGCACGGGTGCAGCCGCCGTGACCAGCCTCAAATATACCGGCCGTGCGGCGGAAATCGGCATTGCCGAGGTGCATCAGGCGCTTTGCGCCACCGGCCTGCGCGCCAAGGTGCTGCTGCGTTGCTCCGGCGCGCACCAGACGGCGAGCGACGTGGTGAAATCAGCACTTCTCGGCGGTGACAGTTTCGAGTTCGGCACCACGGCGCTGATGATGCTGAAATGCGTGATGGCGAAGAACTGCAACATCAAGTGCCCAGCGGGTCTCACTACCAATCAGGAAGCTTTCAACGGTGATCCGCGCGCGCTGGCGCAATATCTCATGAACATCGCCCATGAGACCCGCGAGATCCTGGCCGCACTCGGGCTGCGCTCGCTGCGCGAAGCACGGGGCCGTTCCGATCTTCTTCACCTTCTCGATCATTCGGCCAGCGTCGGCCAGCTTGACCTCCGGGCGATGCTTGCCGTGGTCGAGGAAGTGAAGATCGACAACCCCGTCTATATGGAAAAGGACTTCGCGCTGGACGATGCCTTCATCGAACTCGTCCGCTCGGCACTGATCGACAGCAGACGGGAAAACATCGAGCTTGGCGGCAATCGTTTCCTCAACAATTGCAACAAGAGCGTCGGCGGCCAGCTCGCCGTCGATATCGAGCGCATGCTGAACCACGAGCTTTCCGACGAAGAGGCGGATGCGCTGCCGGCAGTGAAGCAGGACAGCCGTGGCCGCCGGTTCCTCGAGGCTGGGTCGGTGCGCATCGATACTTCAGGGTCGGCCGGGCAGTCCTTCGGCGCTTTCTGCAATGACGGCATGGTCATGGTCCATACCGGCACCTGCAATGACGGCGTTGGCAAAAGCGCCTGCGGGGGCACCATCGTCGTACGCTCTCCGGGCGGGGGTTCGCAAGAGGCTGGCGGCAATGTGCTGGTCGGCAATTTCGCGCTGTTCGGCGCCACTGGCGGCCGCACTTTCGTCGAGGGTCAGGCGGGCGACCGTTTCGCGGTGCGTAACTCCGGCGCGACCGCCGTGGTCGAAGGCGTGGGCGATTTCGCCTGCGAATACATGACCAACGGTGCCGTTCTCAACCTTGGCAGTTTCGGCAAGGGTTTCGGCAACGGCATGAGCGGCGGTTTCGTCTATCAGTATGATCCCTATGGCGATCTGCCGAAGAAGGTCAGCCACGATTCCATCCTGCTCGGTTCGATCACCGGTGAGGACGAACAGGCCGCGATCCACAATCAGGCCGTCCACCAGCTTTTGACCTGGCATGTCGCGGAGACCGGCTCGGCCAAGGCCGCATGGCTTCTGGAAAACTGGGAGAGCGAACAGCACAATTTCGTCTATGGCATGCCGCGCGCCCTGCTGCTTTATCAGGACAGCGATGAAATTCTGAAGGCGAAGCCCCGCAAGGAGCTGCTGGAGGAACTGGCATCTGCGCTTGCCGCCCATCAGGTGCGGAAGTTCAAGCTCGCTTACCGCGATCGTAAGGCCGTTTTGAACGGAACCGTACCGGGTTATGGCGAGACGGACACGGAGGACATGTATGCGCTTCTCAACAACTACACGGTGTTGAGCATGGCGCAGGCAATCGCCCTGCAGCGGCTGCCGATGGCGGCGGGCCCTTCCGATCCCGCAATCGAAAAAGCCGTACGCAATCTCATCCTCACGGAAGACTACGCATTGATGCAGCGTTTGCTGAAATACGCCCGCGAGGCGCTCTCCGATCATAGCGATGAACAGCTTGCGGTGATGATCGCCGCCAAGCGTCTCGACGACTACAAGCAGGCGCTGGCGCGCCGCAACATCTGGTCGGTGGACAGCCCCGGCACCTATGGCTGGATCATTCAGCAGAACCGGAAAAACATCGAGAGGATCGGCCGTCTGCCGGGCTTCGAGGAGCTTTTCGCGGTGCGTGCCATTCCAGATCTCGCCACCGCATCCAGCCACAGGGCAGCATGATGAAGATACCTTATATTCCCGAAGACGCGCCCTTCAATGGTGATCAGCGCGCATGGCTTTCCGGTTTTCTGGCCGGGCTCCATTCCCGCGCCGCCATAGGTATGGAGACTTCTGTTGCCGCCGCCGCCCCAAAGGCGGCGGCCAGTGTGCTGAATATTCTCTTCGGCACACAGACCGGCAATGCCGAGGCCTTAGCCATGGATATCGCCGCCGCCGCCCGTGCGCAGGGCATGCGGCCGGTGGTGGCTGCGCTGGATGATGTCTCGATGGACGGTCTCGGTGCCATGAAGCGGGTCATCGTCGTCACCTCGACTTACGGCGGAGGTGAAATGCCTGACAATGCCCAGCTTTTCTGGGAAGCACTTTCCACCGACGCCGCGCCGCGTCTGGACGAGATGAATTTTGCCGTGCTTGCGCTTGGCGATACCGGTTATGACGGTTTCTGCCAGGCAGGCAAGCTCATCGATACGCGGTTCGAGCAACTTGGCGGCAAGCGGATGAAGACGCGTATCGACTGCGATATCGACTTCGAGGATGCGGCCGCCGCATGGATCGGCGAGACCCTGCCGCTTGCGCTTGCTGTCGACGGCGGCAATGCGGCAGCTGTCATGCCCGATGTCGCCGAACCTACTGTGCCGACAAAGCAGGGCTGGAACCGCAAGAATCCCTATTCGGCTGAGGTGAGCGTCAATCGCCGCCTGTCCGGTCCCGGATCGTCCAAGGAGATTCGTCACTACGAATTCGGTCTCGGCGAAAGCGGGCTCGACTATGAAGCGGGTGATGCTCTTGGCGTCGTGCCCCTGAACGATCCGAGACTGGCGGGCGCGCTGCTGGAACACTTCGGAGCGGCCGCGGACAGCCAAATCAGCGGGCTGGACCGGCCCGTTGGTGATGCGCTTCTCAACATGTTCGAGATATCGACTCCCTCGCGCGAACTCGTCGCCGAAATCGGCAAGCGTGCGGGGCATGAGGAACTCAGCCACATCATCGCAAACGGAGACAAGGAGCAGATGGCCGCCTTTCTCTGGGGCAAGGATATTCTCGACCTCATCAATCTCGGCGGAAAGCCGCTATTTGATGTCGCTGAATTCGTGACATTGCTGAAGCCGCTGCAGCACCGGGCTTATTCCATATCCTCCAGCCCTCTGGTTGCGAAAGACAGCGTACATCTGACGATTGCCAGCGTTCGTTATCGCGCCGAGGGCCGTGAGCGCGGCGGCGTGTGCTCCACCTATCTGGCCGACCGGGTGGAGGCTGGACGGAATGCCGGAATTTTCGTCTCGCCGAACAAGTCATTCCGTGTGCCGCAGGACAATGATGCGCCTGTTATCATGGTGGGACCGGGAACGGGCATCGCGCCCTTCCGGGCATTTTTGCAGGAACGGCAGGCGCGCGGCGCCAAGGGCAAGAACTGGCTGTTTTTCGGTGATCAGCACCGGCAGTCGGACTTCATTTATGAAAACGAACTTGCCGACATGAGCCGCGACGGCGTGCTGACCCGTCTCGACCTCGCCTTTTCACGGGATCAGGCGGAGAAGATCTATGTCCAGACCCGCATGCGGCAGAACGGCAAGGCGCTCTATCAATGGCTTGAAGAGGGCGGTTATTTCTACGTCTGCGGTGATGCGACCCGCATGGCGAAAGATGTCGATGATGCCCTGCATAGTATCGTCAGCGATGAGGTCGGCATTTCTGCCGAAGCGGCAAGCGATTATGTGAACCGGCTGAAGCGCGAAAAACGCTATCTGCGCGATGTCTATTAGAGATTTCCTCTGGATGAAAGATACCGTCTGCGCCCAACTGCGTCAGCAATTGGTGCAGGTGGTCTCCGTATCGCGCTGCTTGAAAAAATAATCACGGCCGATGGTGATCGACTTTACCCCGGATGAGGAAATATCTGTCATGAACATCAGCAATTCATGCGGGATGGAAAGCTCGACATGGATGAGGAAGCTGTTTTCCGCGAGCAGCCGTGTGGGAACCGCGACCGCTGATCCTACCGCGTAGGGTCTCTGGTTTTTCTCATTCCAGGACCAGACAATTTTGGCCTGCTTCTGCGCGTCGATCTTGATGCCGCTGATCTTCAGTTGCAGACCCTTTGTGCTGTAGGGCGCAAAGACGGCGGATGCGACATCTTGCATGCCCGCAAGATAGGTTTTGTCGACGGAACCCGTCTTCGATATCAGGTCGTTGATAGTGGCGGCGGCACTGCTTGCGCGTTTGTAGGTATTATAGCCGATCGTCAACTCGAAAGAGGTCACATAAAGCGCGAGCAATATAGGGAAGAGGATCGCAAACTCCACCGCGCCCACGCCGCGCTTGTCTTTTGCAAAGCTTGAGGCGAGCGCCATCAGGCGTCGTTTGCACTTCGTCGCGACGGACACCATCCCTGCCATCATGAGCCCCCGCTTGTGATGTATTTCTCGTTCATGAAAGCACCGGTCGCGACAATGAGGAAATGCGAGGGCATCGACCCGTCGGCCGGTCGGATCTTGGTCAGATACGGCCGGATGATATCGGCGATCACACGCCAGCGATAATAGACGCGCAACATGTTGATGGTTTCCGGTCCACCCGGCTTGAAGCCGAATTGGGCCGTATCAAGATCGTAATATTCGCCAAAGGCTTTGAGCGGTATCTTGGTCGGAATATCCTTGAAGGCGGTGAAGGAGCGAAGATCGATATAGAGTTTCTGTTCCTTTTTGATCTCATCCGCCGAGCAGGTAATCATCACTGAAACTTCATTACAGAAACTCTTGCGAAAATCCTCTTTCGAAATCGAACTGCTTATCTGCCCGGTCCTCAGACGCCGGGCCATGTTTTCAGTGGCATTGACGACCACCTGTTCTGCCATCATGGCGATGAAGGTTTCGATGATCGCAAAAACAACAAGGAAATAGGGAATGGCGAGGATCGCAAATTCGATGGCTGCGGTCCCGTCGCGCGAGACTCCGAATTTTTCCAGCAATGGCTTCAGTCTGGCCAGTCGCATGAGGTGGTGTCTATCTCTAAGAATATGCGGCAAGCGCAACCGTTGAATTTGTTGCGGACCATAACCACCCGATGTTTAAATTCAGTTACTCCGATGAATTATACTTTAGTGAATTCCGAAATTGATACGACCCGCAATATAAAAGCCCGGCGCACGGCCGGGCTTTTGTCGAAATTGAAATGGGCGATTATTCCGCATCCGCTCTGGAGAGAACCTCCAGCGTCGGCGTGGAGGTGATGTTATAACCGCAGTCCACATAGTGGCACTCGCCGGTAACACCACGCGACAGACTGGACAGCAGGTAAAGTGCCGATCCGCCGATATCATCGATATCCGCCGTCCGCCGAAGCGGCGCGTTTTTCTGGTTCCATGCGTAGATCGCCCGCGCATCCGAGATGCCGGCGCCCGCCAGCGTGCGGACCGGACCGGCCGAGATGGCGTTGACGCGAATATCGCGCGGGCCGTAATCGGCGGCGAGATAGCGAACCGATGCCTCAAGGGCCGCCTTGGCGACGCCCATGACATTGTAGTTCGGAATGACGCGCTGTGAACCATTATAGGTCAGCGTCAGCATGGAGCCGCCGTTTGTCATCAGTTCGGCGGCGCGCTTGGCGATTTCCGTGAAGGAGAAACAGGAAATGACCATGGTGCGGCTGAAATTCTCCCGCGTCGTATCCGCATAGAGACCCTTCAGCTCGTTCTTGTCGGAAAAGCCGATGGCGTGCACGACGAAATCCAGTACACCCCATTTTTCGCGGATCGCCGCAAAAAGCGCGTCGACCGAGGCAACATCCTCGACATCGCACGGCACGATGAAATCGGAACCGAGTTCGGCGGCGAGCGGCTTCACACGCTTGCCGAGCGCCTCTCCCTGATAGGTGAAGGCGAGTTCCGCGCCCTGTGCCGCAAGCGCCTTGGAGATACCCCAGGCGATGGAGTGATTGTTTGCGACGCCCATGATGAGGCCGCGTTTACCCTGCATGATGCCGTTCATTGGCAATTATCCGTTATGACGCTGGAAGACGAGCGTGGCGTTGGTGCCGCCGAAGCCGAAGGAATTGGAAAGGATGGTGTCGATCTTGGCGTTGTCGATGCGGCTGCGAACGATCGGGACGCCTGCAAATTCCGGATCGAGCTCGGAAATATGCGCGCTTTCGCCGATGAAGCGTTCCTGCATCATCAACAGGCCGTAGATCGATTCCTGAACGCCGGCGGCACCCAGAGAATGGCCGGTGAGCGACTTGGTCGACTGGATATGCGGGATCCTGTCGCCGAAGACTTCCCGGATCGCGCCGATTTCCTTGCTGTCGCCAACCGGCGTCGAGGTGCCGTGGGTATTGATGTAGTCGATATCGCCCTTGACGGTGGAAAGCGCCTGCCGCATGCAGCGGATCGCGCCTTCGCCTGAGGGAGCCACCATGTCGTAACCGTCGGAGGTCGCGCCGTAACCGACGATTTCGGCATAAATCTTGGCACCGCGCGCCTTTGCATGTTCCAGCTCTTCGAGAACCAGAACGCCCGCACCGCCGGCAATCACGAAACCGTCGCGATTGACGTCATAGGCGCGCGAGGCAACGTCCGGCGTCTCGTTATATTTGGACGACATGGCGCCCATGGCGTCGAAAAGGTTGGACATGGACCAGTCGAGATCCTCATGGCCGCCTGCGAACATCACGTCCTGCTTGCCCCACTGGATCATTTCAGCCGCGTTGCCGATACAATGCGCCGAGGTGGAGCAGGCCGACGAGATGGAATAGTTGACGCCGTGGATCTTGAACCAGGTGGCGAGCGTGGCCGAAGCGGTGGAGGACATGGCCTTCGGCACGGCAAAGGGGCCGATGCGCTTCGGGCTGTTGTTCTTCAGCGTGATATCGGCGGCTTCGACGATGGTACGGGTGGAAGGACCGCCCGAACCCATGATGATGCCGGTACGCTCATTACCGCTGATATCGCTCTCTTCGAGACCGGAATCGGCGATCGCCTGCTTCATGGCCACATGGTTCCACGCACCGCCCTGCGACAGGAAGCGCATGGCGCGGCGGTCGACCAGATCGGTCGGGTCGAGAGACGGCTTGCCCCAGACCTGGCATTTGAAACCGTGCTCGGCAAAATCCGGCGAAAATGAAATGCCGGATTTGGCATTGCGCAGGGATGCGGTGACTTCAGCGGCATCACCGCCGATGGAAGAAACAATACCGAGGCCGGTGACAACAACTCGTCTCATGAAAGGGACCTTTTCTTAAGATTTCGGCTGGACGACCGAAGCCGCCCGGCGTTTGTCAGGACTATTCCGTCTGCCTCAGGCAGCCTTTTCCTTCGACAGGCCTACGCGCAGGTCCGTCGCCTGATAAATGGTTTCGCCGTCCGCCTTCAGCCAGCCGTCGGCGGTGCCGAGCACCAGACGGCCGCGCATCACGCGCTTGAAATCAATACCATATTGAAGGAGCTTCGTGTGAGGGCGAACCATGCCCTTGAATTTCACTTCGCCGGTGGAAAGCGCCATGCCGCGGCCTTCTTCGCCCAGCCAGCCAAGGAAGAAACCCGTCAGCTGCCACATGCCGTCAAGGCCGAGGCACCCCGGCATGATCGGGTTGCCCTGGAAGTGGCAGGGGAAATACCAGTCGTCGGGGCTGACATCATATTCGGCACGGATGAAACCCTTGTCGAAGGCGCCGCCGGTTTCGGAAATTTCGGTAATGCGATGGACCATGAGCATGGGGGGCAATGGGAGCTGTGCATTTCCCGGGCCGAACAATTCGCCGCGACCGCAGGACAGGATCTCCTCATAATTGTAACTTGATTGCCTCGTTGCCATACCGCTTTCACTTCCCCAGTTACTGGTGTTGATCGACTTCACTAGAGCAAGTTAGGTTCAAAATGAAGCGCTGCAAGGGCAGAGGCCGCTCGGGCGTCATTCTTTGTCTTCGAACCTTCTTTGCAGAAGTCATTACCTCAATATGCCGTCCGCATACAGGAACCATCCGGCTGGAACCAGAGGAAATTTGCAAGAATGGCCGGTTTGCCGCCATTTGCCGCGCCTGACGGCGCTGAAACTATTGAAAGCGCTCGCTGCAAAAGATATATGCTAATGCAATTGATGAGTTTTACTCCTGTGCTCGGAATGGGATTGCATGGCATTTGACGCCACATTGGATATCGGAACGAGGCTGCGGCGCTCGGGGCTGCGCCCCACGCGACAGCGTGTGGCTTTGGGCGATCTTCTCTTCGCAAAGGGCGATCGCCACCTGACGGTCGAGGAACTGCATGATGAGGCGGTCACCGCCGGCGTGCCCGTTTCTCTCGCCACGGTCTACAATACGCTGCACCAGTTCACCGAAGCCGGTCTCATCCGCGTTCTCGCTGTGGAAGGCGCCCGCACCTATTTCGACACCAACGTTTCGGATCACCACCACTTCTTCGTGGAGGGCGAGAACGAGGTTCTCGATATTCCCGTCAATAACCTCCAGATCGACAATCTGCCGGAAGCACCCGAAGGCATGGAAATCGCCCATGTGGACGTGGTCATCCGCCTTCGCCGCAAGCGTGGCTGAAGCCCTTTGTCCGATAACGGATGTGAAAATGGCGCCCATGGGCGCCATTTCTGTTTTCACCGGTCGTTTTATGTCACTTCATGACATCTTCTGGCCGCCTGCCTGGCTTGGCCTTGTAGGGCGGGAAAGTCCAGCCGAAGATCAGCGCTCCGGACCGGATGCCAAATGCCGTCAGAAAACCCGCCGCTGATGCGGCATAAAGCGGTGCGCCGAAAAAATAGACGACAATGAAGGTGGAGGAGCCCAAAAGCGCGCAGGTGATATAGATCTCCGGCCGCAGGAGCACGGAAGGTTCCCCGGCGAGAATATCGCGCAGTACACCACCGAATGTCGCCGTCAGAATGCCGGTGACGATGGCGACGGTTGCGGAGCCGCTGGCGGCAAGACCCTTGGCTGCTCCCATGACGCAATAGGCGGACAGGCCGAGCGCATCGAGCCAGATCAGCACCCGGTAACGGGATTCGAAAAGATGGGCGGTGAAGAACAGCAGCACCGCGACCGAGACGCAGACGAGAATATAGGTGGGGTTTATCACCCAGAACACCGGCGTCCTGCCCAGTACGAGATCACGCACCGTGCCGCCGCCAATGCCGGTCGCGGCTGCGAAAAACAGGAAGCCGATCAGGTCGAGCTGCTTGCGCGAGGCGGCGAGCGCGCCGGTTGCGGCAAAGACGGCGACCCCGGCATAATCGAGAAAACCTAGAAGCGTCATGAAAAGATTCCCCCCCGGAAACACGGGCTGCGAACACGTCAGTGTCGCGCAAGCACTAAACTCTAGGCTGGCCGCCCGGATGATCGCAACATCCATAACCGAAACGGATGCAAAGGAAAATGCCGTGCGAATCGCTCTCGTTGCCGCTCTTCAGGCGCTGGTTCTCTTGATGTTTCCGGTGACACTCTCGGCGCAGCAGCAGCTGGTAAGTGACCCCGAGATTTATGAAAAGGACCATTTCCGCAACGAGTGCAAGGTGGCGGCCTTCGGCGACGATTTCGTCACGCGGCTGGATATCAACAATGACGGGCTGATGGATGCCGTCGTCAATCATGGCGTTCTCGATTGCGATGGCGAAAAAGGCCGTGCCTGCGACGAAGAGGGATGCCCCTATAATTTTTACGTCCAGGTGAAAGAGGGCGGTTATCTGATGATCGCGACGGCCCGGATTTACGGTTATGATTTCATCAAGCGTTTCGGCAACATGGTTTTCGTGCTGAAGATGCACCCGCGTTATTGCGAGCGGACCGACAAGGAGCCCTGCCTGATGACGGTGCGGGTGCGCGGCACGAAATTCGTCACCATCTCGCGAAAGTGACGGCGACGATCTTCACGGCGTAATCCGCCGGATTTTGACCCTTTGATTGTAGCGCTGCCGAAGCGAGCGCGGAATGATGAGGGTGGCGATGGCGACGGCGAAAACCGTGGCCGCAACCACCCACAGGGCATTGGACTGCAGCGTGGCGCCCAGAATGGCGCCGCAGATTGCGCCGCTGATCATGCCGAGCCAGGGCACGATCTGAATACCCCAGTCGAGGCTTCGTTCGCCCAGAAGAAAACGGCCAATGCCGCGGCCGAAGCGGGAAAGAGCGCCTGTCACATAGGTAAGCCCGATCGGTAGCCCCTCTATATGTTCGACGGCGGCGTTGACCATGCCCATGGCGAAAACGACACAATAAAATTGCGCGAGAGCGGAGGCCTCGTCGCCGAGCAGCGCGGCAATGACCACCAGCGATCCCACCGCCATCAGGACGGCAAAGATGCGCCGGTCGAACTTATGCGCCACCACGATGCCGCCGGCATTGCCCGCCACGAAGGCGATGATCGCGAAAAGCAGTTTTGCGGCATGGGAATAGAGGCCGGCCTCCACCGAAACGGCGGCGCGCGTGGTGTTGCCGGTCATGAAGGACACGAAGTCGCCTGAAATATGCAAGCCCACGGCATCCGTCATGCCGGCGATGAAGGAAATGGCGGCAACCAGCGCAATTCCGGTTCCGGTCCGCCTTGCTCTGATGATACTGCGACGTCTTTGTCTGGTCATGGTAAGAGCTCGATATGGAAAAAACAGCATGCCCGTGCAGAGGGCCGTGTTATCCTATGTCTAGAATGCCGGGCGGTGCGTTTGCAATCGTTCTGGAGGCGCTCGGAAGCTTCTATTTTGTCTAGACAAATATAAAATCCCTGCCTACCATGCCTCAAATAAAGCGAAAAACAACATCGCACAAAAATAAATCAAAAGGGGTTCAGATCATGAGAAAAACGTGGGTTCTCGCCACCATTGCAGCGCTCGTCTCATCCGCTTCAGCCTATGCCGAGACGTCGGTAACGATCGGCATGTCCGGCTGGACTGGTTTTGCGCCGCTGACGCTTGCCAAGCAGGCCGGCATTTTCGAAAAGAATGGCCTGAAGGTCGATATCAAGAAGATACCGCAGGCCAGCCGGCATCTGGCCCTTGCTTCTGGTGATATCCAGTGTGCCGCCACCACGGTGGAGACATGGATCGCGTGGAATGCCAATGGTGTGAAATCCACGCAGATTTTCCAGATGGACAAATCGCACGGCGCCGATGGCATTGCGGTGCGCAGCGATGTCTCGAAGATCACGGATCTCAAGGGCAAGACGGTTGCAGCGTCTGCGCCGGGCACGTCCCCTTATTTCTTCCTTGCCTGGATTCTCAAGGAGAATGGTCTGACGCTCAAAGACGTCAAAGTCGTCAACCTTGAGCCGGGACCGGCCGCGCAGGCATTCGTCGCCGGCCAGAACGATGCGGCTATGACCTATGAGCCCTATCTCTCCACCGTGCGCGCCGCGCCCGACAAGGGCAAGATTCTCGCGACGACGCTGGATTACCCTGCCGTTATGGATACGTTCGGCTGCACGCCGGATTTCCTGAAGGCCAATCCGCAGGCGGCGAAAGCCCTGGCGGATAGCTATTTCCAGGCTCTCGACCTCATCAAGTCCGACCCCGAAAAGTCCTATGAGACGATGGGAGCGGATGTGAAGCAGGCGGGCGAGGCCTTTGCCGCTTCGGCAAAGTTCCTCGAATGGCAGGACAAGGCCGCCAACCAGAAGTTTTTCGAGGGTGAATTCAAGACCTTCTCTGAAAAATCGGCCGATCTGCTGCTGGAAATCGGCGTGATAAAGTCGAAACCCGATCTTTCGACACTCGCGGATACCTCCTTCATCAAGTGACAGAAAAAGGCGGCCGCATTCCCTGCGGGGAATATTGCGGCCAAAGATAAGTGAGAGCGTCGATTGTGCGTCACGAAAGGCGCAGGGCGTTCTGATGGCGCGGCGAAAATGCCGCGCCGGTTTTCCGGACAGGCGACAGATGCAACCTCTTCAACCCATCAGGAACAGTACGAGAATTGCTCTCGGCATTCTGTTCTTCGTGCTGTTTTTCTCCGCCTGGGGCTTTGCCACGCTGGGCGGTTTCGTGTCGCCAACCTTTCTGGCCGACCCCATCACCATGCTGAAGGACGGCATCTATCTCCTGACCGATCAAGGTTTTGCCAGCGATATCGGCATGACGATCTGGCGCGTGGTGGGCGGTTTCGTACTGGCATCGGTCGTAGCCGTGCCTGTTGGCATCGCCATGGGAGCTTATAAGCCCATCGAGGCGCTACTTGAGCCCTTCGTCTCCTTCGCGCGCTATCTGCCGGCTTCCGCCTTCGTGCCGCTGCTCATTCTCTGGGCCGGCATCGGCGAGATGCAGAAGCTGCTGGTTATCTTCATAGGTGCGGTGTTCCAGATCATCCTGATGGTGGCCGTAGCGGTTGCCGGCACGCGCCGGGATCTGGTGGAGGCAGCCTATACGCTGGGCGCGAAGGACCGGGGCGTGGTGCGCCGTGTCCTCATTCCCGCCAATGCGCCCGATATTGCCGAAATCCTCCGCCTTGTCCTTGGCTGGGCCTGGACCTATGTCATCGTGGCGGAACTGATCGGCGCTTCCTCGGGGATTGGCTATATGATCATCAACAGCCAGGCGCTGATGGCGACCGGCCAGATCATCTTCGGCATCATCGTCATCGGCATTATCGGCCTCATTTCCGATTTCGCGTTCAAATCGCTGAACCGGAAGCTTTTCGCCTGGAGGATTGCCTGATGAGCGAACTCATTATCAAGGGCGTCAGCCGCACCTTTCCCGGCGTTCAGGGCGGGCAGCCGACGCTGGCCTTGCAGCCGACGAATCTGGAAATCCCCCGCAATGATTTCGTCACCATCCTCGGCCCGTCGGGATGCGGGAAATCAACCCTGCTGCGCATCATCGCCGGTCTCGACCGTCCGACGACGGGCGAGGTATTGTTGTCGGGCAAGGCGGTGACGGGCCCGGGGGCGGATCGCGGCATGGTGTTCCAGTCCTACACGCTGTTTCCCTGGCTGACGATCCGCGAAAACGTTGCTTTCGGCCTTCGCGAGCGCGGCGTGGCCGAGAAGGAGAAGTGGGAGGTCGTCGATAGCTATATCGACAAGGTCGGCCTGCGCGGCTTCGAAAACCATTGGCCGAAACAATTGTCCGGCGGCATGCAGCAGAGAACGGCGATTGCCCGCGCTCTGGCGAACGGCCCGAAAATCCTGCTGCTCGATGAGCCTTTCGGCGCTCTCGACAACCAGACGCGCGGGCTGATGCAGGAATTGTTGCTCGGTATCTGGGAGCGGGAGCAGAAGACGGTCATTTTCGTCACCCATGATATCGAGGAGGCGGTCTTCATGGCGTCGCGTGTGGTGACCATGTCCGCAAGGCCGGGCTGTATCAAGTCCATCACTCCGGTCGACCTGCCGCATCCGCGCCACTACACCGTGAAGGCCAGCCCGGAATTTTCGCAGCTGCGCGCCAAGCTTACGGAGGAAATACGCAGCGAGGCGATTGCCGCCGCTGCCCATGGATAGTTGATCCGGCAAACGGGAGGATGGAAGTATCGGGATGAGGAGCACAGGCGCCGATCTTCAGGAAAAATCGCTGCACGAGCGCATCCGCAATGATGTCGAGCGCCACATCATGTCGGGCGAATGGCCGCCGGGTTATCGTATTCCCTTCGAACACGAAATGACCCGGCAATATGCCTGTTCGCGCATGACGGTGAACAAGGCTCTCAGCGAATTGGTGCAGCGTGGCCTGATTGAAAGACGCCGTCGTCTCGGCACTTTCGTTCGCCAGCCCCATGCGCAATCGGCTGTGCTGGAAATCCACGATATCGAGCGGGAGGTGCAGGCGCTCGGTCTCGTTTACGGTTATCGTCTCGACAAGCGACATCTGCGCCCTGCAGGGGAAAAAGACGGCGCAGCCATGGCCCTTGCGGCCGATGCCCCGGTTCTGGAACTCACCTGCACGCATTTTGCCGGCGGCGTTCCCTTTTGCCTTGAAGAACGCATCATCAATGCCACCGCCGTTCCTGACGCCGAATTTGCGGATTTTTCGCAGGTTGGGCCAGGAACGTGGCTGCTGAAGATGGTGCCCTGGAGCGCTGCCGAACATCGGATCAGCGCCGTTTCCGCCGACCGTAAAAATGCGATGGCGCTGGGTATCGCTTCCGGTGCGGCCTGTCTGGTCATTGATCGGCGGACCTGGCATGGGGCGGATCATATTACCCGCGTCCGGGTCACCTATCCCGGCGATCGACATGCGCTCATTGCGCAGTTTTCACCCTCACAGAACAGCTGAAGACCGTCGATCGGTCAATTTTTTGTAAAGAAGAGTTTACGGGTCGTCTTTTGACAATATAATAGTTGTCAAAAGAACTCAGGTTTACTATCGGAACGTCAAGCTTTCACGACGGCATCCGTTCATGACCCCGGTTTTAAGGAACCGGTCAATCTGCGGATGAGTTCATCGACGGAAATCCGGGATAAAAATTATGTCAGCTGAGACCTCAACTTCCTCCGCATCTTTCAACAGGGCAAATACAACACGGCATCTCTCCCTTGCCATGGCTGTCACCTTGCTGGCCGGCTTAAGCGCCGGCGCGGTTTTCGCTCAGACGGCATCGGAAACCCAGATACAGCCGGCACCGCAAACGCAAGCGGTTCAGCCTGCAACACCGAGTGCTCCGGCCACCGCGCCCGTTCAGCCTTCCGCGACAGCGCCGGAACAGCCGGCCGCTAGCGCACCGTCGCAGCCCTCGTCAACTGAACCCGCACAGGCCCAGCCTGCACCCACACAGCCCGCGACAGATACCGCGCCGCAGCCGACGCAGCCCGTGCAGACGAACCAGACGGCCGCGCCGAATGAAGCCGCGACCCCGATAGAGCCTGTCAGCGCTGTGCCCGCAAGCGCCGAACATCGTGCGGATATCCCGCACAACCTGTCTCCCTGGGGCATGTTCATGGCGGCGGACTGGGTCGTGAAGGGCGTGATGATCGGTCTTGCCTTCGCATCACTGGTCACCTGGACGGTCTGGGTAGCAAAATCAGTTGAGCTTGCGGGTGCGCGGGTGCGCGCTGGCGCGACGCTCAAGGTCATTCGCAGGGCAAAAACCTTGAACGAGGCCACCGAGGCCGTCGAGAAGAAGGGCGGCCCGGCAGCGCTGATGTTGCGTATGGCGACCCATGAAATGCAGCTTTCCGACGCGGTGGTCGAACACACGGATGGCGGCGGCATCAAGGAACGTGTCTCTTCGGCGCTGTCGCGTATCGAAACCCATGCGGGTCGCCGTATGTCGCGCGGAACGGGTGTTCTGGCGACCATCGGTTCCACCGCCCCCTTTGTCGGCCTGTTCGGCACCGTCTGGGGCATCATGAACTCTTTCATCAGCATTTCGGAATCGCAGACCACCAATCTCGCCGTTGTCGCGCCGGGTATTGCCGAGGCGCTGCTCGCTACCGCCATCGGTCTCGTCGCCGCTATTCCGGCCGTTGTAATCTACAACGTCTTCGCCCGCTCCATCACCGGATACCGCCATCTGCTGGCGGATGCCGCAGCCGGCGTGGAACGCCTTGTCAGCCGCGACCTCGATTTCCGCCGCATTCCGCCGGGCAGCGCCAGCAAGCCCGCCGTGTCGCTGGTTGGACGGTGATCGGTCATGGCTGGCGGCATTCGCGAAAATAGCGGAGACGATCTCTCCGAAAACCACGAGATCAACGTCACGCCCTTCATCGACGTGATGCTTGTTCTGCTCATCATCTTCATGGTGGCCGCACCGCTCGCCACCGTTGATGTGAATGTCGATCTGCCGGCATCCACCGCCAAACCGGCGGAGCGCCCGGAAGAGCCGCTCTATCTGACTGTCAAGGACGATCTGTCGCTCAATCTCGGCAATGATGCGGTTGCCCGCGAAGCATTGGCGGCAGCTATCGACCGGCAGACGGGTGGCAAGAAGGATACGCGCATCTTCCTGCGCGCCGATAAAGCGGTTGATTATGGTCACTTCATGGAAATCATGAACCTGCTGAGAGATGCCGGCTATCTGAAGATCGCCCTTGTAGGGCTGGAAAACGCGGCTGCCGCATCGCAGCCCGCTGCCGCTGGCCAACCAGCAGCGCCGGCGGGGCAGGGAACCGCGCCATGAGTGAAAACGGCTATCCGCAGGCCCGGCATTCCCGTCTCGGGGAAGTGACGCTGTGGTCCGCCGCGGCGGTGCTCATGCTGAGCGTTCATGCGGGGTTTGCTTATTATCTGATGCAGGAGCCCGAGGAGCTGGATGCCGGCGGGCCGCCGCCTGCCGCGATCATGATCGAAATGGCGGCGATACCGGAAGCCGTCAACACCGAAGAAACGACGCAGGCGCAGGATGTCGAAGACGCCGAAGAGGTAAAGAGCGACAGCAGCGAACCGGTGGAGGAAGCAGCCCCCGAAGAGCCGCCGCCACCGGAGCCGGTGGCGGAAACGCCGCCGCCAGAGCCCGTGCAGCCACCTGAACCGCCGGTCGAGGAGATCGTCGAACCGCAGGAAATTCCCGAGCCGGTGGAGCCGATCGATCCCGTCCAGGAGCAGATGATGGCGGAACTCGAAAATGTCGAGGTTCCCTTGCCCGTCATACGGCCTCCGCCGCCACCTGTCGAAAAGAAGGTGGAAAAGAAAGAGCCGGAAGAGAAAAAGAAGGTCGAGCGCCAGCGTCCCAAACCGCAACAGGCATCGGAACTGCGTGAAACGGCGAAAGCAGAAGCCCAGCAGTCCGACCGGACGGCGGCATCGCGCAGCAATGCCGGCTTTTTCTCGTCCTCGTCCGCCTCGCCGGCGAAATGGGGATCGAAGGTCCGTTCGCATATTCAACGGCGCAAGCCCCGGTCGCTGCGCAGTGATGCTATGACTGCGACGGTTCGCTTCAGGGTCAATGATGCTGGCGCCATCAGCGGGGTCAGCGTTGTGCAGTCCACAGGCGATTCCTCGATCGACCAGCAGATTACGGCATGGATTCAGAGCGCCTCACCCGTGCCTGCTCCGCCTCCGGACGCAAACAAAACGATCACATTGCCGATCAGCATCCGCTAGGCCGCCCGCTTAAGTCACCCCTTGGGTATGTTCACTATTCCTCGCGCGCGGCCCGGTTTGGGCGTGAATAACATTTCGCGAATGTTTTTGATGGTGTAGGTCTTGTCGACTTCACAAGCAGAGGCATTCCGGAATGAAATTCTCAATCGCAGAGGCGGAGGATCTCGTATCCTCTATCTTTGAGCGCAACGGCGTTCTGCCGCAAAACGCCCGTTCGGTGGCGAAGGCACTTGTCGCCTCCGAGGCGGCTGGCCAGAGCGGACACGGTTTTCGTCGCATCCCCGTCTATGTCCGCCAGGCGCGGGTTGGAAAGGTTGATGGCAAGGCGCGTCCGGTGGCGACGCGCGTGAAGCCGGGTGTGCTCTCCATCGACGCCAATCACGGTTATGCCTATCCGGCGATCGATTGCGCCCTTGGGGAGTTGCCTGAAATGGCCCGGCAGCAGGGCATCGCGCTCGCCGCGATCCACCGCTCCCATCATGCCGGTGTTATGGCGCTGACCGTCGAGCGGCTCGCCGAAATGGGTCTTGTAGCGCTCATGTTCGCCAACGCGCCCGCATCCATGGCGCCCTGGGGCGGCAGTAAACCGCTTTATGGAACCAATCCAATCGCCTTCGCCACCCCCGTCGGCGGCGCCGATCCGCTGGTCATCGATCTCGCGCTCTCAAAGGTCGCGCGCGGGAAGATCATGGCCGCCCGCCAGAAGGGTGAAACGATCCCCGGCGACTGGGCGCTCGACAGAAACGGCCGGCCGACGACCGATCCCGAAGAGGCCATAGAGGGTACTATGGTGCCCGCAGGTGAGGCCAAGGGTGCTGCGCTGGCGTTGATGGTAGAGATCATGGCCGCTGCGATTACCGGCGGGAATTTCGCATTCCAGGCTTCTTCGCTTCTGGACGACAAGGGCGCTCCGCCCTCCCTCGGCCACACGATCATCGCCATTGACCCGGTATCGTCGGGCGGCGCGGCCTTTACCGAGCGGCTGGCGCTTATCGCCGGCGAGATCGAAAAACAGGAAAGTGTGCGTCTGCCCGGTCGTCGCAGTCAGGGTATTCGCAAACAGGCGCTGGAAAGTGGCATCGTGATCGAAAGCGATATTCTGGCCGAAATTCAATCGCTCTAAAGTCCCCACAATAATAAAACCCGGCGGGTCGAATAGGACCCGCCGGGCAAACCGTAAATGGCTGCTTTGCATCTGCGTCGATAGGGCGGGACATCATGTCCAGCCCACCTTTGGTCCGCCATCCCGCCATTGATATGGAAGGATTTTGACGCAGAAAGCCGCTCATTCGGTTTTCAGCTTACGGGAGGGGACGTTCGCGTAAGCTTGGACTTGAGCAGGTGGTGACTACGCTTCCTGTTCGATCAGGCCGCGCAGCAGTGCGATGCTGACGGCATTCAGCAGATTGGCCGCGCCCAGCCTTTGGCGCACGCGTTCAAGAGTATCCTTCACGTCTGCTTCGTCCGCACCTGTAATCAAGGCGACGTGGGAGGGATGCTTGCCTCTCGCCACCAGCCCGAGATATTGCCGCTCACGCTCCGAAAGGATGATTTCGCGTGTCTGGCGATGTTCATGCGGCGTATTTGAAGACATTTCTTTCAGCCTCAAAAGAGATTGACCTTCCCGGGGCACGATCAGGCAATGGTTCATTCCCCGAAACCAGCTCGCTAACCGCTCTGTCTAGACGCGAACAGAAACGTTAATTTCGCCAATAGGTTTCATCTGGCATCGGGAATTATGCAGTAAAAGGTCGCTTTCGCAGCCAGCTGATCCCGGCGTGGACGCTCTATTCCGGGGCATTGGGAGGAACTGCGACAACCGATATCGCCGGAGACCATAATCGGTCCGGCGCGAAGGCAGCTTCCAAGCTCTGGAATGTTTTTTGTCACACCCTAGGGATATGCGGCGTTCTCATAGGCGATGTACTACGCCGATAGAATAACATCTCGCGCCAAGTTTTTCGTTTTATTGTTATGTTTCGGCACATATTGCGATGAGAGGCGACATATTTCTCAAATTGAATGCGTCATTCCGAAATATTGATACCGTAAACATGTATCATCCGGTGGAATGATGCGCGTGTTTCTTGCGAATGTCCGTCGGTGTTGCCCCGAACCAGCGGGAAACGGAACGCGAAAACGCACCTGGCGTCGAATAGCCAAGCCTGTAACTGATGTCGGATACCGGAAGATCGCTTTCCACGAGGAGTTTAAAACCGGCGTTTTTGCGAATGGCATCCTTTATCTCGTTGAGATTGGTGCCGAGCTCAGCGAGCCGCCGTTGAAAACTCCGTTCCGACAGGTTGAAATAGGGAGCGATCTCGCTGAGCGAAAGCTCGGCATCCGAGAGCCGCATCTGCATATACCGCTTCACCTGGTCGATGAAATGGGTCGCATCCGCCGATGTCTCCGGTCGCAACATGCGGCATTGCAGATTCATCAGTTCGAACAGCCGCTCATCCGTATTCGGATTGACCACATCGAGAAGCGATACCGGAAGACGCATGGTATGGATCGGCTGGGAAAAACTGACGCGCCGGGTCATTTTTTCTTTAAATAGCTGAATATTATTCGGTTTCGGCCGCTCCAGACCGATCTCGATCTGGTTGATACGATCTCCGAGAATATCACGGAGGCGCTGTACCAGGACGGCGAGCGACAAATCCACATATTGATCGCGTTTGGCAATCACCGGTGCGAAGGACCATGACAGGGTTACCTGCGTGGCATCCGTTACCATGGTGAAATTGCTGTTGTTGGTGGCGTAATAGACATGGTCCTGAAGAAAGCGCAGGAAGGCCCGTACCGTCGGCGCGCTGATCAGGCCATATCCGAACGCGCCGGATGCGCCCGCTGGAAAGGCGGAGGCGCATTGCAGGCCAAAGGCGTCGTCACCGGAAATCAGTGCGCAGGTTTCGAGCAGACGGGAAAATCTATCGAGGCTGATGCGTTCCGTCAGGCTGCTGAATGTGGCGGGATCAATATCAAGAGCCTTGCAGATGGGAGTGATATCGATGCCCCGTGACCGGGCATAATTGCTGACGCCGGCAGCCAGACCGGCCACCACACTTATCTCGTCACTGACCCTTTTTTCAGGCATCCCTCGCCTTGGCGTACCATGTTTGGAAATTGTCGCCTGATGGTAAGCCCTGAGACAGCGTTTGTCGAGCAGCCCGGCTGCGGGATTCTAAGTACGGCTGGAGCCGACACTCTGCTGCAATAGCCGCAGGATGGTTTTGCCGGCGTCTTCGATTGCGCCGCTATTATCGACGGTCGTCACGTCGAAGTCCCCTACGACCGTCAGGGAACTGCGTTCCAGCCGTCGGAGAATATCTTCCCGGCTTTCCCGTCCGCGCTGCTCCAGCCGCCTTGCCAGCACGTCCGGCTGTGCGACGATGTTCACGACCTTGAGACGGGAAAAGGCGGTGCCGAAATGGGGCAGGGCGGAACGTGATCCGTTGGCGATGACCACGTCTCCCGCGTCGAGATGATGATAGACGGCAGCTGGAATGCCGTATTTCAGCCCATGCGCCTCCCAGGAAACCGCGAAGGCGCCTGCATCTTTCAGGCGGTTGAATTCGTGCATCGAAACGGCATCGTGATTTTCACCGCCCGCGTCGCCGCTGCGGGTAATGACGCGACGCGTGAAGTGGAAACCCGGCCGGCCGGAAAGCTGGGTCGCCGCATAATCCATCAGCGTGTCCTTGCCGGCCCCGCTCGGGCCGACAACCACGATCATCGTACCGGGCGATTGTTCGCGCCGGCTATCATGCCCATCGTCGGTCATGCCACGCGCTTGCCCTGACGCCAGACGGAACGGGCGACCGGCACGCCATCCTCGCGGTGAACCCGGACCAGATCGGCCCGCAATCCCGTCGCAATACGACCGCGATCAAGTAGGCCAACAGTCCGGGCGGGCGTGGCGGTGACCATGCGCAGCGCTTCCGGCAGGGTGATGGCTTCCACCTGGTCGGCAAGCAGGAACGGTGCGAAGAGCAGGCTGAACGGCACGTAGTCGGAAGAAAGAACATCCAGCACGCCGATCTCGGCGAGATCGCGGGCGGCGATATTGCCGGAATGGGACTTGCCGCGAACGATGTTCGGCGCACCCATCAGTACGCTCATGCCGGCGCTGTGTGAGGCTTTTGCGGCTTCGACGCTGGTCGGGAATTCCGCCAGCTTCACGCCGTGGCCGATCGCTTCGCCTACATGTGCTTCGGTGGCGTCGTCATGGCTCGCAACGGTGATGCCGCGTTCGGCGCAGCGGGCGGCCAGATAATCGCGGTGCTTGGTGGAATATTCCGCTGACGCGGCCTGCCGGCGCCGCACGAATTCGGCGAAGGCCTCGTCGCTCAATCCGCGCTTCTTCTGATAATAGAAGATATACTGATCCATGGACTGGAACTGGCGCTGACCCGGGGAGTGGTCCATCAACGAAATCAGCCGTACGCGCGGATCCGTTTCGAAGTCTTCGAAATGGTCCAGTACGTCGGCGGACGCCACTTCGCAGCGCAGATGCAGCAGGTGGTCTGCGCGCAGGCGGTTCTGATCCGCTGCCGCCTCGATGGCGTCAGCCATCTCCCGCATTTCGCCCTTCTCGAAGCCGCCATCCTCATCCGAACCAAGCCGCAGGCAGTCGAACACGGTGGTGATGCCGGAGGCGGCCACCTGCGCGTCATGCGCCTGAATGGCGGCAATCTTGTCCCATATCACGCCGGGACGCGGCGAATAATGCTGTTCCAGATGGTCGGTATGCAGTTCCACCAGACCGGGGATCAGAAAGTCACCTTCAAGGTCTTCGCCGGTTTTGGAAGCGCCCTCGCTGATATCGGCAATCTTGCCGTCACGGATCAGGACGGATCCCAGAATAATATCGTCTTCCAGAACGATACGGGCATTGGAAAGGGCGTGCTCGGTCATGGGTTCGCATCTTTCTTTGGTGGCTGGCCAAGGGGGTGCCAGCTATGAACGGTAAAGGGTGCGCCGCGCGTTTCTTCAATGAACAAAGCGAGGCCGGAAATAGTGAGAGGCTTGTCAACGAATTCGGAAAACCGCGCCGAAAGCACCTCGTGCATGGCGGGCTGTTCGGTTTCATCGATGCGGCCGGTCAGCGTCATGTGAAAACGGAAATCATCCATGACATGCGGATAACCCCAGAGCGACAGATTTTGCCGCTGGCTTTCCGTCAGCATCTGTGGACGCCGACGGGCAATATCGGTCTCGGAGAGGGGTGCGCGAAACCGGTCGAAATGATCGACGATCTCGGCGGCAAAATCCTGCAGCGGCTGATAGGTGCGGTCGGGAACCAGTGCGTAAAAAGGCCCGAGCGCACCGACAACGACGCGCGGAATTTCGAAGGCGGACTGGCGGGCTGCGAAATCTTCGAAGGCCGAGAGCAGCTCCGCTTCGCTGTATTTTTCGGCAAGTTCGAAAGGAGCCTTCAGCGTCGCGTGGAAACCGTAGCGGCGAGGCTCCTCCGTCATCTCGGCATAGTCGTCGTGGTCGTCATGCAATGTGCCGGAAAATGCATTGCGGCCCAGCCATCGTGACGCTGCCTCGGTCAACGGATGATCTTTAGCCGGAGAAAAATAGATGGCGTAGCGCACGGCAAGCACTCTTCAGTGTCATGGGAAACCAGGGATGAGAAGCTATTTGGCGTGACTCGCCCGCTTCCCGCAAGGTCAGGAGTGCGAGGTAATCGGTTTCCGTGACAGAATGATGATGCGGAAGGAAAAAAGCGCATTCGAAATGCGGCAAATCTTCAGAATATGCCGAAGACACAGAAGGACCTGACGAGGCGGTGCGGCTGGCAGAAATAAGGACTGCGCGAGTGTCCTGATGGGATGACGAACGTCGTTGCGACTTTCGTCATCCCACCCCATCAAAGCTCAGTGCTGTGTTTTGCCGATCAGGCGCGAACGCAGTGAGTTAGAGATATGGTCGAACAGGAAAACGACCAGGAGGATAAGCAGAACCATATAGGCGACCTTGTCCCAGTCGGCATTGGTGCCCATCGCTTCCAGTAGTTTAAGACCAATGCCGCCCGCACCCACCGCACCGATGATGGTGGCGGAGCGCGTGTTGCTTTCCCAGAAATAAAGCGATTGCGAAATGAAGACCGGCAGAACCTGCGGCAGCACACCGAAACGATTGACGGCAATCGGGGATGCGCCGACCGATTTGACGCCCTCGCGCTGCTTGTCATCGACATTCTCCAGCGCCTCAGCATAGACCTTGCCCAACGCTCCTGTATCGGTGAAGAAGATCGCGGCAATGCCGGGGATCGGTCCGGGGCCGAAACTGCGAGTGAAGAACAGCGCCCAGATCAGCATGTCGATCGAGCGCAGGAAGTCGAACAGGCGCTTCATGCCCCAGTTTGCGGCCTTGTTGGCGGTAATGTTGCGCGCGGCGATAAAGGCGAGCGGCAGGGCGACGACTGTACCGAACAGCGTGCCGACAAAGGCCATGACCAGCGTCTGCATCAGCTTGGAAAGAATATCGGCATGTTGCCAGACGCTGTTGTCGAGGAAATCATCGACCATGTGGCCGATATTGGAGCGCTCGGGATCGAGCCTCTCTCCCCACAGTGCGAGAGCGGCGAGTTCGCCATAACCCTTGCCCCAGAATTCCGATTTGGTGTCGAACAGGAAGTTCGCCCATCCGAGGAAGCGGCGCTGCACATAGACCTGGCTGGCGCGGATTTCCGCCTGACCAGCAAAACCGTAATGCACGAGGACCTTCTTGCCGTCCTGCTGGATTTCGTCGGGCAGGCCCTGTGGTGCGACCGCTGCATCGTCGTTGATGACAACAGGGTAGCTCTTGCCGTCGACATAAACATCCACCCGTGTCGGCGTCACGTCGAGGCGGTTGTCCGAGCCCGCATAAACGACGCTATAGCCGCCATCCGGCAAAGGCTGCAGCCAGTCGATCTTTGCATTTGTCGGATATTGACCGCGGCTCGACCATTGCGGCTGAACCTTGCCGTCTTCGAAACGAAGGCGTGGCTGGGCGCGCCAGGAGTACCAGTCCTGAATATAGCTCGAGGCGCGATCCCAGCGGCCCTGCATGAAAGCCGGACCGACATTGAAAAAGAAAAAGCAGCCGATGAGATAGGCAGTGACGGCGAGAAGGCCGACGAGCAGACCATATCGCTGCATGAAACTGCGGTTGAACACCTGCGGATGTGCAGCCGTCAATCTTTCGCGGTCGGCGGTGTTGAGAATGAAGCTGGACGACATCAGGCCGCTCCCCGTCCGAATTCGAAGGATTGCTGGCCGATCAGCCTGCGGCGCAGCCAGCTGGAAAACTGGTCTACGGCGATGATGGTGATCAGCAGAAGGATGATGATGGCATAGGTTTTCGACGCATGATCGTTGCCAATCGACAGCCGAAAGACCTCACCGATGCCGCCGCCGCCGACCGCACCGATGATGGTGGAGGCGCGTACGTTGATTTCGGCGCGCAGCAAGGCGTAGGAAACGAAATTGGGCAGAACCTGCGGCACGATGGCGAAACGCACCCGCTCCAGCCAGTTGGCGCCGGCGGCGCGCAGACCTTCATCCGGCTTCATGTCGGCATTTTCCACCACTTCGAAGAAGAGCTTGCCTAGCGCACCGATCGTGTGGACCGAAATCGCGATGATCGCCGCGATCGGACCGATCGACAGGATGGCGGTGAGCAGCCCGGCAACGACGATTTCCGGAAAGGCGCGCAGCACTTCCATCACCCGGCGCACCACCCAGCGCACGAGGCCGGCGCCGACGAGGTTGGTGGAGGCGAAGAAGCAGAGCACGAAGGCGAAGCCTGTACCGATGATGGTCGAGACGAGTGCGATGTTGAGGGTAATGATCAGCTGGTAGATGAAATGCGGTATGTAGAAACTGTCGGTGATGTAAACACGATCCGCAATATAATTATATTTCATCGAGCCGTTGTCATAGGGCGACGGCAGGTCGAACATCGCCCGGACGATTTCCATCGGACTATCGGGCACAAAGGTTTTCATGAAATCGAAAAAATACGGCAGGCGCTCGAAGAACTTGCCTGAATTGGCCGCATTGGCGAAATTCAGCGAGGCGGCGAGGATGACGAGAAAGATCACGAGCGAAATGGCAGTATAAATCCGCCGCGTCGCAAGCTGCTGTTGATAGTGGCGCATGACCGTCTGGGACGATGCGCTCAATCCCTCGGGCGTGAGGATACCATGGTGCAGTGTGGTCGCCATGCCGCTTTCCTTTATTGGCAAAAACGGCGATGCCGCAAGGCACCGCCGCTTTCGGAACGGTGGGTCAGGATCAGCCGCCGATAACGGACTTACGGGCGTCGACGATCGTCTGGTAGAAGGACGGATCAACCTTGATGTAAGCGGTGTTCTTGCCCTGCGTGTAACCCTGGAAGCAGGCGAGGTCCTTCTTGGGCAGTTCCATGAAGAAGTCTTCGACCTTCTTCTTCATGCTGTCGCCGAGCTTGTTGGCGACCATCAGCGGGCCGTTCGGGATCAGCGGCGACTTCCAGACTTCGACGATATCGTCCATGTCGAGGTTGCCCTTCTTCACCATCTGGTGAAGGTTGCCGCCCGAGTAGCCTTCTTCCCACTTGCCAACGCCCGAACCGAAGGTGGTGCCAACGTCGAACTTCTTGTCGAGAACGGCGAGAACGAGGTTCTCATGGCCGCCGCCGAAGCCGGTTTCAGCGAAAAATTCCTTGATCGGCGTGCCGGTTTCCTTCGGGATGGCGACGTTCGGAACGAGGAAGCCAGAAGTGGAATCTGGGTCGGCGAAACCGATCTTCTTGCCCTTGGCGTCTGCAAGCTTCTTGATGCCGCTGTCCTTGCGGGCAACCATGATGGTGTAATAACCGCTGGAACCGTCAGAACCCGTATAGGTCAGGATCGGATCGACGGCCTTGGGGTCTGCGAGCGCGATCTTGGCGTAGGAGGAAGCGCCCATGGAGGCGATGTCGATGGTGCCGCCGAGCAGGCCCTGAATGACGCCGTTATAGTCCGGCGACGGGAAAACCTGAACTTCGGAAACGCCGGTTGCAGCCTTGAGGCCATCGGCAACGCACTTGGTGTTGCGGATCTGGTCGGCTTCGTTTTCGGAACCGTCGAGACCGATGCGCAGAACCTTGACGTCCTGAGCCATGGCGGAACCGGCCAGAACGCCAAGGGCGACTGCCGAAAGAAGGACTTTCTTCAACATGGACTTTCTCCTGTTTCCCGGCGAGCCGGAGTTTGTTGTGAAGTATCGGCCCTTGACGCGGGCGCAAACGATGCTGAGCGGTTCCTCAGAGCCCGGCGAGAGCGAGCGGTTCGGGGCCGGCAGATTGCTGCACCGGACGCGCGGCAAGCTGCGCGCCGGGAATGTTGATGCTGGTCGAGGTCATGGTCTCGTCGATGCCGGAGCCTTGAGAATCGGTTCCGTAAATCTCTGTAACGGCCGCAGCCGTCAGTTCGGCGGGCGTTCCGTCGAAGACGACGCGGCCCTGAGACATGCCGATGATGCGTTCGCAATAATTGCGCGCCGTATCCAGCGTATGCAGGTTGGTGACGACGGTGATGCCTTCGCGCTCATTGATGTCACGCAGCGCGTCCATGACGATCTTGGCGTTCAGCGGGTCAAGCGAAGCAATCGGTTCGTCCGCCAGCACCATCTTCGGAGACTGCATCAGCGCGCGGGCGATGGCGACACGCTGCTGCTGACCGCCGGAAAGCGTGCCCGCCGCCTGCATGGCCACATGTTCGATGCCCAGCCGCTCCAGCGCGGCGATCGCCATCAGGCGCTCTTCATGGGTGAAGATGTTGAACAGGCTAAGCGCCGTCGAACGGTGGTTGAGGCGGCCGAGCATGACATTGGTCAGCACGTCGAGGCGCGGCACCAGATTGAACTGCTGGAAGATCATGGCGCAGTCGCGCTGCCAGTTGCGGAGCGCCGCACCTTTCAACGCCGAAACTTCCGTGTCGTTGAAATGAATGGAACCCGAGGAGGGATCGACGAGGCGGTTGATCATGCGCAGCAGCGTCGATTTTCCCGCACCCGAGCGTCCGATCACGCCGACCATCTGACCCTGCGGTATCTCGACATCAACGGAATCGACCGCAGTGTGGTTGCCGAAACGGCGCGTGACTTGCTTCAGGTGAAAGCTCATTTCCCCGTCCAATCTTCTTTTGACGGGGTTCGACGTAACAGCGGCGCGTGAAGTGG
This sequence comes from Agrobacterium sp. CCNWLW155, assembly GCF_036888815.1. Lineage (NCBI taxonomy): Bacteria > Pseudomonadati > Pseudomonadota > Alphaproteobacteria > Hyphomicrobiales > Rhizobiaceae > Agrobacterium > Agrobacterium sp. CCNWLW155. Next base: position 116,942 of record NZ_JBAKFW010000002.1, read on the forward strand.
GGATGTCAGTTTGATGAATAAAATATTACAGATTTCCCCGAACTTGGCGTCCGCCTGTTCGCCGACGAAGCTCTCGGGAGGCATGTCAGGGCGTTGAAATTCGCCGGCATTTTAGAGTGTATCGACAAAAATCCCGGGGTTTCGCCCCGGGATTTACACTTGCCTTGCCAGAGGTGAAATTTCACCCGCCATATTTTGCAACAAAATCCTCGGCGTCCAGGTTGCGGAAATCGTCGAGAGCGACGCGCAATGTTGCGTGATCCCAATCCCACCACTTCAGATCATCCATTTGCCGGCCCAGCTCGGTCGGGAAGCGTTCCCGGATCAGCCGTGCGGGCACGCCGCCGACAATGGCATAGGGCGCAACGTCTTTCGAGACGACTGCACCCGCCCCGATCACCGCGCCGTTCCCAACTGTGACGCCGGGCAGGATCGTTGCGCCATGGCCGATCCAGACATCGTGGCCGATCACCACGCGTTTGGCGCGGCGGGCGGCAAAGAAGTCCGTTTCATCCTCGGCGTCGTCCCAATAGCTGTGAGCACGATAGGTGAAATGATGCAGCGTCGCCCGCTGCATCGGGTGATTGGTAGCGTTGATCCGGACGGAAGCGGCGATATTGACGAATTTGCCGATGGTGGCGCACCAGATCGCACCATCCTGCATGACATAGGAGTAATCGCCCATCTCGACTTCCTCGATGCGGCAGCGTTCCGAGATTTCGGTGTAGCGGCCGATCGAGGAATTGGTGACGCGTGCGCTTTCGTGGATGACGGGTTCGAGACCGACTTTCACGCTCATGCTGCGGCCTTCCGGGGGGAGAATTGCGAAACGTCGAGAATTCGGTCGGCCACGGCTTCGCGCACTTCTTCGTCGTGGAAGATGCCGAGCAGCGCCGTGCCCTTTTCTTTTTTCTCCCGGATCATGTCCACCACAACGCGCCGGTTGGTGGCGTCGAGCGAAGCCGTCGGCTCATCGAGAAGCAGGATTGCATGATCGGTGATGAAACCGCGCGCGATGTTGACGCGCTGCTGCTCACCGCCCGAAAAGGTTGCCGGCGGCAGTGACCATAGTTCCCGTGGCAGGTTGAGCTTCGAAAGCAGCGCGGCCGCCTGCTCGCGCGCCTCCTCAGTGGCAACCTTGCGCGCCAGAAGCGGCTCGGCAACCACGTCGATGGCCGCGACACGCGGCACGGTGCGCAGGAACTGGCTGACATAACCGATGGTGCGGTGGCGGATATCGAGAATCTTGCGCGGGGAGGCATTGCCGATATCGACGACCTCACCCTCATGGCGGATGAGAATCTGCCCGCTGTCGATGGCGTAATTGCCATAGAGCATTTTCAGGATCGAGCTTTTGCCGATGCCCGAAGGACCGCCGAGCACGACACATTCGCCGCTACAGACTGAGAAATTGACGTCGCGGACGACAGGCAGCTCGATGCCGTCGCGAAGATGCATGGTGAAGCTTTTGAAGACTTCCGAAACGATGAGAGGCGTCGTCATGGTGGGTTCTTTCTTCCTGCGCGTGATTTTATCCGAAAACCGGGGACCACTTTTCGGAATCACGCGGCTAGACCTGCAAAATGGAGGAAACAAGCAATTGCGTGTAGGGCTCGCGTGGATCGTCCAGCACCCGGTCGGTGAGGCCGTGTTCGATGACATCGCCGCCCTTCATCACCATCATGCGGTGAGACAGCAGCCGCGCGACTGCCAGATCATGGGTGACGACGACAACGGCGAGACCGAGATCATTGACGAGGCCGCGGACCAGATCGAGCAGACGCGCCTGCACGGAGACATCGAGGCCACCGGTCGGCTCATCCATGAAGACGAGGCGCGGCGAGGTGACGAGGTTGCGAGCGATCTGCAGGCGCTGGCGCATCCCACCCGAGAAGGCGCGGGGCTGGTCGTCAATACGGTCGGTGCCGATTTCCACCCGCTCCAGCCATTCGCTGGCCGATTGCCTGATATTGCCGTAATGCCTGTTGCCGACAGCCATCAGCCGCTCGCCGACATTGGCGCCGGCCGAAACCGCCATGCGCAGTCCATCCGCCGGGTTCTGGTGCACGAAACCCCAGTCGGTCCGCATCAGGAAACGCCGTTCGGCCTCGCCCATATGGTAGAGATCACGCACCGAGCCGTCGCGCATGCGATATTCCACGCTGCCGGCCGTTGGCATGAGCCGGGTGGAAATGCAGTTGAGCAGTGTCGTCTTGCCGGAACCGGATTCGCCGACGATGGCCAGAACCTCACCCGGGTAAAGCTCGAAGGAGACGTTGCGGCAACCGGCGCGGTCGCCATAATATTTGGAAACGTCCCTGACTTTCAAAAGCGGTGCGTCGGTCATTCTGCAGCCTCCTTCACATCCGCCAGCAGATGGCCCTTGTGGCCATGGGCGCGGCGGTCCTCGCAATGGTCGGTATCGGAGCAGACGAACATCCGCCCGCCCTTGTCGTCCAGCACTACCTCGTCCAGATAGACATTCTCGCCACCGCACAGCGCGCAGGGCTTGTCAAAGCGCTGGATCTCGAACGGATGGTCCTCGAAATCGAGGCTGACGACGTCCGTATAGGGCGGCACGGCATAGATACGTTTTTCGCGCCCGGCGCCGAACAGCTGCAATGCGTCCGAGAGATGCATTTTCGGATTATCGAATTTCGGGGTCGGGGATGGATCCATAACATAACGCCCGGCAACCTTCACCGGATAGGCGTAGGTGGTGGAGATGCGACCGTTGCGGGCGATGTCCTCGTAAAGCTTGACATGCATCAGGCCATATTCTTCCAGCGCGTGCATGACGCGGGTTTCGGTCTCGCGCGGCTCGAGGAAACGCAAGGGCTCGGGGATAGGAACCTGATAGACCAGAACCTGGCCCGAATGCAGCTCCTCTTCCGGAATACGGTGCCGCGTCTGGATGATGGTCGCATCCTTCGTGCGGGTGGTGACGGCAACATTTGCCACCTTCTGGAAGAAGGCGCGAATGGAGACGGCGTTGGTGGTGTCGTCGGCGCCCTGGTCGATGACCTTGAGTACATCGTCGGGACCGAGGATGGAGGCGGTCAGCTGCACGCCGCCGGTGCCCCAGCCATAGGGCATGGGCATTTCGCGGGAAGCGAAGGGAACCTGATAACCGGGAATGGCGATGGCTTTCAGGATCGCCCGGCGGATCATCCGCTTGGTCTGTTCGTCCAGATAGGCGAAGTTGTAGGCGGCCAGCCCGTCGTCAAATGAAACTTCTTTAAGCATTGCGCGTTAGCCTTGTGAAAAAAGGAGTACAAGCTCATGGAGATTGGAATTCTTGCAGCCGTGTTCTTTGCTGTCTTTGCAGCATCGACCGTCTTTTGCGCCCTTTGGTTTGGTGAGCAGGGCAGCCGCTGAGCTATTCGGCCGCATCGCCCATCCACTCCGCGCCATCGGCGTTGATCGCCTCGAAATCGGCACGCATTTTCCTGACCAGACCAAGTTCGGCCTGAAAATCCACGTAGTGCGGCAATTTCAGATGTTCGACGAAGCCTGTCGCCTGCACGTTGTCGGCATGTGAGATGACAAATTCCTCGTCCTGCGCGGGGGCGACGACATCCTCGCCGAATTCGCCCGCCCGCAGCGCCCGGTCGACCAGCGACATGGCCATCGCCTTGCGCTCGCTCTGGCCGAACACCAGACCGTAACCGCGGGTGAATTGCGGCGGTGCCTTGGCCGAGCCCTTGAACTGGTTCACCATCTGGCATTCGGTGACCTGGATGTCGCCGAGCGAAACGGAGAAGCCGAGTTCCGGCACGTCGAGTTCGATCTCCACCTCGCCGATGCGGATTTCGCCGACGAAGGGATGCGTGCGGCCGTAACCGCGTTGCGTCGAATAGGCGAGTGCGAGAAGGAAGCCCTCATCACCGCGCGCCAGCGATTGCAGACGCTGGTCACGCGCCATCGGAAATTCCATCGGCTCCCGCGTCAGGTCGCCGGCAATATGATCATCAGGCATATCGCCGTCGCTTTCGATCAGCCCCTCCTCGGCCAGAATGTCGGAAACGCGCATGACATAATCAGGCTCGCCTTCCCGCTGGGTGGCGGTCTCGACGGCTTCGTCTTCCAAAAGAGTGGGGTCAAGCAGGCGATGGGTATAATCGAAGGTCGGCCCCAGCAATTGTCCGCCGGGCAAATCCTTGTAGGTTGCGGAAACGCGGCGCTGGACCGTCATGCCGGCGGTGTCCACCGGAACCGAATAACCGAAACGCGGTAGCGTGGTGCGGTAGGCGCGCAGCAGGAAGATGGCTTCGATCATGTCGCCGCGGGCCTGCTTGACGGCAAGCGCCGCAAGCGACTGATCATAAAGGGACGCTTCCGCCATTACACGGTCGACGGCGAGCGAAAGCTGCGAAACGATCTGCGCAACGGTCATCGCGGGCAGGTCGCGGTCTCCGCGCCGCTTGTCGGCCAGAAGCCGGTGGGCGTTGGCGATGGCGGTCTCTCCGCCTTTGACAGCAACATACATCTTATGCCTCCACGGGTTTGATGCGCGTCGTGCGCGGCAGGCAGACAAATCGGTCGGCGGATGTCAGGATGACGTCGACGCCGCGCGGGAAAGCGGCATTGTTTTCCGCCCACAGCCTCGGGAATATGTCCGGCAGGCCGGTGGGGCTGATGATGTTGACGTGGCGAATGCCGGGGCCAGAGAGCAGCAGTTCCCGTCCACCGTCCAGATCAGGCAACTCGACGATAAGCGTTGTGGAGCGGTCGGGATATTCCTGGCTGCCCTGGGCGAAGAGGCCGAAGGAGGCAATGGCGCTTCCCGCCTCGATGACGGCGAAATGTGCCGCGCTTTTTTCTTCCGTTGCCACTGCCCCGGTGTGAAATCCGATCCAGCCCGGCACCGCGGTTTTGCGCAGCGGGCCGCTCAGCCAGACCGGCGTATCATGGTCGCAAAGCGCCAGCAGAACCGCGCCGGTTGCAACGCCAAGCGGTAGCGGCGGGGCGGCCGCCGTCTCGATGGTCTGCGGTGTGCCCGGACGGGCCATGCCGTCCATCAGCTTTTTGAAAATCCGTTGGGAATCGAAGACGGCGTCAGAAAAACCGCCGGTCAGTGCTTCGGCCTTGACGCTCATCAATCCTCTCCTCGAACCATGGTGAAGAAATCGACCCGGGTGGCGGCAGTTTCCTTGGTCGTGCGCTGTTTTTCCGCGGTCAGCCTTTTTTCGACCGGGGAAAGAAGCTCGGTCTCGATAAAGTCCCGTGTCGGGCTTTCCTGCCAGAGGGCGTCGAAGACGGCGGCATACCAGGCCTTCTTGCGGCCGGTGCCGAGAACATGGGCATGGCCGACGGTGCCGGATGCGAGCTTGATCGTTGCCCGGGTAACGGTGGTTTCGCCGAGATTAAAAGGTGCCCCGCCGCCTCCGATACGGCCCTTGACCATGACGAGGCCGGTTTCCGGTCCGCGCACATTTTCCGTCTGCGGGCTGGCGTCCTGCCGGCTCCACACCGTTTCGAGTTCCTGAACGGTGGCGCGGGCAAGAACGGCCGCCACTCGCTTTCTCTCCGCATGTATATTCGCAGCTTCGTTATTCATCGCTTGACCTCTAATGTCTATTGATATAGACAACTATACAATATAAGCTACAATTAACGTCGATGAATGACAAGCGTGTGACATGAGCCCTGCGGCAGCGATGAAAAGAAAGAACGGCGTGGCGCTCTGGCGGCAGATCGCCGACCGGATCAGAGGCGAGATCGCGGCAGGCGATCACGACGAAACCGGCATGTTGCCGCCGGAAATGGCGCTGGCTGAAAAATTCGGCGTCAACCGCCATACTGTGAGAAGCGCCATTGCCGCATTGGCCAGTGAAGGCATTCTCGAGCCAATGCAGGGGCGTGGCACGATGATCGCCCGCAAGGAGCGCCTGAGTTTTCCGATTTCACGGCGCACGCGATTTACGGAGGGCATTGGCGATCAGGTGAAGGAAATGGAGGCGCTGCTTCTGTCCCATACCACCGAGCCGGCCAATGCCGATCTGGCGGCGCGACTGCAAGTGCCATCAGGCGCGCCGCTCGTGCGCCTCGAAACGCTGCGCAAGGCGGATAACCGCCCTGTATCCCGCTCGACCACATGGTTCCCGGCCGACCGTTTTGCCGGAATAGGCGAGGCCTATCAGAAAAGCGGCTCGATCACGGTCGCTTTCCAGATGCTCGGCGTGGCGGATTACGTGCGCATTTCCACCGTCATCTCCGCCAGCCATGCGGATACGCAGGATCTGGCCGATCTCGAATTGTCGCCGGGCGCGATCCTGCTCGTCACCCAGGCGCTGAACGCCGATATGGATGGCGTGCCGGTGCAATACGCCATCAGCCGTTTTTCGGCCGATACGGTCGAATTCACGGTGGAAAATTGAGGTGAAAGCCGCGGCGGAAGCTTATTCCGTCTGCGATAGGCCCAGCACATCGAGCATCGAATAGAAGCCCGGCTTCTTGTCGAAGGCCCAGAGCGCTGCCACAATTGCCCCGCGTGCGAAGATGGAGCGGTCGCCGGCATAATGGGAAAGCTCCACGCGCTCTCCCTCTCCGGCGAAGATCACCGAATGTTCGCCAATTACGGAACCGCCGCGCAGCGTGGCGAAACCGATGGTGCCGGTCTCACGCGCGCCTGTATGCCCGTCGCGCACGCGAACGGAAGAGGCCGCGAGATCAACCTTGCGACCGGCCGCTGCTGCTTCGCCGAGCAGCAATGCAGTACCCGAAGGCGCATCCACCTTGTGCTTGTGGTGCATTTCAAGGATTTCGATATCCCAGTTCTGCGCATCCAGCGCCTGCGCCGCCTGCTGCGTCAAAACGCTGAGCAGGTTGACGCCGAGGCTCATATTGCCCGACTTGACGATGCGGGCATGGCGCGACGCCGCCTTGAATTTTTCCTCATCTTCCGATGAACAGCCCGTGGTTCCGATGACGTGCACGATGCGAGCCTGCGCGGCGAGGCCCGCAAAGGTGACGCTGGTTGCCGGAGAGGTGAAATCAATCACCCCTTCCGCATGCAGGAAGGCTTGCAAAGGATCGCTGGTGATCTCGACGCCGATCGGGCCAAGACCGGCGATCTCACCGGCGTCGCGGCCGACAAAAGCGGAGCCTTCGCGTGCGACGGCGGCATGCAGCTGAACGCCAGGGGTCTGGTGAATGAGGCGGATGAGCGCCTGTCCCATGCGGCCCGCCGCGCCGACCACCACAAGTTTCATGCCGCTGCTGCCCATGCTGTCACTCACTTTTCATGTCGGGCGGATCGGAACCCGCCGGTATCGGATGTTGGATGTTTGCGCAGCGACGTTAAAGACCGTCCGCCCGCTTCGCAAGCATCACATAAGAACAGCCCGAGCGATCAGGCTCTCCAGCGTCGCCCGTCCAGCGACAGGCCGAAATCGGATGGCGTTCTTGAATAGGTGGCGAGACCGGAAAGGGCGGCCTGCGGATGGGTGACGACGAAGGTCGGGATGGTCCGCATCAGCGCGCTGTGCGGCGCCTTGTCCTCGAAGGCGGCCCGGAACTCCGAGCTTTTCAGCGCCGGAACGATCTTCTGCGAAATGCCGCCGGCCAGATAGACGCCGCCCTTGGCCATGAAGATCAGCGCGAGATCGCCTGCCACCCGGCCGAGATAGGTGCTGAACAGCGAAAGTGTTTCTTTAGCCTGCGGGTTCTTGCCCGAAAGCCCGTGCGAGGTGATGTCGGCCGGATCGGAAAAGACGGGTTCGATGCCATCGGCTTTGCAGACGGCACGGTAAAGATTGACCAGCCCACGCCCGCAGAGGATCTGTTCGCCGGCGACGCGGCCTTCGATGGTTTCGATATGCGGGAAAACCGCATAGTCGCGCGCGCTTCTCGGGCCGATATCGATATGCCCGCCTTCGCCAGGCACCGGAAACCACATATGGCGGGCATAAACCAGTCCGGCAACACCAAGCCCTGTGCCTGGCCCAAGAACGACGCGCGAAGCCAGCACATCTTTTTTGCCGGAGCCGATGGCGTCGCGGTTATCGTCGTCCAGTGCTGCAATCGCGAGAGCCTGCGCTTCAAAGTCATTGATGACGATGACGTCCTTCAGGCCGAGATTGGCCAGCATGTCCTTCGGTTTGACAACCCAATGGCAGTTGGTGAGCGGAATCTCGTCACCTTCGATCGGGCCGGCAATCGCAAGAATGGTCGAGACCGGCTGAAGCGAGGTCTTGTCCAGAACCGCCTGCTGGATGGCGTCGTCGATCGTCGGATATTCCGCCGTCTTCACGGTGGTGAGGTGCACCGGTTCCGCAAAGGAATCGATCAGAATGGAAAAGCGGGCGTTGGTACCGCCGATGTCGCCAAGAAGGATCGGAAAGGACAGATATTCGGTATCGGACGTCTTCGGCATTGCCTGTTCCATTGTCGGAGTGTCAATTGGCGACGTGGAAGTCGATGAGGTTTTCTGCGGTGGCGCGGTTAAGCGCCATGGGAATGTCATAGACCGTGGCAAGCCGGGTCAGCGCCTTCACGTCAACATCGTGCGGCATGGCTGTCAGCGGATCGGTGAAGAAGATCAGCATGTCGACTTCGCCTGTCGCGATCATCGCGCCGATCTGCTGGTCACCGCCGAGGGGGCCGCTTTTGAGGCGAGTGACTTCAAGTCCGGGACAGGCTTCCTGTACCCGCCCGCCGGTTGTGCCGGTGGCGACGATCCTGAAACCGGCAAGCGCCTTCTGGTGATGACGGGCGAAATCCGCCATATCGTCCTTTTTCTCGTCGTGAGCGATGAGCGCGATACAGCGTTGTCCTTCCATGGTCCCAGCCTGTCCTCAAAGAATTAAATCGATTTGAAGCCTTCTATAACAGCTTGCCGCCATTTGAAAAGGGAAGCTGTTGAATGCCTCATTTCTGTTTCAGTTCAATGTCGGACGCTGGGTCGGAAGCGGAATATCCGAAGGCGGCTGCAGGGCGGGGGCGGCCTGAATGACCTGTTCCACGCTTTGCTGGCGCGCGGCCGGGGCCTGAACCGGCGCTGGAGAATAGGCCTGGGCGGCAATGCCCTCGCGGTTGGCGGAAGGGGCCGCAGCCACGGCAGCGCAGGCGGAAGGCAGGTCGGAGACCATGACCGGACGCGGTTTCACCGGCTTGGCATTGGGGTCCTTTTTCGGCGGCGCCCATGGTTCCTTGCTGAACCACCAGGCAAGCGACTTGTCGCAGCCGTCACCTTTGCCCACGGCCGCCTGCGGTTTGCAATTGGGCGCGCCGGGCGGGCATTCGAGGCGGATGTGGAAATGCTCGTCATGACCATAGATCGGCCTGATCTTGCCCATGAAGGTGCGGTCGCCGGTCCAGGTCTGGCAGAGTTTCTGCTTGATGGCCGGGTTGACGAAGACGCGCTCCACCTGCGGATAGCTTGCCGCCATCATCACCAGCCGGGCATTGAGCGGCGACCATTTGCGGTCATCGACCGTCAGGAACTTGCTCTTGTCCAGCATGGAAACGAAAGGCACCGTTTCGCGCTGCTCCACGGTCAGCCGGGGGGTGGGCATGGGTCGCCACCACACATCGACATCGAGGCCGATCTGGTGCGACGCATGGCCTGTCAGCATCGGGCCGCCACGCGGCTGGGAAATATCGCCGAGCAGCAATCCCGGCCAGCCGATCTTCTGGGCGTCCTGCGAAAATTGCTCGAGAAAAGAAATAAGCTGCGGCTGGCCCCAGCGCCGGTTGCGGGAAAGGCGCATGGCCTGCCAGCCGGGACCATCAGTCGGCATGGCGATGGCGCCGGACTGGCAGCCCTTGGCATAGGAGCCGATCGGCTGCGAGCCCGTGGCGGACGGCAGCGCCATATGGCCGAACACTTCTTTCGCGGGCCTGTCCTCGGCCGATGCGGTTTCCATCTGCAACTGCAGTGCGGAGACGACCGAAATCGCCAGCATGGCCGTCTTGAAAACTCTCGATGATCCCGCCGTCATATAGTCGTGCCCGTTCGATCAGATGATTCTCTTCCCCTCAGGATAAACTGGAACGGGATTTTGTTGAAACCATGTTTCGGCCACTGTCGCCAAAGCATGAGGATAAAGACGCCGATAAAGAGCTTGTGAGGCGGTGCATCTGTTTTTTGCCAATCTTTGTTTTATGCTCTCTCCAACAAACACGAAAACAGGGACATTCCCCCAATGATATTGGCACCACTGAAAGCCCGCTTTCTCATCGCTCTTGCGGCATCCGCCCTGCTGATACCGGCGGCGGCCTCCGCACAATCGGCCGATGTATGGCGAAAGGGGATTTCGACGGTCGGGGAACTGAAACATCCAGATGGCTTCGATCATTTTGACTATGTGAACACCAAGGCACCAAAAGGCGGCACGCTTCGCCTGTCGACGACGGGCACCTTCGACACGCTCAATCCGCTGCTCGCCAAGGGTGAGGCGGCGACGGGCCTTTCGCTGGTTTTCGATACATTGATGAAGTCGACGGAAGAGGAGCTGTCTGCCTCCTACGGCCTGCTGGCCGAGGGGGTGAGCTATCCCGACGATATTTCGAAGGCCACCTTCCGGCTGCGTGCGGACGCCAAATGGGCTGATGGCAAGCCGGTGACGCCAGAGGATGTCGTCTTCAGCTTCGAAAAAGCGAAGGACCTCAGCCCGCAGCTCGCGACCTATTACATCCATGTCACCAAGGCAGAGGTGAGCGGCGAAAGGGACATCACCTTCACTTTCGATGAAAAGAACAATCGCGAATTGCCGCAGATCGTCGGCCAATTGCTGATCGTTCCCAAACACTGGTGGGAGGCCGCCGGTCCGGACGGCAAGCCGCGCGACATCTCGCGCGGCACGCTCGAGCCGGTCATGGGCTCGGGGCCCTACAAGATTGCGTCAGTCTCTCCCGGCTCCACAATCACCTATGAACGCCGCGACGACTACTGGGGCAAGGACGTCAATGTGAATGTGGGGATGAATAATTTCAAAACCATCGCCTACACCTTCTTTGCCGATCAGGATGTGGACTTTCAGGCCTTCAAGTCCGGCACCGTCGATTTCCGGCAGGAAGCCTCCTCCAGCCGCTGGGTCACCGGTTATGATTTTCCGGCCGTCAAGGAGGGCCGCGTCAAGAAGGAAGAGCTGCCGAACATCTATCGTTCCGTCGGCATCATGCAGGCCTTCGTGCCGAACATGCGCAGGGAGAAGTTCCAGAACCCGAAACTGCGCAAGGCGCTCAATTACGCCTTCGATTTCGAGGAGCTGAACCGGACGCTGGCCTATGGTCAATTCCAGCGCATCAACAGCTTCTTCATGGGCAGTGAACTGGCCTCTTCCGGACTGCCGACCGGTCGCGAGCTGGAAATTCTGCAGGAGCTGAAGGATCAGGTTCCGCCGGAAGTCTTCACGACAGAATATCGCAACCCGGTCGCCGGTGATCCGGCCAAGCAGCGCGACAATCTGCGCGAGGCGGTCAAGCTGATGAAGGAGGCCGGTTACGAACTGCGCGGCAACCGCATGGTCAATGCGGCGAGCGGACAGCCGCTTGATATGGAGTTTCTGATCGATTCCGCCGGCATGGAAAGAACCATCCTGCCCTATGTCCAGAACCTGAAGAAGATCGGCATCAACGCGACGATCCGCACGGTCGACGCCTCGCAATATACCAACCGCACCCGCAGTTTCGATTATGACGTGATCGTCAAGCTCTGGGCGACCTCGGCGAACCCTGGTAACGAACAGGCGGATTTCTGGGGCTCGGCCGCCGCCGATCGGCAGGGATCCAATAATATTGCCGGAATCAAGAACCCGGCCGTTGATGCGTTGGTCAGGAAGGTCATATTCGCGCCCAACCGCGATGAGCAGGTGGCTGCAGCGCGCGCGCTCGACCGGGTGCTGCTGGCCAACAGCTATGTCATACCGCAATTTTACCGTGGCGAGATGTTCATCGCCTACTGGAATACGCTCATTCGCCCGGAAAACCTGCCCGAATATGGTGTCGGTTTTCCCGATGCATGGTGGTCAAGCCAGGCCGGAAACTGACGCCGGCCTTGCTTTCGCAGCCAAGGCTTGATTCACATAGAGCGAGACGAATCGCTCAAAGCGCGCGGGCAGCGCTTTCAGGAAAGGACCGGGTTTGACAGACACGAAAACCGCTGACGTATCGGCCGGGAGCAAGGGCTGATGGGCGCCTATATCCTCAGACGTCTGGCGCTGATGATCCCGACCATTATCGGCATTATGGGCATTTCGTTTCTCGTCATCCAGTTCGCGCCCGGCGGGCCGGTGGAACAGGTCGTCGCGCAGCTGACGGGGCAGGGCGACAGCGCTTCCGACCGTCTCTCCGGCGGCGGCGATCTTCTCGGCCAATCCGGCGGTTTCGATGAAAGCGGCTCGAAATATCGCGGTGCGCAGGGGCTTGATCCCGAGCTGATCGCCAAGCTTGAGAAACAGTTCGGTTTCGACAAGCCGCCGCTTACCCGCTTTCTTGAGATGATGTGGAATTATATCCGCTTCGATTTCGGCGACAGCTTCTTCCGCAACTCGTCTGTCATCGATCTCATCATCGACAAGCTGCCGGTGTCGATGTCGCTCGGCTTCTGGATCCTGATCATTTCCTACATCATCTCCATTCCGCTCGGCATCAAGAAGGCCGTTTCCGACGGCTCGACTTTCGATGTCTGGACATCAGGCATCATCATCATCGGTTATGCGGTGCCGAGCTTCCTCTTCGGCATTCTTCTCATCGTCCTCTTCGCCGGCGGCTCGTTCTTCGACTGGTTCCCGCTGCGTGGTCTGGTGTCGGATAATTTTGCGCAGCTGAACTGGTGGCAGAAGATCATCGACTATTTCTGGCACCTCACCCTGCCGCTGATCGCGCTGTCGCTCTCGGCTTTTGCGACGACGACGCTTCTGACCAAGAATTCCTTCATCGACGAGATCAAGAAGCAATATGTCATCACCGCCCGCGCCAAGGGTCTTAGCGAACGCAGGGTTCTTTATGGCCACGTCTTCCGCAACGCGATGCTGATCGTGATCGCCGGTTTCCCGGGCGCCTTCATCTCGGCCTTCTTCACCGGTTCGCTGCTGATCGAAAACATCTTCTCGCTCGATGGCCTCGGTCGCCTCGGTTATCTCTCGGTGGTCAACCGTGATTACCCGATCGTGTTCGGCACACTCTTCATCTTCTCGCTGATGGGCCTCGTGGTCGGCCTGATTTCCGACCTGATCTATACATGGATCGATCCACGTATCGACTTCGAGCGGAGGGACGTGTGATGACACTTGCCCATACCGCAGAAACGGAAACGCTGGTGAAACCGAAGCGCCCGTGGTTTTCGCCAACCACCAAGCGCCGTTGGCAGAATTTCAAGGCAAACCGGCGCGGTTACTGGTCCTTCTGGCTGTTCCTGATCCTGTTTTTCCTGAGCCTGATCGCGGAATTCATCGCCAATGACAAACCCGTCCTCGCCTCCTACAAGGGTGAGATTCTGGTGCCGGTCATGGTTGATTATCCGGAGGAAAAATTCGGTGGGTTCCTGGCCCAGACCGACTACAAATCCTCCTTCATTCAGGATGAGATCAACGCCAATGGCTGGATGATCTGGCCGCCGATCCGTTATTCCTATCAGACGGTCAATTCCAATATTCCGCATTCCGCTCCCACCGCGCCCTTCTGGCTGATGGATGAAAAGGAACGGTGCTCGGCCTATCCGCAGGGCAATGCCGATCCCGGCTGCACGCTCGGCAATCTCAACTGGCTTGGAACGGACAATCAGGCGCGCGACGTCACGGCGCGGATGATCTATGGCTTCCGTATTTCCGTTCTTTTCGGCCTGACGCTCACCATCGCGTCCGCCCTCGTGGGGGTCACGGCCGGCGCCATTCAGGGTTACTTCGGCGGCTGGACGGATCTGCTTCTGCAGCGTTTCATCGAAATCTGGTCGTCAATGCCGGTGCTTTACATCCTGCTCATCATCGCGGCCATCCTGCCGCCGGGCTTCTTCGTGCTGCTCGGCATCATGCTGCTCTTTTCATGGGTTGGCTTCGTCGGCATCGTCCGGGCCGAATTCCTGCGTGCCAGAAACTTCGAATATGTCCGCGCCGCCCGCGCCCTTGGCGTCGGCAACTGGACGATCATGTTCCGGCATCTTCTGCCCAACGCCATGGTGGCAACGCTTACCTTCCTGCCCTTCATCCTGTCCGGTTCGATCACCACATTGACCTCACTCGATTTCCTCGGCTTCGGCATGCCGCCGGGATCGCCGTCGCTGGGCGAGATGATCGCGCAGGGCAAGAACAATCTTCAGGCGCCCTGGCTTGGTCTCACCGCCTTCTTCACCATGTCCATCATGCTCTCCCTCCTTATCTTCGTCGGCGAGGCGGTTAGAGACGCCTTCGACCCACGCAAGACGTTTCGGTGATCGCCATGACGGAAACAAATATTCAGCCGCTTCTCTCTGTCCGGGATCTCTCCGTCGCCTTCCATCAGGGCGGCGCGACGAGCGTCGCTGTCGATCACGTCTCCTTCGACCTGATGCCGGGCGAAGTTGTCGCCCTCGTCGGCGAATCCGGTTCCGGTAAGTCGGTCACTACGAATTCCATCCTCAAATTGCTGCCCTATCCGGCAGCGAGCCATCCTTCGGGGAAAATCCTGTTCGACGGCAAGGATATGCTGACCCTGCCGGAACGTGCGCTTCGCGCCGTGCGCGGCAACGACATCACGATGATCTTTCAGGAACCGATGACCTCGCTCAACCCGCTCCACACCATCGAGCGGCAGATCGGTGAGATTCTGGAGCTGCATCAGGCGATTACGGGCGCGGAGGCGCGGGCGCGTACGCTGGAACTGTTGCTTCAAGTGGGCATTCGCGAACCGGAAAAGCGCCTGAAGGCCTATCCGCATGAATTGTCCGGCGGCCAGCGGCAGCGTGTGATGATCGCCATGGCGCTTGCCAACCGGCCGAAACTGCTCATCGCCGATGAACCCACGACGGCGCTTGACGTGACGGTTCAGGCCCAGATTCTCGAGCTGCTCGGTGATCTGAAAACGCAGCACGGCATGTCCATGCTGTTCATCACCCATGACCTCGGTATCGTCCGCAAATTTGCCGACCGCGTCTGCGTCATGACCAAGGGAAAGATCGTCGAGACCGGCACGGTGGAGCAGGTGTTTACCGATCCGCAACACGCCTATACCCGCCATCTTCTGGCTGCCGAACCGAAGGGTGAGCCGCCGCTTTCCGACGCCAGCAAACCCGTGGTCATGCAGGGCGACGATATCAAGGTCTGGTTCCCGATCAAGGCGGGGCTGATGCGTCGGGTGGTCGACCATGTGAAAGCGGTCGACGGTATCGATATCACCCTGCGTGCAGGCCAGACGGTGGGCGTGGTGGGCGAATCCGGCTCGGGCAAGACGACGCTCGGTTTGGCTCTCTCGCGGCTGATCGCGTCTGAGGGACGTATCAGCTTCATCGGCCAGTCGATCGACCACTATTCCTATGAAATGATGAAGCCGCTCAGAAACCGGCTGCAGGTGGTGTTTCAGGACCCTTACGGTTCGCTCAGCCCGCGCATGTCCGTAGGCGAGATCGTCGCCGAGGGCCTGAAAGTGCATGAGCGATCTCTTTCGGCCGACGAGCGCGATACCCGTGTGGCCACTGCGCTGGAAGAGGTCGGCCTCGATCCGGCCACCCGCTGGCGGTATCCGCATGAGTTTTCCGGAGGCCAGCGCCAGCGCATCGCCATTGCCCGCGCCATGGTGCTTAAACCCCGTTTCGTCATGCTGGATGAGCCGACATCCGCGCTCGACATGAGTGTGCAGGCGCAGGTGGTCGATCTCTTGCGCGATCTCCAGGCAAAGCACGAGCTGGCTTATCTCTTCATCAGCCACGATCTGAAGGTGGTGAAGGCGCTTGCCAACGACCTGATTGTCATGCGCCACGGCAAGGTGGTGGAGAGCGGTCCGGCGGCGGATATTTTCGCCAACCCGCAGCAGGACTATACCAAGGCGCTGCTGGCGGCGGCCTTCAATATCGAGGCGGTGAAAACGAAAGCGGTCAGCCAGTAAGGCGCGTCGAATTTTCCATTAAGGCAATGATTTTTCTGTTGCTTCGCGGAAAATGCCGACCCATGTTGCGATGGACGTGACATGGAAACGGATTGATTGCGATGGCAGCGGATGTGGTCGTTTTGGGAGCGGGGATCATTGGGGTCTCTGTCGCTTTGCAACTGGCCCGGAGGGGCAAATCGGTAGTGCTGGTGGACCGGCGCGGACCGGGCGAAGAGACCTCTTTCGGTAATGCGGGGCTGATCCAGAGAGAGGGCGTGGTACCTTATGGCTTCACGCACGACCTTGCGCTGCTGCTGCGCTATTCGCTGAACAACAGGATCGATGTCCGTTATAGGCCCTCTGCCCTGCCGAGAATGGCGCCTTTCCTCGGCCGTTACTGGTATAATTCCGCAGCCATGCGGCATGCCACGATCGCTCGCGCCTATACGCCGCTGATCGAACATTCAGTTTCCGAGCACAGCATCCTGATCGACGAGGCTAAGGCCGGCGATCTGATCGTGAAAAATGGCTGGATGCAGGCCTATAGGACCGCCGCAAGGCGGGACGCTGATTATGCCTTTGCCGAGCGTCTTTCGCGCGAGCACGGCATATCCCACACCAAACTCGATGCCGAAAAGCTGGCCGCGGCCGAACCGCATCTCAGCCGGGATTTCGTCGGCGGGCTGAAATGGGATGACCCGTGGTCGGTGCTTGATCCGCACGCGCTGACGCTTGCCTATGTCAAACTGTTTGAAAGCCTCGGCGGAACTTTTGTCCGGGGCGATGCCTTCACCCTCAGCCAAACGACAAGCGGCTGGACGGTGCGCACCGAGACCGGCGCAATCGAGGCCGAACATGCCGTCGTGGCGCTCGGTCCCTGGGCGGATACCGTCACGGAACGGCTGGGTTACCGTTTCCCGCTTGGCGTGAAGCGCGGCTATCACATGCATTATGCGCCCCAGGAGGGCACGAAGCTCAATAACTGGCTGATCGATGCCGAGCGTGGGTATTTCCTTGCGCCGATGCGCAAGGGTATCCGCCTGACGACGGGTGCGGAATTTGCCGAGCGCGATGCACCGAAATCTCCCGTGCAGATCGAGCGGGCGGAACGGGTGGCGCGCACCGTCTTTCCTCTTGGCGGCAGGCTGGATGCGGAACCGTGGATGGGCGCGCGGCCCTGCACGCCGGATATGATGCCGATCATCGGCAAGGCACCGCGTCATAAAACATTGTGGTTTGCTTTCGGACATGCCCATCACGGCCTCACGCTTGGGCCGATCACCGGCCGTGTGCTGGCGGAAACCATGCTGGGCGAAACGCCTGTTATCGCCATCGACGCCTATCGCCCGGAAAGGTTCAATCCCTGATAGCTAAATCCGCTGGCCTTCCGGGGACAGGCCACGTAACATGGTCAAGTGCAAAGGGGAAAAGGGGCAAACGTCATCATGGTGGCGAGGTTTCTCATCTATCAGCAGCAGGACGATTTTCGTTAGCGACCTTCGCTGCGCATGAAACGAGATGGAAACGGCTTGCTGGTGCATGATGGATGATATTGAAAACGCAAAGAAATTTTTCGCCGATAACCCCGATATCGAAATACTTGAAGCTTTCGTCATAGACGCGAATGGTGTGCCGCGCGGCAAGTGGATTCCGCGCGAACGGGCAATCGACGTTCTTGAAAAGGGAATGGCTATCCCCCGTTCCGTTTATGCGTTGGATATATGGGGGCGGGATGTGCATGCCGCAGGTCTTGCGGAAGGCACGGGCGATCCCGATGGTTTTTGCTTCCCCGTTCCCGGCACGCTGTCGCGGGTTACATGGCTTGGCAGGCCGACAGCACAGGTTCTGCTGGCGATGAAAAATCCGGATGGAACCGGTTTTTATGGTGATCCGCGCCATGTTCTGGCGCAGGTTCTGAGCGCCTATAAAAAGGCCGGTCTCACGCCGGTCGTGGCGACCGAACTCGAATTTTACCTGATCGATCCCGTCCGCTCTGCACTTGACCCGGTCCGTCCGCCGCATAGCCGCGAGGGCCGGTGGCATACGGGCCAGACACAGGTTCTGTCGATTTCCGAATTGCAGGATTTCGAGGATGTCTTCCATGACATTGCCACAGCCTGTCGGGCGCAGGGCGTTCTTGCCGATACGACGCTGCGCGAAAACGGCCCCGGACAATATGAAATCAATCTCAACCATGTGCCGGATGCCCTGCAGGCCGCCGATTTTGCCGTTTTCCTGAAGCGCATCGTCAAGGGCGTGGCGCGCCGGCACGATCTCGACGCGACCTTCATGGCCAAGCCTTACGGTTTGCAGGCCGGCAA
This sequence comes from Agrobacterium sp. CCNWLW155, assembly GCF_036888815.1. NCBI lineage: Bacteria > Pseudomonadati > Pseudomonadota > Alphaproteobacteria > Hyphomicrobiales > Rhizobiaceae > Agrobacterium > Agrobacterium sp. CCNWLW155. The sequence continues at coordinate 135,265 of NZ_JBAKFW010000002.1, forward strand.
CGGCATGCATGTGCATTTTTCCGTTCTCGATAGGGACGGCAGGAACATCTACGCCGGGGAAAATGGCCCGTCGGATGCGCTGATGCATTCGGTTGGCGGCCTCTTGGAAAACATGGGGGAAAGCATGGCGATCTTCGCGCCCCATGCCAATTCCTATCGCCGGTTGACCCCCAGCGAACATGCGCCAACCTATGCCTCCTGGGGCATCGACAACCGCTCGGCGGCGGTGCGTGTCATCGTTGCCAGCAAGGCGGCGACGCGTATCGAACATCGCGTCGCCGGTGCCGATACCAATCCCTATCTCGTTGTCGCGATGATCCTGAGCGCCGCGCTTGCCGGCATGAAGGAGAAACGCCAACCCGGCGGCGCGATTGCCGGCGACAGCCACGCGATCAACCACGAGCCGCTGCCCACCAACTGGGACTATGCATTGCAGCGCTTCACACGATCGAGCTTTGCCTATGCGACGCTCGGCCAGAAGTACCGGACGCTGTTTTCCGCCTGCAAACAGCAGGAGCTTTCCGAATTTTCCCTGCGTGTAACCGACGTCGAATATGACGCCTATATCAGGACGGTGTGAGATGGCTGAGGTAACGAACATTCCCAATCCCGGCCACACATCCTCCTGGTACGCGGCCTCCGCCAATGTCAAATCCGTGCGGCCGACACTTGAAGGCGCGCTGGAAGCGGATGTCTGCGTCATCGGCGGCGGTTTCACCGGCATTTCCGCAGCGCTTGAACTCAGTGAGCGCGGCTATTCCGTCATCGTTCTTGAAGGTGTGCGGGTCGGTTTCGGCGCTTCGGGTCGCAATGGCGGCCAGATCGTCAACGGTTATAGCCGTGATCTCGAGACCATCGCCGGCCGTTACGGGCACGAAAAGGCGGTGAAGCTCGGAGAAATGTCGCTTGAAGGCGGCGATATCATCCGCAGCCGCATCGCGAAATACGCCATCGACTGCGATCTCGTCGATGGCGGTTTCTTTGCCGCCTTTACGCCGAAACAGATCCGCGAAATGGAAGCTCACAAGGCCCATTGGGAAAAACACGGCCATGGCGGGCTCGAAATGGTCTCCAAGGCGGATGTCGGCCAGTATGTGAAGACGGACCGTTATGCCGGCGGTATGATCGACCGCCTCGGTGGCCACATCCACCCGCTCAATCTGGTGCAGGGGGAAGCGGCGGCGGCTGAAAGCCTCGGTGCTCGGATATTCGAAAATTCGCGGGTCATTGCGGTAGAGCAGGGGGAGAACCCCGTCGTGCGGACCGCGACGGGCAGTGTGAGGACGAAATATGTTCTCGTCTGCGGCAATGCCTATCTCGGCACATTGCTACCGGAAATCGGCGAGCGGATGATGCCCGTCTCAAGCCAGGTCATGGCGACGGAGCCGCTCGATGCCGACCTGATTGAGGAGCTTCTGCCCGCCGATTATTGCGTCGAGGATGCCAATTACATTCTCGATTATTACCGCCGCACCTCGGATAATCGCCTGCTCTATGGCGGCGGCATCGGTTATGGCGGCAGCGACCCTGCCGATCTGACGGGCGTGATCCGGCCGAACATGCTGAAGACCTTCCCGCAACTGGAAAAGACGAAGATCGACTTCGCCTGGAGCGGCAATTTCGCGCTGACCCTGACGCGCATCCCGCATATGGGCAGGCTCTCGGACAATATCTATTTTTCGCATGGCGACAGCGGCCATGGCGTCACGACCACGCATCTGCTTGGCAAGATATTGGGCGAGGCCGTTGCCGGTCACGCTGAACGTTTCGATATCTGGAGTTCGCTGCCGAACTATCCGTTCCCGGGCGGCAAGACGTTCCGCGTGCCGCTGACCGTGCTTGGTGCATGGTGGTACGGCATGCGCGACAGGCTCGGATTTTAGAACGTTACCGCCTTCAAACCGGAAAGTGCGTTTTTCGCAATATCCTCGGGTGTGGTGTCGATGCTGACGGTTACGACGCCCGGTTCGCCGGTCGGCACTTCCAGCGTGGCAAGCTGGGTCTGCAGCAGCGAAAGTGGCATGAAATGGCCTTTGCGTTCACCCATGCGCCGGCTGAGAAGTTCCAGGCTGCCATCCAGATAAACGAAGGCAAGCGGGCCGCCGGTAGCCTTGCGAATCCGGTCGCGATAGATTTTCTTGAGCGCCGAGCAGGAAACGACGACACCGTTATTTTCGCTGCCCTTGCGCAGTTCCGCGCCGATCAGATCGAGCCAGGGCCAGCGATCTTCGTCAGTCAGGGGAATACCCTCGGACATTTTATCGACATTGGATTTAGGGTGAAGCTTGTCGCCCTCGATGAAGGCAATACCCAGTTTTTCCGCCAGTTCCTCTGCGACCGTGGACTTGCCAGAGCCGCTCACTCCCATCACGACAATTGCCTGTGTCACCCGAACCTCTGATATTTCTGTTTCGACGGTCAGCCCCTAACATGTGCGGCAGATATCGGGAATACAAAAATGCGGGGCTTGCCCATGTCAGTGCCCGGTTTTGCGGGCTGCGGCTTTTTCCAGCGCGGAAAAGCCGGTGTGAATCAGGATCGCCAGCGCCGCAACGATAAGCCCGCCCTGCAGAATGAAGGCGAGGTTGTTGGATTGCAGACCGGCAATGATCACTTCACCGAGCGTATGCGCCGCGACTGTCGAGCCGATGGTAGCGGTGGAAAGGCTGATGACCGCCGAAAGCCTGATGCCCGCCAGAATGGCCGGAAGGGCGAGCGGCAATTCCACTTTGAGAAGCCGTTGCCAGCCGGTCATGCCGCTGCCTCTCGCGGCATCCATCACGGTGGCGGGCAGGGTGGTCAGCCCTGTCAGCGTATTTTCGAAAACCGGCAGCAGCGCGTAGAGAAACAGCGCTATAAGCGTTGGTTTTTCGCCAAAACCGATTATCGGTACGGCAAGCGCCAGCACTGCCACGGGCGGAAAAGTCTGGCCGATATTGACGATGCTGCGCGAGAGCGGCAGGAAATCCGTCCCGAATGGCCGGGTGACGAGAACCGCAAGCGCGCCCGCCGTGAGTGTGGCGAGCCCGGTCGCAATTGCGACTGTGGTGAGATGCGACAGCGTCAGGGAAAAGAGATTTGCCTGCGTGTAGATTACCGGCGCATTGGCCTGCACGAGAGGGCGGAACAGGGGTGCGAAGATCTGCGGCACGGCAAGGAAGATGATCAGCGCCAGCGTCAGAAAACCGAGAGCAAGGAAGGATAATGCGTTTTTCATGGAATTCCGGCGGCACGCTGGAGGAGAACGTCACGCCGTACCCGGCCGGCGGGTTGCCCATTGTCTTTGACTATCGGCAAGGCGTCGCAGCCCGCCCATAACATTGCTGATAGGGCGTCGCGCTGGCTTGTATGTTCGTTGAGCGGTTCGCCCTCTGCGTTTCCCGGCTCCACGACATCGGCAACGGAGAGAACAGAAAGCAGTTTCAGGGCCCGTTCGTTTTCGCCGATCATGGTGGCGACGAAATCCGTCGCCGGTTTCAGCACGAGCTCAGCTGGTGGGCAGTCCTGCACGATCCGGCCCTTGTCCATCACGGCGATACGATCCGCCAGATGAAAAGCCTCGTCCATATCATGGGTGACAAGAACGACTGTGACGCCGAGCTTCTTCTGGATATCGAGAAGATCGTTCTGGGCCTTGGCGCGGATCACCGGGTCCAAGGCGCCGAAGGGCTCGTCCATCAGAAGAATGTTGGGTTCTGCGGCCAGCGCACGCGCCACGCCGACACGCTGCTGCTGACCGCCTGAGAGTTCATGTGGGAAACGGTCGGCATAGAGCGCGGGGTCAAGCTGGAAGAGGTGCATCAGCGCATCGATCTTGGCCGCGATGCGCTTGCGGTCCCAGCCGATCAGCTGCGGCACGGTCGCGATATTTTCGGCGACCGTCCGGTGCGGAAACAGGCCGTGGCCCTGAATGGCATAGCCTATCTGGCGGCGCAGTTTGAAGCCAGGTATCGTACTGACATCCTCTCCGTCGATCCGGATCATGCCGGAGGTTGGCTCCACCAGCCGGTTTATCATGCGCAGCAGGGTGGTTTTTCCCGACCCCGAGGTGCCGACGATGACGGTGACGGTGCGCGGCGCTACCGTTAGCGATACCTGATCCACGACGGTCGTATCGCCATATCGTTTCGTGATGGTGTCGATCTCGATCATGCCTTTTGCCTTCCGCCTGCGCTGAAGAGATTGCTGTCGATGAGGGCATCGAGGGTGATCGCGGTGGCAAAGCCGAGAAGAACGGTGGGCACGGTGCCAAGCAGCACGAGATCCATGGCCGTCTGCCCGATGCCCTGAAACACGAAAACGCCAAAACCACCGCCGCCGATCAGGGCCGCGATCGTCGCCAGCCCGATATTCTGCACCAGCACGATGCGAATACCGGTGAGGATGACCGGCATGGCCAGCGGAAATTCCACCCGCAGCAGCCGTTGCACCGGTGTCATGCCAAGGCCGCGCGCCGCTTCCCGCACCGCCTGCGAAACCCCGGCAAGGCCGACCACCGTGTTGGAAACCACCGGCAGCAGCGAATAGAGAAACAGCGCCACGAAGGCGGGCGCCATGCCGATGCCGGCAATGCCGATCTTCGCTGCACCCGGGACCGTGGCCGCGATCCATCCGAGCGGCGCGATCAGCAAACCGAAAAGGGCGATGGAGGGGATGGTCTGGACGATATTGAGGGTGTTCAGCACCCCCGCCCGCAGCCGTTCGACCTTGTAACAGAGGATGCCGAGCGGAATACCCGCGATGGTCGCCGCGATCAGCGAGCCGATGGCAAGCTCCACGTGCCGCAGGGCCTCGGTCCAGAATATATCGGCCCGGCCGGTATATTCCTTGATGATGGAGAGATCGTTCCAGAGGCCGCTTGCCAGCACCGCCGCAAGCGCGGCCATGGCCACCAGCAACAGTAAAATCCGAACGGCGGGCTTCGGCTGGAGACGCGCAATACAATCCGTGGTGAGCAGAGCCAATCCGGCAAATATCAGCCAGAAACCGCTGGCGGGCGAAACGCGGGCAAAGCCATTACCCTGCGGCGTGAGGAAAGACGCCGCCTGGCCGACAAAAGCCGCCAGTGCAGCAAGGCCGGCCAGCGCGACTGTGAGCTTCAGTCGCGCGGGAAAGCGGAAAAATGCGATGAAAGCCGCAAGGAGAATGATGGTGGTGAGAACGGCGGCAGCCGCAGCCGGAAGGGCTTCGAAGACCGTTCTTGTTTCGCCCTGAACGATCCGGTTTGCGCGGAATGTCATGAAGGGCGATATAAAAAGCGCATAAAGAAGCAGGCACGAAATCAGTACGCCCACCTTGTCAGGCCATTTCGTCAAATCCAGCTTCCCTCCCCTGGGTTAGGGCGGGACCAGGAGAACGCTTCCGTTCCCGAAGTCCGCTCCAGCGCCGCGAGTGTTACTTGACGAAACCGTTCTTGGTCAGAAAGTCGAGCGCTACGGTCTTGGCCTGTTCGCCACCCACCTGCACGCGGGCGTTCAAATCCTGCAGCGTTGCCAGATCGAGCTTTTCGAACACCGGTTTCAGCAGTTCCTCAATATTCGGGTGCTTTTTGAGAACCTCTTCGCGAATGATCGGTGCTGGCTGATAGACCGGCTGCACATGCTTGTCGTCCTCCAGCACCACAAGGCCGGAGGGGGCGATGCCGCCATCCGTGCCATAGACCATGGCTGCATTGGCGTTGTTCGTCTGGTTGGCGGCGGCGGCGATCGTGGCAGCGGTGTCGCCGCCGGAAAGCGTGATCAGCTGGTCAGGCTTCATGGTGAAGCCATAGGTGGTCTGAAATGCAGGCAGCGCTGCGGCGGAATTGACGAATTCGGAAGAAGCGGCAAGGACCACCTCGCCGCCATCGGCAACATATTTGCCGAAGTCGGAAAGCGTCTTCAGATTGTTCTTGTCGGCGACATCCTTGCGCAGGGCAATTGCCCAAGTGTTGTTGGCCGGCGATGGTGTCAACCAGACGATCTTGTTGGCATCGTAATCGAGCGTTTTGGCCTCTTCATAACCCTTGACGGCATCTTTCCAGAGCGGATCGTCCGCCTTGGAGAAAAAGAAGGCGGCGTTGCCGGTATATTCCGGATAGATGTCGATTTCGCCCGCGGTGATCGCTTTTCGCACAACCGGTGTGGCGCCAAGCTGGATGCGATCTGTCGTTTCGATCTTGTTCTGGTTCAGGACAGCGAGAATGATATTGCCGAGAACGCCGCCCTCCGTGTCGATCTTAGACGACACCACCACCTGCGCCTGAGCAATGGAAACAGAAAGGGCAAGCGCAAGTCCGGCTCCCGTCAACGTCATCAAGCGGTTCATGAATGTTCCTCCGGTGGGTCAGACTGCCTAACAGGCGAAAGATCGCCGCCGCAATTGCGGCGGAGTATCAACGACCGGAAAGAAAAAAGGTTGCACGCCATTCGCATTTTCGCGTCTATGGCTTCTGTCGGTGCCGATGACCGTTTTCGTCAGGCTTCGTCGTCCCGCTTGCGCGCATCCTTGCCCATGACGAGCGGCATGAGAACGGAGAGGAAGAGAAGCCTGATGACGTGGTGGGAGCCGACATAGGCGGTATCCGCATGCATCATCACTGCCATCGCCGCCATGGTTTCCAGGCCACCCGGTGAATAGGCGATCATGACGGCATTGAGCGGGACGCCGGTCACGCCAGAAATCATCCAGGCAATGCTGCCGGCGATCAGCATCACGGCGATGGTGACGACGAAACCCGCCAGAAAGCCTTTCCGCACGTCCATCAGCGAGACATTCGAAAAGCGTGTGCCGATAAGGCAGCCGATAAGCACATAAACCGGCAGGCTGAGCCAGGTGGGAACGCCACCCTCGGTAAGGCCGGTAATGTGGGTGCTGATGGAAATGGCGACGCCGCCCAGCAGCAGTGCGGCCGGAAACTTCCAGCGCAGGAAAAGCCAGCCGGTCAGAAGCGAGGCGCCGATGGTCAGCGCCAGCGTGAACAGGCCCATTGGCGGGTTGGTGACAAGCGGTTCCGTGCTGACGAGATCGAAATATTCCACGATCAGCGGCACGGAAAGTGTTAGCGCCAGCACCCGCACACTTTGCACGATGCTGACGGTTGCAAGGTCGCTTTTCGTCTCGGCACCAAGGCTGATGATATAGCTGAGATGACCGGGAGAGGCGCCCAGCATCGCCGTTGTCCGGTCGTAACCGAAGCCGTAATGCAGGATCCAGTAAGCGACATAGAGCATGATGACGACAGCGACGAGCACGACGACGAAGCTCACGGGCCAGGTCTTCGCGGCATCTATCACGGAGGGCGTCACGCTCGTTCCCATCGAAATGCCGACGACGACGAAACAGGCATTGCGGATGAAAGCGGGAACGCCAAGCCTTATGCCGGCGAGCCCCGTGATCGTCACCGCAAGCGCCGGGCCGGACAGAAAGGGTGCCGGGATATCGATGAGGCTGGCGAGCAGCGCACCTATGCTGCCGATGAGCGCGGTAAGCGCAAATGTATGGAATTCAGGCTTGATGATCATTGCGACGCTGATTGGTTGCTTGAAAAAGCTCGTGACCAAATGCGCCGCTTCCGTTCGCGACGTCAACACGCGGGATCAAAAATATTATATTTCGCGCGTCTTCCATAAAAGAAAAGCCCGTGACCTCAAGGACACGGGCTATGACAATTGCCGAGGAGGAAATGGGATGATCAGGCAGCCGGAAGGGCAGCGACCTTCGGCATTTCCGTGTCCAGGCCAAGCAGGAAGTTGATCTGCGGCCGAGCCTTGACGAGATCATCGATCGAGTATTCCGCCAGAACGTCAAAAAACGCATTGAGCGCCTTGCGAAGCGCCGAGTTGAGGCCGCAGCTGTCCACAAGCGGACATTCCACAGCGCCATCTTCGAAGCATTCGGCCATGGCGAAGCTGTCTTCAGTCACTCTCACCACGTCGAACAGACTGATTTTTTCAGCGGGTTTGCCAAGGCGCACGCCGCCGTTACGGCCGCGCACGGTTTCCACCAGGCCCGCCTTGTTGAGCGGCTGCAGGATTTTGAACAGGAACAGCTCCGAAACGCCATAGGCTCTGGCGATCTCAGGAATGCGGCTCAGATGGCCTTCATTGGCGGCGCAATACATCAACATGCGAACGGCATAGTTGGTCTGTTTGGTCAAGCGCATGCTGGTCTCCTAACTCTCAATGTGGAGTTATATAGTCTCTTTTTCAGTTTAGAACAATTCCAGAAACTGAAAAAACTGGCACCCATCAGATATTTCTTAAACAGCCTTGTTGACCGTCCTGATGATTCATGAACAAACAAGTCAAGAATCGGAATGTAATGGAGGCATTCATAATGGCAAGCTTGAAATCATACTTTTCCGCTGCCGTTTTTTCAGGGCTGACGATCCTTTCCTTCGCGCCCGCCGCTCTGGCAGAGGGGGAGGTTAACGTCTATTCCTATCGCCAGCCTGAATTGATCCAGCCGCTGCTCGATGCCTTCACCAAAGAAACCGGCATAGAGGCGAATGTACTTTTCCTCGACAAGGGGCTGGTCGAACGCATCCAGGCCGAGGGTGTCAATTCACCCGCAGATGTGCTGCTGACGGTTGATATCGCCCGCCTCGTCGAGGCGAAGGAAGGCAAGGTTACCCAGCCGGTTCTGGGCGATCCCGTCATCGAAAAGGATATCCCCGCCAACCTGCGTGATCCCGAGGGCGAATGGTTTGGTCTCACGACGCGCGGTAGGGTTGTCTACGCTTCGAAGGAGCGGGTGACACAGAAGGACATTACCTATGAGGAGCTTGCTGATTCCAAGTGGAAGGGCAAGATCTGCATTCGCGATGGCCAGCATTCCTACAATATCGCGTTGATCGCCTCGATGATCGCCCATCACGGCGTCGATTATACCCGCACGTGGCTGACGGGTCTGAAGAACAATCTCGCCCGCAAGCCTGACGGAACAGACCGCAGCCAGGCGAAATCGATCTTTTCCGGCGAGTGCGATATCGCGCTTGGCAATACCTATTATGTCGGCCTGATGTTGACCAATGATCGCGAGCCGGAAGAAAAGGAATGGGCTGGATCGGTGCGGGTGATCTTCCCCAATGCGGGCGATCGCGGCACACATGTGAATATTTCCGGCATGGCGCTGACGAAATACGCACCCAACAAGGACAACGCGCTGAAGCTCATGGAATTCCTGGCCTCTCGCGAGGCGCAGGAGATTTACGCTAAACAAGTCTTCGAATATCCGGTGCTGCCCGGTGCCGAGCCTTCCGACGTGGTGAAGGGTTTCGGTCCCATCCATCCCGACAAGCTGCCGCTGACGGACATCGCCGCCCGTCGCAAGCAGGCATCCGAACTGGTGGATGAAGTGGGTTTCAACGACGGCCCGACCAACTGAAGCCGTTTTCCGTATACCGGCGGGTCAGTTACCCGCCGGCTTGTTGTCCAGCGAAGCGTTGTAGTCGAGGATAGCCTTGCGCCTTTCCGGCGTTCCGGGATGGGTGGAGACAATGCTGGTGCCGCCCTTGTCGCCCAGTTTTTCTTCCAGCAGCGCGAAGAAGCGTTCGATGGCAGTGGGGTCAAGCCCGGCCTTGCGCATCAGTTCCACGGAGCGCTGATCCGCCTGCCGCTCGGCATCGCGCGAGTGCGATAGCGCCAGAAGTCCGCCGCCCTGGGTAAGAATGTCCTCCATGGCCGAACCGACATCGCCGGCAATCAGCATGACAAGACCGGCAACCCCGGCGGCGCGGTATAGCTGCCGCAGGCTGTGCTCATATTCGACATGGCCGATTTCATGGGCGAGAACCCCGGCGATCATCTGCCTGTCGTTGCCGGCCAGCTCCACCAGCTCGTCCGTCAATACCAGCGTGCCATCCGGCAGTGCAAAGGCATTGGGGCCGATGTAACCGCCCTTGCGGAAATTCAGCTTGTAGTCGTCAGGCGAACCTTCCGCATGGGCGGCGATCCGGGAAAATTCAGAGCGGATGGCGTCCTGCTCTTCCTGCGGAAGTTCGCTTGGAGAGAAGACTGCCTGGTCGAGGGCCTGCATGGTACTGGCCGACATGACCTGCGGAACGATCGGCGGGGTTACCGCGACCGCCAGTTCCACGAGCGCCGGAAGCGCCAGCTTGTAGGTGCCGTAAGCCAGAAGAACGGCTGCGGCGGTGATGCCGATCAGCCGCGGGCGAAACTGTTCCAGCCAGTGCACGAAACCGGATCGCTTGGCAATGTGCTGGCCAAGCAGCCGGTCCACGCCGTCATTGTCGCGGGTTTCGAACAGCGACCCGTCGGGAAAATGCAACTCCCGGGGGATGGTGCCGACCCGGTGGCTGATCTCGACCGTTTTTATCTCGGCCTGGGTTCTGACGTGGTTGTCCTTCGCATCGAGCACGAGAAGGACCGTGCCGCCAAGCTTCAGGCTGGCGGCACTGGAAAGGTTGGAGCCAGCGGTATGCCACTCGCCCGAAACGGTTTCTCCGGTGTCAGAAACCAAATTCGAAACCTTCCATATCCATATATTCGGCACTGACGGCGGCCCCCGTTGCTTCCATCGAGGAGAGGACCTCGCCCACATCGCCGTTGAAACGGATTGCCGTGCGCTCCACGGTATAACGCGCTTCGCGGACCGCCGCCCACGGCCGCATCAGACCAAGGGTGAAAACGGTGACGATCAGGTTGGAGATGACGATCCAGAGATAGCGGCCGCGATGCAGGTCGCTGTGCAGGTCATGCTTTCCATCCAGCAGCATGGAGGAAATGACGACATTGCGAACGCCGGTGCGATAAACGACGCCGGCAAGGCCATAGACCAGAAATGCGCCGAAAACGCCCACATAGAGCGATGCGAGCGCCGTGGCCATGGCGGTAGTCTCGTCCTCGAGCATCGCACTGTTTGCCGCAAAGGCTGCAAGGCCGAAGAAGCCGACCACGATGCCGCCGATCACCACCATGATCGCGGGAATGATCCAGGCGCGATAGAGCTTGCCAATCTTGGGGTCGGCGCTGAAGGGGCGGTCGCCATAACGCAGGTTGCCGAAAATATAGCGGTTTGCCCAGCGGCTGGACAGCGGCGCCAGAATGCCGAAGGAGAAGAACGCAACGAGGCTGCCAAGCAGGATGGAGACAAAAGCGCCCCACGCCGTGCCGACAAAATCAAAACGCACATTGCGATAGCTCGTCACCCGCGCATTGAAACGAATGCTGCGCGTGATCAGCCATGGAAAGAAGATCATCAGCAGGATTGCCGGCACGAAGACCAGAAACGGATGGATAAGACCGATGAGCTGCGAGATGACGATGAAGGCAAAGGCGATCAGGCGGCCCTTGAAGATTTGCCCGCCAGTGGCGTGGTAGCCGAAAGCGCGGCCGGCCAGCACGGTGTTGCCGTTGAAATAACGCTTGCGGCGCACCTTCGCCCAGGCGGAATAAATGCCGATGGTGATGATCGTCAGGAGAATATTGACGATCCAGATTCCAAAATATTCCTTGGCATTTCCGCTGAACGAGCCGCGTTCGATTGCGCGCTGATCCACGCTGACAGAGATGTCACTCATAATGGTCCCTCATGGCATGCCCCTCTCCGGGCAGATTGAGTTGCAGGCTTCCCCGCTATCGTCGGTTTGGCGGCGTCCCCACGCCGCAACGGCTGTCTTACGCCATAACATCTTTAAGTGGAAATATTTTGAAGGAAAAACTTGATGATTTTTGTTTTCTTTTAATCAAAAAAGCCCCGCTGCGCAAACAGCGGGGCTTTTTCTGATTGCCGGCTTTTCGGCTTATTTCATCGTCGGCATGACGAATTCGGCACCCGACTTGATGCCCGACGGCCAGCGTGAGGTGATCGTCTTGGTCTTCGTCCAGAACTTGATCGAATCCGTGCCGTGCTGGTTGAGATCGCCGAAGCTCGAAGCCTTCCAGCCACCGAAGGAGTGATAGGCGAGCGGAACCGGGATCGGAACGTTGATGCCGATCATGCCGATGTTGACGCGGCTTGCGAAGTCGCGGGCAGCGTCGCCGTCACGGGTGTAGATCGCAACGCCGTTGCCGTACTCATGCTTCATCGGCAGTTCGAGCGCGTCTTCGTAATTCTTGGCGCGAACGACGGACAGAACCGGTCCGAAGATTTCGGTCTTGTAGATGTCCATGTCAGGGGTGACGTGGTCAAACAGGCAACCGCCGACGAAATAACCGTCTTCATAACCCTGCAGCTTGAAGTCGCGGCCATCGACCAGCAGCTTCGCGCCCTGTTCAACGCCGCTGTCAATCAGGCCTCTGACGCGCGTCTGCGCTTCCTTGGTAACGAGCGGGCCCATATCGGCCTTGTCGTCGGTATAGGGGCCGATCCTCAGGCTTTCGATCTGCGGGATGAGCTTTTCAACGAGGCGGTTTGCCGTCTCCTCGCCAACCGGAACCGCAACGGAAACAGCCATGCAGCGCTCGCCGGCCGAACCGTAACCGGCGCCCATCAATGCGTTCACGGCCTGATCGAGATCGGCATCCGGCATGATGATCATGTGGTTCTTCGCGCCGCCGAAGCACTGCGCGCGCTTGCCGTTCATGGCGGCGGTGCCGTAGACGTAACGGGCGATCGGCGTCGAGCCAACGAAGGAGACCGCGCCGATGTCAGGATCGGTCAGGATGGCGTCGACGGCACCCTTGTCACCGTTGACGACGTTGAGGATACCTGCCGGAAGACCGGCTTCGATCATCAGTTCGGCAAGGCGGATCGGCAGCGACGGATCGCGTTCAGATGGCTTCAGGATGAAGGCGTTGCCGCAGGCAATCGCCGGGGCGAACATCCACATCGGGATCATGCCGGGGAAGTTGAAGGGCGTGATGCCCGCGCCGATGCCGACCGGCTGGCGGATCGAATACATGTCGATGGCCGGGCCTGCGCCCTCGGTGAACTCACCCTTCTGCAGATGCGGAATGCCGCAGACAAATTCGCAGACTTCGAGGCCGCGGACGATATCGCCCTTGGAATCCTCGACGGTCTTGCCGTGCTCACTGGAGAGGAGCACCGCCAGCTCGTTCATGTTGCGGTTCAGAAGTTCGACGAACTTGAAGAAAACGCGGGCGCGGCGCTGCGGGTTGGTGGCGGCCCACTTGGGTTGCGCAGCCTTGGCGCTTTCCACGGCGGCGCGCAGCTCGGCTTCGCTCGCAAGTGCGACAGTCGCCTGCACTTCCCCCGTGGCCGGGTTGTAGACATTGGATGTGCGGCCGCTGGTGCCGGGCACATGCTTGCCGTTAATGAAATGACCGATTTCCTTCATGGGTTTTCCTCCAGAATGTGATGGCGCAGCATTACCTTTCGATTTGCACAAATCAATCGCCTGAAATAAGCATCCATTGTGCAAAAATGCACATAAGGAGAGTGCCGTGAACTGGGATGATGTGCGTTTGTTTCTAAGCGTGGCGCGAAGCGGGCAGTTTCTTTCCGCCGCCAGAAAGCTCGGCGTCAACCACGCCACCCTCAGCCGGCGGATTTCAGCACTTGAAGCGGCGATCGGCACGCAACTCTTCCTGCGAAGCACCAATGGCTGCGAGCTGACGGAGGAAGGCCAGCGTCTGCTTGCCGGGGCGGAGCGCATGGAAACTGAAATGCTGAACGCCCAGGCCAATCTCGGCCGCGTTGACACGGCAGTGGCGGGAACGGTGCGCATCGGCGCGCCAGATGGCCTCGGTGTTTCCTTCCTCGCGCCGCGACTTGGCCGGCTGACGGCGCGTTATCCCGATCTGAAAATCCAGCTCGTTCCGGTGCCGCGCTCTTTCTCCCTGTCACAGCGTGAGGCCGATATCGCCATCACCATCGAAAGGCCGGAGCAGGGCAGGCTGATGTTTTCAAAGCTCACCGATTATTCGCTGGGTCTCTACGCCTCGGCGGATTATCTGGCTGAATATGGAACGCCGGCGGATATTGAAGCGCTGAAGCGCCACCGGCGGATCGGTTATGTGGAAGACCTGATCTTCTCGCCCTCGCTGAATTTTACCGGCGAGATCATGCGTGACTGGGATGCCGCCTTTGAAATCTCGAGCGCTACCGGTCAGACCGAGGCAGTACGTTCAGGTGCGGGTATCGGCATCCTGCATAATTACATTGCCGGGCAATATCCCGAGCTTCTGCGGATCATGCCCCATCTCACCATCAGCCGATCCTACTGGACGGCCTATCACGAATCCGCCCGTCAATTGGTCCGGGTCCGAACGGTGGTCGATTTTCTCCAGGAACTCGTGGCCGAAGAGCGGCGCATCTTCACCTGATATCTGCATGCCGATATATTAGTACTATTAATTGTACCGACCCGGCCGTTCGGGGCTTGACAAAGGACGGCTGGTTGGACGACCAATGCAACCATTGGGAGATCGGAACTGACATGTCGACTATGATACGAAAGCTTTCGCCGACGGGCCTCGGCGTGGCCGTCATGCTGCTTGGAATGCTGCTTTTCGCGTTGAACGACGCCATGGGAAAATGGCTCGTCTCTACCTATAGTCAGGGTCAGGTGATCCTCATCCGCAGCGCCGCAGCGCTTATCATCCTTGTTCCGATCGTCTGGAGAGCCGGCCTTTCCGGCCTCGTGAAAATCGAGCGGCCCGGCCTTCAGGTGGCGCGTGTCTTCTTCTCCACCGCAGAGCTTTTCTGTTTCTATTTCGCGGTCGCGTCTCTTCCGCTGGCCGACGTCATGACCTATTGGCTCGCGGCTCCGATTTACGTGGCGGCGCTCTCGCCGTTTCTGCTCGGAGAAAAGGTCGGCTGGCGTCGCTGGACGGCCATCGCCATCGGTTTTGTCGGTGTTCTCATCGCGCTCAAACCCAGCTCGGCAAGCCTCACCTCCGCCGCGCTCTTTTCCATCTTCGGCAGCGCCGCCTTCGCCTTCATGATGTTGTCCGGCCGCCAGCTGCGCAATACGCCCGATACGGTGCTCGCCTTCTGGCAGATCATTGGTGCGGCACTTGCGGGCATTGTCGCGGTGTTCCTCACGCCTTCGGGCTGGCTGCCGGTTCAGTCCAGTTTCGATCTGGCCTTCCTCGGCCTGCTCGGTGTCGTCGCCATGGCGGCGCATGTGCTGGTCAACCGGGCGCTTAAACTCGCCGATGCCGCCACCGTCGCGCCGCTGCAATATACGCTGCTGCTCTGGGCGGTGATTTTCGGCTGGCTGTTCTTCGGTGATGTGCCGCAGACGAGTATCGTCGTCGGCGCGGGCCTGATTGTTCTTTCGGGTCTTTACATCTTCTTTCGCGAAAATACGCTCAAGCGTCGTCTTGAAACCGCCGAAAGACTGGCTGCGGAGCAGGTTTGATCTTTGGTCACAATCACGGGACTTGACGAGGGCGTGATCTTCAGGGAGTAAGAAGGGGCCCTGCGATGATTTGTCTCGCAAGGGCAGAGGAAACAAAGGTGCCGGGCCCCTCTGGCGAGAGTTTTACGGCGCTCTCGCGATGTCGGTACCGCCTGCAAAAATTGGCCGGCGGATTAAAAACTATGAAAAACCTGAATGTGCTTCGCGCGCGTGCTTTCTGCGTGCGGCCTGACGCCCCGCGTCGGTCCGCAAACGCCCTCGTTTTGGGAGGCGACCGGACATGAGCGCCACCCAGAAAAAAACGCTTTCCTACTTCAAATGGGCTTTTATCGTCACCGTGGTCGGTCTGATCCTCGGCGGTTATCTCGGTTGGGAAATGACCGGAACGGTAGGCGGCACGGCGACGATCTTCTTCATCTGCGTCGTTCTGGCGGTGCTGGAAATTTCGCTCTCCTTCGACAACGCCATCGTCAACGCCAACAAGCTCAAGGATATGACGCCGGTCTGGCAGCACCGCTTCCTGACCTGGGGTATCCTGATTGCCGTTTTCGGCATGCGTATCGTCTTCCCGCTGCTCATCGTCGTCGTTGCCGCGAATGTCGGCCCGTGGACGGCAATCGTGATGGCGGCCACGCAGCCGGAACGTTACGCGGAAATCATGCAGGACGCCCATTTGCCGATTGCGGCATTCGGCGGCACCTTCCTGATGATGGTCGGCCTCAACTTCTTCTTCGACCATGAAAAGGACGTGCACTGGGTGCGCTGGATCGAAGAAAAGGCGGCGATCTATTCCTCTGTCAAGGGCATCGAGATCGCCTTCGTGCTTGTCGTCATGCTGGTCTTTTCCCGCATCATCGGCGCAAGCGATGATCCGGCGCTTGGTCCGGTCGCGGCCAACACCTTCTTCCATTCGGCGATCTGGGGTCTTTTGACCTTCCTGCTGGTGGAAGTCGTTGGCGGCATTCTCGACCGCAGCCAGGAAATGCTGGAAGGTGCAGCAAAGGGCGGCTTCGGCGCGTTTCTTTATCTCGAAGTGCTGGATGCCAGCTTCTCCTTCGATGGCGTGATCGGCGCTTTCGCGCTGACGCAAAACCTCTTCATCATCGCCATCGGTCTCGGCATCGGCGCCATGTACGTCCGTTCGATGACCATCATGCTGGTCGAGAAGGGAACACTGGCCGAATATCGCTACCTGGAACACGGCGCTTTCTACGCGATCCTTATCCTGTCCGTCATCATGTACGTGCAGACCATGGTGCATATACCCGAGGTCATCACGGGCCTTGGCGGTGCGGGCCTGATCGGTATCTCGCTCTGGTCGTCGATCCGCTATAACCGGCAGCAGAATGCCGATGCGGTCGATGCCGCACGCGGCGCGGAAATCTGATCCGCGATTGTCCTTGCCTTCCGCCGTCGTGGCGGAAGGCAGTTTTTAAGCATTAAATTCTTTTTTGCCTGTTTTTCTTGCGATTCATTCTTTGCGGAAAATTTCGCCATAAGCAGAATATACTCCTTAAGTCTCTGTTTTTGCGAATACTTGTGCGCCGCAGCAAAACTGGCACGCTTCCTGCATCTCATTCTGCAAGTCCAGAGGGGACATTATGGCTCGAAAACGGGTCAACAAACGCCGCCGCGCCGCGCGATCTTTAGGATCTGCGCCGTGCGGCGGTTTTGTTTGTGCGGGATGGTTCTTGAGTTTTTCGCTCTGTTGAATGAAAACGGTAGGACAACGACTGGAAGGGTCACGGCTTGCCTGCACAATTGTCGCCCACGGAGGCCTTGGGGCTCTGGCATCGTGTATCCACGGCGCAGGTCGTTGACGACCAGCCGGATTTGACCTTGCGTCAAACCGCCATCCTGCTGCAGATTTATCTCGTGCCGCCGCCGCACACTGTCCGGGGTCTTGCCGCCATGCTGGGGGTCACCAAGCCGGTCATTACCCGCGCGCTCGACAGTCTCGGCGCGCTCGGGCTGGTCGATCGGGTTCGGGATGAGCGGGACAGGCGCAATGTTGTGATAAAACGCACGGTGGCCGGTGCGCTTTATCTGGAAAAAATCGGCGATCTGATTATTGATCAGGCGCGCAAGATCTAACCTCTGGATGTGAAACCCATGATGCTCGACCGCCGCCTGAATGTCTTCCGCTCCGACCTCGCCGATGAAAAACTGCAGGGCGTGGTGCAGGCCGAACGTTTCGTCAGCGGCACGGCCGCCCAGATCGTGTTGCCGGTTACTGGCCTGCGGCCGACGCCCGATCTTGCCGCCGGCATCGATACCGAGTTGCTGTTTGGCGAAACTATCCGTGTTTTCGACAGGGCCAACGGCTGGGCATGGGTGCAGGCGGATGCGGACGGGTATGCCGGTTACCTGCCGGAAACGGCGATCGGCGATGTCGTTGTCGCCACCCATAGGGTGATTGCACCGCGCACTTTTCTCTACCCAGCCGCTGAATTGCGCAAACCGCCGGTCGCAGCGCTGTCCATTGGTAGCCTGATCCGCATCGTCGGCGAAGCGGAGACGCGCGGCACCCGTTACCTGCTGACCGAAAAGGGCGAAGGCATCATCGCTGCCCATTGCCAGGCCGTCGACGCGGCGCTTGAGGAAGATTATGTGGCGGTGGCGCTGCGCTTTATCGAAACGCCCTATCTCTGGGGCGGCCGCTCCGGTTTTGGTATCGATTGTTCCGGCCTCGTGCAGCTTTCCATGGCCATGACGGGCCGGCGGGTCCTTCGCGATACCGACATGCAGGTGAAGTCGCTCGGCGTGGAAATAGAGCGGGATGAATTGCGGCGCGGCGATCTCGTCTTCTGGAAGGGTCATGTCGGCCTTATGGAAAACGAGAAAACGCTGCTCCATGCCAATGGCCATACGATGAATGTCGCACGCGAGAATCTCGATGCGGCCATCGAGCGCATTGGCTGGCTTTATGAAAAGCCAACTGCTTACCGCCGGCTCGAGGCCTGAGAAGGGCTTTCACGAAATTGTGCCTGCCACGCCCTTTGTGTGGAGGTCGCCGACAGCCTACATCGGTTGAATGATGGTACGGGACCGGCATCGATGAAGACAAGAACGGCGACACGATTGGCAGCGATCCTCACGGCGGCTTTGCTGAGCGCGTCGGCGCAGGCACAGACTGTTTTCCAGAACGGTTTTGCCCCCGCTCCGGATGCCTATGCAAACCTGCCCGGCGTCAAGGATCCGCGCACGCTGCAGCCAAAGGTCCGCTACAACTGCCATAGCGCACTCGGCGTGACCGGATATTCCCGAGGTCCCTACAGGGATGTTTTCGGCAGCCGTGGGCTTCCTGTTCAGGGGTATCGCTGCACCGACGAAAACGGCATTTCCAGTTTCGGCGGCAGAAATCCCGTCTCCAAGGACTGGTATCCCGGCATAAACCCCGTAGATCCGACCTTTTGAAGCAGCATGTTTGAACACCGGACCGAAAACTCCATTGTGGTCTTCGGAAAATCGATGCGCGGGCGGTCGCGGCGGGCATTTGCCAGGCCAGTGCTCTGGACTTGTTGTCGCTTTTTCAGATAAATCTTTCCGCATGACAGGTTGATACCTGCCGGGGTGCGGAGTGACATCGGCTGTTCTGACCTTTGGCCGATATTGGGGAATGCGAGTATGACGAAGACCGATATAGCCACCCGTGTCCATAATCATACCTGGAAACTCGACCCGATCGTCCGCAGCCTGATTGATACGGATTTTTACAAGCTCTTGATGTTGCAGATGATCTGGAAGCTCTATCCGGAAGTCGACGCGACGTTTTCGCTGATCAACCGCACGAAGACAGTGCGGCTGGCGGAAGAGATCGACGAGATGGAGTTGCGCGAACAGCTGGATCATGCGCGCACCCTGCGTCTTTCCAAGAAAGAAAATATCTGGCTTGCGGGTAACACGTTTTACGGCCGCTCGCAGATTTTCGAGCCGGAATTCCTCTCCTGGCTTTCGAGCTATCAATTGCCGGAATACGAACTTTTCAAGCGCGACGGGCAATATGAGCTGAATTTTCATGGCCGCTGGATGGATACGACGCTCTGGGAAATCCCGGCGCTCGCGATCATCAACGAACTGCGCTCGCGCAGCGCCATGCGCTCGCTCGGTTATTTCACGCTTGATGTGCTTTACGCCCGCGCAAAGGCCAAGATGTGGGAGAAGGTCGAGCGGCTGCGGGAGCTGCCTGGCTTGCGCATTTCCGATTTCGGCACCCGCCGCCGCCACAGCTTCCTTTGGCAGCGCTGGTGCGTCGAGGCGCTGAAGGAAGGCATCGGGCCTGCCTTTACCGGTACGAGCAATGTTCTGCTCGCCATGGATTCCGATCTCGAAGCCGTGGGCACGAACGCGCATGAACTGCCGATGGTGGTCGCGGCGCTGGCGCAAACAAATGAGGAGCTGGCCGCAGCACCCTATCAGGTCCTGAAGGACTGGAACCGGCTGTACGGCGGCAACCTGCTGATCGTGCTGCCGGACGCCTTCGGAACCGCCGCATTCTTGCGCAATGCGCCGGAATGGGTGGCGGATTGGACGGGTTTCCGCCCCGACAGCGCGCCGCCGATCGAAGGCGGGGAAAAGATCATCGAGTGGTGGCAGAAGATGGGCCGCGACCCGCGCAAGAAGATGCTGATCTTCTCCGACGGTCTCGATGTCGACGCCATTATCGACACCTACAGGCACTTCGAAGGTCGGGTTCGCATGAGCTTCGGCTGGGGCACCAATCTGACGAATGATTTTGCCGGCTGTGCGCCGAAGACCATCGCCAGCCTCAAACCGATCTCCATCGTCTGCAAGGTGAGCGACGCCAATGGCCGCCCGGCCGTGAAGCTCTCGGACAATCCGCAAAAGGCAACCGGCGACCCGGCCGAAGTGGAGCGTTACCTGAAGTTCTTTGGTGAAGAGGACCACAAGGAACAGAAGGTTCTGGTTTAAAGCTTTTCCAGGAAAAGTGGAGCCCGGTTTTCCGTCCGGAAATGCTCTGAATTGAGAACGGGCGCTTCTGTTGAGGAAGCGCCCGTGGAAGCCTGGCCTATCAGCAGATTACTTCGCGAACTGGTGTGCGATGTAATGGAAGAGTGCGCGGATACCCTGCGCCTCCCCGCCGATCGATGAATGATGCCTCTCGCTCAGAGACCAGCCGTAAATATCGAAATGCGCCCAGCGTCTGGTATTGGTGACAAAACGCTTCAGGAACAGGGCGGCGGTGATTGATCCGCCCATGCCGCCCGAAGGCGCGTTGGTGATATCGGCCGCGCGTGAGCGGATATCCTTGTCGTAGCCCATATAAAGCGGCATGCGCCACAGCGGATCGTCCGTATCGATGCTGGCTTCGGCGATGTCATGCGCCAGATCCTCGTCATCGGTGTAGAAGGGCGGCAGATCCGGGCCGAGCGCGACGCGGGCAGCACCGGTCAGCGTCGCCATATCGATCATCAGGTCCGGCGCATCTTCGTCCGCATAGGCTAGTGTATCCGCCAGAACAAGACGGCCTTCGGCGTCGGTATTGTCGATCTGCACGGTGAGCCCTTTACGGCTGCGGTAGATGTCGCCGGGACGGAAGGCATTGGCGGAGATGGAGTTTTCGACAGCGGGCACGAGAACGCGAAGATCGACCGGCAGCTTCGCATCCATTATCATCAGCGCAAGACCGAGGACATTGGCCGCACCTCCCATATCCTTCTTCATCAGCGCCATGGAAGCGGCGGGTTTGATATCGAGGCCGCCTGTATCGAAGCAGACGCCCTTGCCGACGAGGGTGAGGCGAGGATTGCCCTTCTTGCCCCAGTTCATCTCCAGAAGCCGCGGCGCGCTTTCGCTGGCCCGGCCGACGGCATGGATCAGTGGGAAGTTTTCCTTGAGCAGATCGTCGCCGGTGGTGACCTTCACCTTCGCCTTGTAATGAGCGGCAAGTGCACGGAAGGCGATCTCAAGCTCGTCCGGCCCCATGTCGTTTGCCGGGACATTGATGAGGTCACGCGCGAGGAAAACGCCGGCCAGAACGCGTTTTATCTCGCCGTCTTCCGCATCCTGCGGAATGAGAAGCTTTGCCCCGCTGGTCTTCGTGGTCTTGTATTTGTCGAAGCGATAGCTGCCGAGACCGAAGCCGAGAGCGAGGCGATTTGCCGTCAGCGGTGCGGTCTCGATGTGCCACTCGCCTTCCGGCAGCTCACGGGCGAGTTTCCCGGTGATGAAGGGAATTTCGGACGGATTGCTGCCGAGACCGAGAAGCACGCCGCCCAGCGAACCATCGGCGGAAGGAACGAGCAGGATGGCGCCTGCCTCTGCCTTGAAACCCGCCTTCTTTGCCCAGTCCAGCGCGACTGGGTCGATAGCGCCCTGTTCGATATGGGCCGGCGTGACGGCGAAAACCGGCAATGTGCTGCCGGCCTTGGAGCTGAAAGGGGTCGGGCGTTCGATGAACTGATAGGGCGCCATTGTATGCTTCCGTAAATGTCGAGAATCGGTGCGATTAACGCTCTGTTAGGGTTAACAGATTATTGCTTAAGCGAAAGTTGCGTCGTGTGAGTCTGTCGTATGTCGGGCGCAAGATTGATCATTCTTGGGCGGGGGCGCTGCCATGACTGCATTTTCTTTGGGCGAGACAGGCCGGACAGGGTTGCTGCGGGGAGCATGTCTTGCCGCATTGGTTCTTGCGGTTTCAGGGTGCGCGAGCACCAACAAGCCGGATCGCATGTCCACCGGCTCCATTTCCGCCGCCACCCGCTCCTATGACAACATGAACATGGAGCAGCTTCGCCAGGCGGAAGAGAGCGCCGGCAAAGCCTATGAACGCAGCCCCAAGGATAAATCGGTCGGCATGAATTATGCCAGCGTGCTGATGATGACCGGCAAGAACACACAGGCTCTCGCCGTCATGCAGCAGATCGCCATTGCCAATCCGGCGGACCGTGATGTCCTTGCCGCCTATGGCAAGTCACAGGCCGCCGCTGGCCAGCTGGAGCAGGCGCTTTCGACCATTCAGCGGGCACAGACGCCGGACCGGCCGGATTGGCGGCTATATTCCGCCGAGGGTGCCGTGCTCGATCAGCTTGGACGCTCGAACGAGGCACGTTCCCGATACAGGCAGGCGCTTGACCTGAAGCCGAACGATCCGAGCGTATTGTCCAACCTCGGCATGTCCTATGTCCTGTCGAGCGATCCGCGCACTGCCGAAACATATCTGCAATCGGCCATCGCCCAGCCGGGCGCCGATAGCCGCGTCCGCCAGAACCTCGCGCTCGTGGTCGGTCTTCAGGGCCGCTTTGCCGAGGCCGAACGCATCGCGGTTCAGGAACTCTCTGCGCAGCAGGCACAGGCGAACCTCACCTATCTGCGTGCGATGCTTTCGCAGCAGAACTCCTGGCAGCAGCTGGCGAAAAAAGACGGCAAACCGGCTGGTTGATGCGTTCGAGCATCCGCGTGCAGCGGCTGGCTGACAAGCAGTCGCCTCCGGGGCGCAAATATCGCCCCAAATCGCCTTGCGGTATTTTTCTATCAGAATGTGTCCAGAACGCGGATAATAGCCGGTCCAAGAATGACTGCGATCAGTACCGGCAGAAAAAAGACGATCATCGGCACAGTCAGTTTCGGTGGTAGCGCGGCAGCTTTTTTTTCGGCTTCATTCATGCGCTCATCGCGGCCTTCCTGTGCGAGAACGCGGAGCGCCTGGGCGAGCGGCGTGCCGTATCGCTCCGCCTGAATAAGCGCCTGTACCACGCTTTTGACGGTTTCGAGTTGGGTACGCGTGCCGAAATTCTCAAGAGCGACACGTCTGTCCTGAAGGAAAGATAATTCCGCCGTCGTCAACATCATTTCTTCCGCCAGTTCGGGTGACTGCTCGCCCATCTCTTCCGCCACGCGGCGCATGGCAGCTTCCATGGATACCCCGGATTCGATGCAGATCAGCATAAGGTCGAGCGCGTCCGGCCAAGCCCGCTTGATTGATGCCTGACGCTTGGTCATGCGATTTGATACGTAAATATTGGGAGCGTAAAAACCGATATAACCGAAAAGAAGCACAGCCATTAGCCGGATGATAAACGCTTTGTCGGCGAGGTTTCCGAGAATGAAGATCCAAGTGAAGGCGATGGCCAGAAAAATAAACGGCAAGACAAACCGTGCGGCAAGGAACGTGTTGAATGCGTTTTGTGAACGAAGTCCGGCTGCCCGCAGCCTGTTCATTGTGTTCTTATCGGCCAGCGCTTCTTGCAGGTTGAATTTCTCGACGATGCGGCGGGCGGATTTGTTATTGTTGCCTCGCAGGGAGGTTTTGCCGTCTCTGGTGACGGTCGCCATGCGGTCGCGCTCGCGACTACGGATGAGGTCGCGTTCCGATGATACCGCTTTCATGCGCTTGGCGAAATCTTTCCGCTCAAAAACCGGCATAATGAGGGTATAAAAGGTCGCAAAAACAGCGAGCGTCACAAGAATAGCGATGATCGTTTGTGGGTCAGTCAGGCGAGAAAGAAGATTTCCTGTCATACCACGCCCCTAGATATCGAAATTGATCATTTGGCGCATGATGAATATTCCGATCAGCATCCAGATCGCGGATGCTCCGAGAATAATGTGGCCGCGCAAGTCGGTGAAAAGTACCGACAGATAGTCGGGCGATGTGAAATGCACCAGCAGCATGACGACGAAGGGCAGCGAGCCGATGATAACTGCGGAAGCCTTCGCCTCCATCGAAAGGGCATTTACCTTCGCGCGCATCTTCTTGCGGTCACGCAAGACCTTTGAAAGATTGGACAGCGCTTCCGAGAGGTTGCCGCCGGCTTGTGCTTGAATATTGATGACCGTGCCGAAAAAGCTTACCTCAAAAAGCGGCATGGTCAGCATCATACGCTCGATCCCCTGCGGGATCCCGATGCCGACCTGTTGCGCATCGACGACGCGCTGAAACTCCGTTTTCACCGGTTCCTGGCCGTCCGATGCGATCAGTCGTACCGCGTCGTTCAGCGGTAAGCCGGATTTGATCGACCTGCACATGACGTCAAGCGCATTTGGAAACTCTTCAAGAAATTTTTTCTGCCTGCGCTTGAGAATAAACGCCAACGCCCACCGTGGTACCCCCAGCGCCACGACAATTCCTATGAGCAGAGCGAGAAGCAACGACAGGCCGTAAAGAAGGGCCATGAGAGCGAAGAAAACAGCCGCGCCGGCGCTCAACAGATGGAATTGCCGAGCGGAAAGCACCAGCCCCGCCTGAACTAGTTTGTCGCGCAGGCCGATATTCTTCGCTTTTTTCGCCTTTTCATTCTGTTTCTTTTCCATTTCCCGCAGGTTGTCCTGCATGGATTTGCGGCGTTTGCTAAGTTCCTGGACCCGGTCTCGTGCAGCTTTGATGTTTGTATGATCCGTCTCGGCGGCCTGCACTCGCTTGAAGCGGTTGTTGGTCTTTTTTTCGACCTCTATCTGCTGGAAAAGAAAGGCATAGGCGAGCGCTCCTGCCGAGATGGCGACGAGTACGGCCAGTAATATTATTGTCGGGTCCATGGCAGTCACTTTCCCTTAGGATGTCTTTTCCATCTCATCGAGCGCGGTCGCCAGGCGTTTCTCTTCGCCGTAATAGCGTGCACGATCCCAGAAATGCGGCTTGCTGATACCGGTTGATACGTGTCTGCCGATCAGCTTACCCTGGGCATCCTCGCCTTCGATCTCGTACCGCATCAGATCCTGGGTAACGATGACGTCGCCTTCCATGCCGATCACTTCCGTGATCTGCGTTATCCGGCGCGAGCCGTCGCGAAGACGCGCGGCCTGAATGACGACATCGATTGAGCCTGAGATGATTTCGCGCACGGTCTTGGCCGGCAGGGTGAAGCCGCCCATGGCGATCATCGATTCGATACGGCTGAGGCATTCGCGCGGCGTATTGGCATGCAGCGTTCCCATCGAACCGTCATGGCCGGTGTTCATGGCCTGGAGCAGGTCAAAAACTTCCGGCCCGCGCACTTCACCGACGATGATGCGCTCAGGTCGCATGCGAAGGCAGTTCTTGACGAGATCGCGCATGGTGATCTCACCTTCCCCTTCGATATTCGGCGGACGCGTTTCGAGCCTCACCACATGCGGTTGCTGCAGCTGCAGTTCAGCGGTGTCTTCGCAGGTGATGACACGTTCATCCTTGTCGATGAAGCTCGTCAGGCAGTTAAGAAGTGTTGTCTTGCCTGAGCCGGTGCCGCCCGAGATGACGACGTTGCAGCGGACGCGACCGATGATCTTGAGCAATGTCGCGCCTTCGGGCGTGATCGCTCCGAAGCGCACGAGCTGGTCGAGCGTCAGCTTGTCCCTCTTGAATTTTCGGATCGTCAGCGCCGGGCCATCGATGGCAAGCGGTGGTGCGATGACGTTGACGCGCGATCCGTCCGGCAGGCGCGCGTCGCATATCGGGCTCGACTCATCCACGCGGCGGCCGACCTGGCTGACGATGCGCTGGCAGATGGAGAGCAACTGTGCATTGTCCCGAAAGCGGATATCGGACTCGATCGTCTTGCCGCCGACTTCAATGAAGGTCTGGCCAGAGCCGTTGACCATGATATCGGCGATGTCGTCGCGTGCGAGAAGCGGCTCCAGCGGCCCGTAGCCCAGAACGTCATTGCAGATGTCTTCGAGCAATTCTTCCTGCTCGGCAATCGACATGGCGAAGTTCTTGATCGTGATGATATCGTTGACGATATCACGAATTTCCTCGCGCGCGCTTTCCGCGTCGAGCTTGGCGAGCTGCGAGAGATCGATCGTATCGATAAGGGCGGAAAATACCTGGCTCTTGGTATTATAGTAGTCTTCCGTGCGGGTGCGTTTTCTCTGCGCTGGCGGTGGGCTCGCCGCAGCCTGACGAGTGATGGGTGATTGGCCGGGCTCAAGAGTGTCAATTGCAAGAGAGCGAGGCTCAGACACCGTCGCCACCTGCATGGGCACAGGTGCAACAGGTTCCGGCTTCGTGCTTCTGGCTGGGCCTTCAGGCCCGCGTTTTCCGAACATCGGCGTTTCCGTCTAAGGGCGCAGGCGGAAGACCTACTTGCGCTTGAGAATATTCTTCAGTTTTTCCAGGCCGCCGCGTCTGCTTTTGCGCAGCACGGAGCGGCCTGTGATGGTGTGGGCGATCTGCGAGAAGGTTTCCGCCGTCTGGGATTTTTCATCCATCTCGCTGATCATGCGTCCGCTATTGGCGGCATTTCCGAACAATTGCGCGTCGAATGGAATGATCGCGATCGGCTCGATTTCCAGCGGCTCGAGGAAGTCCGCCGGCGCGATTTCCGGACGTTTGGGCATGCCGACCTGATTGAGAACGAGATGCGGCAATTTGTCGTTGGGTCTCAGTTTGATCAGCGCGTCGAAGAGATTCTTCGTATTGCGCAGATTTGCGAGATCGGGAACCGCCGTAATGATCACCTCGTCGGCTTCCGCAAGGACTGCCCGGGTCCAGTCGCACCATTGGTGTGGAAGATCGAGAACCGCAACGGGCGCACTGCGCTGCAAAACCTCGAGGATCGGCAGAAATGCCTGACGATCGAGATCATAGGTCCTGTCGAGAAGCGACGGTGCCGCGAGCAGCGACAGATGATCGGAACATTTGGTTAGCAGGCGGTCGAGAAACACCTCGTCCAGCCGCTCCGGCGAGAAGACCGCTTCAGCCATGCCCTGGGCCGGATCCTGATCGAAATCGATATTGGCAGTGCCATAGGCAAGATCCATATCCGCCAGAATGGTTTCGGTGGAGAAGAGGCTCGAAATACCGAAAGCGCAATTATGCGCAATGGTCGACGAACCCACGCCGCCCTTGGCGCCAATGAAAGCGATGTTGCGGCCCAGCGGCTCCGCTTCGGGATCGACGAAGATCGCGGCGATCGAAGCCAGGAGATCGGCCATATTGATCGGCGCGACGAGATATTCGGAAATGCCGTTGCGGATGAGATCGCGATAAAGTGTTATGTCGTTGTGTCGGCCGACGATGATGACACGCGTGGAGGGATCGCAAACCTCCGCCAGGGGCGCGAGATCGTTCAGCAACGAGGCGGTTGAGCTTGCCGTTTCAAGAATGATGAGATTGGGCGTGGGCGACGCGGAAAACATCGTGGCGGCCGCATTGATATCGCCCTTCGTCACCCGCAGGGTAACCTTGCTCATGCGCCGGTCGCTGGACAGTGCATCCATGACGGCCTGCATATTGTCGCTGACGCAGAAAGCGTGAACGGAAATGCGGGGCAGGGGCCGGAGGTGATCCATATCGGCAGCGCGCAATGGCGGCTCGGCTTCGCCGCCGCCACTTGGCTTGATATCGTATTCTACAGCGCTCATGGTCTTTCCTGCCGTAACAATTGTTGGAGCCGCATCAATTCGGCGTCGCCGTTGTCTTGCCTTGTCGATAGTTGTCGATGACTACCGCGCGACGTTCCGCATCGATTGCGCTCATACCGCGCGGACCGACCAGATCCATTGGATTGGCGATCTGCGCCGCGAGATTACTTTGGGAAGCGCACCCGAAATTGTACCAGTTCTTGTTTGCGAAGGTATTGTCTGACAGGTCCTCTGGCCATTGACCGCACTGGCCGGTCATGGCCGTAACGGCGACATAGCTCAGGCGGATAGGGGCGGCGTCGCCATTCGGGGAAGCGGCATAGCGCGTTTCCATGATCTTGCCCGGTGCCACACCCGCACCGGAAAGCGTCGAGCGAATCTGTTTCGCCATACGTGATGCGGCCGCTGAATTGGCCGATCCCGACGGGGTCTGAATATTAACGATACCAGTCGACATCGACGCATAATTCTGAGCAAAGCCGCGGACGTTATCCGCCATCGCCGTGGTCAGCCGGCTGTCGCTGGCCGAGACCGGAATGTCCAGCGAATGCTCCGCCTCCGACAGGGTGATCGGGTGGCGTGTGCGATAATCGTCGGGAATGGCGTTGGTGGTCATCGGATCGCGTGCGCAGCCCTGTAACAGGCCGGCGGCAAGCGCGGCAATGATGACGAGGCCGGTCCTTCTTCCGGACTGGCAGGGGAAAAAGGAGGAATAGGTTTCCTTCATGACGTTTCCTGCCCTGACCGGGCTTACTGTGAAGAGGGGATTTTGTGTGCGTGTCGTCATTTGTAGATGAACCCCACTGACCCCTGATAGGGCGCCGCCTGAACCTGGTCCTTGCGGCCATAGACCTTGTTGACGCGGTTCATGAAATACATGGCGGCATCGTTTTCCGGGTTGAAGTTGTCATCCGGCCGGGCGATCTGGTTGCGGGCCACGGGCCGAACCAGATAAGGCGTTGCGATGATGACCAGCTCCGTTTCGTTGCGCAGGAAGTCCTTGCTGCGGAAAAGCGTGCCGAAAATCGGGATCTTTGACATGCCCGGAAGCCCGGACATGGCCTGACGGATATTGTCCTGAACGAGCCCTGCGATCACGATCGAGCCACCAGAAGGAAGCTCGACCGTTGTGGATGTTTCCCGCTTGCGGACAGACATGTAGGTTGAGCCCGGAATGCCCCGACCGTAATTTCCGGTTACGACATTGCCTTCATAGGTCGGCTCGGACACATTCGTCTCGATCTTGAGACTTATCCTGCCGGGTGAAAGCACCACTGGCCTGAAGTTCAACGTGATACCGTAGTCGACTGTTTCCGTTTCGCGTTTGACGGTCGCGACGCCTGTTTCCTTGTCGAGCGAAACATCCTGTTCGGCAGCAATTCGAAAATCTCCGCCGACATAAAATTTAGCCTGCTCGCCGGAGATCGCCGTCAGGCTCGGTTCCGCCAATGTCCGCATCACCCCTGCCTGTTCCATGGCGTTGAGGTAAGAGGCAAATCTCAGTGAGCCGGAGCCTATAGCTCCGCTGGCTATGCGCGTCGCGCCGTCGATTGCGTTTCCGAGATTGGAAGGATTTGAGAACTCGAAACCGTTGTTGCTTGTCGAACTGCTGATGGAACCGTTGAAGCCCAGCTGCTTCAGCACCTGCCTGCTGACTTCGGCGACGGTCACCTTCAGTGTCACCTGATCCTCGCCCTCGATCGTCAGCATGTTGACGATCTGCGATACTTGGCGGTTTTCGGCAAAAATCGCGGCGTCACCCCCGTTGTCGCCGCCCGTCAGAGAGATATTGCGGGTGGTGGCTTCACCACCTTTCAAAAAGGCTTCGGCAAGCTGCACTGCGCGCGCGGAATCCTGCGGCGTGCGCACAGATCCGGTGAGAACGATGTTGTCGGAGACGATCTCGACTTTGATGTCGGATTCAGGAATGAAGCGACGAATATTGGCTTCAAGACCAACGATATCCCGCTCTACTTCCAGATCGAGGCTGACGATTTCACGCCCACCATCGCCGAAAATAAAGATATTTGTCTGTCCTACCGTTTTTCCGAAGAGATAGATACGTCTGGACGTGCGCGTTACCGCATCGGCAAGGCTGGGATCGGCGACAAGAATGTCGTGCGCGTCCTCGGGCAGGTCGATGACCAGCGCCTTGTTGAGACCAAGCTTCAGGCGCTTGCGAATGCCTGATCCGCTCTCAGTAATGCGCACAATGCTCGCGCTTTGCGCCTCGGCTTCGCCGATACCCAAAAATTCGGATGAACGCTGGCCGGGAATGCCGGAAAAAGCCACGCAGAACGCAAGCCCGCCGAGCATCGACGAACGCAGGTGTTGTGTGAAACGCCTTGCCATGAACCCCTTGATCATTGTGATGCTCCTTGACCGCCCTTGACGATCGAGCCGGATTTGATCACCTGAATTTCGGGCTGCCCGGCGCCGCCATTGAGAAGATAATCAGCCGAAAGCGTGTCGTTTTCCTGCGCGTCGGCAACCGAGCGCAGAGCCAGCGTGAGACGATCCGCCATCTGTTGCGCCACGGTCATAATCTTGGCTTGGTCCGGCGTCAGTTCCAGTGTCGCGGTTGCGCCAACCACTGCCGACGTACCGTCTTCGCCTTCCTTGATCTGCTGGTCGATGGCCAGAACACGAACGTTATTCAAAACATTCTCGGTCAAAAAGTTACCGTTGTCGCCTTTGCGGACCATGATCACGTCAACACGGTCATTCGGCAGCACGAAACCGCCTGCCCCGGTTGAAACCGAAATCTCTGTCGAAACAGCGCGTTTGCCGGCGGGTAAAAGCGAGGACATGATGCGAGCGCTGGAATCGACGACTTTTTCCGGTCGGATCGGCTCGCCCTCGAATAACGGGAGCCGTACGACGGCACCGGAAAGTTCGATGATTGCGTTCGGGCTTTTCGTTTCCGTTATGAAACTATCGACGACGTTGCCCTGTGGCCAGGGAGTCCAGCGCACTGAACTATCATTCAGGCGACTGCCGACCGGCAGGTTGACCGAGGAAACGAGAACGTTGACCGTCGGTTCTTTCTGGATGATCGTTTCTGCTTTTTCGATAACCTGCTTTGTGCCGGAAATTTTCATGGCGACAAGACCGGCAAGACCGGCGGCTACCAAAGCAACGGATAGAATGACGATACGCGACGGTTTCATGCTCGATCCTTGAAGGAATCAGATTCTTCTCCCCTCAGGATGACGCGCTATTGGTATAATTATGGTTAATATTATGCGTGGATTTGTGGTTAACAGGCCTTTAATTTCGGCAATTACAGTATTCGCTCAGGAAAGACTGGCGATGGCAGCTTCTACGATCGGTGCGTTGCCATAGGTCAAAAAACCGGCGATGGCGATGCCGATCCCGTAGGGAATTTTTTTTGCTGCGAGCAAGGAATCGGGGAGGGGAATGCCGCTGGCCATGATTTCCTGCGAGCGCGACCGCAAGAGCAGAATGCCGAGAGTCAACAGGCCGCCAACGAAGGTCACCGAGAGTAAAAATTCTATGAGGGACAGGTTGAAGCCATACCATACTGCTGCGGCAGTCAATAGCTTGGCATCTCCTCCACCCATAACATTGGCTGCAAAGAGTGCGAAGCAGGCAAAAAACACGGCGGCGGCAGCTGCAAGGCTCATTGCAAAAGTCTGCCAGTCCATACCGGAAAAAGGCGCGATCAAAATGAATGACAGCAGCAAAATGAGCGATATCCGGTTGGGTATCGTCATGCTCAAAAGGTCTGTGAATGCCGCGAAGGCAAGGCAGAGCGGAAGCGTCAGAAAAATGGCGGCTATAACCACGAGGGAGACTCCCTTTTACTCGGCCAATTCCAGGCGGATTGAAGACGAATCCGGGTATTCAGTATAATACGAAAATGCCGCTCACGGTTGAGCGGCATTCCCAATTCAGCGGTCGAAAACTATTAGAACGTCGTGTTTCGGGCCGTCTGCATCGTCGTACCGATGCCGTCAAAGAGTGCGTCGAGCTGCGTACCGACCATGCTTGCGCCGCCTACGATTGCCACTGAAAGCAGAGCAGCGATCAGGCCGTATTCGATTGCAGTAGCACCGGATTCATCCTTGAGGAAACGAGCGAAAATCTTGGTCATAGGGTCTCTCCTAACTTGTGTTGGTTCAGCACGCCGACAACTGTTCTCCGTTGTTCGGTTGCGTTCAAACTACAGCCGAGCGATTTCCAAGCGCTTAAAAAAAACGATTAACTCAAAGTAAACGGCAGGATGAGTTTCTTTTGGTAAATAAAACCAAAAAGTATTGCCTGCATTTTTATATTTGCCGATAAACAAATATATTCAACTGCTGGCAGTTTGTCTTTTCCGACCAAGTTTCCTTGGGAAGAGGTGCAGATGTTCAGTTTTGAGGCGGGGCGGAGAGACGCGGCAATATCAATACATTACGCATGGTTACCATCCGCCTCGCGGATTTCTGCCATTTAACGCTTCATTCACTAAAACCGCGCATTCTGCGGAGCAATAAGTGCGGGTAGTGAGCAAGGACCAAACGCGTGTCATCCGGAAAACTGGCGAAAATTGTGGTCGGCTTGTCCGTCTTTCTATCAGGTTCGCTGCAGCCCGCTTTTGCTGAAGATGACATATTGCGTGTTTCGATGAATCACGCCCGTGTCCTTCGTCTCGACCGCGCCGTCAGCAAGGTTATTGTCGGCAACTCCAAGGTCGCCGATGCCACAGTTGCCGATGCCACCACGATTGTTCTGACGGGTCGCAGTTTCGGCACGACCAATCTCGTGCTTCTGGATGCCGACGGCAATCCAATCGTGGATGAACGCATTCTCGTCTCTATCGACGAGGGTAATACGGTTCGCGTTTTCCGCCAGACGGAGCGGACCGTTCTGTCCTGCACGCCGAACTGCGAGCAGCATTCGCAAAATAGTGGCGACAAAGACGCTCAGCCGTAACGAAGCAGGTCACATCAGAGTTCTGCGCTGTAGATAGAGGTCTTCCGAAGAAGACGAAGGCCGCTTGTCCCTGAGTGCCTGCAGCTTTTCTGGGAGTAGCTAAAGGCGAAAAAAAGCAACACGCTTCCCGGCGTTTGCCGGTCGGCTATATGTTGCTGTTTTTCGGCTAAGTTCTTGATCTGGCTAAGATCAAAAATGGAATGGTGCCCAGAAGAGGACTCGAACCTCCACACCCTTGCGAGTACCAGCACCTGAAGCTGGCGCGTCTACCAATTCCGCCATCTGGGCGACGGAGAGCGATGTACGAGGGCAGCCGCCCGGTGTCAACAGACTTTTTGAACTTTTATGACGATCATTGATTTTAAAGGGAAAAAACTTGGTTATGGCTGTTGAAACATGTTGCCAGGTCAGGTGTCGAGCCCTTCATGCTTCGTTCTGTCCACATGACCGAGGTCACGCTCCGGGTCGATGATGTCACGGATTCTCTGTTTGAGTTCTTTTGGGCCGGGAAAACCGCCATCGCGTTTGCGTTCCCATATGATCGTGCCGTCCACGGAGATCTCGAACAGACCGCCGGTCGAGGGGATGAGGCTGACTTCGCCGATATCGGAAGCGAAGGTCTGCAGGATTTCCTGCGCCATCCAGCCGGCCCGAAGCAGCCAGTTGCACTGCGTGCAATAGCGGATGGTTATGCGGGGTTTGGTCTTGGTCATCCTCAGGTCTCCTTCATCGCCCGGCGACAATAATGTTCACGATAATGTCAACTATAATACTCATGTTTTTACCGGGCGCATGCTTGTTCTTATCATGCGGCTTTGCGAACAGAGAAGCTGTCGAAGGCTGAAACGTGGAGATCCTATGGCCCAGTTCGAGAATAATCGTCAGCGTCTTTTCGTTCCGGCGGTCGCACCGCTTTATAGTGCGACGCATGATCTGGTAGAGACCATTCTGCGCGTCACGGCCGGGCTTCTTCTCGTCACCCATGGGTTCGGAAAGATCGTCAATCCTTTTGGTGCTGTCGGCATGGTGGAAAGCCTCGGCTTTTACCCCGGCGTCTTCTGGTCACCGCTGCTTGCCGCCACGGAATTTTTCGGCGGAATTCTGGTCGCCATCGGCCTGTTCACGCGGCCGGCATCCTTCGCGGCCATGATCGTCCTTCTGGTAACGGTTTATTTTCACGGCATCGTAAAGGCGGAAGGTCTGGGCGGGGCGGAAAAGTCGATCCTTTGGGCGGCGATTTTCCTGTTCTTCGCCGTTCGCGGCGGCAACCGGCATTCGGCAGACGCCAAGCTTGCGCGTGAATTCTAGGGCGTATCGCGTCAGCTTATCCGCTATTGTCGCAATGATGATGTAGCGGCTCTTGAAAATCGATTTTTCTCGTGGTGAAGCTGGATTCGATCGGCATTTCTCGCTGATTGGATCCTTTGTTGTCGCCACGAGGTTTTATGCGCGTTGCAATCATAGAAAACATGGCGGGTACGCCGCATGGGCAGCTCGGCGTCGCGCTGAAAGAAGCGGCGGCGGAAGTCCATATCATCCGCGCCTATGCGGGTGAGCCTCTCCCCAAAGATGCGGCCGACCATGATGCGCTTGTGGTTCTGGGCGGCGAACAGAACGCGCTCGATGATGCGCTTTATCCCTATCTTCCCGATCTTGCCCTTCTCATGAAAGCCTTTGGCGATGCGGGCAAGGCAGTCATGGGCGTCTGCCTTGGCAGCCAGTTGCTGGCGCGCGCCTATGGCGGAGAGAACATTCTCTCCGGCCCGCCGGAGTTCGGCTGGGAAGAGGTGTCCCTGACGGAAGAGGGCGTGTCCGATCCGCTATTGGCTGGGCTGGAAAAGACATTCCCCATTTTTCAGTGGCATTGCGATACATTTACGCTTCCGCCGGACGCCACGCGACTTGCGACCAATGGCGCGACGCGAAACCAGGCCTTTCGCATCGGCCGGGCGGTTTATGGCACACAATTCCATTTCGAAGCCTCCGCTGCCGTGGTTGACGGCTGGTGTCAGACGTTCCCCACTTCCGTCGAAAGAATGTCGCCGGGATGGCTGGAGAATTATCGCGACCATCGCAGCTTGCGCGCAGAAATGGCCGATGCAGCCGGGCTGGAAATTGCCCGAGCCTGGGTACGCCTCATCCAGAGCGGCGATTTTCCGTTGCGAAAGTGATCGAGGCCGAACAAAGTTGCAGCGGACGGACTATCGTGCGCAAGGAGGCGCAGAGATCATGTACAAATTCGAAATCTATCAGGACAAGGCCGGCGAATATCGTTTCCGCTTCAAGGCTTCCAACGGCGAAACGATGTTCTCCTCGGAAGGATACCAGGCGAAGGCATCGGCTATTCACGCGATCGAATCGATAGAGAGAAATTCTCCCGGTGCGGACACTGTCGATCTGACCGCCATGACGGCCTGAGCCGCGGCGCCGCGCGAGAACTCGAAACGTTTCGCCTGCCAGAAATGATGGGCGCATCGACAGGTGCCGACGTAAAGATAAGATTCAGTCTTTTTTGATAATCTTCCGTTAGCATTTGTATTTCGAGGTCTCCGGGCGGCATCAGAGTGCCCCCGATTTGTTTTGCGTACGGGTTCTCATGCGTTCATCGGCTGTGCCAGCACTTCTCTTCGGTTGCCTCCTGCTTGGAGGCTGCACGTCCAGTTCCGGGCCGGAAAGCCTGATGGCCGGCTTGCCTTCGAAGGAAACGACGAGTTCGGTCACGCCATCCGCGCCGGTGCCGCAGGCAGGCGTCGGCACCCAGGCCATCGCCGCCCAGCCGCGGCAGCAAGTTCTGGCATGGGGCGGGCCGGTGCCTGACGAACCCAAGGCCTTTTCCGCCGTCACCCCCAAAGCGTCCTTAACGCAGGATGCGCCTGAAATCCGTTTGCCGGTTCCGCCACAGGCGGCCGGAATGGTGCGGCCGGCGGAGCGCCCCACGATGAACCAGATGGAGCGTCCGGTGCAATTGGCCATGGCGGCGGCCCCGGCGGCAAGCGCCGGTGCTCAGATCCGTTCGCGCATTTTCCGCTCCAGCTTCAGTGATGCCAAGCCCATCAATTTCGGCAGGGTTCAGCCCCGTCATTTCCAGGTCCACGGGGTGGATGTATCCCGCTGGCAGGCCAATATAAACTGGCCGCAGCTGCGCACGCGCGGCGCGAATTTCGCCTTCATCAAGGCGACGGATGGTGGTGATCATCTTGATCCGATGTTCCGCACCAATTGGCAGCGCGCAAAGGAAGCGGGCATTCGCCGCGGTGCCTACCATTTCTTCTACTGGTGCCGCAACGCCAGCGAACAGGCGGACTGGTTCATTCGTAATGTACCGCGTGATCCGGACGCGCTGCCGCCCGTCATCGACGTGGAATATAACGGCGAATCGAGCTGCAAGATGCGCCATTCCCGCGAACGCGTGCTGGAAAAGATGCGGGTCTTCATGGACAAGCTTGAGCGCCATTACGGCCAGCGGCCGATCATTTATACGGCGCCCGATTTTTACAAGGATAACCTCCAGGGCGAATTCCAGGATTATCCCTTCTGGCTGCGCGCCGTCGCCCAGCATCCGTCGGTGGTTTATCCCGGTCGCAAGTGGCTGTTCTGGCAATATTCCGGTTCCGGCCTGTCGCATGGCGTCGATGGCCGTATCGATCTCAATGTCTTCAATGGCAGCGAAGACGCATGGCATCGCTGGGTGGATCGCCGCTCGAGCTGATGGTCAGCGCGCGAATTTTCGCGCGCCCGCAACACACAGCACCACAACCAGCGTCACGCCGATCATGGCCGGGCTCACCTCTTCGTGCAGCAGGGTGGCGGCAAGCGCGAGCCCGAAGAAGGGCTGAAGCAATTGCAGCTGCCCCACGGCGGCGATGCCGCCAAGGGCCAGCCCGCGATACCAGAAGATGAAGCCAATCAGCATGCTGAACAGGGAAACATAGGCAAGGCCAGCCCAGGCCTGCGGGTCTATGCCGGCAAGCGTTTCCGGCCCGCTGAAAAAGGCAAGCGGCAGCATCACCGGCAGGGAAAGAACCAGCGCCCAGGAAATGACCTGCCAGCCGCCCAGCTTGCGGGAAAGGGCAGCGCCCTCCGCATAGCCGAGCCCGCAGACGATGATTGCGCCAAGCATCAGAAGATCGCCGGCAAGCGAGGCTTCGATCCCGGCGGCAAACGAATTCGAGAGCGAAAAACCCGCAACAAGCGCACTGCCGAGACAGGAAAAGAGCCAGAAGACCGGGCGTGGGCGTTCTCCGCCGCGCAGCACCGCAAAGATCGCGGTTGCGAGTGGCAGCAGCCCCACGAAAACGATGGAATGCGCCGAGGTGATGTGCCGCAGGGCAAGCGCGGTCAATAGCGGGAAACCCACCACGACACCAAGCGAGACGATGAAAAGCGATGTCAGGTCATTGCGCGCCGGGCGTCTTTGCCTGAACAGAAACAGCAGCGCCAGCGCCAGCAGGCCGGCAATGCTGGCGCGGGCGACGGTGAGGAACACGGGATCGAAACCCGTTACCGCGATGCGCGTCGCTGGCAGCGAACCGCTGAATATTACCACGCCTGTCAGGCCGCTCAGCCAGCCGCTCGTCGTCTTGTCCATCGTCAACTCCTGCTTTCTGCCTTTCATGATCCCGAATGGCTGGCGGGAACAGCGACAATCATATACAATTTCAACAAACTGTTATGGTTTCATGAGCGGTACGGTTGGAGAGAATCATGGATGGACAGGTCGCTGTTGGCACGCGCATAGAAAAGGTGATGGCAAGCGTTCGGCAACGCATCGCCTCGCGCAGCCTCGTGCCGGGCGCGCGTCTTCCATCGGTGCGGGCTCTGGCGAAGACCATGCAGGTGTCCACCTCCACCATCGTCGAGGCCTACGACCGGCTTGTGGCGGAGGGTACGATAAGCTCGCGCCCCGGCTCCGGTTTTTTCGTTTCAGGTCCGCTTGCACCCCTCTCGCTCGCCGATATCGAGCCGCAGCTCGACAGGGCGGTGGATCCCTTGTGGGTTTCGCGGCAGGCGCTGGATGAAAGTTCCGTTCTCGCCAAACCCGGTTGTGGCTGGCTTCCCGTATCGTGGATGCCGCAGGAGGCATTGAGGCGGGCCATGCGCGGGCTCGCCCGCGCCGACGCCGCCCTGCTGACGGATTATGGCAGCCCGATGGGACTGTTGCCGCTGCGCCAGCTTCTGTCGCGCCGGCTGGCCGAACACGGGGTGCAGGCGGGCGCCAGCCAGATCATGCTCACCGACTCCGGCACGCAGGCGATCGATCTTCTGTGCCGTTTCCTGCTGCAGCCGGGGGATACGGTTGTTGTTGATGACCCCTGTTATTTCAATTTCCACGCCCTCCTGCGGGCGCATCGGGTGAAGATCATCGGCGTACCCTATACGCCAACCGGACCGGATTTAGCGCTGTTCGAACAGGCGCTGAAAGACCATCAGCCCCGTCTTTATATCACCAATTCCGCGATCCATAATCCGACAGGTGCAAGGCTTTCCGCCGTTTCCGCCCATCGGCTGCTGATGCTTGCCGAACAGGTGGGGCTAACCATCATCGAGGATGATATTTTTGCTGATTTCGAAACCCAGGCTGCGCCCCGGCTGGCGGCCTTCGATGGTCTGAACCGTGTCGTCCAGATAGGCAGTTTTTCAAAAACACTGTCGGCCTCCATACGGTGCGGTTTCATTGCAGCACCTGTCGCGTGGGTGGAAGCCCTGACCGATCTCAAGATCGCCACCGCTTTTGGCGGAACGCATTTTTCGGCGGCGCTGGTCCTCTCGCTTTTGACCGACGGCAGTTACCGCAAGCATGTCGAGGCACTCAGGCAGCGTCTTGCGGCGGTAATGCCGGAGGCGGCGTCACGTCTGAAGTCGATTGGATGTGTGCCGTGGATCGAGCCGCAGGCGGGCATGTTTTTGTGGTGCCGCCTGCCGGATGGGAGCGATGCCGCCGATGTTGCGCGCCGGGCGCTTTCGCGGCAGGTGGTGCTAGCCCCCGGCAATGTGTTCAGCTCGTCGCAAAGTGCCTCCGGTTTCATGCGTTTCAATGTGTCGCAAATGGCAGATCCGCAGGTCATGACGGTGCTGGCGGAGGCACTTCAGCAAGGGCCCGAACCTCGTCGGTTGTAGGCGTTCTGGAAGGAATCGGAACAAAATCCCGTGAACGTCGTTTTCTTCGCAGAATGAAGAGGAGGAAATACCATGACATTCGATCCCAACAACCCGCGTCCGGACCGCGATCTTCGTCCGGAAGTGAATATCAGCAATGAACCGCGTGCCCGCACGTCGTCGTCCTGGGTGCCGTGGTTGGCTATCATCGTTGTCGTTCTGGTAGGCGTTTTCGCCTGGTCGCAGATGAGCGGCCCGACCACCGATCCGGCAACGACATCCTCCACCACGCCGCCTGCAGCAACGGATCAGGCACCGGCGCCGATGGCTCCGACCACTCCGGCAACACCGCCTGCGAACAATACCGCACCGGCAAGCCCGACTACCGGCGGCACGCAGACCCAGCCGTAATAGGCTTACTGATAGGATAAAACCGCCTGCCTCCGCGCGGGCGGTTTTTCTTTGCAAGGGCGACCGTCACCCGCCGTTAGAGCCTTTCCATCGCGGAAGGGTCGTTGGAAAGACGGGACCAGCGGCTAATGGACTCCTGTGCCAGTTGCGAGAGGGCAATGCTTCCGAAACGGGACAGCAGAATGTTTTCCGCCTCTTTCATGGCGTCAAAAAGCGCCGTGTTGACGGCCTGTTCGATGACGCAGTTCGGATTGTCGCCTGCCAGCCCGATCGAGAACAGTTCCGGTGCGCCAAGCGCCCGGTAAATATCGAGCAGCGTGATTTCGCTGAGCGGCCGCGCCAGCACCCACCCGCCGCCATGGCCTTTTTCCGACGATACATAACCATGCTCGCGCAAGCCGGCCATGGTTCTGCGCACCACCACCGGATTGGTCTGAAGCATCGCCGCAATGCTCTCGGAGGTCGCGGCGCCCTCATGTTTTTCCATATGGATCAGAATATGCAGCACCCGTGAAAGGCGCGTGTCGTGTCTCATTGCCCAAACCCGTCTGTTTGCATCGACGCTATCACCTTCAAGATGACGTAACAATATAAGTTGCGTGACCATTGACTCCCAAAATCATGTAACAATATAAGTATCGTGAAATGAACGGGCACTTCCGCCTCCTCCTGAAACGATGGGTGCATCATGAAATTCGACGTCATCATTATCGGCGGCAGCTATGCCGGTCTCTCAGCCGCCCTGCAGCTTGGACGCGCCAGAAAAAACATTCTGATGGTGGATGCCGGTGAACGGAGAAACCGTTTCGCCAACCATTCCCACGGTTTTCTCGGCCAGGACGGCAAGGCGCCAGGCGAGATTATCGCCGAGGCGCGCCGCCAGATCGAACGTTACCCGACCATAAAATGGGCCGAAGGCAGGGTGACCGATGCCGAAGGCTCCTTTGGTGGTTTCGCAATCGAGATCGATGGCAACCGCCGTGAGACTGCGGATCGGCTGATCCTCGCCATTGGTGTCACCGATGAATTGCCTGGTATCGCCGGGCTGAAGGAGCGCTGGGGCTCTTCTGTCTTCCATTGCCCCTATTGCCATGGTTACGAGCTCAATCAGGAAAAGATTGGCGTTATCGCCGCTTCACCTTTGGCCATTCACCACGCATTGATGCTTCCGGACTGGGGTGAGACGACCTTTTTCACCAACGGCGTATTCGAGCCGGACGAGGACCAGTATTCGATGCTGACAGCGCGCGGCGTCCGGATGGAAACAACCGGCATCAGGGAAATTGCGGGGCATGCGGATGTCGTCCTGACAGATGGACGCAGCATTGCCTTGGCCGGCCTTTTCACCCAGCCGATATTGCGGATCACCGCCGATTGGATCGAAAAACTCGGCTGTGCGGTGGAGGAGGGGCCGATGGGATCAACCATCGTCACAGACCCGATGAAACAGACTACCACACGCGGCATCTTCGCCTGCGGCGATGTGGCGAGACCCGCCGGCTCGGTCGCCCTTGCGGTGGGCGACGGCGCGATGGCGGGCGCTGCGGCTCACCGGTCGATCCTCTTTCCGGAAATGCTCTAGGGTGAGACGAGGTTCAGCCAGCGGCCCGGAGGCATGCCGAAGGCATTTTTGAAATGCCGGGTGAAATGCGCCTGATCCGCAAAACCGCAGGCAAAGGCCGTTTCGGCAAGACCCGTACCTGCGCGCATCATGTCCTTGCATTTCTGCAGCCGCCGCATGATGAGATAACGGTGCGGGCTCGTGCCGAACAGGCAACGAAAGTGCCGGAAAAGCGTGAAGCGGTCGAGCCCGCTTATCCGTTCCAGTTCTTCAGAACCGACGGTGTCGGCGCTATTCTCCAGCAGATAGTCCCGGCATCGCAAAACGGCGATGCGGTCAATCCGCTTGATGGTTCTGGTGCTTCCGTCTGAATGTTTCCAGAGCAGATCCGCCAGTCTCGATTGCCAGTCGGTGAGAAGTAGATTGTCCGGTTCGCCTTCGAGATTGCCGAGTGCCTCGATGAGGCATTGCCGGAATTCTTCGTCCTCGATGATGGCATTTCGGGCAAAGGGCAGCGCGTTATATCCCGCCTCCGTCGTTTTTTCCGGCGGGAGGTAGAGCATTCGATAGTGCAGGCCCTCGTCAGTGCCCGCGCCGCCATCGTGAACCTCGTCGGGATGCAGGACGATGACATTTCCCGGCATGCTGAAATGCGATGTGCCACGATAGGAAAAGGTCTGGACGCCGGAAAGCGTGACGCCAATCGCATAAGTATCATGGCGATGCGGGGCATAGGCATTGCCGTGAAAACGCGCGTCTATGCGTTCGATGCCCTCGCTGGAGGGCGCCTGCACGATCCCTTCGAATTTGCACGAACGTTCAAGATCGCCGCCGCCCCGAGGCGCTAGGGTCGCTTCTCTTTCGTAACCACAGCCAGATTGAGTTCGCATGTTTGATACCAAGATCGCCGTCATCCTTCGCGATGACCTTGCCGTGTGGCAAAAACTGAACGTTACCGCATTCCTCATGTCCGGGATCGTCGCCCAGACCAAGGAGATCATTGGAGAACCATACCGCGACGGGGCAGGCAACGTCTATAATCCCCTGTCCATCCAGCCTGTCGTCGTCATGGCCACGGATCAGGAGGCGCTGCGCAAAATCCACCAGCGATCCCTCGAGCGCGACGTCACGACATCGCTTTATATCGAGGAAATGTTCGCTACCGGGCACGACGTCGCCAATCGCCAGGTATTTTCGGAGTTTTCTCCTGACAACGCCAAGGTGGTCGGCATGGCGCTGAGGGCCGACAAGAAGATCGTCGACAAGATCACCAAGGGCGCGAAGCTGCACGGGTGATCGGACCCTAAAACGCAAAAGGGAGGCTGTGGGCCTCCCTTCAAGAACGATGGCAAGTGATTGCCGCTTATTCGTCGTTCATCTTCAGAGCGGCGATGAAGGCTTCCTGCGGAATTTCCACCTTGCCGAACTGGCGCATGCGCTTCTTGCCTTCCTTCTGCTTGTCCAGAAGCTTGCGTTTGCGCGTTGCGTCGCCGCCGTAGCACTTCGCCGTCACGTCCTTGCGCAGCGCGCGCACGGTTTCGCGGGCGATGACCTTGCCGCCGATGGCCGCCTGGATCGGGATCTGGAACATGTGCGGCGGAATGAGTTCCTTCAGCTTTTCGCACATGCCGCGTCCGCGCCGGTCTGCCGCCGAGCGGTGAACCAGCATGGACAGCGCATCCACGGGATCGCCATTGACGAGGATCGACATCTTCACGAGGTCGCCTTCGCGGTAGTCGATGATGTTGTAATCGAACGAGGCGTAACCCTTGGAGATGGACTTCAGCCGGTCGTAGAAATCGAACACCACTTCGTTGAGCGGGAGTTCATAGGTGATCATCGCGCGGTTGCCGACATAGGTCAGCTCCGTCTGCAGGCCGCGCCGGTCCTGACAGAGTTTCAGGATGCCGCCGAGATATTCGTCGGGCGTCAGGATCGTCGCCTTGATCCACGGCTCGCGGATTTCCTTGATCTTCACAACGTCGGGCATGTCGGCCGGGTTGTGCAGCTCTTTTTCCGTGCCATCGGTCAGCGTCATTTCATAGACGACCGACGGGGCAGTGGCGACGAGATCGAGATTGAACTCGCGCTCGAGGCGTTCCTGAATGATTTCGAGATGCAGCAGGCCGAGGAAGCCGCAGCGGAAACCGAAGCCGAGGGCGGCGGACGATTCCATTTCGAAGGAGAAGGAAGCATCGTTGAGGCGAAGTTTACCGACCGCTGCGCGCAGGTCTTCGAAGTCGGCCGCATCGACCGGGAAGAGACCGCAGAACACCACGGGCTGTGCTGGCTTGAAGCCGGGCAGGGCCTGCGCCGTCGGGCGCTTGTCGTCGGTGATGGTATCGCCAACGCGCGTATCGGCGACTTCCTTGATCGAGGCGGTGATGAAGCCGATCTCGCCGGGGCCGAGGCTGTCGACATTGACCATCTTCGGGGTGAGCACACCGACGCGCTCGATGCCGTATTTCGCGCCCGAACCCATCATGCGGATCTGCTGACCCTTGCTCAGCACGCCGTCGATGACGCGCACGAGAACCATGACGCCGAGATAGGTGTCGTACCAGCTATCAACCAGCAGCGCCTTCAGCGGCCCGTTTTCACCGACTTCACTTTTCGGCGGCGGCAGGCGATTGACGATGGCTTCCAGAACATCGGGAATGCCAAGCCCGGTCTTCGCCGAAATCATCACGGCGTCGGACGCATCGATGCCGATCACCTCCTCGATCTGCTCCTTGATGCGGTCGGGTTCGGCCGCCGGCAGGTCGATCTTGTTGAGCACGGTGACCAGCTCGTGATTATTGTCGATCGCCTGATAGACGTTCGCCAGCGTCTGGGCTTCGACGCCCTGCGATGCGTCGACCACCAGCAGCGAACCTTCACAGGCCGAAAGCGAGCGGGACACTTCGTAGGCGAAGTCGACGTGGCCGGGCGTGTCGATGAGGTTCAGCACATAGGTCTCACCGTTATTCGCCTTGTAGTGCAGGCGCACGGTCTGAGCCTTGATGGTGATGCCGCGCTCGCGCTCGATATCCATCGAGTCGAGAACCTGTTCCGACATGTCGCGTTCGGCAAGACCGCCTGTCGACTGGATCAACCGGTCGGCCAGCGTCGATTTGCCGTGATCGATGTGGGCAACGATCGAGAAGTTGCGGATATGGTCCAGGGGCGTGCGGGTCGAATTTGTGCTCATGTCCCGCGCTATAGCAGGGGCTTCTCATGCCGCAAAGCGGGAATTTGGTTAAAAGCCTTTTAAAATGGGCTTTTTAGATCGCAAATTGCTCTGGCCAGTCGCGGCGGGTGGCAACCTGCCCTTCGGTGCGGAGCCTTGCAACGGCGGCAAGATCGATATCGGCGATGAGAAGGCTGCTTTGCGTCACCGCATCACTCTCGCTTTCCGCGATGATGCCGGATGCCGGCATGCCGTAATCCGAAGGCACATAA
This sequence comes from Agrobacterium sp. CCNWLW155, assembly GCF_036888815.1. Taxonomy (NCBI): domain Bacteria; kingdom Pseudomonadati; phylum Pseudomonadota; class Alphaproteobacteria; order Hyphomicrobiales; family Rhizobiaceae; genus Agrobacterium; species Agrobacterium sp. CCNWLW155. Next base: position 179,283 of record NZ_JBAKFW010000002.1, read on the forward strand.
AGTGCGGCGCGGCCGCGATTTTCATCAACCGCAGGAGACCAAGGGGCCTCGCCCGCGGTGGGAGAGGAGAGGATGGCATATTGGTTTTCCAATGCCCGAGCCTGCGCACCAATCCGCACTCGATAGGCACCTGCCAGCGTGTCGGTGCAGCTGGGGGCGAGAACGAGTTCGACGCCAAGCTCCGCCAGCCTGCGGCCCAGCATCGGGAACTCGTTGTCGTAACAGATGAGAATGCCGAGCTTGCCGATCGGCGTCTCGAAGGCTTTCAGTCCCTCGACGCCCGCATGAATGTTCCACTGCTCCCGCTCGAAACGGGTCATGATCTGCTTGTCCTGATAACCGATCAGCCCATCCGGGCCGAACAGCCATGCGCGGTTGCGGAACTTGTCGTCCGGGTCCTTCACTGGCGCGCTGCCCGGCTGGAAGAGGATTTGATGTTGCCGCGCCAGTTCCTCGCAAAGCTCCACCCAGGAAGGGATCAACGGCTGTATCTCTTCGATGGAACGATGCAGATCGGAACGCGCGTCGGGTGGCAATTGCCCGGTCAGCGCCATAGCCGAATATTCCGGCAACAGCAGCAGTTCGGCGCCTTTTTCCTTAGCCTCGCGGACGATGGCGGAAAGATGCGCGGCATAAGCCTCCCATGTCTCGATCAGTTCGATGGCATATTGGCTGGCGGCGAGGCGTGTCATTTATCTCCGTCTCCGGCAAGAATGGTCTTCATCCAGAAGGACAGGGGTTTCGGGCTCTCGGTGTTTTCGTCGAGGTCCTGCCATGTGAAGTTGGTGCGCAGTTCAGGGTGATGGTGATAACCGCGCTTTTCCCAGAAGGCATTGAGCGGCACGTAATCCGCCGGCCGGCGGGGATGGTCGGCAGGCCGCTCGACCGCGCAGAAGGTGCAACGGTTAAAGCCGAGCCTCTTTGCATGCGCCTCCCGCTCCTCGAAGAAGCGCACGCCTATCCCGTGACCGCGATAGCCGGGCAGCAGCACGCTTTCACCGAAATAAAATATCCGGTCCGGATCGTAGCCCGCTTCGGCAAACGGTGCTTTCACCTCATCGGTCTCTGCCGCCATCGGCATGCCGGTGGACATGCCGACCACTCTGGCGTCATCGAGCGCCAGCACGAAGACCGCGCCGTCCGTATCGGCATAGGTCGCGAGATATTTGCGTTCATAATCCAGCGAACCGTCGTAGAGATAGGGAAAAGCGCGAAACACCTCGATCCGCAGGCGCGCGAGATCATCGAAATAGGGTGTGGCGTCAATGCCGGAAAGAGACTTGATTTCGACGGTCATGGGCATTTCACTTTCGGTTGCACTGGTTATACCGTCATGGAAAACCCGCGCAAGCATTGAACGGAGAAGACGATGACCGCTGCCGAGACCATCCGCGCCTATTACGAAGCCTTCAACCGTCAGGACATGGATGCCTTTCTGGCGCTCCTTCATGACGAGGTGGTGCATGACATCAATCAGGGCGAGCGCCAGACCGGCAAGGCCGCCTTCGCCTCCTTCATGGACCACATGAACCGCTGCTATAAGGAAAACCTCACCGATATGGTCATCATGGCGAGCGATGACGGCAAGCGTGTTTCCGCCGAATTCATCGTTAATGGTGAATATCTCAAGACCGATGAGGGATTGCCCGAGGCGAGTAGCCAGAAATATGTACTGCCGGCCGGCGCCTTCTTCGACCTGAAGGATGGAAAAGTTAGCCGAGTAACGAACTACTATAATCTGAACGACTGGATTGCCCAGGTCGGCGCTTAAGGCGTGATTTCTCGCCCGCAATCGGCGGGCAAGAGATAATCCTTGTTTCCATTATCATGGATATTGACTCCATCATATGAGAATGCAATTCTCGTATGATGGAAAACGAAGATCATATTCTTGAGCGCTCGATCGGTGAGCGGATCAAAACATTGCGGGCTGAAAACGGCCTGACGCTGGACAGGCTTGCGTCTGAATCCGGCGTCAGCCGCGCCATGATTTCCCGTATCGAGCGCGGGGAGGCGAGCCCAACCGCGTCGCTGCTTGCCCGCATCTGCGCAGCCCTTGGTCTGTCGCTCTCAGGCTTTTTCGCCGAAAACGAAGAGGCTGTTTCCCCGCTGGTGAGAAAGCGTGACCAACAGCTCTGGAAAGATCCCGAGACAGGCTATGTCCGCCGCGCCATTTCCCCGCCGCGTGTGGGTTCCGATGTCGATATCGTCGAAGTCGAATTTCCGGCTGGCGCGCGGGTCGGTTTTCCGCCGCATGCGGCAAGCCGGGGGATGACGCAATATGTCTGGCTTTTCGAAGGTGTGCTGGAAATGACAAGCGGCGGAGACGTTCACCGGCTGGAGCCCGGCGATTGCCTTTTCATGCCGGTGGGAGAAGGGCACGTCTTCCACAATCCTTCCGAAAAACCTGCCCGTTACGCCGTCGTGCTGGATCAAAGACAGCGCTGATTTCCCTACAGGAGTTCTTATGGCCACTATCCGCGTGTTGAACCGGGAAGAGACGATCGATGCCCTGCCTGAACTCTGCGAAGTCCTCGCCGCCTGCGTGAACGGCGGCGCGTCCGTCGGCTTCATGTTGCCCTTTTCCCCACAGGATGCTGAACCCTTCTGGCGATCCGTGGCGGAAACGACAGGCGAGGGTGCGACCATTCATGTGGCGGCGGAGGTGGATGGCAAGGTGGTGGGCACCGTGCAGGTCGGTCTTGCCTCGAAGCCCAATCAGCCGCATCGCGGTGATCTGATGAAGCTTCTCGTGCACCCATCCGCACGCGGCCTCGGACTTGCCCGTATGCTCATGCAAAAGGTGGAGGAGGAGGCGGTAAAACGTGGCCGTACCCTTCTGGTTCTGGATACGGCCACGGGTAGCGATGCCGAGGCGATTTATCCTCGTCTTGGCTGGGAGCGGGTCGGCGTCATTCCCGATTACGCCCTGTTCCCGGATGGACGCTTTTGCGGCACCACCCTGTTCTACAAGCGGATCGGCTAGTCTTTTCAGACTTCCGTTTCACTGGCCCGGCTTCAGCGTACGGTTGAAGGCGGTAACAATCATCGCCTCCAATTGTGCGTGAATATCGGCGCGGTTCCGTGGTCCGGCCGGCTCGCAGATCGGGTCGCGCTCGCCGATGGATTTGAGGAACGCATCGGCATCCGGCTTGCACAGCGGCAGGAAGCTGAAATGATTGGCGTCATCCACCTGCTGGTAGGTCGCGCCGGGTACTTCGTCCGCGAGTTTATCCGCAAGCACAGCCGCGGGAATTTTGCCCTTGCTGCCGAGATTGATGAAGGTCAGCGGAATATCGATCTCTTTCAGACTGTTCGGTTTGAAGGCCAGCGCCAGGCCCGGATCGATCAGTACGGCGGAACGGATGCGGGGATCACGGTTCTGCTGCTCGAAACGGGCCTTGTCGAGGGTTCTGAGGTCAAGCTTCGGCACGTTGACCGGCTCATTATCGAGATAACCCCGGCCGCCGGCAAACCATTGGCAATCCATCATCGTGGCATGGTCTTCGCAATAGCGCGCATAGGCATCGAGATCGGCGCGCGCACCCGCAATCTCCATCGCCGCGCTGCCGCCCAGCGAAAAGCCGAGAATGCCGATCCTCTTCGTGTCGATCGCATTCGACCATTTGCCCTCTGCCGCCAGGGCCGTAACGATCGTGGAGAGATCGTCCGTTCGCTCCCAGATTTTCGGCGTATCGGCGGGCGTGGAATCGCCGCTGGTGGTGCCGGGATGGTTGGTTCCGGCGACAATGAAACCTTCGCTCGCAAGCTTTGCGGCGATCCATGCCATACCGGACACTCTTGAACCCGAGCCGTGGGACAGAAGTACAAGCGGCAGGCGACCCGGTTTCACCGCGCCATCCTTGAACACGGGCGTGCCTTGAAAAATCCGGTCCTCGCCGGAAAGCGTCTGTGTGCCCTTTCCGTCGGATGGATACCAGACAGTGACGGCAAGGTCCTTGCCGCGTGCCGGCGAATGGATGGTGGTTTCGCTGGCGCCAACCACCTCGCCCGCAAAAACAGGCTGGGTGACGAGAGCGGAAAACAGTATGGTCGTGATGGTGCTGATAGGGCGCATGAAAACCTCGTGCGGTTGGGAAGAACGGGGTTCAATCTGCGCCGCCACATATTTTTCGCGTCCTTGATCACGTTAAAGGTCGTCCCGAAACGCGATCTGGTCCATGAACTGGCAATATAAGTCGTTGTGTTCCGGGGATATCATTCGTGCTGTTCATTCCGCTGCCTTTCGTCGTGGCGCTTCTGCTGGTCGTCATGTTCATCGTTTTCCTTCGAGGTGGAGACGATGTGCGGACCAACCGGGCCTTTCTGGCGCTGATCGTGCTTTGTGCCGTGCAATCCGTCCTTGTCGGCCTGCGCTGGGGGTATGGCGTCATCGAAACGCGTTATGTTCTGCCGATCCTCGCAGCCTGCCTGCCGCCGCTCGTCTACATTGCCTTTCGCGGACTGATGGGAGTGGCGGCGGAAAGCAGGAGAGTGATGCTCGCCAATCTCGTCCTGTCGCCTTTGCTCATTGTCATCATGGAATTCACCTTGCCGATGGCGATTGATCTTGCACTGATCGTCATCTTCGTCGGCCACGCCGTCGCCCTGCTTCTTCTTGGCAGAAAAGGGCCGGATGGGCTGGATGAGGCGCAATTCGCCAGCGTCGCCTCCGCGCACCGGGCGCTGATTATCGCTGCCTTAGCCCTGTGCGTTTCCGCCCTGTTCGATCTTCTGGTGTTTTTCGATTTCGAATGGGCGCACGGGCAAAATGTTGCAGCGCTCGTCAGCAATGCCAATCTTTTCGGACTGTTGTTGATTGGCCTCATGGCTGCGTTGGCCGGTGAAAGCAAAGCACCACAAACGGCCATGGATCCGGTCGCGGAATTGCCGCCGCCGCCGGAGCCATCCGAGCAGGACCGGGACATCATTGCAAGGGTCGATCGGCTGATGGCGGCGCAGGCGCTTTACCGTGATGAGAACCTCAACCTGTCGCGGCTTGCAAGACGCCTCGGGCTGCCGAGCCGGCAGATATCAGGCGCGATCAATCGCTCGCTCGGCGTCAATGTCTCGCAATATGTCAACCAGTTGCGCATCCGCGAAGCCTGCCGGCTGCTTGAGGAAACGGAGCAATCGGTAACCGCGATCATGTTGTCCTCGGGCTTTCAGACCAAATCCAACTTCAACCGCGAATTTCGCCGCGTCACCGGCATGAGCCCGGTTGACTGGCGGGAGCGTGAAGTGTGGAAACTGGTCTCACCAAACAAAACGGCCACCCGGCAGATGCCGGATGACCGTTTGAAGATCGTCGGGAAATGATGGGGATCAGAGCGTGCCGTTGCGCTGCTGGATCATCATGTAGGTGTCATAGGTATATTCGGCGATCTGCGCCCAGAGATAAGCGTCCTTCTTGAAGGCCTGCTGGCTTTCGTAGATCTTCTTGAAGCTCTCGTTCTTGGCCGAAATCTCCGCATAGGTGTCCTGCGCCGCCTTGTGGCAGACATCGAGGATTTCCTGGCTGAAGGGGCGAAGGATAGCGCCCTGCGCCACGAGTTCCTTCAGCGCCTTCGGATTGCGCGCATCGTAGCGTTCCAGCATGCTGGCGCTGCCGGCAGCGCAGGCGTCTTTCAGGATGCGCTTGTAATTTTCGGGCAGCTCATTGAACTTCTGCAGATTCACGAAGGCATGAACGGCCGGGCCGCCTTCCCACCATGCGGGGTAGTAGTAATATTTTGCGACCTTGTAGAAACCGAGCTTCTGGTCGTCATAGGGGCCGACAAATTCGGTAGCATCGATCGTGCCCTTTTCCAGCGCGGCATAGACGTCGCCGCCGGCGATCTGCTGCGGTGTCACGCCAACCTTCTGCATGACCTGGCCGGTCAGTCCGGCGATACGCATCTTCAGGCCTTTGAGGTCGTCGATGGTGTTGATTTCCTTACGGAACCAGCCGCCCATCTGGGCGCCGGTATTGCCGAGCAGGATCGAGTAGATATTGTGCTGGGCAAGGAATTCATTGAGCAGCTCGTTGCCACCGGCCTGGTTGAACCAGGCATTCGTCTGGCGTGCGTTAAGGCCGAAGGGAACCGACGTTCCGAGTGCAAAGGTCGGGTCCTTGCCGACGTAATAATAGGAGCAGGTATGCGCCATTTCGACGGTTCCGGCCGTCACCGCATCCGCTGCCTGCAGCGCCGGCACGATTTCACCGCCGGCGAAATGCTGAATGACGAAGTTGCCGCCGGAGGCTTCCTTGACATGATCTGCGACGATCTGGCCCGCGCCGAAAAGAATGTCGAGGCCCTTGGTGAAGGACGACGTCATGCGCCAGGTGATCTTGGGGTTTTCCTGTGCAATGGCCGGAGCGGCCAGCGCCGTTGCGGTAACACCGGCGCCAACGGCGCCCGCCTTGCGGATAAATGATCTGCGATCCATGTCGATAAGCCCTGATATGTCTGCATATTACAGGCGAACCGCACGGTACGCCTCCCGTCGGCTACTAAACATTTATCCCTGCGGCCATCAAGAGGGAATGTTTGAAACTTGCGTGATCTTACGCACGGCTTGGCAATTGTTGCTTGTACCGGTCTTTCGCTGTTCGGCGCGGCTGCGGCTAAGGCATGCTGCGCTTTAAGGCCGGGTCATCCATTGCGGGATTGTAAAACAGCGAAAGCGTCAGGCTTCTGGCGATGCGTTGCGCCGTTTCCATGAACCAGTCATGTGCCTCTTTGCTCGGCGCAATATCATCAAGCGTGGCGGAAAACAGCGTGAGCCACTGCGGAAAAAGCTCCGCCGACATGCCTTTTACCCCGAGATGGGCCTGCACGGGCTTGCCGCCATAACCGCCATTCTTGAAGGCGACGGCCGTCCAGAACTGTTTCATCCTGGCCATATGCTCCGGCCAGCGCCCGGCGAGTCGCGCATCAAAAACCGGGCCAAGCGTGGAGTGTTCAAGAACGCGGCCGTAGAATGTTTCCACCAGCAGGTCGATGAAACCGGCATCCACGCCGATTTCCGCCATGGCCTTTTCCGCCCTGTCCTGAATTTCCGCGCTGTGGGCGGCTCTCGCCGCAACGTCTTCCTGCATGGTGCTTCCTTTTCCGCGAATTTACCCCGCTGCGAGGCGGCCTGCAATGCGACCCTTTGCCTTATTAGAATTATTCTAAGATGACTTGATCTCGGCGCAGGGCGGATGTATTTAGAATTATTCTAAAAAGGTTTCAGCCATGTTTCGCAGTCTTTTTTCCCTGTCCAAACGCCCCTTTTCCTCTCTCGGCGAACAGGAAATCCTCGCACTCGCCATTTCGTCCGAAGAAGACGATTCCCGCATCTATCGTTCCTATGCCGATCACCTGCGCGCGCAATATCCGCAATCGGCCAAAGTCTTCGACGATATGGCGGAGGTCGAGCAGCAGCATCGAAATGTCCTGATCGACATGCATCGTCGCCGTTTCGGAGAGACGATCCCGCTGATCCGTCGCGAACACGTGCGTGGTTTTTACGAGCGCACTCCGGACTGGCTCGTGAAGAACCTGTCGCTCGAGAAAATCCGTGCCCAGGCCGAATTGATGGAAGCACAGGCGATCCGTTTTTACGATGAGGCCGTCAAGCGCACCAGCGATGCCTCTACGCGCAAGTTGCTCGGCGATCTGGCCGAGGCGGAGCGGGGTCACGAAGAGATCGCGCAAATGCTGGAAGAAAAACATCTCGATGAAGATGGCAAGACCGAAGAGGCGGAAACCGCAAAGCGGCAGTTTCTTCTGACCTATGTGCAGCCGGGTCTTGCGGGATTGATGGATGGCTCCGTCTCGACGCTCGCGCCGATCTTTGCGGCCGCCTTCGCCACGCAGGATACCTGGCAGACTTTCCTGATCGGCCTTTCAGCCTCCGTCGGCGCTGGTATCTCCATGGGCTTCACCGAGGCGGCCCATGATGACGGCAAGCTTTCGGGTCGCGGTTCTCCGGTGAAGCGGGGTCTGGCATCGGGCATCATGACGGCCATCGGCGGTCTCGGACATGCCTTGCCCTATCTCATCCCGCATTTCTGGACAGCAACGGCGATTGCGGCCGTCGTCGTTTTCGTGGAACTCTGGGCCATCGCCTTCATTCAAAACCGCTTCATGGAAACGCCGTTCCTGCGCGCGGTGTTTCAGGTGGTCCTCGGCGGCTCATTGGTGCTGGCGGCCGGCATTATCATCGGCAACGGATGAAAAAGAAAGAGCCCGCGATGGCGGGCTCTCAATCTGTCAAACGTGGGCCAAGCGTCAGCGCAATGCGCCAACCAGAACGTCGCGACCATCTTCGATGGAGACCCAACGGCCCGTATTGAAGGACGCCTGCCGCTTCAGATAGGTATAGTTAGTATCGGTCCAGAGCTTCACATCGTCGGTGAGGTTGTCGAGAATATAGTCGCCATCAGTGGTGCGAAGCGTCAGCACCGCATGGCCTTCACCATCCGGTTTACGCACGACGGTGATCAGCAGATCGGCAACGGAAAAACCGCGCTCGACCAGTTTCTTGCGCTTCAGCAGCACAAAATCTTCGCAGTCACCGGCGGTCGTCGGATATTCCCAGACTTCGTCCTTGCCGTAGATTTCCTGGTCGGTCATCGCCACGATCGTGGTGTTGACGGACGTATTGACCTCGCGAATGACATCCCAGCCATAATCTGTGACGCGCGGGGGCGGTGTCGCCTTGCTGCGAATATTGCATTCGTCGGCGTATTTCTGACAGAACTCGTAATGTCCGATCGGCTGGGACGTGATCCCGCCCGTCACCATGGAAGGGCTTCCTTTGATTTCCGCCATGGCGGAGGCAGCAGTCATTAGCCCGGCAGCAACTGCAAACAGCAGAGCACGCGCCAGCGGTGCGTTCATCATGAAACCCGTCCCTTAATTCTTAACGAAAAGTTAAGAGGGATAGGGGGTTTGAGTCAATCTCTAGCAATCGGCGATGCGCAAGACTCGTTGAATATGGTTAAGAGCGTTGCGCAAATGCCTATATTGCAAGGGCTTTGACCGCCGCGAGCATCCGCTCGATATCCTGTGGCCGGGAAAGCCGGTGGTCTCCGTCACGGATCAGCGTCAGCACCACATCGTCGGCGGGAAGATGTTCGATGAGCTTCAGCGCATGCTGATAGGGAACATCGGGGTCGCGCATGCCCTGCAGAACATGAACCGGACAGCCGGTCGTGATGATGCCGGTGAGCACCCGGTTCTGCTTTCCGTCTTCCATCAGCGCGCGGGTGAAGATGTTGGGCTCGGGGCTATACTCCGAATGTTCCTCGAAGTAACCCCGTTCTGCGAGAGAGGTCCTTTCCGCATCCGACAGGCTGGGCTCTATCAGTTCCTGCGTGAAATCCGGCGCAGGCGCAATGAGAACCAGACCGGCGACGGAGGGCGCTCCACCCGCCTTGCGCAGCTCCTCGACCATACGCAACGCAATCCACCCGCCCATCGACGAGCCGACGAGAACGACACGCGACGGCGCCTTTGCACGCACCACCGCAAGTGCCTCTTCGAGCCATCTCGAGATCGTGCCTTTGTTGAAATCACCGCCGGAAGCCCCGTGCCCGGAATAATCGAGCCGCAGGCAGGCAAGGCCGTTTTCCGCTGCAAAACGATCGAGCTCAACCGCCTTGGTTCCCGTCATGTCGGAGCGATAGCCGCCGAGCCAGACGAGCGTTGGTGCGTTCGGCTGGGATGTTGGGGAGCGATGGAGGAAAGCGATGTTGCGGGCGTCGTCACCCGCTCCTATATGCAGGAATTCAGCAGCTTGTTCGGTCATGTATATGCAATTCTCCTGATTTTCGTGCAATATCGGCGGCGTATTTGCAAAAACCGTGGCAACAGGTGATCTTTTCGGGCAGATATGCTATTGACTTCGCCACGGCAATAACGACATTTCCGCCGCTTGTACCAAACAAGCTGTTTTTTGCTGACGTGATCCAGAAACAGATCAGGAGAATACGACCATTCGCAGACCTTTCAAAGCCGATGCCCCCGTCAAGGAGGGCCCGCGCTCCAACCGGGAAATTCGGGTTCCCAGAGTTCAGCTTATTGATGAAGAGGGCCAGAACCTCGGTAGCATGCCGACGGATCAGGCTTTGAAAATGGCGGAAGAGGCCGGTCTCGATCTCGTCGAGATTTCGCCGAACGCTGAACCGCCGGTATGCAAGATCCTCGATCTCGGCAAGCTTAAGTACTCGACCCAGAAAAAGGCCGCTGAAGCGCGCAAGAAACAGAAGATCGTCGAAGTTAAAGAAATCAAGATGCGCCCGAACATCGACACGCATGACTATGACGTGAAGATGAAGGCGATGGGCCGTTTCTTTGATGATGGCGACAAGGTGAAGGTAACGCTGAAGTTCCGCGGCCGCGAAATGGCCCACCAGGAACTCGGCATGAAGCTTCTCCTCCAGGTGAAGGAAGACACCCAGGCGATTGCCAAGGTTGAAGCCGAGCCGAAGCTGGAAGGCCGTCAGATGATGATGGTTCTCGCACCGAAATAATCTTTTTACGCGTTCACATCACTGGCGCGTATCCCACCGCAAGGGGAAATTCTCATTCCCCGTTGCGCTTTTAGCCGACTGCGGTTATAAGCGCGCGTCCGAACGGTCCGGCAGGGCATGCCGTGGCCGTTCCTGAATAGCTTGAAATAGGCCTCGTCTGCCTGTTTCGATACAAAAACGGAGTAGCAAAATGCCCAAGATGAAGACGAAGTCCGCTGCAAAGAAGCGGTTCAAGATCACCGCCACCGGCAAGGTTGTTGCAGCCGCCGCCGGTAAGCGCCACGGCATGATCAAGCGTACCAACAAGTTCATTCGCGACGCGCGTGGAACCATGGTTCTCGCCGAAGCTGACGGCAAGAAAGTCGTCAAGAACTACCTGCCGAACGGTCTCTGAGACTTTTCCGCACTTTTGGACACTTTAAGGAGATCATGACATGGCACGCGTAAAACGTGGCGTAACTTCCCGCGCCAAGCACACCAAGACACTCAAGGCAGCCAAGGGCTTCTACGGCCGCCGCAAGAACACCATCCGCGCAGCAAAGGCTGCCGTGGATCGTTCCAAGCAGTACGCTTACCGCGACCGCAAGGTCAACAAGCGCAACTTCCGCGCTCTGTGGATCCAGCGTATCAACGCTGCTGTTCGCGAATTCGGCCTGACCTATGGCCGCTTCATCGACGGCCTGAACAAGGCTGGCATCGAAGTCGACCGCAAGGTTCTGTCCGACATGGCTATCCATGAGCCGGCAGCATTCGGCGCGCTCGTCGAAGCAGCGAAGAAGGCGCTTGAGTACCTCAAGGATGCTGGTACGACCAACGAGTTTGAAACCGCTGTAAAGTAATTACGGCGCGGACAATCTGTTGTTCATTTGAAACCCGCGCCGGTCCTCCGGCGCGGGTTTTCGTTTTTTGGAATTCACGGCAGTTTCGGCAGAAGTGCGTAACGCTTTTACGCCGAGGTTGCCAAAAGGGTGGGGCATCCGGCTTTTGGCCGGCAGGCTCCATTGGGGGCAGAAAATGCTGGTTGCCGCAAGCGACGCGGAAAAGGCGAAGGGTTTCCACGTCCATCTGGAAGATAGCGATATCGCAGCCTTGATGCGGGCTTTGCTTAAAAGCGAGCGCCGTGTGCAGAAACTCGAACTTTCTTCGACGACCGTCTGGATCAAGCGCCAGGGCACGGAAACGCCGTCTTGGTGGATAAAGCTGCAGACCTTTCTCGCAAAGCTGCTCCCCTACACTTTTATGCGCCCGTCGCCTCCGCTCGATGGCGCCGGCCTGATGCGCCGTGAACTCGAAACGCTGCAGGCTTTCAAGGCCCGTGGTTTTCCTGTTCCGCCCATCATCTATTCTTCGCTGACGGCCGTTGTCCTGGGGGATGTCGGTCCCACCATCATGGAACGCATGGACGCGATAAAGACCGCGATGCCGGTGGAGCATGACGCCCTGCTGGTAAAATCCGCCGAGGCGCTCGGCGAACTGCATGCAGCAGGTCTTTGCCATGGACGTCCGCATGTGCGTGACTTCTTTCTCACAGAAGGCCGTGTCGGTTTCATGGATTTCGAGGAACGCCCGCAGGACGTCATGCCGCTTGAGACGGCGCAGGCCCGCGATATCTGGCTGCTGTTTCTGCAGGTCGCGACCCGCGCCTGCGATGCGCCGAAAACCTGTGATGCCGCCTTTGCCCGCTGGCGCGAAAACGCCCCGCCCAGGGCGCTGGAAGAATTGTGCCGTCTGACCGGCATTCTGGGGCGTTTTTTACCGGTTGCCCGGTTGATCGGGCGCGTGCGGATGGGTAGTGATCTGCGACGCTTTATCATGGCGACCGACTATTTGATGAATGCTGTGAACCCCGAAGCCGCTGTTAAAAATACCGGCAAGGCAGGAAAAGATGACTGAACTTGATACCTTGAAATCGCAATTGATGTCGGAGATCGCCACTGCTGCCGATGAGCCGGCCATCGAGGCCGTGCGTGTTTCCGCACTTGGCAAGAAAGGCTCGGTTTCGGAGCTTCTGAAGACGCTTGGCAGCATGACGCCGGAAGAGCGCCAGACCCGGGGCGCTGCCATCAACCAGCTCAAGACCGAAATCACCGACCTCATCGGCGAGCGTAAGAACGCGCTGAAGGACGCCGCCATTACCGCCCGGCTGAAAGCGGAAACGGTGGATGTCAGCCTGCCGGTTCGTCAGTCTCCGGCCGAGCGCGGTCGCATTCATCCCATAAGCCAGATCGTCGATGAAATTACTGCCATCTTCGCGGATATGGGGTTCTCGATCGCCGAAGGTCCTGACATCGAGACCGACTATTACAACTTCACGGCGCTGAATTTCCCCGAAGGCCATCCGGCCCGCGAAATGCACGACACCTTCTTCTTCCAGCCGGATGAAAACGGCGAGCGCAAGGTGCTGCGCACCCACACCTCGCCGGTGCAGATCCGCACCATGGAAAGTCAGAAGCCGCCGATCCGCATCGTCATTCCGGGCAAGACCTATCGTCAGGATTCCGATGCCACCCATTCGCCGATGTTCCATCAGGTCGAGGGCCTTGTCATCGACAAGAAGGCGCATGTCGGCAATCTGCGCTGGATTCTGGAAGAATTCTGCAAGACCTTCTTCGAGGTCGACAGTGTCGTCATGCGCTTTCGCCCGTCGTTCTTCCCCTTCACGGAGCCGAGCTTCGAGGTGGATATCCAGTGCGACCGTTCCGGCCCCATCGTCAAGTTCGGCGAAGGCAAGGACTGGATGGAAATCCTCGGCTGCGGCATGGTGCACCCGAACGTGCTGCGCGCCGGTGGGCTGGACCCGGATGAATATCAGGGCTTTGCCTGGGGCATGGGCCTCGACCGCATCGCCATGCTGAAATACGGCATGCCTGATCTGCGCGATTTCTTCAACGCCGATGTCCGCTGGATGAACCACTACGGCTTCCGCCCGCTCGACATGCCGACGCTGTTCGGCGGTTTGAGCGTTTAATCCGGTTAGCCAAGGAGCAAAGACATGAAATTCACTCTTTCCTGGCTGAAAGAGCATCTCGAAACGGATGCGACGCTGGACGAGATTTGCGAGCGGCTGACGGCGATTGGCCTCGAGGTCGAGGACGTCGATGACAAGGCGGCCTACAAGCCTTTCGTCATCGCCAAGGTCGTTTCCGCTGAAAAACATCCCGAGGCCGACCGCCTCAAGGTGCTGATGGTGGATGCTGGTGACGGCAAGCCGGTGCAGATCGTCTGCGGCGCGCCGAATGCACGCGCCGGCCTCGTTGGTGCGCTCGCTCGTCCCGGCATGTATGTTCCGGGCATCGATGTGACGTTGGCCGTCGGCAAGATTCGCGGCGTCGAAAGCCACGGCATGATGTGCTCCGAAAAGGAGCTCAACATTTCCGACGATCACGACGGCATCATCGATCTGCCTGAAGATGCGCCTGTCGGCACTTCCTTCGCATCCTATGCTGGCCTCGATGATCCGATCATCGAGATCAACCTCACGCCCAACCGTCCGGACTGCACTTCGATCTACGGCATCGCCCGCGATCTCGCCGCCTCCGGTCTGGGTAAGCTGAAGACGAAGCCTGCGCCGTCCTTCAAGGTTGAAGGCGCAACCCCCGTCGATGTGAAGCTGGAACTGGATGATGCGGCGCTTTGCCCCGGCTTTTCGCTGCGCACCGTGCGCGGCGTGAAGAATGGCCCCAGCCCGAAATGGATGCAGCAGCGCCTGATGGCGATCGGCCTGCGTCCTATCAATGCTCTCGTTGATATCACCAACTACATGACCTTCGATCAGGGCCGGCCGATGCACGTCTTCGACGCCGCCAAGGTCAAGGGCGATCTCACGGTTCGCCGTGCGAAAGAGGGTGAGACGATCCTCGCGCTCGACCAGCGCGAATACAAGCTCGGCACGAACAATGTCGTCATTGCCGACGAAAAGGGCCTCGAGTCGATCGGCGGCATTATGGGCGGTGAGCATTCCGGCTGCGACGAAAACACCGTCGATGTGCTGATCGAATCCGCTCTCTGGGATCCGATCAATATTGCCAAGACCGGCCGTTCGCTCGGCATCATCACCGATGCGCGTTATCGTTTCGAGCGAGGCGTCGATCCGGAATATATGGTCCCGGGTCTGGAACGCACCACCGAACTGGTTCTGGAACTGTGCGGCGGCGTTGCCGGCGAAGTCAAGGTTGTCGGTTACAAGGGCCATCAGGCCAAGGTCGTGGATTTTCCGCTGGCGGAAGTGAAGCGCCTGACGGGTCTTGAAGTCTCGGTGGAAGAGAGCCTCACCATTCTCAAAGGCCTCGGTTTTGGTGTCGAGGGAACGGGCGAACGCGTATCCGTCACCGTGCCGTCCTGGCGCCCGGATGTTGATGGCAAGGCCGATCTGGTCGAAGAAGTCATGCGCATCCATGGCGTCGACAATATCAAGCCGGAACCGCTGGAAAGCTTCGGCGCGGTCAACGGCCGCATCCTGACGACGCTGCAGACCCGCACCCGCACTGCGCGCCGTGCCTTGGCAAGCCGTGGCATGCTGGAAGCCGTCACCTGGTCCTTCATTCCGGAAGCGCAGGCGAAGCTTTTCGGCGGCGGTTCCCCCGCCCTGAAACTGGCCAACCCCATCGCGGCCGATATGTCGGACATGCGTCCTTCGCTACTGCCGGGCCTTCTGACCGCAGCACAGCGCAATGCCGACAAGGGCTATGGTGACGTCGCGATCTTCGAGGTCTCCGGCACCTATGAGGGTGATACGCCGGAAACCCAGCGTCGCGTGGCTGGCGGTGTTCGCCGTGGCACGGCCTCGCTCGCAGGCAGCGGCCGCATGTGGTCCAATGCTGTGAAGGGCGGCGGCAAGCCCGTGGATGTCTACGACGCCAAGGCCGATGCGCTGGCGGTGCTCGAAGCCTGCGGCCTGCCCATGGCCAATGTGCAGATCGAGGCCGGCGGCCCCGGCTGGTATCATCCCGGCCGCTCCGGCACCATCAAGATGGGTCCGAAGGTCGTGCTCGGTTATTTCGGCGAATTCCACCCGAAGACACTGTCCGAGTTGGATGTTTCTGGCGCCTATTGCGGTTTTGAGGTCTATCTCGACGCCATGCAGGAGCCGAAGAAGAAGGCGACCCGCACCAAGCCTGCGCTCGAGCTTTCGCCGTTCCAGGCGGTCAAGCGTGACTTCGCCTTCGTGGTCGATAAGTCTGTCGAGGCGGGAGCTATCATCAAGGCCGCAACGAGTGCTGACCGCAAGCTGATCACCGGCGTTAACGTCTTCGATATTTTCGAAGGCGCTTCGCTCGGTGAAGACCGCAAGTCGGTGGCCATCGAAGTCCAGATCCAGCCGGTCGACAAGACGCTGACCGATGAGGATTTCGAAGCGCTGACGGCCAAGATCGTCGGCAATGTCGAAAAATCGACGGGCGGCGTTCTGCGCGCCTGAAAGCAGCTGATGGAATGACAAAAGCCGCGGCGGTTGCCGCGGCTTTTTGTTTTTAGCGATTGGCCAATCGCGTCATTCGTTCCGGATAACGTTCCCCCGCAACCTTTGTCGGAGAGAGCAATGCGCCGAGGCTGGCAACTTCGTCGGCCGTCAGCGCGACATCCGCTGCAGCCACGTTTTTCTCCAGATTGGCAATTTTCGTGGTGCCGGGGATCGGCACGATGAAATCGCCCTGCGCCATGACCCAGGCGAGCGCTAGTTGCCCGGCGGTAACGCCTTTTTCTGCCGCCATGTCTTCCAGCAGCTGGATGAGGGCCAGATTGGCATCGAAGTTTTCGCTTTGGAAGCGCGGCAGGCTGCGGCGGAAATCGTCGGAGGCAAGCCCATCGAGCGACTTCAGCGCACCTGTCAAAGCGCCGCGTCCGAGCGGGCTGAAGGGTACGAAACCGATGCCCAGTTCACGGCAGGTTTCCAGCACGCCATTTTCTTCGGGATCGCGGGTCCACAGCGAATATTCGCTCTGAATGGCTGCAATCGGGTGAACGGCGTGCGCCTTGCGAAGGGTCGCCGCACTCGCCTCCGAAAGGCCGAGCGCCTTCACCTTGCCTTCCCGCACCAGATCGGCCATTGCGCCGACCGTCTCTTCAATTGCCACGTCCGGATCGACGCGGTGTTGGTAATAGAGGTCGATGACATCGACACCCAGCCTTTTCAGTGAGGCTTCGGCGACGGCACGAACATTTGCCGGCGAACCGTCAACACCCTGGATCATTTCCGCCGAAGGTTTGCTGCCGTCGATGCGGAAGCCGAATTTGGTGGCGATGACCACCTGATCGCGATAGGGCTTCAAAGCCTTGCCAAGGAGGGTTTCGTTTTTGAACGGCCCATAAACTTCCGCTGTATCGAACAATGTGACGCCAAGCTCGACGGCGCGATGCAACGTCGCGATAGAACCGCTTTCATCCGAAGGTCCATAAGCATGGCTCATGCCCATGCAGCCAAGCCCGAGTGCGGAAACGGCGAGGTCTTTTCCGAGGATTCTGTGTTTCATCTGCCTGTCCTTTGTCAGAGCACGCCTTGAAAGCTATCCCGCGGTTTGCGGCGGAGCATGTGTGTCCAAGACGGTTTAATATACCCTTGGGAGTGGGTACGGGCAAAACATACTGCCCATCGGTGGTAAAAATAACCGCTGCAAATCCGCTTGGGTTGTTCTATCATTTAGAACAATGAACCGTGTGCAACTCTCCCAGCTGGCCGTTCTCGCCGCCGTTGCCGAAGGCCGCAGCTTCCGCAAGGCCGCGGCCGAATTGGCCATCGCGCCTTCTGCCGTCAGCCATGCGGTCTCTTCGCTGGAGGAAAGCCTTGGCCTGCGGCTGCTTCACCGCACCACCCGCAGCGTTTCTCCGACGGAGGAGGGTAAACTGCTGCTCGAAACGTTGGGACCGGCTCTTGCCGATATCGATACGGTCATCCAGACGCTTGCCGAGCACGGTGGAAGGCCGGCGGGTCCTCTGCGCATCACCCTGCCTCGGCTTGCGGCCGAGGATCTTATCGTGCCGCGGCTGGGTGAGTTCTTGCGGCTCTATCCCGACATATCACTTGAAATCTCAACGGATGATCGCTTCGAAGATATCGTCGCGAAAGGCTTCGATGCCGGTCTGCGGCTCGGAGAGCACCTCGATGCGGATATGATTGCGGTGAAAGCGAGTGGTGCATGGCGCGGCGCGATTGTTGGCGCGCCCTCCTATTTCGCAGAAAACCCGCCGCCATACGATCCGAGGGATCTCATCCGTCACCGCTGCATCCGCCGGCGTTTCGCGAGCGGCCTTATCTATCGCTGGGAACTGGAGAAGAATGGCAAGCCGCTGGTGGTGGATGTACAGGGACCGCTGATCCTGTCGGACCAGAGCCTCATTCGCCGGGCGGCAATAGATGGGGCAGGCCTTGCCTTCGTTTTCGAACAGCGCGTCGAGGACGATATCAGGGAGGGCAGGCTCATCCGCGTGCTGGAGGATTGGTGCGCGCCCTTTGACGGTTTTTATATCTATTATCCCTCGCGCCGGCAGATGCGCCCGGCGCTGAGGGCTTTCGTAGATTTCTTCCGCTTCAGGGGTGATCAGAACTTGATGCGATAGCGGATATGGCCATCGCTTTTCACGTAGCTGTTATAGAGATTCTGGGCCCGGTGATTATGCTCGTCCGTGTTCCAGTAAAGCCGTGACCAGCCTTTTTCGGCGCAGATGGCGATGAGATCATCCATCAGCGCCCGACCTGTTCCCTTGCCGCGGATCGCGCCGTCGACGAACAGGTCTTCCAGATAGCAATCGGGTGTTTTGACCCAGGTGGAATCATGGAAGTGATGGATGGCGAAACCGGCCATCTTGTCGCCGAGCAAAGCCACACGCATGGAAACACGCGACGCTGGGTCGAGAATACGCGCCCAAGTATGGTCGGTCACGTCGTCGGCAAGGTGGACATCGTAGAAGGCGAGATAATCGTTCCACAGGCGCAGCCATTCCGCCCGGTCACTCGGCTGTGCGTCACGAATTGTAAGGTCCATGTCACGCACCCGCTTTATCGAGAAGAACCATCATCTCGTCTGTCAGCTTCAGATCGACGGCGCGTTTGAAGCTCTCGAGCTGCGACAGGCTGGTGGCGCTGGCAATTGGAGCCGTCACGGCACTCTTCCGCAGCAGCCAGGCCAGTGCGATATCGGCGAGCTTGGCACCGGTTTCCACGGCAACCGCATCCATGGCCCCCAGAATGGCAAGGCCGCGTGTGTTGACGTAGTCGCCTACCCGGTAGCTGCGGGCAACGCCTTCGGTGTCGGCCTTGGCGCGATATTTGCCGGTGAGGAAACCGGCCGCAAGGCTGTAATAGTTGATCACCCCGATCTCTTGCCTGACGCAGAGATCGGCAAGCGGACCTTCAAAATCCGCACGGTTGTAGAGATTATATTCCGGCTGCAGCACGTCGTAGCGCGGCAGATTGTTCTTTGCAGCCGTGTCCAGCGCGTCCTGAAGCTGGCTTGCGGAATAATTTGAGCAGCCGATGGCGCGGATTTTCCCCTGTTCCTTCAGCTTTGCGAAGGCGGCGAGCGTTTCCTCCAGCGGCACATCCGCATCCGGCTTGTGGGCGAGGTAGAGGTCGATATAGTCGGTCTGCAGCCGCTTCAGGGAAGCCTCGACGGCTTCCGCGATCCACCTGGCGCTGAGACCGGTCTTCTGGCCGCGATTGTCAAAACCGACCTTGGTGACGATCACCGCATCCTCACGCCTGACACTGGACTGCTGCAGCCATTTGCCGATGATGGCCTCGGACTCTCCGCCCACATGGCCATCCACCCAGGCGGAATAGACATCCGCCGTGTCGATGGCATTGAACCCGGCATCGAAAAAGGCGTCGAGCAGGGCAAAGGAAGTCTTCTCATCCGCTGTCCAGCCGAACACGTTGCCGCCGAAGACGATCGGGGCGATGGAGAGGCCGGTGCGGCCGAGACTTCGTTTTTCCACGGAAAATGCTCCTGTTGCTGTCTTTATGGCAAGGTAGCAACTGCCTGCCGGCATAACCATTCAATTCCTTTGATGGCATTCATCAGGCAGCGGCAGGGTCTGCGAAAAATCAGGCCTGAAAACCGCGATAATGGCTGGGCGGATGGCGATTGTGCTGTTGCCAGACACGCCGCAAATGCCGGGCGGAGGCAAAACCCGCCCTTTCCGCGATGGCTTCCATATCCAGGCGGCTGTTTGCGAGAATGTCGCGGGCGAGATTGACCCGCATCAGGTTGACGTAGTCGATGACGCTGATGCCGGTATGCTCGCGAAACAGGCGCGACAGATGCCTTTCGCTGAGCGCGGCAATATCGGCCAGCCGCTCCAGCGACCAGTCCTGCGCCGGCTCGGCCATCACCCGGTCCTGAACCCGGTGAATGGCGGGGTGGATGTGGTTGCGGCCGGTGAGCCAAGGGGAGATTTGCGGATCGCTGCCGCTGCGTCTTAGATAAACGACCATTGTTTTGGCAATGCGGGCCGCAACGGCCGGGGATGTCAGCCGGGAAACCACATGCAGCATCAGGTCGATGCCGGTGGAAATACCGGCACTTGAGAAGCGGTTGCCATCCTCAACGAAAAGGCGGTTTTCGGCCACCTGCGACAGCGGCGCGATGCGGCGCAGCCCTTCAACGCAATCGGCATGAGTCGTGCAGTTTCGCCCGTCGAAAAGTCCCGCTTCTCCCGCCAGCAGCGCGCCGGAGCAGATGGAAATGACTGTCGTATCGGCACGCACCGCGCGGCGCAGCCATGCCGCCAGCGCCTGCCGCTCTCGCTGTGTCTGCGGATCATTGTCGAAGCGTGACGTGCTGCCCGAGATCAGCAGGAAAGCATTTTCCGGCAAGGTCGCGGGCAAGCTCTCCAGCCCGGAAAGTCCAAGGCCGATGGAAGATTGTTGTTCGCCACTCGCAGCAATGTATCGGCAGTCGAAATGGATGTCCCGCTGTTCCGCGTTGGCATAACGGATCACTTCGAGCGGACCGGCAATGTCCAGCAAAAGCGCATGTGGCGGCACAAGCGTATAAAAGGAAATGATGCGCGTGCCGCCTCTATCCATCAGGCGGCCTCTTTGACGGTGGCCAATGCGTCATTGACGCTTACGATGCGCGCGAAGCGGCCAGCCAGCACCAGTTCGGTCCGTTTGCGGATGTCGTCCGGGCTGAAGGCGGTGCCGGAAGCATGTGTCATCGGGAAAGTCAGGGTCGCTTCGGTGACGTAATCGACGCTGTAACCAAGATCAGAAGCGTGCCGCGTGGTGGTTTCGCAACATTGCTCGGTGCGGATACCAGAGACGATCAGCCGGTTGATGCCCTTCTGTGTCAGCCAGATTTCGAGGCCGGTGCCGGCAAAAGCCGAATGGCGGTTCTTGTGAAAGGTGACATCAGGCGTGATCCGCACGCCATCCAGCGCCCGGATATAGCCACTGTCCTTTGAGAAGGCCTTGTCGCCATCGACATGGAAGATTTGAACGACTGGAATGCCCGCGGCTTTGGCGCCATCGATCAGCGCCTGCTGTTTCTCCAGATAGGCAGCCAAACCGCTTTCCTCGAAATAGGGGGCATGCCGAAAGGATTCCTGAACGTCGATGACCAGCAGTGCTGTATGGGAAGAGGACATTTCATGTATCTCCATTGGGTTCATGCATAGCATAATTACCTCTATAAAGCACGGAGAAAAGCAGATATCCCGACAAAGACAGGACAAATTCAGCCATCTTTGATCTATCGCGCACCTGCGGCTTGCCATGACGTGTGACGATGGTAAGTTTCCGTTGAATGGCAGAGCAGGAGAACGGAATGCTGCGCTTCGGAATAATCTCAACGGCGAAAATCGCGCAGGATCACGTCATTCCGGCGATACAGGATGCGCAGAACTGCGTGGTCAGCGCCATAGCCAGCCGGGATCTCGCCAGGGCGCGCGCGGTGGCGGATCGTTTTTCCGTGCCCCACGCCTTCGGTTCCTATGAGGAAATGCTGGCTTCCGATGCCATCGACGCGGTTTACATTCCGCTTCCGACATCGCAGCACGTGGAGTGGACCATCAAGGCCGCCGATGCCGGCAAACACGTTCTGTGCGAAAAGCCGATTGCACTGAAGGCAGAGGAGATCGACACCCTCATCGCCGCGCGCGACCGCAACCGCGTTGTCATCTCGGAGGCCTTCATGGTCACCTATGCGCCGGTCTGGGCCAAGGTGAAGGAGTTGCTGGCCTCGGGCGCGATCGGAACACTGAAGCAAGTGCAGGGCGCTTTCAGCTATTTCAACCGCGATCCCGGCAATATGCGCAATATTCCCGAACTGGGTGGCGGGGCCTTGCCCGATATCGGCGTCTACCCCACCATCGTGACCCGCTTCGTCACCGGTGTGGAGCCGAGGCGCGTGCAGGCCACCGTCGAGCGCGACACGGAATTTGGCACCGATATCTATTCCAGCGTCAGGGCCGATTTCGGCGGTTTCGAACTGAGTTTTTATCTGGCCACACAGCTTGCCGCCCGCCAGCTGATGGTTTTCCATGGCACTGACGGTTACATCGAGGTCAAATCTCCCTTCAACGCCAATCGCTGGGGTGCGGAAGAGATCGAGCTGACCAATCAGGCCCATAACCAGTCGCAAATCTTCCGGTTTCAGGATAGCCGCCAATATAAGCTGGAGGCGGAGGCCTTTGCCCGTGCTGCGAAGGGTGAGGGCGAAGTCGTTACGCTGGAAAACTCGAGGAAGAACCAGCTTTTCATCGACGCCATTTACCGGGCGGCGGAAAAGGACGGGTGGGAAACGGTTTAATCCGGCTCTTGCCGTTGCCTTTGAAGCCGCCAATAGCCGTAAAGCGCCAGCAACAGTGCTGCGAGTGCTGAAAAGGCAAGCGGGACGAGCGGCTGCACCAGCGGGTTGCGCCATTGCAGCAGGGCAAACAGCCCGACGCTGACGATACGCGAGGTAAGCGTGACGGCATTTGTCAGAAAGCTGTTCAGTGCGGCTGATGCCTCACCATTCGAACGGTTCATCCGCCAGCTTGTTGCAAGCCCCGCTGCCGCGCCCGGCAAACGGGCGGCAAGCGGATCGACGCCGAGATAGAAAATAAGCACACAGGTAACGGTGAGGTCAGTGGCCAGTCCGCAAATCTCGGTCAGCGCAAAGTGCGGAAGCCTCAAGGCCGTGGACTTTTAGAGGGTTGGCTGGGTGGAACGTGGGCGCTGCAGCACCAGAAGGCTGATAACGACACCCACGACACCGAAATTGTAACCGGCAAGCGCCAGAAGCAGCGACATCAGGGGCACGGCCGTGGAAGAAAGTGCAATCGCCACGCCATAGGCACCGATAATCATCATGCAGATGAAAACGATGCTGAAAACCGAACGCAACGCAACTGCGGTTACGCCGAGCACTGTGGCGGTAAGAAAAATCATGATGCCGCCTCCTCTTTGGTTGCCGGGCCTGGGACAGACGTAACGCTGTCTTCCCTAACGAACCCTTGTTTTCTCCTCCAATCCCCATTTTCCTAACTCGTTAGTTGAGGATATGGTTTCATCGCCGTTAAAATGGGCCGGGCCGGTGCCGGCATTTCCGAATCGACGGGTTTTGGTTACAAACGGGCATGAGCGATATCTTCTCCCACGCAGCATTGAGCAATCTTGCCGAGTTCTCGGTGTCCGAACTGTCGGGTTCCATCAAGCGCACGGTGGAGACGGCTTTCGAGCAGGTGCGGGTGCGCGGCGAGATTTCCGGCTATCGTGGGCCGCATTCTTCAGGGCACGCCTATTTCTCGCTGAAGGACGACCGCGCCCGTATCGATGCGGTGATCTGGAAAGGCACGTTCTCGCGGCTGAAGTTCCGCCCGGAAGAAGGCATGGAGGTCATCGCCACCGGCAAGGTCACCACCTTTCCCGGCTCCTCGAAATACCAGATCGTCATAGAAAGCCTCGAACCGGCAGGTGCCGGCGCGCTGATGGCGTTGCTCGAAGATCGCCGTCGACGTCTGGCGGCGGAAGGGTTGTTTGATGCGGAACGCAAGCGTCGCCTGCCGTTCATGCCGCGCGTCATTGGGGTCGTGACCTCGCCGACGGGCGCAGTCATCCGCGATATTCTTCACCGCATCTCGGATCGCTTTCCCGTGCATGTCGTCGTCTGGCCGGTCAAGGTGCAGGGCGAAGGTTCGGGCGAGGAAGTGGCGAACGCCATTCGCGGCTTCAATGCGCTTCAACCCGGTAGTGAAATTGCACGGCCGGATGTACTGATCGTCGCCCGTGGCGGCGGCAGTCTGGAAGACCTCTGGAGTTTCAACGACGAAATCGTCGTGCGTGCCGCTGCCGAGAGCAAAATCCCGCTGATTTCCGCCGTGGGGCATGAGACCGATACGACCTTGATCGATTATGCCGCCGATGTTCGCGCGCCGACGCCGACGGGGGCCGCCGAAATGGCTGTGCCGGTGCGGGCCGAGCTGGAAGCGCAGCTTTCCGGCCTTGCCGCGCGCCTTTCCGGCTCGGTATCGCGGCAGATGGACAATCGCCGTCAGGGCGTGCGGGCGCTGGTGCGGGCGCTGCCCTCGCTCGATCAGCTTCTCGCTTTGCCGCGCCGCCGGTTTGATGAGGCCGCGAGCGGTCTCGGGCGGGGACTGGAATTGACCACGCTGAACAAACGCCGCGCCTTCGAACGTTCAGCCTCGGGTCTCAGGCCGGAAACCCTGCTGAACGGTCTCAAACAGCACAGGCAGCGGATTACCGAGCGCATGCATCGGGCCGAGACCCTGGTTGAGCGCCGCCTGCTGCAGGGAAAAGGCCGTGTCGATGCCTTTGATTCTTCGCTGCGTTCGCTTCCCGCCCGGCTACTCGGCCAGCTGGAGCGGCAGAAGGAACGCATTGTCACTGCTGCACGCCGCGCCGATACAGCCGTGCTGCACCGCATGACGCAGAACCGCGCGGGCCTTGCCTCCCATGACCGCATTCTGCAATCGCTGTCGTATAAGAACGTGCTGAAGCGCGGTTATGCCGTCATCCGCGATGAGGAGAACCGGCCGCTGACCCGTGCTGCCGCCATCGCGTCTGGTGCTGCGGTATCGATGGAATTTGCCGATGGCCGCGTTTCTGCCATCACAACCGGAGAGGGGACGCCGCCCTCGGATACGTCAGCCGCGCCAAAAAAGAAGCCGGCAAAACCGGCTTCTTCTGGCCCGACGGATCAAGGCAATCTGTTCTGATCAGATCGACGCCGCATCCGAAAAGCGGCGGCTGACGGTGAAGGTCTTTTCGATATCGGGATGCAGCTCCATGCCAAGGCCGGGACCTGGCGGCACGGTGATCATGCCGTTTTTCACTTCCGGCAATGCGGTGACGAGATCGCGATACCAGGTCTTGTAGAAGGCGCGCACGCTTTCCTGCACCAGCGCATTCGGCGCATTAAGCGACAGATGCGTTGAGGCGCAGAGCACCACCGGGCCGGTGCAATCATGCGGCGCGACCGGCAGATGCCAGGCTTCTGCCATCGAAGCGATCTTGCGCGCTTCGGAAAGCCCACCGCACCAGCTGATGTCAAGCATCACCACGCCGGCAGCACCGGTTTCCAGGAGATCGCGGAAGGCCCAGCGGGAACCGAGCGTCTCGGATGCGGAAATAGGTGCTGGCGAAACGGCGGCATAACGGGTCAGGCTGGAAAGGCTGTCCATCTTGATCGGGTCTTCATGCCAGAAGGTCTGGTAGGGGGTGAGCGCCTTGGCGATCTGCATCGCGGGCAGAAGCTGCCACATGGAGTGAAACTCCACCATGATATCCATTTTGTCGCCCACCGCCTTGCGGATTTTTTCGAAAGGCTCGAGCGCGCTTTTCAGGTCCGGCATCGAAATATATTGGCCACGCGTCTTTTCCGCCGCCGCATCGAAGGGCCAGATCTTCATGGCCGTGATGCCGTCTTCGAGCAACGAGTGGGCCAGCTCGTCGGCCCGGTGCAGGAAGCCGTTCAGATCGTCATAATCCTTGCCGCCGGACAGGCCATAATTGGCTGTCTGCTGGCCGGTGGCCTTCTTGATATATTCGGTGCCCGCACAAGTGTTGTAGGTGCGGATTTCCTTGCGGCTGAAACCACCGAGAAGCTGGGCGATCGGCTGGTTGGTGGCCTTGCCGAAAATATCCCACAGCGCGATATCGAAAGCGGAATTGCCCCGTACCTCCGCTCCCGAAGAGCGGAAACCGAGATAACCGACGAGGTCCTGCGCCAGAAGATCAATCTGCAGCGGATCGCGGCCGATCACGCGGGGTGCGATATATTCGTGCACATAGGTTTCCACCGTCTCGGCGCCATAGAAGGTTTCGCCAAGCCCGGTAATGCCCTCATCCGTATGGACCAGAACCCAGAGCAAGTTTGCCCGTTCCGCCACGCGGACGGTCTCAAGTTTCGTAATTTTCATGAAGTGTCTCCTCCAGAGGCAAGTCGTGTTCCGTCTGGAACTGTGTTGAAAAAAATCAGGCGATGCCGGCCGCCAGAAGCGCGTGCACGCTTTCATCGAAATGCCGCGCCATCAGCGTTGAGGCCGTTTGCGGGTCTCCTGCGGCAATGGCCTGTCCGATGGCGATGTGAAGTTCACCTGCGGCATGGCGCTGCGCGTCGGATGTGCGGCTTTTCCAGCCGATCGGCCATGTCTGGCGCGTCACATTCTGGAAGGCGCCGAGAATAAGTTCGAAAACCGGGTTTTTCGACGCTCTGGCAACGGCGAGGTGGAAGGCAAGATCGTGTTCCATGACCTTGTCGTTGTCGCCGAAATCCCGCTCCATATTGTTGGCATGGTCGAGAATGGTGAGCGCTTCCGCATCCGTTCGCCGCAGCGCTGCCAAAGTTACGGTTCTAACTTCGATCGTACGGCGCACATCGTAGATCTGCTGGATGTTGATCTGTTCGGTGTGAATGCCATGTTCAAACATCAATGACATCGCACCATGATCCAGTGTCGCCACCGTGGCGCGCTTGCCGGCGCTGACATCGATCAGCCGCATGGCGGACAGAGACCTGAAGGCCTCGCGAACGACGGTACGGGAGACGCCGAGCTGCTGTGAGAGCGAAAGCTCGCTGGGGAGTTTCGCGCCGGGGGCAAGTTCGTTTTCCCTGATGTGGCGGGTGATCGCGCCGATCGTGCTGCTGACGAGACCGGTTTCGTGGGAAATGGCGTTATACATTTTTCCTCCAACCTGTAGTACAGGTTTATGGAAAATTGCTTACAGGATTTTCTGGGGCGAAACAAGCGCCATCACGCGGCCATTGCGTGTTTGCCAGGCCCGGAAAACCTATTCTTCGAAATCTCGCAAAAACCGTTTCAGCAGTTGGTTCAGCGTCGCACGCTCTTCTTCGCTGAGGCCGGCAACCAGGCGGTGCTGGTTTTCGACGTGAGCGCCGGCCGCTTCCTCGACAATGGCAAACCCCCGCTCCGTCAACGATATCAGGACGCTGCGCCGGTCATTCGGGTTGTGTATGCGCTCCACCAGCCCCGCTTTTTCAAGCTGGTCGATGCGGTTGGTCATGGTGCCGGAGCTTACCATCGCCATGGCAAGCAGATCGCCGGGGGAGAGCTGGTAGGGCGAACCGGAGCGCCGCAATGTCGCCAGAACATCGAAAGCGGAGGAGGAAAGCCCATGCTTCAGCAGCACCGCCTCCACCTCTCGACCGAGATGGGTGGTGAGACGGTTCAAGCGCCCGAGGAGCCCCATGGGGCCGACGTCGAGATCGGGCCGCTCCCTGTGCCATTGCGCCAGAATGTGATCGACGCGGTCAAACGGTTCTTTGCTCATCCCCAAGGCATAACAACTGGTATCTTGACGTCAAGATAAAATCAGCTAGATTGCATTTATCTTGATATAGAGATTCTTGAAATGAAGAAAAATACGACCTATGCCGCCGATGTGCTGGTGACCGCCCTTGCCCCGGCCATCTGGGGAACCACCTATTTCGTCACGACGGAACTTTTACCGCAGGGATATCCCCTGCATGTCGCCATGCTGCGCGCATTGCCGGCCGGCCTGCTCCTGCTGCTTTTCGTGAGAAAGCTGCCGCAGGGCATCTGGTGGCCGCGCAGCTTCATTCTGGGGGCGCTGAATTTCTCGTTCTTCTGGGCGATGCTTTTCGTTTCAGCCTATCGGCTGCCGGGTGGCGTGGCGGCAACGGTGGGCGCGGTCCAGCCCCTGATCGTGATTGGCCTCTCCCGGCTGTTTCTCGCAGCACCGGTTCGGCCGCTGGCCATCGCGGCCGGTTTTCTGGGTATTGTCGGTGTCGCTCTTCTGGTTCTGGCGCCGGGTGCTGCGCTGGATGGTATCGGGGTGGCAGCAGGTCTTGCCGGTGCCGTATCCATGGCTTTCGGAACGGTGCTGACCCGCAAATGGCGGCCGCCGGTGTCGAACCTCACATTTACCGCCTGGCAACTGACGGCGGGCGGTATCCTGCTGCTGCCGGTTGCCTATTTCCTGGAACCGGCCCTGCCGACACCGACAGCGGCCAATATTCTCGGCATGGCCTATCTGGGTCTTATCGGCGCCGCCTTGACCTATTTTCTGTGGTTCCGCGGGCTGACCCGTATCGAACCTCCCGCCGCCGCATCGCTCGGTTTTCTAAGCCCGGTCGTTGCAACCCTGCTCGGCTGGCTGGCGCTTGGCCAAAGCCTCACGCCAGCACAGATCGCAGGTTTCGTCGCGGTGCTTTTCAGCATCTGGCTCAGTCAGCGCAGTCAGTTGCCGAGATAGGTCCCGTCAGGCCCATTCGCCCTTTCGCATCACCGGAACCGTGGAGCCATCCGGCTTCACGCCATCAATGTCCACCTTGTCGGAGCCGATCATCCAGTCGATGTGGATCAGGCTGGAATTGCCGCCCTGCGCCGTGATCTGCTCCTGCGACAGCGAGGCGCCGTCAAGGAAGCATTTTGAATAGCACTGGCCGAGCGCGATGTGGCACGAGGCATTTTCATCGAACAGCGTGTTGTAGAACAGGATGCCGCTTGCCGAAATCGGTGAGGAATGCGGCACCAGCGCCACTTCGCCCAGACGCCGCGCGCCCTCATCGGTGTCGAGCACCTTGTTCAATACAGCTTCGCCCTTGGAAGCCTTGGCTTCGACGATACGGCCCGCCTCGAACTTCACCTGGATATCGTCGATCAGCGTTCCCTGATGCGAGAGCGGCTTGGTGCTGGAGACGTAACCATCCACGCGCAGCGCATGTGGTGTGGTGAACACTTCTTCAGTCGGGATATTCGGGTTGCAGGCCACACCATTCTTGGCGGTGGAGGCGCCGCCATGCCATTCGTGACCGTCCGCGAGGCCTATCTTCACATCCGTGCCGGGGCCGGTGAAATGCAGCGAAGCGAAACGTTCGCCGTTCAGCCATGCCGAGCGCTTGGCGAGATTGGCATTATGCTGCGCCCACGCCGCGACCGGATCGGCCAGATCCACCCGCGAGGCGGCGAAGATGGCGTCGGCAAGCCTGCGGACCGCTTCGTCTTCCGTCACATCAGGAAAGACCTGCTTTGCCCAAGACGGGTTGGGATAGGAGATGATGTTCCAGTTGATGTCGAAATTGGAAATCTTCTCCAGCGCCGGCTTGTATGCCGTGGAGTTGGCCTTGTTGGCGCGGGCAACCTTGGCCGGGTCCTGTTCGGCCAGCAGCATGGGGTTGTCGCCGGCAATCGCCAGCCGCGCTGCGCCATTGGCATAAGCCTTTGCCATGCCCTCATAAAGCCAGCCGGAAGCCCGGTCGAAATTGGCGTCACTGGCATGGCGATAGCGCGCAAGCGTGGTTTCTTCATCGGAATAAAAGGTGGTGACCAGTCCGCCACCCGCCAGATAGGCGTGTTTGGTCAAAAATCGCACCAGCGGCAGGGCTGCCAGCGGCGCTGTAATCACCAGATCCTGGTCCTTCTGCAATTGCAGGCCGACCTTGATGGCGACTTCGGCCAGTTTTTCGAGTTTGACGGGATCGATGGGAGAAACGGTCATGATCTGCCTTCGTCTATTTCAATCGGAGGCGCCGACCATAGCCCATTCCTCCCGAAAGCCAAATGCTTTCAGGCATGCCCTCCGGCGCTTCAATCGGCGACCAGCGGTGCGGCAATGGCCTCCAGCGCCATTTGGGCATCGCGGGGCGAAAGCCTCACTTGCAAGCCACGCTGCCCGCCATTCATGTAGACATAATCATGCGTCATCGCCCCGGCCTCGATGGCCGTCGGCACCTGTTTTTTCTGCCCGAAAGGGCTGATGCCGCCGACATGGTAACCGGTGGCGCGCTCCGCATCGGCAGGCTTCATCATGCTGGCGGATTTACCTCCGAAGGCGGCGGCCAGCTTTTTCATGCTGACCTCACGATCCGAAGGGACGACGACGCAGACCGGCTTGCCATCCAGTTCCGCCATCAGCGTTTTCAGCACCAGATGCGGTGGCTCACCGATCGCCTCGGCCGCCTGCAGACCGATGCGGTCTGCATTCGGATCGTAATCATAGGTGACAGTGGTGAAGGCAACGCCTGCCTTGGTCAGCATCTGGGTGGCGCGTGTTGTTTTGGACATGACAGGTTGCAGTCACGCAAAAAGGGTCTGGTAGGTTTCAGGCTTGAAACCGACAGTTATCTTGCCCTTCGCCTCCAGCACCGGACGCTTGATCATGGAGGGCTGCTCCAGCATCAGCGCGATAGCCTTCTCACGGTTCAGATCGGTCTTCTGGCCGTCGTCGAGTTTTTTGAAGGTCGTACCGGCGCGGTTGAGAACCGTTTCCCAGCCCGCGGCATCGCACCATGTTTCCAGATGGGCGCGGTCGATGCCCGACGCCTTGTAGTCATGGAAAGAATAGTCGACGCCATGGGTCTCCAGCCAGCTTCTGGCCTTCTTCATCGTGTCGCAGTTCTTGATGCCGTAAATGGTGATCGTCATGCTGCCAGCCTCTTTGTCTTCAAGCTCTCCGGCATAACAAAATATCCGCCTTATTCAACCCGCCCGCTGAATTGCCCCTGCGCATTTGCCCCGTCTTGATGCTAAGTCATGCAAAATCGCAATGGCTGATATCCGAACGAGCGCGAGCAAAGCTGCATGGCTTCCCTGCTACATCATGAGTTGTAGAACGGGGCCGAAATGCCCATTATCTGGGCATCAAAGATGGAGAGAAAAATGCGTCAGGTTGCAAAGACATCGCGTAACTTCTTCGGTGAAACTTTCGCCGTTCTCGGTGCAGCGCTCTCGGTTTCGGCCGCTGTTCGCGCACATCGCAAGCCCGCCCGTGCCGATCTCGAAGCTCTCGGTATCGACGGTAAGGCTTTCGACAAGGTACAGCTCTAAGCTGGCCATTATCCGTTGCGAGGCGATACCGCCTCGCTTGCGCTCAGGATCGACAACCGGATCGGTTTTCGACGGGCGCGGTGGATACGCGGATGGCGCGAAAAGCGCCCCGGCTTCGCAAAACAAGGTTCCGTATAGCTTTCAACAGCGGATGCGGAAACGACTATCGGCGTGGGAAGTGCTATGCCACTTCGGGTGCATCTTACCGCATCGCCACCCTTTGCATCGGCCGTTTCGAAGGTCCGATCACTTTCCCCGGCAAATGTAACTGGCTTTCAGGCCGCTCATAACGGTCTGCTTTCGGCGAAAGTGCGAAGCGCTCGAGCAATTCATGCCGCGTTTCGCCATTGTGACTGAACACAAGTTCGAAGTTCCCCGCCAGCCAGCTATATGGTGTCTCAACCTGCATCAGCTCGATTTTCCCGCAGCCGTAGATCATGGTGAGATGCGGTGTAAAAGACGATGCGGCGACATAGGGCAGGTTTGCTCGCCTAAGGGAGCGCTGCACCATCTTCGCCAGAGCCTTAAGCTCCTGCATCTCGCTGCCACTGCGTAGCACCAGACTGTTGCGATTGCCGAAGAGCGACGATCCATAGAATGTGATCGGAACGGGCCGCGCCTTGATTTCCCCGAGCGTCGCCTTCAGCCGATGTACCAGCCCGTGAGGCACGGTCTCAAAACATCCGACACAGAGCAGGGTTATATGCAGAAGCTCCGGCGGA
Organism: Agrobacterium sp. CCNWLW155; assembly: GCF_036888815.1. Lineage (NCBI taxonomy): Bacteria > Pseudomonadati > Pseudomonadota > Alphaproteobacteria > Hyphomicrobiales > Rhizobiaceae > Agrobacterium > Agrobacterium sp. CCNWLW155. The sequence continues at coordinate 210,756 of NZ_JBAKFW010000002.1, forward strand.
TAGGCCTCACGCTTCGTCCGCCCCGCAGCATGGCACGACGCATCGGCAAAAATTCGTTCCGCCAAGGCTGCCGGCGGTTTCACCATGATCAGGAGCTTGCTGCTTAATCGCGGATTGAAACGCCGTATTTTCTCCGACTCCCACCCTTCGAAGCAAAGCTGCTTTGAGCCTCCTTCCTCTGCCAACTCGAAACTCATGACGATGCTCCATGGCCTTTGCCAGGGCCGCGATATTACCATCACCGGTTAAAATTGAAAGAACAAAAAGAGAACATTAGCTTTGCGACGTTCACCAGATACCGGGAAACAGCCGATAGCGCCTTTGACGGGCATATTCAGAATAACCGGGCAATTCGGCCTGCAGCAGGCGGTCTTCCAAGCCGGTACGGATGATTAGCAGCACGATGGCCAAAGCCGCGGGGAGCAGGGCTATCCAGGAACTCAATGCGAGCGGTATGCCAGTGAACATGCCGATTGCGGCCGTGTAACCGGGGTGGCGCACGATACGGTATGGGCCCGACGTGACCACCCGCTGCCCGCGCTCGCTTTGGATGCGGACCCCGGGCTCGAAGAACGGATTGACGGCCTGGGCCCAGGCCGTAACCGCAATACCGCCGACAAGCAGGATGTAGCCGAGCAGCACGACCCACAACGGCACGGCAGACCACTCCATCCGGCCGGCATCGAATGCCGCAACCGGGATTTCAGCAAAAAAAGCCAAAAGGATCACGGAGACCAGAATCAGGTCCCATTTCTTGGTGCCCGGCTGGAACCGGCTGCGCGCGCGGAAAATGACCGGGTTCACACGCGCCAATACCAGCGCGGAAAGGGCAAAAGAAACGACGACGACCACGACGAAAATCCAGCCCGGGCACCAGTTGATCCTGCCCGCAGGCAGAAAAACCAAGGCCATCAGGCCCAGCGGCAAACTGATGGCGTACAGGATCGCGGCGGCGCGTGACATAGGCTTCGGATCGGCATCGGATGTCATCGATGGGCTTCCTTCTATTGTCCTCGATAGGACGAACGGCAGCCTGTCCTGGTGGACTGATTACACCCCTTAAAGCGGTGCGGGGCCGGCGGTACTCTGCGAAAGACGGTCGAATACTGGCAAAAAAGCGCAGAAAGTCAAACGCATAAGCGGTCTCGGGTCTAGCCGACCGCGCGACAGCTGCTTGCGGACCGGAATAGGCGATCACTGTTTGGTGGTTCATTTTTTAGTCGCTTTCGGCAGTCGGTACGTCCAGTAATATCGGCCCCGCGCACATCTGGTTTCCGGCGGGATTCCGTCAGCAGCCATAAGGCAAACGGCTTCGGGTTGACATTCTACCTACTAGTTGGTAGGTAATTACTATGAAAAATCCACAAACCAAAGCGGATGAAATTCTTCGTTGCGCACGCTCCCTGATCATAAAGGGCGGCTACAACAGTTTCAGCTATGCCGATATTTCCGCTGTGGTCGGTATTCGCAATGCGAGCATTCACCACCATTTTCCCAGCAAGACCGATCTGGTCCAAAAACTGGTTGCGCAATACAGGCAGGAGGCGGAAGCCGGTATCGCCGAACTGGAGCGAAACGTTTCCGACCCGCTCGAACAGCTTCGCGCCTATATCGGCTATTGGGAGGGCTGTATCGCTGAGGCCACTCATCCCTTCTGCGTCTGCGCTTTGCTCGCCAGTGAAATTCCGGTTCTGCCTGAAGCAGTCGCTCTTGAAGTGCGCGCGCATTTTCGAAGTCTCTCGGACTGGCTCACCACCGTTCTGGAACGCGGCGTTGCCCAGGGGCGCATCGCGCTGAGCGGAACTGCCAGAGCCAATGCTGAAATCTTCATGGCCACCGTGCACGGCGCGATGCTTTCCGCCCGTGCCCACGGTAATGCGACGACTTTTGGTGCAATAACCCGCCCCCTGCTGGAGCGCATGACCGCTTAAAATCGGAGCCTCGCGGGGAACGTGAAGGCGTGGCCCGGGCGGCATGCCACCGAAACAACAGACAGCATTAAGCTGGCAGATTTGTCGATGACAGTCTGCTTCCTGGACCACCCCGTCCTTTTGGACAAGAAAGGCAATCTCTCATGTTCGGAATTTCTCCGCTTGGCTGGATCCATACACTTGGAAGCCTGCCGGCCATTCCCGCCGCCATTTACATGTTTGCCCGCTACGGTCGAATCGTTCCGCGATCAGCGCTGGGCACCCTCTATCTTGTCTCCATGCTGATTGGAGCTGCGACGGTCTTCCTCGTCGCGCATCAGCCGATCAGCTATGGCGTTGGCGTCCTGACCATCCTTTTCCTGCTTGCAGGTTACGGCATCGAACGCGTTCTTGGTTCAACGCGCCTGGCCAGATATATTGAAACCATCTGTCTCAGCATCACTGCGTTTCTTTTGATGGTCCCGACGGCCAGCGAAATCCTGCGTCGTGTTCCGGACGGTCACCCTCTGGTTACGGACCTGAAATCACCGCTGCTTCTCGGTGTTCAGGCAGGGTTGCTGGCGATCCTCGTGGTCGGCCTGGCCGCCCAGATGATCTATCTCACACGACAAAACAGAAACGCCGCGAACTAGTCGCGGCGTCATCGTTTAAACTGCCTTCGACATGGCGGCGTTGCGGTAGCAACGCCACTGTGTCGATTATAGTCCTATTCCCACTCGATCGTGCCGGGCGGTTTGCTCGTCACGTCATAGACAACGCGATTGATGCCCCGCACTTCGTTGATGATGCGGGTTGCCGCGCGGCCGAGGAAATTCATGTCGTAGGGATAGAAATCCGCCGTCATGCCGTCTACCGAGGTCACGGCGCGCAGCGCGCAGACGAAGTCATAGGTGCGGTAATCGCCCATGACGCCGACGGTCTGCACCGGCAGCAGCACGGCAAAAGCCTGCCAGATGGTGTCGTAGAGACCAGCCTTGCGGATTTCATCGAGATAGATCGCATCGGCCTTGCGCAGAATATCGAGCTTCTCGCGGGTAATCGCGCCGGGGCAACGGATCGCCAGACCAGGACCTGGGAAGGGGTGGCGGCCGATGAAGCTGTCCGGCAGGCCGAGTTCACGGCCAAGCGCACGTACTTCGTCCTTGAAAAGTTCACGCAGCGGCTCCACGAGCTGCATGTTCATGCGCTCGGGAAGACCGCCGACATTGTGGTGGCTCTTGATGGTGACAGAGGGGCCGCCGGAGAAGGAGACGCTCTCGATGACGTCAGGGTAAAGCGTGCCCTGTGCGAGGAAATTCGGAGCACCCTTGCCGTCGGCGGCGATCTTGGCCGCTTCGGCCTCGAAGACTTCGATAAACAGGCGGCCGATGGTCTTGCGCTTCGCTTCCGGATCGGAAACGCCCGAGAGTTCGCCGAGGAACAGATCGGCGGCGTCAACATGAACAAGCGGAATATTGTAATGGTCGCGGAACATGCCGACCACCTGCTCGCTTTCACCAAGCCGCATCAGGCCATGGTCGACGTAAACGCAGGTGAGCTGGTCGCCGATCGCCTCATGGATGAGAATAGCCGCAACCGAGGAATCGACGCCGCCAGAGAGTGCGCAGAGCACGCGGCCGGTGCCGACCTGCTCGCGGATCTTGCGGATCATCTCGGCGCGATAAGCCGCCATCGTCCAGTCGGATTTAAGCCCGACGATCTTGTGCACGAAGTTGGAGAGCAGCTTGCCGCCGTCAGGGGTATGCACCACTTCAGGGTGGAACATGGTGGAGTAGTAGTGACGGGTCTCGTCCGCGGCGATGGCGAAAGGCGCGTTCTCGGAGGTTGCGATGACCTCGAAACCTTCCGGCAGCTTCGTTACACGGTCGCCATGGCTCATCCAGACGGGATAGCTCTTGCCCTGTTCCCAGAAGCCTTCAAAAAGCGGGCTTGCCTTCTTGATGTCGATATCGGCCCGGCCGAATTCCGCCGCATGGCCGCCCTCGACAACGCCGCCGAGCTGCGTGCAGAGCGTCTGCTGGCCGTAGCAGATGCCGAGGATCGGAACCTTGCTGTCAAACACCGCCTGCGGCGCGCGCGGGCTTCCTTCCGCCGTCACGGATGCGGGGCCGCCGGAGAAGATCACGCCCTTGGGCTGAAGCTTCTCAAACGCCTCTGCGGCATTCTGAAACGGATGGATTTCGCAATAGACCCCGGCTTCGCGGATGCGGCGCGCAATCAGCTGCGTCACCTGGCTGCCGAAATCGATGATGAGAATGCTGTCGGGATGGGCTATCTGGGTCATGGCGAGCCTTTAAAGAAAATGGCGGCTTTAGGCAACCCGGAAGCGGGTGTCAAACAGCGGAAATTTGCGAAAATCGCAAGGTTTCAAAGGGCGATCGTACCGTCTTCAATGGCGCGGCAAAGCCCGTCGACGGCCTCCGCCAGCTTTTCGTCGATGATGTGCAGATATTCCGTCCAGTCATCCACATGGTTCACATCCGCCTTGCCATCGGAAATACCACGCAGACCGGCGAGCGGTACGCCGAAGCGCTGGCAGGCACGGAGCACGGCGTAGGTTTCCATTTCCACCATGTCGGCGTTGATCGCCCCATAGGCCGCACCGGAAACCACGTTGGCGCCGGTGGAAAGACGTGCCTCGGCAATGCCGGGTATGAGGAAAGGCAATGGCACATCGGCCGGCAGGTCAAGAAAGGGCGTGCGACCCTTTTCGAAACCGAAGGCGGAGGCGTCCATATCGCGATACGAAACCGAAATCGCCTGATAGACGCCCGTTTGGTCCAGAGTGCGTGAACCGGCAGAGCCGAGAGAAACGACGAGGTCGGGCAAATGGTCTGCCGCATCGAGACCGGCAAGAACGGCCGTTACCGAAATCGCAGCCTCGACCGGGCCGACGCCGGTCATCAGCGGCGCAATGCGGGCCTGTAGATGGGGGCCGTATTCGGCGGAAGCCGCCATGACGAAGAGGACGGATTTATCCGCAACATGCAAAAGCCGGTAGCTCATCCGGTAATATCCTCGCGACCCTTCACCACCATCATCGTGCCGGTCATGGAGGCGATCAGCTTTGCCGGCCCGTCCGAAAGCGCATAAGCGCGGCCATCGGCGACGATCAGGTTGTTTCCGGGCTTGATGATTTCGCCACGAAACAGGAAACGCTCACCGCGCCCGGGCGACATGAGGTTGACCTTGAACTCGATGGTCAGCAGTGAGGCCTCAGGCTCGATGATCGTATAGGCCGCATAGGTACAGGCCGTATCCAGACCGGCGGCGATGACGCCCGCATGTAATATGCCGTGCTGCTGCGTCAGCTTTTCATGAAAAGGCAGTTCGATTTCCACCAGCCGGTGTTCGATACGGGTGATCTCGGCGTTGATCGCCTGCACCACGCCCTGACGCGCAAAGCTGCTTTCTATCCGCTGACGAAAATCGCCGGGATCCGTGATCTCCATGGCTTACCTGCCTGCCTTCTGCCCTGTCGCAGACTGACATGGCGCGTGGCGGCGGGCAAGGCAAGGGCTTGCAGCCGAATTAGTTCAGCATGCTGATGCTTGCGTTGAGCGCCGTGGCAAAGGCGACCCACAGCGCATAGGGCATAAAAAGCCACATCGATATGCGGTCACGGCGGTAGGTCAGCGCCATGAAGGCGATGATGCAGATCAGCATGGGGATGATGATGACGAGTGCGCCTGCCGGGCTCTGCATGCCGAAAAAGATCGGCGACCACAGGAAATTCAGTATCATCTGCGTGAACCAGAGGCGCATACGCGTCCCCATCGGCTTCCTGATCCATGTGCGGGCGCCGGCAATGCCGATCAGCACGTAAAGCGCCGTCCAGACCGGCCCGAAAATCCAGTTGGGTGGATTGAAGAATGGTTTCTGCAGCGATTGATACCATTCGCCCGGCACATTGTTGACGCCGATCAGCGCTCCAACGGCAACAACTGCAACTACGAAAACAATATACACGGTAAGGTTTTTCATGACGCATCCAATGCGCCGACCATGCTTTTGTTCCCGTGCCTTTTCAGTATTTTAGCTGGAGAGACGCACGATATGCTGGTCCCATGCCACGTCGCTGCGCACGGTCTCGAAAAATCCGTCATAGGAAGAAACAGCAATGCCGTTCGCGGCAGGGGCGACGCCCGCGGCTTCCCGCACCGTCGTCTCGGATAAAACGCGCCCGGTTTTCGCATCCAGGGTCACGGCGGCGTTGCCGTTGGGCGATGTCAGGCCCACCAGCCCATCGCGCCGGTTGACGGCGATGGCCCCGACATAATTGGCAAGGCGCATCGTCGTTTCCTGGGGCAAATCCAGGAGGGACACATCCTCACCCTTCGAGAAATGACCGACAAGCGGCGGAAGGTCGTTGCGCGGTCCCTCATATTGGCAGGCAAACCAGATGCGCCCGTCATCGCCGAGATCCACATGGCGGGTGGAAAGCTGCCGCAGACGATCCGGCATTGCGTGTTTCTGAATCAACTGACCGGTCGCCGTATCGAGAAGCACAAGAGAGGGCTGCATATTGTCGATATTCAGCTTGGTTCGTCCGAAATCCGGATGGGTCTCGATGCCGCCATTGGCGATCACCATCAGCCGTCCGCCATCGCTCACCGTCATGTCATGCGTGCCGATGCCATGCGCGTCATATTCGCCGATGCGGGCAAAGCCGTTGCGGGCGTCATAGAGCCCGATGACGCCACGATTGCCGTCGAAGTCGTTTTCGCTGGCATAAAGGATTGCGCCATCGGGTGAGAATCGCCCGTGGCCATAGAAGTGGCGGTTCTCCGGCGTGTGCATCACGATCGGCTCGTGGCGCCGCGCGGGGTCGAAGGCCATGAAGAAGGTGCCGGGTCGGCGCGCAAAGGCCACCGTCATGCCGGTCGCGTGGCTCGTCGCCATTCCGTGGGCGCGGGCGGGAAGCGTGACGCGGTCGATGATCTCGCCGCGCTCGCTGATGGTCGCGATGCCGTAGGAGCCGTCACGGGCGCGAAAGGCTGAAGCGAAGACGGCGTCGGCGCGTTCCAGCGCATGCAGCGAGCCGGGGGCAAGCGTGGCGAGGAAGGGAATGCCCGCCGCCTTGATGAAGCTTCGCCGGTCCATCAGCATCGGCTTTTTGCCTGAGATCATCGGCTCAGTCTCCGTCGGCGAAGGAAAAGCCGGAGCTGAGGCCGATTGCGCCGCCATATTGATCGTTCAGGCGGTAGATCAGGTCTTTGCCGTTGAGCAGCAGATAATCCACCTTGGCGCGCTGATCGTCCTGATCCAGCGCCTTTTGCACATCCGTATCGATGGTTCCGGCAACGCGGATCATCGATTTGGCGATGAAATCGATGGAGTTGACGATGGAGCGCTGGTCGGGCGGCACGAGTTCGACCATATCGGCCGTGTGCAGCAGGGTCTGAACCGCCTTGATGTTGGCTGAAATACTCTTCCAAGTCAGGCCGGAGCGCCAGTAAATGGCGGTACGGGGAAATCTTGCCTTGTCCGGCCCCTTGTAGAAGGTTTCGATCCGCTGGTCGCGGATAGCCTCGGAGCCGTGGACGAGAATGCCGAGCAGGGCAACAAGCGCCTCGCGCTCGTCACGAAAGACGGGGTTGTCCGTACCGGGCTCAGTCCAGTTCTTCTGCGCGCCATCAGGCGTATTCCAGCTGTCGGAAAGTTCCGCCGCCACATTGGCGATATTGCCGGCGATGGCGGCGCCATAACGGCAGCGGAAATCACCCTTCCTGTCGAGCAGCTCTTCCGCTCCGGTTCCGTGAAGTACGAATTCGAGAGCGCCGAGCCCCTGCGCCGCAACGCTCTTGCCGCTCAGGCCTTCGGCACTGGTGACGCTTTCATCTTTTTCGGCGAGATAACGCTGTACCTGTTTCAGGCCCAGACTCTTCTTGTCGGGGTAATAAAGCACGCGTTCGAAACGGTTCTTCTCGATGACAGGGCCGACACGCACGATCTCGATGGTCGACCAGCTCGAGACAGTATCGGCAAAAGCCGCCCGCGCTGCCGTCTCCGTCGTTTGGGACGGAGCGGCGCAAAACGCTTTCATACGGTCTTCCAGCGTCTCCGCCGATTGCCGGAAGTGGTCATAGCCGGGACGGATGAAACCGTTCACAGCCTTTTCCATGACACCCCGCACCTGCATGGGGTCAAGCGGCGGTGGCGGCATCAGTTCCACGTCCTGTGCCTTTGCCGGCTGATTGGCCAGAAGCAGCAGCACGGAAAAGAGGCCTGAGATTTTTCGCATGGCATTGTTCATCAAAGGGACTCCAGAAAGGCCAGCAAAGCCTGCCGGTCGGATTTTTGCAAGGCGGCAAAGGCGTCGCGCGCTTTCTGCGCTTCGCCGCCGTGCCACAATATCGCTTCCGACAGGCTGCGCGCCCGGCCGTCGTGCAGGTAAAAACCGTTGCCATTGACCTTTTGTGTCAGGCCGATGCCCCAGAGCGGTTGGGTACGCCACTGCCGCCCGCTTGCTTCACCCACCTGCTGGCCGTCGGCAAGCTCTTCGCCCATGTCATGCAGCAGAAAATCGGAATAGGGCCAGATCAGCTGGAAAGAATGCATGGGGTCGGCGGCATCGCGTCGGGTGACGAATTTCGGGGTATGGCAGGCGGTACAGCCTGAGGCATAGAAAAGCTGCTTCCCCTGCAGAACCACCCGATCATCGACATTGCGGCGGCGCGGTACGGCGAGGTTTTCGGTGTAGAAGGTCACGAGATCGAGAACCGGGTCGGGCGCTTCTACCGGCCCGAGCCTGGGCTGCACGCCGGTCGGCATGGCCAGACAGTCATTCTGGGCTTCAGTGCAATCGCCATAGGCGTTCGGCGCATCCGGCGTGGAAATGCCGATATCATGGGAGAAGGCGCTGGCGCTCTGGTCGCGCACGCTCGCATTCTGCGCTTTCCAGCCAAACCGTCCGAGTTTTATCTCGCCAGTGCGATGATCCTTGACCCATGCCGGACGCCCGGCAATGCCGTCGCCATTGTTGTCGTCTGGGTCGGCGTTGGCCAGAATATCGGCCTCGGCAATGGCCTCGATCAGGCCAAGCCCAAGGGTAGGCATGGCAATGCGCGCTGAAAGCGTCGTGTCGGCGCCAAGCGGGCCATATTGCAGATTAGCCACGGCATAGTCGGGCTTGCGCAACATCACCACCTCGTCGCCCGGTAGCTGCACTGGCTTTTCCGTATAGGTGATGAGCGGTTTGCCTTCGGCGGCGAGGCCGGGAATGGCCAGGTTCTGAAGCTGCCGGCCATAGGTCTCGTCGGGAAAATTCAAGACCTGGTGGCTGGCAATGGCTTGTCGTTCGGCTTCATTGCGGGCCGGTCGCGCCAGCCGCAGGAAGAGGGAGACGGCGTCTTCTCCGGCAAGGGGCGGTCGACCCCTGCCATCCTTCACATGGCAGGTCTGGCAGGAACGGGCATTAAAAAGCGGCCCCAGACCGTCCGAGGCCTGTGTGGAGGAGGGAGAAGAGACCCAGAGCTTCTGGAACAGCGCGTTGCCAAGCTTGAAATCCTGTTTCCGCTCCAGCGGCATTGTGGCGGAAGGATGTGAAAACGCGCCGCTGTCGGGTTTGCCGGTACTGGTCGTTGCTCCGCCGGACATAGCCTCGAAAGGTTCCGGCCTGGTAAAATCCGTCGTTGGGGTGGTCACGGCCAGCACGCGGCCTCGATCTGTCTCCGTCAGATCGCTACGCAGCGGTTCGGCAAGCGCCATCGACGCCACAAGGCAGGCTGCCCCGGTTAAGAAGAACGGCTTAGGGGTCGGCGGCAGCAAAAATTGCATGACAACAGGGGCGATGGGGAGCAACGGGCCGCAGCAATCTGCGGCCCGCTTTGCCGCTTATTTGAAGACGGCGTTCGGATTGTCGAGGCTCTCGGAGCCTTCAAGCTCGATCTTGCCGAGATCGAGCGCCGCTATGACGCGTTCGACAGTCTTCGTCTGGTCGAGAAGGCCATCGATGGCCGTCTGAACCACGGCGTTGCCTTCCTTGTTGCCTTCGCCGATCATCTGGTCATAGGCCTCAACGGTCTGGGCGCGCTTTTCCATCGCGTGCATGGCGTCGAGTGTCTTGTTCAGCTTCGCCAGCATCTCGTCGTTCAGTGCCTTGTCCTTGGCGCCGACCAGTTCAGACAGCGAGGCGCCCGTCATCTTCGTCCCGTCCACGCGGGTATAGTCGCCGGTATAGGCCGACGCGATGCCGATGGCGTCGTAAAGATGCGAATTATAGGTGTTGTCGGAGAAGCAATCATGCTCCTCTTCTGGATCATGCAGCAAAAGGCCGAGCTTCATGCGTTCGCCGGCCAGCTCACCATAGGAGAGTGAGCCCATGCCGGTGAGAATGGCGGTCAGGCCCGCTTTCGGATCGGCTTCCACTGTCTTCGTGGCTTCGCCTTCCGGCGCCCAGGCATCCACCATCTCCTGAAGATCCTTGATCAGCAGGGTCGAGGCGGATTTCAGGTAATCGGCCCTGCGGTCGCAATTACCGTTCGTGCATTTCGCCTTGTCATAATCGGTATAGGGGCGGTTGCCCGCGCCCGGTCCGGTGCCGTTCAGGTCCTGACCCCAAAGCAGGAACTCGATGGCATGGTAACCGGTCGTCACATTGGCTTCGACGTCGCCCGCCTCGTGCAGGCTTTCGATCAGCTCGGGGGTGATCTTGGAGGCGTCGACCTCTTCACCGCTGATCTTGATCTTCGGATTCGCGATAATGTTGGCAACGTAGAGTTCGTTCTCGTCGCTTTCGGTGCCATAGGAACCGTCGACGTAATCGATCAGACCTTCATCCAGCGGCCAGGCATTCACCTTGCCTTCCCAATCATCGACGATCGGGTTGCCGAAACGATAGACTTCCGACTGCTGATAGGGAACACGGGCCCTGATCCATGCCTCCCGCGCGGCTTTCAGGGTTTCTTCGCTCGGCGTTGCGATCAGCGCATCGATGGCCTTGTCCAGCGCCTTCGCCGTGGTCAGCGAATCCTCATATTTGGCATGCGCGACATCGGCATAATGCTTGACGACAGCGGCGGCGTCGGTCGCGGCGCGGGCGGGAAGCGCAGTGAAGGCCGCCGAGGCGGCCAGAAGCGCGAAGGACGCGCTGAGAATGGTTTTGCGGATCATGATCCCTCTCCTTCGGCAGGCGTGAAATGACTTCAGGCTGCGGCAAGCGAGTTCTGACCCAATCACAAACTTGTGTCAAACATTCTAGTTTAGAATGCTTTGAAACAAGATCGAGGGCTGTTTTTCAAGTAAAATCAGTGCTTGCAAAGATGGCGTTATGCTTTGCGTTTCATCAAGCAGAAGAAGAAGCCATCCGTATCTGTGGTTGCAGGCGTCAGCGTCACTGTCTTGCCGTCGGAAGAATGCGGCTTATTCGCATTGTCGCCAAAAATCGTCTGCCAGCGCTGCAACGCGGAGCCAATGGAGAATTCCGTATTTTCCTCGCAGAAACGTCTGACCTGCTGTTCGTTTTCTTCGGGCAGAACCGAGCAGGTAACATAAAGCAGCTCACCGCCCGGGCGCACGAAAACCTTGGCCTGCGAAAGCGCTTCGCCCTGCTGCTGCACGCGCTCTTCCAGATTGCGCGCCGTCAGCCGCCATTTGGTGTCGGGGCGACGCCGCCAGGTGCCGGTGCCGGTGCAGGGTGCATCCACCAGAACGCGGTCGAATTTTTCATGGAAGGGGACAAGTCCCGCAGCGCGGTCATGCACCTGCACATTGCGCGTGCCGGCCCGCTTCAGCCGCTCGATGATCGGCGCGAGCCGCTTGCGGTCGGCATCGAAGGCGTGGACCTGGCCCTTATTGTTCATGCTGGCGGCCATGGCCAGCGTCTTGCCGCCGCCGCCGGCGCAATAATCGAGGATCTGTTCGCCCTCATGGGCGCCGGCAAGATCGGCGACGATCTGCGATCCCTCGTCCTGCACTTCGAACCAGCCCTTCTGGAAGGACAGTTCGGCCGTCACATTCGGCAGGCGGGAAGGGCCTTCGCCAGCGGGGATGCGCACGCCCTGGCGGGCGATATGTGTGGCTTCCGCACCGCTTTCTTCCAGCGCCTTCAGCACCTTGTCGCGTGTCGCTTTCAAGGTGTTGGCGCGCAGATCAAGCGTGGGCCGCTCGTTCAGCGCCTGCGCCTCGGCGAGCCAGCGCTCTCCGAAGGCCGTTTCGAGGGAAGATTGCACCCATTCTGGAATATCGCCCTGAATATGGGCCGGTGCGTCACCGAGAGAACGGGAGAGAAAGGCCTGCTGCCTTTGTTCATCCGGTGCGGCGGGGGCGAATTTGTCGCCGTCGAATTCCGCCGAAAGGTCCGAAAAGCTCTTGCCCCATTGGCGCAGCAGCACGGCATAACCAAGCGAGGCGGCGCTGTCGTCATCCATCAGCCAGGCGTGCGACAGTTTCATGCGCAGCGCGTCATAGACGATGTTGCCGATTGCGGCCCTGTCGCCGGAACCGGCAAAACGATGGGCAAGGCCCCAATCTTTCAGAGCATCGGCGACGGGACGCCTGCGTCCCTCAATATCCGCCAATACTTCGATTGCTCCGGCCAAACGCCCGCCTAAACGCATTGTCTACCTCGTTCTTCTGATAAGCCCGGTTGGTAGACGCGAATGGCGGCGAGGGCAAGGCTCAATCGGCCTTGACGATCTCGTAGCAAACCTTGGCGGTGCCGGAGTTGATCATGCCGATGTTCTTGGCGGCCGCCTTGGAAAGATCGAGAACGCGACCCTTGATGAACGGCCCGCGGTCGTTGATGCGCACCACAACGGCCTTGCCATTGCGGGCATTGGTCACCTTGACCTTGGTGCCGAACCGCAGCGAGCGGTGGGCGGCGGTCAGGTTGGCGGCGTTCATGCGCTCGCCAGAAGCAGTCTTGGAGGTCAACGCATACCACGATGCGCCTCCACAACCATTTGCCGCATTCGCCTGAAGAGGCGCAATGATGGAACAGGCGGCGATAGTTGCAGCGGTGAAAGCTATACGACGGATATTCAACAAACTGTGCTTCCCTGAAAATCGGCCCCGCGCCGATTGATTGTGCCCTTGCTAAACGGCCATGAACTGGCCTGAACGCCTTTTGATGCGAGATTGTAGGGCGAGGGAAAAATGGCGAAAAAAAGCTGATCTCAAATCACGAACTGTTACAGTCTGTAATATTCGTGATCGTTAGCCGGAAAGGCGTCGCCTGGCCATCCCTGTCACAATTCGGAAAAAATAATGCAGAATCAACGCTCAATGGAAATGTTGTTGCAAGTCACGGCTTCGTGAATCCACTTCACGAAATGTGAGTGAAATATTTTTCTAATGACTACGATTTTAGTGATTTTTGGATGGTTAATAAAGTCCTAATTAGCTGAAATAAGACGAAAACCATCCGCAAAAGCCGGATTGGAAGGATTTTTCATCGCTTTCGATGGGACCATTCTCAGCCTCGCCAGAGGCCGTTTTCCCACAATTGTTTCAGGGAGAGTCTGTACTCCGGAAAGCGGAAATCGAAGCCAAGATCGCGTATTCTGGCGTTCGAAACGCGCTTGTTCTCGCCATAGAAAGAGCGCGCCATCGGCGTCAGATCGGCGGTTTCAAAAGCCTGCTCGGGCGGCGGTTCCACGCCCATCAGCGTCGCTGCGAAGCTCACCACATCCTGCGGCGGGCAGGGTTCATCATCTGTCACGTTGAAGATACCGCGTTCGTTTTTTCGTGCCAGAAAGGCAAGTGCGGCACCGATATCCTCGACGCGGATGCGATTGAACACCTGGTCCTTCTTCACAAGCCGCCGCGCAGTTCCCTTCTCGAAATTCATGAAGGCATTACGTCCCGGGCCATAAATTCCGGACAGGCGCAGGATGGAAAGCGGCACATTCGCCTTTTGGGCTGCTTCAGTCCAGGCAGCCTCAGCGGCTACCCGTTCCACGGAGCGCGCGGAAACAGGGCGGCAGGGTGTCGTCTCGTCCACCCAGGCGCCGTGATGGTCGCCATAAACGCCGACGGTGGAAAGGTAAGCGACCCATTTCAGATTGGGCAGGAACTTTTTCAGATCGCCACGCAGAAGCGCAAGCAACGGATCGCCATCCTTGCCCGGCGCGACGGATTGTACGAGATGCGTCACATTGCCCATGGCGGCGATGAGCTCGTCATTGAGGTCCCCGTCAAAGAGGAACGGCGTCATGCCCGCTGCGGCGAGGCTTGCGAACTTGTCTTTGCTGCGTGTGGTGCCGGAAAGGTGTGCGGCCTTGGGTTTCAGCGCGTTTGCTATGGCCTTGCCCGAATATCCCGCGCCAAAAATCATCACATGCATGGTTCACGCCTCTGCCAGTTGCCATTCCATTTCCGCCTCCGGATCAGGCTCCGGGGCGCGACCGGCAGAGTATGTACGGAATTCGTCCCTGTCCATAAGCCGTGACAAAGCCCATGCGGCCATGCCGCGCACCTCGGGCGAAGGGTCAGTTTCCGCAAGCGCCTTGCATTGTTCCACGAATTGCCGGTCTGCGGAGTTTCCCGCCGCGATCAGCACATTGCGGATGAAGCGATTGCGGCCGATGCGCTTGACCGGTGAGCCGCTGAAGAAACTGCGAAACGCAGCGTCATCGAGCGTGAGCAGGAAGGCGATGGAAGGTTCCTTCAGATCCTCGCGCGCCTGCAGTTTCATCTCGGAGGCGCTGGCCGCAAATTTGTTCCAGGGACAGGCGGCAAGGCAATCGTCGCAGCCATAGATGCGGTTGCCGATCATCGGCCGGAACTCGTGCGGGATCGGCCCCTTGTGCTCGATGGTGAGATAGGAGATGCAGCGGCGAGCGTCCAATTGATAGGGCGCGGGGAAGGCAGCCGTCGGACAGGCATCGAGACAGGCGCGGCAGGAACCGCAATGATCCTTTTCGGCCTCATCGAGACAGAGTTCGGCCGTGGTGAACATGCTGCCGAGAAACAGCCATGAGCCATGGGTGCGGCTTACTAGGTTTGTGTGCTTGCCCTGCCAGCCGAGACCGGCTGCGGCGGCGAGCGGCTTTTCCATCACAGGCGCGGTATCGACAAAGACCTTCACATCCTCGCCGGCGCGCGCGGCAAAACGGGTTGCGATCTCCTTCAACCGCCCCTTGATGATGTCGTGATAATCGCGGTTGCGGGCATAGACCGAAATGGCGGCCTTGTCCGGTTTGGAAAGCAGGTCGCGCGGATCTTCTTCCGGGCCGTAGTTCAGTCCGAACATGACGATGGAGCGCACGTCGCCCCACAGCGTTTTCGGTTCGGCACGCCGGGCTTCCGTTTCCTCCATCCACGCCATCGTGCCGTGATAGCCGTTGTCGAGAAACTGTCTCAGCCGTTCCGGCGCGAGCGGAATGCTGTCTGGGGCGGTGATGCGACAGAGATCGAAGCCGAGCGAAAGCGCTTCCTGACGAACGAAGTCCGTCAGTTTGTGCGCGCGTATCCGCTGCTTTTCGCTCGCGACGTCGATGGTCGTTTCTCCTGCGGGCTATTCTGCGGCATATATAGGCTGAGCCGCAGGCCACAGCAAATAACCGGCAGGCCAGATATTAGAAGTCCAGATCGGCGTAGTGGGAGGAGGGGGCAAGGCGCGGAATGCGCTCGCTCAGGAACGGCCGGAAGGACGGGCGCGATTTCAGCCGCTGATACCATTCCTTGGCAATCGGCGCTTCGAGCCAGTTGATCTCGCCGAGATAGTCCAGCACCGAAACGCCGGCGGCTGCGGCAAGGTCGGCATAGCTCAACCGATCGCCGGCGAGCCATGTGCGCGAACCGGCCAGCCATTCCAGATATTTGATATGCTGGCGGATATTGTTGCGGGCGGTGCGCAGCAGCTTGGAATCCGGCGGTCCGCCGCCCTGGGCCGCCGTCATCTGCAATTTATAGACCCGTTCCCGTACCAGCGGCCGGGTCACGTCATTTTCCATCTTCTGCAGAAACCACTCCGTCAGGCGACGGATTTCCGCGCGCTGAAACGGGTCTTCCGCCAGAAGCCGGCGGTCGCGCTTCAGAACGCCATGCGTTTCGTCGAGAAATTCGGCAAGCACATAAGGCCCGCTCAGCGAGCGCATATTGTCATCGAGATAGACCGGCAGGGTGCCGGCCGGATTGAGCGCCAGAAACTCCCGCCGTCTTTCCCACGGCTGCTCCTCCACGAGATCGGTCTGGAACCCGTATTCCGCAAGGATCAGACGAACGAACCGGGATGCGGTCGACATCGGAGAGTGATAGAGAGTTGGCATCGGTACTCAATTTTTACGATTGGTTGTCATGATCGGCATTTGCCGGAAAACTTTTTCAGTTTCGCTTCATCAAGACGCTATAAGAGCTTGGCTACTTTAAAACAAGTTTAACGCAATTGCCTTCCATTGCCACTTCCCCCTGAAAAGAAGGATACCTCATGGGTGACCAATCGATCATCAGCGCGCTTCTGCTGGGCATTATCGAGGGTCTGACGGAGTTCATTCCCGTTTCCTCAACGGCACATGTGCTGCTGGCCGGGCATTTCCTCGGCTTCAAATCACCCGGCAACACCTTTGCCGTCCTCATTCAGCTCGGCGCGATCCTTGCGATTCTTCTCGTTTATTTTCAAAAGCTTATGTCTATAGCCTTGGCCCTGCCAGCCAGCGCCAAGGCGCGTCGTTTCGTGCTGGCCGTCGCTCTCGCCTTTTTGCCGGCGGCGATAATCGGCGCGTTGGCGCATGATTTCATCAAGACCGTGCTGTTTGAAACGCCGATGCTCATCTGCGTGGTGCTGATCATCGGCGGCGTCATTTTGCTTGCAGTCGACCGCATGCCGCTGAAACCGAAATATACCGACATCATGGATTATCCGCCGTCGCTTGCCTTCAAGATCGGCCTCTTCCAGTGCCTTGCGATGATTCCCGGCACGTCGCGATCCGGCGCCACAATCGTCGGCTCGCTGCTGATGGGCACGGATAAGCGCTCCGCCGCCGAATTTTCGTTCTTTCTGGCGATGCCGACCATGCTCGGCGCTTTCACGCTCGACCTTTACAAGAACCGCGATGCGCTGAGTTTTGATGACGGCGCGCTGATTGCCGTCGGTTTCATCGCCGCTTTTGTCTCGGGCCTCTTTGTTGTTCGCTCTCTGCTGGATTTTGTGTCGCGTCGGGGCTTTGCGCCCTTTGCCTGGTGGCGCATCGCCATCGGTTCGCTGGGGCTGATCGCGCTTCTGGTTTTCGGCTGAGCCGAGGACGGGAATAACCCTCGTCCGTAATGAACGAACAAAAACAGAAAAAGCGCCCCGGAGAACCGGCGGCGCTTTTTCTTTGAAACTTTTAAAGGCCGATCAGTTGGTGCTGATCGAAGCCGTTGCGCAGGGGTCGACGCCGTAGGCGGGAGCGCAACCGCTCTTGCCCGCTGCAACCGTTCCCGGCGCCATGAAAGAACCCGCCAGAACCACCAAAGCCGCACACGCAAAAAAGAGTGCGATAGATCTGCCCATTTTATTATTGCCTTTCAGACGTTCGTTCGCGCGGATCGTGCCGCCGTGTGTGAAGTGAGGGTTCGGGATATGTTTGGAATGTGGCGAATATCAATAAAGCAGCTTGTTGAATACCGGGTTAATGCGAAGTCTTTTCCACAGTTGCGCTTGTGCCACGCTTGCCTGTGGCGGCCGGACGGCCGTTAACTTTTACCCGGCTTTAGAAATCTGCCTTAGTTCATTCTACACCTCCCCTGCAGTTGAGGAGAAAATGCACGAATAGCGGTTTGGTTGCAATTGAATTGGGCAAAAACAAAAAGCGGGAATGGCTCCCGCTTTCGTTGAAATCGCTGGCGCTGGCCTGAGCTTCAGGCCGCTTTACCTGCGTTTGAGAACTGGCCGTGGGTGCGATATTGCACCATGTAGGACGGCAGGATGGAGGCGACGCGAACGGGGGTGATGCCGATACCCTCCAGCGTCAGGCCGTTCTTTTCCGCCTCGGCGGAAACGACATTGTCCTTTTTCAGCATGGTCACCTGATCGACCGTCAGCGGCGGCTTAATCAGCGGCACCAGCGAAGTGAGCTTGGCGATCGTTGAGGCGACACCGAAAGGCAGGTCGACAAAAGGACGCTGGCGGTACGTTGCGGCAAGAACCGCCTCAAGACAGTCGCGGAACGTCATCACGTCCTGGCCGCCGAGTTCGTAAATGGCGCCGGGCTTCAGCTTGCCATCGACGCCACGGGCGACGGCTTCGGCGACGTCCTCGACATAGACCGGCTGGAATCTGGTTTTTCCGCCGCCGATCAGCGGCAGGAAGGGCATGCTGCGGGCCATCTTGGCGAATTTGTTGAAGAAATCATCTTCCGGTCCGAAAATGATCGACGGGCGCAGGATCACGGCGCCGGGCAGGATGGAATGGATGGCAGCTTCGGCGCGGCCCTTGGTGCGGCCGTAACCGGTCGGCGAACCCGCTTCCGCACCGATGGCGGAAATATGCGTCAGCGTGGCGCCAGCATCGCGGGCCGCCTCGGCAATGGCTTTCGCACCGAATTCCTGAACGGCGTCAAAGGTGTTGCGACCGCTTTCGGTCAGGATGCCGACGCAATTGACCACGTGATCAGCATCTTCCACGGCTTTGACGATGGAATCGCGATAACGCAGGTTCGCCTGAGCAAAGGAAATCTGACCAACATTGCCGAGCGGCTGCAGGAAGCCGGCAAGATCGGGGCGACGTACGGCGACACGGATGCGATAACCGCGCTTCGCAAGTATCCGCACGACATGCCGCCCGACAAAACCCGAACCGCCAAAAACGGTGACGAGGGGTGGAAGGTTGGCCAAGGTCATGGGAGGCTCCTCAGAAGCTGTCGATAAAGCGTTTTTCAGTCTCTTAGCCCAAAGCCGCGCGCGCGTGAAGAGATGTTGTCGCAGGGCAGGGGCCGGTTTTGGAAATGCGGTTGACGCCCGTCAAATTCCTTCGACGATCACCATCTCCGCCTCCGCGATTTCCTGGCGGATTTTGGCGGCTGCCTGATATTCGGGGGAGTTGTAGCAATCGATGGCGTGCTGAACTGACGGGAACTCGATGACGACATTGCGGGCACGCGCCTTGCCTTCCAGCTCGGTCAAGGCACCGCCACGGGCCAGGAAATTGGCACCGAACCGCTCGAAGGCGGGCTTTGCTGTCGTGACATAGTCCTTGTAGCGCTCACTGTCGCGTACATCGACGCGGGCGATCCAATATCCCTTTGCCATTTCATCTGCTCCTGTCGTTACTGATTGGCCGGAAAGCTGGCGCGCAGCATGTCATCAAGAATGGCGCGGGCCGCCGCCTTCGGATCTTCCGCCCGAACGATCGGGCGGGCGACGACCAGATGGCTCGAGCCGGCCTTGATGGCGTCGTAGGGTGTCATCACCCGCTTCTGATCACCAAGATCTGCGCCGGCAGGGCGAATGCCGGGGGTAACGACGGCAAGATCCGGACCGAGAATTTCGCGCACGGCGGTCGATTCCTCTGCCGAACAGACGATGCCGCCCATGCCCGCTTCGCGCGCCTGTTCCGCCCGGCGCAGCACCAGCGAACGGGCGTCCGACGCGTAACCGGCTTCGGCCAGATCAACGTCATCCATCGAGGTCAGCACGGTGACGCCCAGCAGGCAGAGGCCGGAACCTTCAGCAGCCTTCACTGCAGCGCGCATGGCTTTGGGGTAGGCGTGCAGGGTCAGCATCGACATGCCCATGCGGGCGATGTTTTCGACACCGGAAGCAACCGTGTTGTCGATGTCGAGCAACTTCATGTCGAGAAAGACCTTCTTGCCGCTCTGCACAAGGTCACGCGCGAATTCGAGACCGCCGGCGAATACCAGCTGGTAACCGATCTTGTAGAACAGAACCTCATCGCCGATTTTCGAGACGATGTCTTCGGCCTGCTGCACAGTCGGAACATCCAGCCCGACGATGAGTTTTTCGCGCGCGGTCATTGTCTTATCCCTGCCATGTTTCCATTGCCGTCCAGTCGCATGTGGGGGACGCGGCTGCAAGTGAAAATTCGGCGATGGAAAAGTGGAAAAGATTGCCGCCGCCGGGCGGCTGGTCCTTGCTGCGGCTGATGTCACGGCCTTCGATATGGCATTTCAGGAGCGTACCTACGCCACCATGACCAACAAAGGCGATCGGTTGCCGCGGATCGTGTCGCTCGAAAACGGCTTTGACGGCCCGGACAATCCGCGCCTGCGCATCGATTGCGCGCTCCCAGCCGTGAAAACTTTCTTCGGGGTTGGCGAAGAACCAGTCCGCCGCCTTCTCGAATTCCGGCGGTGGCAGGAAGCCGGTGGCAGACCGGTCATTTTCATGCATCGCCTCGACGATCTCTATCTCCGCTCCGGAGGTTTCGGCGAGGATGCGGGCGGTTTCGATCGCCTTGGTTTCGGCGCTGGAAACAATGCGGCGCAATGACCGCGCCCAGGGCAGGCGGCTCGCTTCCCGTGCCCGCTCGGCCCCTCTCTCCGAAAGCCCCCATTCGGGAACGGGAACATCCGCATCGATCTTGACCTGGGGATGGGTGATGTAGAGCGCATGCATGGCAATCGGTCCTCAAAGGCGATGGAAAGGGCAAATCAACACCCTAACCATTCGTCGCGACCGGGAAATGACGGCCTTGCCTATCCTGTCGAGCAATCAGGCCCGCGTATAGGTCCACAATTGCGCCGGCGGAATATTGCGCACGATAAAATCGAAATGGCGGATATGATAGAGGTGCGGCTGCGCGACGATCGGGGAGATCGGACCGTAGGATATCTGCACGACGGGACGGCCGTGGGGCACGCGCTTCAGCAATTCGTCAAGAAGCTTGATACGGGCGGCCATGGGGAAATTCAGCATCGGCACGGCGGAGACGACGCTGTCGAACATCTGGCCCTTGTGCTCGCCAAGCGTCGCATCGAGATCGAAGGCGTCGCCATTGATGAAATTGACGCCCGGATAGCTCCTGAGCAGCTGATTGTAGAAATCGGTCGAATATTCGATGGCGGTCAGGTTCTCCGGCTTGATGCCGCGCGCCAGAATGGCCTTGGTGATGACACCCGTGCCCGGGCCGAGTTCTAGAACCGGCAGGCCGGAATGGGGATTGATGACACTCGCCATTTTTTTCGCCGTGATGGACGATGTCGGCACAATGGCCCCGACTTTTTTCGGCTGGCTGACCATGCCCTTGAAAAAGCGGATTTCTTCCTCAAATTTCTGCTCAAGCCGTTGCTTCAGGTTAAGTGCCATAGTTCCCTCAGATGCTTTTGGTCATTATCAAAAAACTGTTACGTACTGTTGATCCCATTTGGCGCAAAAACAAGGCAAAATGTCGTAACTGGAAAAATTCGCTTCCGACGTGAAACTTCTTCGGCCGAATCAAAAAAACGCCGGTGAAGCAGTTCCCCGGCGTTCTTGATGAAACTGATGAGAAATGCGCGTTTTCAAACGCGCATCGGCATCAGAACATAAAGCGCATCATCGCCAGCGGTGTCGCGAACCAGCGTCGGCGAGCCGGCGTCGGCCAGCAGGAAAATCGCGTCTTCACCGGAAAGCTGCGAGGTGATGTCGAGGAGATATTTGGCATTGAAGCCGATTTCCATCGAATCGTTGTCATAACCGACGGCCACTTCTTCCGTCGCACTGCCCGAATCCGGGTTGTTGACGGTCAGCGTCAGCTGGCCATTGGTGAGCGCGAGCTTGACGGCGCGGCCGCGCTCGGAAGAAATGGTCGAGACGCGGTCGACAGCCTGCGCGAAAGTCTGGCAATCGACGCGCATTTCCTTGTCATTGCCGGTCGGGATCACGCGCTGGTAATCGGGGAAGGTGCCGTCGATCAGCTTCGAGGTCAGAACGACCGAACCGATGGTCAGGCGGATTTTCGCATCCGAGACTTCGACGGTGACTTCCAGTTCCGGATTGTCCATCAGCTTCTGCAGCTCGCCGACGGTCTTGCGCGGAATGATGATGCCAGGCATGCCTTCGGAACCGGAGGGCGCATCCACATCGGCGCGCGCCAGACGGTGACCGTCGGTGGCGACGGCGCGCAGCTTCAGGTCGCCATTGCTTTCAATGGTGTGGAAGAAAATGCCGTTCAGGTAATAACGCGTCTCTTCGGTCGAAATCGCAAACTGCGTCCGGTCGATCAGCATCTTCAGGTCGGTCGCCTTCAGTTTGAAGGTGTGGCTGAAGGTGCCGGCCGTCAGGTCGGGGAAATCCGTCTCCGGAAGGCATTGCAGCGAGAACTTCGAGCGGCCGGAGGCAACGGTCATCGAGGAGCCGTCCGGGTTGGTCGCCAGAAGCACCTCGGAACCGTCAGGCAGCTTGCGCACGATTTCATAAAGCAGGTGCGCCGGCACGGTGGTGGCGCCCGCCTGCTCCACCATGGCCGGGGTCGCTTCGGTGATTTCGAGATCGAGGTCGGTCGCCTTCATGTCCAGATTGGCGCCGGATGCGCGCAGGAGGACGTTGGACAGGATCGGGATCGTGTTGCGACGCTCGACAACCCGGTGGACGTGGTTCAGCGATTTCAGAAGGTTCGACCGCTCAAGAGTAATACGCATGGACGCTACCGCTTTCAACCGTTGCGAACCGGCCACCGCCGGATCGGCAAGAAGAGTCTTCACCGGCCGCAAAGCCGGACAATGTGGACGGGCAAAATGGCAGAGTTATTGCAGAAAATGCAAGAGCCGAGTGCGTCTGCCGCCGCTCATTTTGCTGCTATACAGCATGATCCACAGGCTTGAACCATCCATGGAGCTTGTTCGCCGGTTTTCTATTGCCCATAAAGAGGGAAAACCGGAGCGACCGGCCGGGAATGATCGGCCAGAATGATTGGAAGCCGTGTGACGGAAGAAATATCGAACAGCGACAACAGAGACAAGAAGAGCTTCAGGATCGGCACGGCCACCATTGCGGCACGACCGCTGGAGCCCGCCCTTTATCTCGTGGCCACGCCCATCGGCAATCTCGGTGATATCACCATTCGTGCGCTGGAAACGCTGGCCTCGGCCGATGTTCTCGCCTGCGAGGATACCCGCGTCACCCGCATCCTGCTCGAACGTTACGGTATCCGCACCCGCCCGCTCTCCTATCACGAGCACAATGCCAACGAAGCGGGACCGAAGCTCATCGCAGCTCTCGAGGCCGGAAAATCCGTGGCGCTGGTATCGGATGCCGGAACGCCGCTGGTTTCCGATCCCGGTTATCGCCTCGGTCAACTGGCGCTTGAAGCCGGGCATCGCGTCGTGCCGGTGCCGGGCGCTTCTGCGCCGCTTGCCGCCCTCGTCGGCTCGGGCATGCCGAGTGACGCCTTCCTGTTTGCAGGCTTTCTGCCTGTGAAAGATCGCGGCAAGCGCGACCGTTTTGCCGCGCTGGCGAAAATCCCCGCAACCCTGATCTTCTTTGAATCGCCGCATCGTATCGGTGCTTCCGTCAAAGTCGCGTCGGAGGTGCTCGGCCGCGACCGCCGCGCCGTGGTCTGCCGTGAACTGACCAAGACTTTCGAGGAATTCCGGCGTGGCACGCTCGGCGAGCTTGCGGATTATTATGATGGCGACCGGGTGGTGAAGGGCGAGATCGTGCTTCTGGTGGAGCCGCCCTCCTATGATGAGATACCCGATATCGAGGATGTCGAGAAGCTTCTGAAGGATCTCGTCGCCACCATGTCGGCCGCCAAGGCCGCGGGTGAAGCGGCGAAGCTGACGGGCCTGCCGCGCAAGGAGCTTTATCAAAGGCTGCTGGATATGAAGGAAACGGATGGCCGCTGACGGGCGAAGCAATGAAAGGCGCAAAGCCGAACGACGCGGCCATGCTGCGGAATATTGGGCGGCACTTTATCTGCTGCTGAAGGGATATCGCATCCTCGCCATTCGTTATCGCACCCGGCTGGGGGAAATAGACCTCATCGCCCGCAAGAAGGACCTCGTTGCCATCATCGAGGTCAAGGCGCGGTCCTCAGGAGCCGGTGCGGTTGATGCTGTCGGCTTCCATTCGCAGCAGCGCATCCGGGCGGCCGCCGATCTCTGGCTCGCCCGCCGCAAGGATGCCGCGCGGTTTTCACTGCGTTTCGATATTGTCGCGGTCCTGCCGCATCGCCTGCCGCAGCATTTCATCGACGCCTTTTGAGGGGAGGGAAACAATGTCCACCGAACGGGAAAAAATGGCCGCGGGCGAATGGTACAGCTGCATGGATACGGAGCTGGATATATTGCGCTGGCGGGCACGAAAGGCCGTCCACCAGCACAATACGATGCCGCCGGATGAGCGCGGGGCGATTGCACCGCTGCTGCGCACCCTCTTTAATTCTGTCGGGGAAGGCGCATTTCTTGAAGCGCCGTTTCATTGCGCTTACGGTTTCAACATTACGCTGGGCAAAAATGTTTATCTCAATGCCGGCTGCACCATTCTCGATTCCGCGAAGGTCGCGATAGCCGATGGCGCGATGCTCGGGCCTGCTGTGCAGATTTATTGTGCGGAACACCATCTGGACCCGGTGCCGCGGGCGCAAGGCATTGAAATCGCGAAGCCTGTGACGATCGGGCGAGATGTCTGGATCGGCGGCGGAGCGATCTTTCTGGCGGGCATCACCATTTGTGACGGCGCGATTGTCGGCGCCGGTTCGGTGGTGACGCGCAATGTGCCGCCGGGCGTGACGGTGGTGGGAAATCCGGCTCGGCCCATAAAGCGTATAGCCGACTGAGAATTTCGCCAGCTGCTGTAATAAATCTGACATGGAACTGTCAAAGAGGCGTCATCGAACGCCTCTATTCGCATCCTCACCCCAATAAATGGTGGAGAGGATTTAGTAATGTTGAAGAAGATTTCCATGGCCGCAGTGGCCGTCAGCATTTCGGCGACGTCTTCCATGGCTGCTACCAACATCACCTGGTGGCATGGCATGGGCGGCCGTAACGGCGAAGTCATCAACGAAGTTTCGCAGAAGTTCAACGAAGCCCAGAAGGAATGCGCTCTGACGCCGGTTTCCAAGGGCTCCTATGAAGAAGCGCTGGCCAGCGGCATCGCTGCTTTCCGTTCGGGCGAACAGCCGAACATCCTCCAGGTTTTTGACGCTGGCGCTGCCACCATCATCAACGCCAAGGGCGCTGTCATTCCTGCCGAAGACCTCATCAATAAGGCCGGCTACAAGTTCGACCGCGACGCCTTCATCAATGGCGTGCGTTATTTCTACGCTGCCGCTGACGGCAAGTTTGTCGGCATGCCGTTCAACTCCTCCGCTCCCATCATGTATGTCAACGACGAAGCCCTGAAGAAGGCCGGCGTCGAAGCCCCGAAGACCTGGGAAGAGTTCGAGAAGGTTGCGCCGAAGCTGAAGGAAGCCGGTTACATTCCGCTCGTTCAGTCGCAGCTGACCTGGCAGTTCACGGAGAACTTCTTCTCCCGTAACAACATCCAGTTCGCCACCAACAACAATGGTTACGACAGCGTCACTGACACCAAGCTCAAGGTCACCGACCCGAACCTCGTCATGATGTTCGACAAGCTGAAGGACTGGAAGGACAAGGGCCTGTTCGCCTATTATGGTGCCGGCTGGAACGACAACCAGAAGCCGTTCGAAGAAGGCAAAGTCGCTTTCTGGATCGGTTCTTCGGGCTCCTTCGGCGGCCTGCAGAAGACGGCGACCATGCCGTTCTCGGCAACCTTCCTTCCCTACTGGGGCTCCATCAAGGGCGCAGGCACCAACTCCTTCATCGGCGGTGCAGCTCTCTTTGCAATGTCGGGCAAGTCTGAAGCCGAAAATAAGTGCGTGGCTGACTTCTTCCAGTTCCTGACCTCGCCGGAAATCCAGGTCTTCTACCACAAGGCAACCGGTTACGTCGCCATCACCAAGGCCGCTTACGAAAAGGCCAAGGCTGAAGGCTACTACAAGGAAAAGCCGGTTGCGGAAGTCGGTATCCAGCAGCTGTCGCTGCCGGGCGGCGAATGGTCGAAGGGTTACCGCTTCGGTTTCTATCCGCAGATCCGCGCCGTCATGGAACGCGAATATAACCGCATCTTCTCCGGCGAAGTCACGCCGAAGGCTGCTTTCGAGATCATCGAGAAGGAAGGCAACGACATTCTCGCCCGTTTCGCCAAGACGGCCGGCTAATCGGCCCGTTTAAACCAACGATAGTTGTCGAGCCTCCTTTCCGCCGGAAGGGAGGCTCGCTCTTGGATAAGGAAGCGAAAACGTGGCCTATACATCCTCACAACCGAGCCGATTTTCCGGCCGGTCCGCAAAGCCCGGAAAACCGCCGAAGGCTGCTGAAGCCGGCATGAAGCGCGTGCAGTTCTCCTCGTCCTTCGTGCCATATCTGTTTCTGGCGCCGCAGCTTGCGGTGATCTTCATCTTCTTCTATTGGCCGTCCGTTCAGGCCGTGCAATCTTCCTTTTTTATCGAAGACCCTTTCGGATTCGGCGCGTCCTTCGTGGGCTTCGCCAATTATTCGGATGCGATATTCAGCCCGGAATATCTCGGCATCGCTAAATTCACGGTTGTTTTCACCGTGTTGGTAACCTTCTTTTCGTTGGCGCTCGGCCTTCTGCTTGCGGTCAAGGCTGATGCGGTCATTCGCGGCAGTTCGACATACAAGACGGTGCTGATTTCCGTCTACGCCATCGCGCCGCCTGTCGCGGGTCTCATCGGCATGATGTTCTTCGATCAGCATATCGGCCCCTTCGTGAAGATGGCGGCGTTTCTCGGCTGGGACATGAAGGTCGGCCTCAATTATTTCGATACGGCGTTCGCCATGATCGTCGTCGCGGTCTGGAAGCAGATCCCCTACAACTTCATCTTCTTCCTGTCCGGTCTCCAGGGTGTGCCAGTCTCCGTGCGGGAAGCCGCCTCCATCGACTGCCGCTCCGGCTTTCGCCGGTTCTGGACGGTGATCATGCCGCTTCTGGCGCCCACGGCCTTCTTCCTGCTGATCATCAACATCACCTACGCGCTCTTCGACACATTCGGCGTCATCGACGTGATGGTGAAGGACAAGGCCGCCAACAACCCGATTACGCTGGTCTACAAGGTGTTTCTGGACGGTTTCCGCGGCAATGATATCGGCGGCTCGTCGGCCCAGTCCGTCATCCTGATGCTGGTCGTCTTTGTTCTCACCATCATCCAGTTCCGCTTCATCGAAAAGCGCATCCACTACAATTGAGGGAAAACCAATGTACAAGACAAAACCCCTCGATCATCTGGTGCTGATCATTGGCGCGCTGTTTCTGATCCTGCCTGTTATCGTTGCCTTCATGACGTCCACTCACACGGCGGCGGAAATCCACCGCAGCGGTCTGGCGATCGTTCCCGGCGACAATTTCATCGAGACCTACGAAAAGGTCCTGACCCAGAAGGGTGGTTTCACCGGACAGGTGACGGGCCTCAACATGGTGCTGAATTCGCTGATCCTCGGCATCGGTTTTGCTGTCGGCAAGATCGTCCTGTCGATGACGGCCGCCTATGCGATTGTCTATTTCCGCTTCCGTTTTGCAACGCTCGCCTTCTGGATCATTTTCACCACGCTGCTCCTTCCGCTGGAAGTGCGCATCATGCCCTCCTATGAGGTCATGAGCAAACTCGGTCTACTGAATTCCTACACCGGCCTCATCGTGCCGCTTCTGGCGTCTGCGACCGGAACCTTCTATTTCCGGCAGTTCTTCAAATCCATTCCGGAGGAATTGCTGGAAGCCGCCCGCATAGACGGTGCGGGTCCGGTCAAGTTCTTTATCGATGTGATCATCCCGCTTTCCCGTACCATGATGGCGGCGATCTTCATCATCATGTTCGTCTACGGTTGGAACCAGTATCTCTGGCCGATGCTGATGACGAATGACGAAAAATTCTTCACCCTGATGCGTGGCATCAAGTCGATCCTGCAGGTCTGGGTCGGTTCGCAAATTCCCGATTACAACGAAGCTTTCGCGCTTGCCGTTCTGGCCATGCTGCCGCCTGTGATGATCGTCGTGATCTTCCAGCGCTGGTTCATCAAGGGCCTCACCGAAAGCGACAAATAAGGAAACCGAAATGGCCGCGATAGAAATCAGTCAGGTCTGCAAAGACTATCATGGCGTCGTGCGCGCCGTGCATCACGTCGATATCGACATCAGGGACGGCGAGTTCATCGTGCTCGTCGGCCCCTCCGGCTGCGGCAAGTCCACGCTGCTGCGCATGGTCGCCGGGCTCGAGGACATCTCCGAAGGCACGGTGAAGATCGGCGACCGGGTGGTCAACCAGACCGATCCCGCCGATCGGGATATTGCCATGGTGTTCCAGAACTACGCGCTTTACCCGCATATGTCGGTGCGCGAGAACCTGGAATACGGGTTGAAGAACCGCAAGACACCGAAGGCGGAAATCGATGCGCGCGTGGCCGAAGCCGCGCGTATGCTGCAGCTTGAACCCTATCTGGAGCGCAAGCCGCGCGCCCTTTCCGGTGGCCAGCGGCAGCGTGTCGCCATGGGTCGCGCCATCGTGCGCAAACCGGCGGCTTTCCTGTTCGACGAGCCCCTGTCCAACCTCGATGCCAAGCTGCGCGTTTCCATGCGCGGCGAGATCAAGCGCCTGCAAAAGCGTCTCGGCACCACCTCTATTTACGTCACCCACGATCAGCTGGAGGCCATGACGCTGGCCGATCGTCTTGTTGTGCTGAATGGCGGTCGTATCGAACAGATCGGCGCGCCACTTGATGTCTACCACACCCCTGCCTCGACCTTTGTTGCGAGTTTCATCGGCTCTCCCGCCATGAACCTGCTGAACGCCGAGTTGCATGGCGATAGCCTTGCCGTCGGTCCGGCACTCGTTGCGCTCAACGGTTTTGCACCCACCTCCGGCCCGATAACGGTGGGCATGCGGGCGGAAGATTTCCGCCTCGCTGCGGCAGGTGAACAGGGCTTCCCGCTTCGGGTCGATTATATCGAGGAACTGGGTTCGCAGCGTCTCATCCACGGCATGATCGGCGACCAGAGCCTGACAGTTGCTTTCCCGCCGGATGTCGAGGTTCCGTCCGCGCTCTCCGTGACGATCGCGCCGGAAAAACTGCATTTCTTCTCCAGCGAAACCGGCAAGCGCATTGCCGGCAAAGCGGAGCAGCTGGCGGCGCAGCCCGCGCAGATGGCGACGGCCTGAGCGCATCACAGAAATCGGCGCGATGAATAAAATTGCGCCGATTGTCAAAACCGCTTTGTTACGATCCCGATGATAGAAGACCTCCAATATTTCACGGGGGTTTTCTAATATGTCCTTCAAAATGATGTTCGCTGCCGCGGCAACCATGGCGGTCCGCACAATGCCGATATTGCCGGCCTATTTGCGTCGGTCAAAAGATGAGGCTGTCGTCAGCGCATCCTGCACCGATCTGCGGCTTCAGCCGGCCCCCATCAATCCGGACTGGATCATTTCCGGTAACCCCCAGGCGCGCGCGGCGGATCACTCCAGAAGCGGCGACCGTGCTTCCAGCACCGCCATGTGGGATTGCACGGCGGGGGAATTCCGCTGGTTCTTCGGCTGGGATGAAACCGTCTATATTCTGGAAGGCGAAGTGCATGTAACCGCGGAAGACGGTTCCATCAGCATCCTGCGGGTCGGCGATGTCGCCTATTTCCCTGCGGGAACATGGGCCACCTGGCGGGTGGATGATTATGTCCGCAAGGTCGCTTTCATGCGCCGCCCGTTCCCCAAGGCGCTGGCTCTCGCCTATCGCGTCAAGAACAAGCTGTTTGCCGGCCGTTCCTATAAGCTGGCGGCCTGAACCCATAAAACCTTCCGATGGGCGGGGCCGGTGCGGCGCCGCCAACGGAATTGTGAAGGTTCAATAAAACTCACACTAACCACCGCTTGCAGCAGTTGCCTTTGAATGGTCGCTGCCCTACATCTTCAGGGTTTTCTGAAGTATTTCTGGGTTTCTCCCGGTACTGCAGGGAAGCTTGAAAAGACGAGGCAATGGGCACGGCGGGCCGGGGAAAGCGTCCGCATGCTGCAAGAGGAACATGCGCATGGCGAAGATCAAGAACGTCGCGATCCAGATGGATCATGTCTCCGGCATCAATATCGCCGGTGACTCCACCTTCGCCATGAGCCTCGAGGCGCAGGCACGCGGATACCGGCTGTTCCATTATACGCCTGAGCGCCTTTCCATGCGCGATGGCAAGATTTACGCCACGGTGGAGCAGATGGAACTGCGCGACATCAAGGGCGACCATTTCTCCCTGTCGGAGCCGGAGCGTGTCGATCTCTCGACCATGGATGTCATCCATCTGCGTCAGGATCCGCCCTTCGACATGGCTTACATCACCTCGACCCATCTGCTGGAACGCATTCATCCGAAAACGCTGGTTGTCAACGATCCCGCCTGGGTCCGTAACTCGCCGGAAAAGATTTTCGTCACCGAATTCGCCGATCTGATGCCGAAGACGTTGATCACCAAGGACGTGGAGGAAATCGCCCGCTTCCGCAATGAAATGGGCGATATCATTCTGAAGCCGCTTTATGGCAATGGCGGCGCAGGCGTCTTCCATTCCGCGCGCGACGACCGCAATTTCTCCTCGCTGCTGGAGATGTTCGGCCAGATGTTCCGCGAGCCTTACATCGCCCAGCAATATCTGCCTGACGTCCGAAAGGGCGACAAGCGCATCCTCCTGGTGGATGGCGAACCCGTGGGCGCAATCAACCGCGTACCGGCGGAAAACGATGCCCGCTCCAACATGCATGCCGGCGGACGGCCGGAACCGACGGAACTGACGGCGCGCGAGAAGGAAATCTGCCGCCGCATCGGTCCGGCCTTGCGCGAGCGCGGTTTCCTCTTCGTCGGCATCGACGTGATTGGCGACTATATGACAGAAATCAATGTCACCTCGCCGACCGGCATTCGTGAAGTGCGCAAATTCGGCGGTGCCGATGTCGCAAGCCTTTTGTGGGACGCGATCGAGAAAAAGCGCGAAGCTCAGGATTTCTGACGCGACCTGCTGCCGATCCAGCTTTGTTCCATGAGCGCAACTAGATGCAACTAAAATACATCGTCAGCGGGAAATTGTTCGCTGGATGTTCTTGTTTTATTCTTTGCCCTGTGGCACGTTGCTTGCGGGTGGCCGTAACAGGGCATGAAGCTCTGGTGATGCGGCCGGTTTGCGGGGCAGGCCATGGTGGCAAGGGTCAATACGGTTGCATTTCAGGGCATAGAGGGTGTGCCCGTCGAGGTGCAGGTCATGGTCGCACCCGGAAAGGTCGGCATCCAGATTGTCGGCCTGCCAGACAAGGCGGTGGCCGAAAGCCGCGAGAGGGTGCAGGCCGCCCTGCATGCTTCGGGTCTGGCGCTGCCGGCGAAAAAAGTCACCGTCAATCTCGCGCCTGCGGATTTGCCCAAGGAAGGAATCCCACTGCCATATTGGATTTTATATTCACGGGTTAAGTAGCTGATTTCGCTTCGCGGAAACCAACTTTGCCCTTGGATACAAATATCCTGGGGGGCCTTCCCACAAATGATCGCGATGCGATCACTCACCTTCTCCACGTCGTTTACGGCTCAGCACATGGCTGATTGCTATCGAGCTTCTGCGTCACACCGCCTGACGCTCATTCACCATAGGTACCTTTGGACTGCATCGCGCGCTGGTTCGGTCTCTGCCCCGCCAGGGAGGGGAAGGCTGTTGAATGATAGCGCCAACAACGCACTTGCAAAAATCGCTGAAAATGATAGTAACGATTCTGACAAAATATGAATTAACGTGAAGTCTTCCATTTGTTTATGGTCTTAAATAGAAGACGTCAAGTTAAAAATTTCAGAAAGGCGAAATTAAAGACTCCAATAATAAATTAGAATTTTTCTAAGTCTTTAATTTCCTGATTATGGTTCAGAGAGGACTTAAATTGGAAGGAAAATACTGGTTAATTGAAGACGCGGCGGGCTGGACTGTCGACGTCTCTAACATCGAACAAAGGTTGGCTGCCATGAAGTTTGGAGCCAGTGTCGATCACGGGAAGCGAACACAACGATCGCATACGCGGGGTATCATCCACTTTTTGGATTGGGCCGGCAAACACGCCGACAGCTTTCCAAGCGATCAAGTTTCGAAAATCGTTTCAAGATTGAAGGACCGAAAGGAGCCGGTGGAGGCTGCAGAGCGGCTCGAAGTGATCCATGTTTGCGTGAACGACTTCGAAACGGCGACTACGCCGTCGCGGCAGTTGAAGGCGGTGCAAATTTGGAATTCCCTGAATAGGCTTGGACTCGTGGTCAGGCCGCTACAGAAGACTCCCGTCGCGATCTCGCATTGGATGCGACACCGATGACGGTACAATTTCCTTCTGACAGCTTCGATGTTTCGCTGCGGGGTCCTGTTGCGTTCGAAGTTAGGGTCCCAGGGCACGAACACACATATCATATCGGTCACTTTCTGCCGTATTACGGTGCAGACTTCTGTGATCGATTTTCTGATGCTTGGATCAAGGCGGCGCTCTTCCAAACCGATCAGACCTCACTGAACTACTTCAAAAGCGTTCGGAGTGGATTGATTTGGATCGCGATGCAGGGCATCGCAAGCAAAAGCTCCCCCGAGGCCAGGGTTCTCGCTGCATTTCGGAGCGGCGCGATTCCGAACGAGCGCGATTGGGGCAAGAGCCTAAACGATCTGGCCGGAGCGATCAGTGACTTAGACGATCGGTCATTTATCGACTCTGATAATCCAGTGAGCCGAAACAAAAAAAACGAGTCACTGCGTGCGGGGTTGGCATGGTTGATCAAGCAGCGACTTTTCCCCGACGTCGAATATGAGTATCGCCGTCTCGAGGTTCGGACAGCCGCGCCCTCCAAATGCATAGCCACGATTGCTTTCCAGGCCGGTCGGCTTCCGCTGACCGGGCTCAACGCCAGCGACGCAAGGCAAGCATTCATAGATTTCAATAGAAAGGTACTCGAGGAGATCAGACGGTGTCTGTGGCTAGAGTTAAAAGCGAACAGTGACCACTTCGATCACGGTCAGGAATTGATGTTCGACCCATCCCTCCCTACCTTTGAGGAAGCAGAACAAGTCCTTTCGAGTTTGTCACGTGAGCAAATTAGAAAAGGCGACACCTTCAAAGTGCTCCAACTCTCCGAGCAACAGGGGCTGGGCCTTGCTCTGAAAGTATTGCGCGCGCGCGCCCATGGAACGGCTCTCTCTGAGAAGCTGCTGGGCTATGCTCGATCACTCATTGATCATGGTTCGGCCCAGCCATACTTCGAAGCTACTAGCACGGCGCTAAACGCGGCATACCACATTCTCTTAATCGACGCCGGCGCGAATTGTCAGCCCGTGGACGACATACCGTTCGATTGTTTCTTGGGTAAGGCAAAGCGAGGAAAGTTCGCGGTTCGGAGCCTGCGGCTTAACAAAAATCGAAAAGATGGCGAGGCGGTACCCGGAAAAATCAAGGAGGACGTTGAGGAAACGCTGCTCTACGTCGAAAGCAAGACTACTGCGGAGCGCCCGTCAAGTGTTGTGGTTGTCGACATCTGGAAGAAATTGACGAAGGAGATGCGCGAGGCACACGGGCCTACATCCGAGCGCTTGTGGGTTTGGAGAATTGTCGGTGACACGGTCGTTAAAACCCGGCTCGTATCAATGTCCTGCGAGCGGTGGCCGGCTTTCCTCGAGCGACACTCGCAAAATCCGATCTTCGGAGGATTGCCGATCACAAGGCAGATGATCCGTACGACCGTGAATAATTCACGAGCGAACAGTGGAGACCTCGATTTCGTTGTTCAAAAGGCCTTGATGGGACATTCCAATCCTAAGGTGACTTTCGAATATTTGACTGAAGGTGCAATCCGCGCGCTGTTGTCCGAGAAAATTCGAACGTTTGTTAACGCGTGGGAAGCTACTGAAATCACTGATTTCGACTCCGCCGCGAGGTACATGGGAGTACCAGCAGCCGATCTTCACCGTTGTGCACAACTCGGATTTAAGAACGGTCTTTCATTCACCGACCCCGACCGTCCGGTGGCCGGCGGTCCAGCGGTCGACGCCGCGAAAGATGCGCTGTCACCCAAAGCGAAAGTCCTACGAGTTTCTTCGAAATCGCTGATGCAACTGGAGCTCGCGAGGCGTGCTCTCCGAGAGCAGTTCGAATCAATGCTCAACCTCAATCCGCTCCGATTGCTCCGAACGTGGGTACCGTGGCTCGCGATAGTGGAAGGCTATTGCGCAAAGCTCGAACAGACTCGCTTTAAGGTACAGCTCCGGCGCGCACGGGATGCGGTCGAAGCGAAGCTTTCTAAAGGTGAGCTAAGGATGCCTTTGTTATGGTAGCGAGGCTTCCGAAGGCAGCTGAAACCCAAAAGTCCCTTCATGACGAGAGGATAGGTGCTCTGCTTCGCCCTAGCTGGCTGATGAACGCATCTCTGCTTGATAATGTCTGGAGAATAAAGTCGAAGAAGAACGACCGCGAGCAGACCATTAATTTCAACGCACCGATAACGTCTTGGCCAAATGCAGAATGTTTGACAGATGATCGATTTCAGCAAGATTTGATAACAGTAAAACTTATTTTGTACTTCTCCATGAAGCCGAAACCTGTCGGTTGGGCGAGAAAGGGGAGCACGATCGTTGATATCTTCCAAGCCCACGTTGATTTCGTTCGTTGGCGAACTGATCGAGGTGTGGCCTCGAACAGCGAACTAAGTGCCCCCTGGTACAATGATTTTGACCGCTGCTTTAAACTGCGAGCTAGAGAGGGACTGCTCAGGCTGGCCGAACGTGCGCTTCCTGTGTTGGAGGCCGTCAAGAACCGTACCCTTGTACCCGAACGTGATGACCGAGGAGGGATTGCGGGCGATCCGTTCGCTAGGCTCATTGGCATACCGAAGTCGAGCGGCTTGACTGTGCATGCCCGTATTATGATTGAAAGGTTCTTCTCGAAAAACGGCATCCAGTACACAAGGACTGCTGAAGCACGAAAGGAACCGTTGCAAGTCAACGAAGGTGTGACGAACGGTAACGCATATAAGTACTACAGAGTGTGGCTCGATTTATGGCGCTTCCGAGACCAACTTCATCACGATATCATTGGCTACAAGCCATTTAGTTCGGGTCGAAAGCTTGCGAAACATGTTAAT
This sequence comes from Agrobacterium sp. CCNWLW155, assembly GCF_036888815.1. Classification (NCBI taxonomy): domain Bacteria; kingdom Pseudomonadati; phylum Pseudomonadota; class Alphaproteobacteria; order Hyphomicrobiales; family Rhizobiaceae; genus Agrobacterium; species Agrobacterium sp. CCNWLW155. The sequence goes on from NZ_JBAKFW010000002.1 coordinate 245,707, forward strand.
CGGTTTTTCGAGACCGCGACCCCAACAGATGACGCACCCGCCTATCAAACAAGCTACCTAATTAACTCGGCTCTCAAGCTGTTGCTCGACCCCGTGTGCGACAAAATACTCGATCTCGTCGAAAACGGTGGAATAAACGACAATCGAGAAATCATTGATAGGAAATCGCTATTCGAATGCAACGAACGGCTGAAGCACCTTGGACTGCCGACGATGGGAACACTGTACCACATCGATCGGTGGCGGCAGAGCGCGAAGCTGACGCTCCACAATATGATCTTCAAGGTTCTACCTGTAGCTGCTCGGATTGTCACAGCGGCATTCTCAGCCCGAAGGGACGCGGAAATTGAGTCGAGTCCCATTGATTGTATTCACATCGATCAGCGGGGAGAAACCTGGCTCAACTGCATGATCGTGAAAAACGTTGATCAAAAAGACCTTATACCCATACCCAAATCCGTCGTGCGTGCCGTGGAAGTTGTGCGCAGGATCAGAGCTCTAGGGAACAAGACTTCTGAAAAGCTCTACGACTTTGCTTGTCCGTTCCTCAAGCGTGCCGTGAAATTCGACCTGCGAGAATTTCTCGACATGGTGCGGGACTACTTCGGCGTGCCGCGGCTAGATGACGGGACGGCCTGGGCGTTCAGACCACATCAATTCCGGAAATTCTTCGCGGTCACATATTTTTGGCGTTGGGCGTTCCCCGATCTTACGGCGTTAACCTTCCACCTCCGTCATTTCAATCCTGATACGACACGCGGTTACATTGAAATGAAGGCCGCCGAGGCTTTGAGGATGCGGGACGAAAAACTCGCCGCCGAGCATCGGAATTGGGACGTTGAGCGCAAGAAGACCTTTGACGACACGAAGAGCACATTCGTACTCTTTGTAGTGAGGGGTGTCGCTAGCGGAGAACCACTCGGAGGCTCTATGGGACGTCAAATCGAAGCTAGGATCAATGCGCTGAAGGACGAATTCCTTTCCGAAATCCAGGTTACGGAAATGGAAGACGACCGGCCATCTTTCGACCAAATGCTCGCTGACCTTGCCTCTACGGTCTCGTTAGAGCCCCATCCCGAGGGGTTTAGCTTATGCGGCTTCGGCACCGGCCCAGAGACCATCAAGCAACATTGCTCGATGTCCGTGTGTCTTCAGCTAAGAGAAAACTTGACCGGGCAGCCCAGCGCCAGTGCGTCGAAGCAAGATTATGGATTCGCTGAGCCGTTGGGATGCCTCAAATGCGGGTGCCGAGCCTCCCTCGAGACCATGTCCGCAAAATGGGACGCCGAGGTTCAGCACGCGGAGCAGGCATTGCTCGACGCCAATGACGAATTCGCACCGTTCATAAAAGAGCGGATTAGAATGATCGAAGAGTTTGCATAGGGTCAGTAGTGACGAGAGCGAAGCATTTTCAAGGTACCGATAGGACGGACGTCACAAAGGCGTCCTTCACCAACAAAATTGCCGAAATGAAAAGAGTCTTGAAGTCTTGGAAGGCTAGAGGCAAGAAGGATGATAGTTTTTGGCCGGACACGCTCGCCGATCTGGCGGATTGGGATGATCCTAACAACGGGATTTACCGATGGAGCAGTCCCAACGTCACCCAGAGAAGTAGTGAAACGTATGGCGACCTTGTCAAGGCCTACTGGGACCTTCAGGACAAGGCTCTTCCGTTCTTGAATGGAGATGGACTCGACACGCTCCATGGCGCGAAAAATCTCAATCAGGCTTTATCGCAGCAAAACTCCAGTCTTTTGTGGCAGATCATGGAGCTGAGGGATGCATTGAGCCGTGTCGATGCGAACAATGAGGTTCTTAAAAGGCTCCCGTTCCCGTGAGAGCCGTAGTCTCATACGCACGGACCCGACTTGATCACTCTGACTTGGATTTTCACGTTGATGGAGCTCCTGCTTCCAAAATGCCACTTGCCGTCAACGATGCCATAGGTGTCGTCGTCGTCTTGCAGGCCTACATCTTGGAGTGCTGTGTTCGGGCAGGTGATAATTGGCGCACCGCTGAAAAGCATGGATATACGCTGTGCCAGTGGTATGACTTCCTGCAGCAACTCGGTCTAACCGTCTTCGACGCCCACGAACGTCACCTTAGGAACTTCCTTCTGGGAGGGGGAAAGCGGTCCGGCAATGTGGTCGCAGTTGGAAAGATCGCCCAGATTCCACGTACGAAGACCAATCTTGCGAAGTTCAAGGCGATCATAGCCTTTTACGATTTCTGGCAAAACAAGCGCGGCAAAATTCTGAAAAGCTTCCGCGGAACGACTATCGCCGACATCCCAGAAAACCTCTTCCAGCGCGAGAGCAGGTCCGCGTCGAAGGCGGAGTTAAATTTTAGCAAAACCTCACAGTCGAAAAAATCCAAGCGCAGGGTTGGTACGCCGGATGACGACGACTGGAATGCCGTGATTGACGAAGTTCTAAGTCGTCAAGACGTCAATCGCGCCCAGACATATTATTTGATCGGGAGCCTTGCCAGACGTAGCGGCTCACGTGGACTGGGAATTCACGGATTAACCGTTCCCGAATTCCTGAAGGGGATTTCCCGCGAGAAACTCTTCAAGCAGACGCCTAATCATCGTGCAGTGATAAAGAGTTATCTGCTTCCCGAGAATCGCGTGACAATCGTGGGGATTTTGCAGCAGATGGGCCGGAATCGGCGCAAATTCATTTACTGCGACGTTCCGAACAAGGGTGGCGGCGACCCTGTTTCCATCGCGATCCCTATTGAGCTCGCTATCGAGATTTTCGACTATATTTGCACTCGTCGCCAAGATGTTGTCCGGACGCGTTTCCTGAAAAAGAACAAGAAACCGCCGGAAAATATCTTCTTGTCCTACAAAACAAGCCAAGCCGGTGGCGCGTTGACACAGGAGGCCATGGGCAACTTCTACAATAAGATTTTAAGAGAACTGGAGATCGACGGCACCTTCCATCGACTTCGGGCAGCCTTCTGCCAAGAAGTAGTACGCGATATCTACATCCGTGAAAGAGCGATCAACGGAAAAGCTTGGCGGGTGGAGAACGTGCTCGACCTCGCCCGAAAGCTTCTGGGGCACAAGAATCCGCACTCTCTCGAGCACTACCTAAATGCCGTGCTTGCGGAAGAGGCCCTATTTGGCGACCCTGTCATGGTAGAGACACCTGAGGATGTGCCGTACGTTCGGGCCATAGCCGCGCGGCTTAACGAGCCTGGCAACGACAACTTTCGCGAGGCCCTCCGTTGGTTTGTCGAAGAGCAAGGTCTGCAACCAATTTCGGAAGAGGGCCGTCGATATGCGCTGTTTTAGTGTGGCGGTCTATGTTTTCGGCGACGAGGTCGGGTCACTCGTCAGCGCGACGCCGGCGAATCCTGGCGCTAAAGACGCGTGATGATAAAGGTTGTCGAACTTACGCACGAAGGCGTCTTGCAGGACGGGGTCGGCCTTTAAAGATCGGCGGTAGTTAGCAAGGTAGTCGTCGATTGCGTCGCCCATCGCATCACGGTTGACGACCTTCCTATCGAAATCTACCAGCGGGTATCTGGACGTGCCGCCTTTGACGACCCAGCCGTCCTTTGTCTGTGCCTCGTGGACAAGACCGCAACGGATGTCGCGATAGAAGATTTTCGCCTTGGCTTTTGTCGGGATAAAATCAGAGAAAGGAGAGTTCCGGCGAAGGAAGTCCACGAACACTCTCTGGCTGTCGCCGTATTCGTGCTTATCTCCCCAGTCTGCTCCGTGACTATAGTTCCACCCTAAGCGCAGGGATGCAAGGAACTCCAGAAGAGAGCACTGGATCGTGAGTATTAGAAACCCTTCGCCTTTTAGTTGTCGACTACGGGCAATAGCTTTGAGAGGGTCAAGGTAACGAAGTCTCAGTCTGGAATCGAGGCATCTGTTGATCGCTATTTCCCACTGCTGAGGAGAGCCACCCACAACCAAGCCGGCCCTAATTGTTGACCAAGCGCTGGGAAATTGGTCCTGGTTGTACGGAATTTTCCCCCGTGTGGGCTGAGGGATAGTTTTAGGCATCCGGTGGGACCAGGGTGTCGATCACTGCAAAAGATGTACTTTCCGCCAGCATCTCACGATAGTCGACCTCTATCGGTGCCAACGACGGACGGATGTACACGGATGACTCCGGTAGCTTCTCCGCCAATGCTCTAATCGTCTTTGCCAAGCCATGCATAATTTTATGTGTGAGCTCCATGGTTGCTATGCGCTTGAATAGCTCGGCGAATTCGAGCCCATGGTCGAACTGGAGGTGGGGAAAGGCGAATGTGCCGCCTGAAATGTCAATGTTCGTCACATCCATCCGCACATGCGCAAAGCTCTCGTCGGAGTGGGCGTAGGCCTTTTGTCGAAGATTGATGATCATTTCATGCAGCCCTCGCTCGTTCTGGGTGAGCTTAATCCCTATACCCCGCAACGACACCTGATCGTGTCGACTTCCCTTGCTCTTGGTGAAGGCCCGGCCGTAAGAAACGATGAATGTGGTTTCAAAGCATTTGAAGCGCCGAAGCTCGATCTTCGAGTATTTTGCCTCTGCGTCCAACTCTTCCCCGAGGAATGTAAGCGCACTGAGGGCCATTTGCAAATCGGCATGGGCGATAAGCAGCCGGTTCAGAAGGTCCCGCTCGTCGCTCGTAATTGTTGGCTCTCCAGTGTCCATCGCTCTCCCCCGACACACATCATGTGCCTCTGTATAGTTCAATCGTGGTCCGGAGACCAACGGGATCGCACAGGTTTATCCGTGAGTGAGCCTTCCAACTTCAAGTTATGACAGTAACGGGTCAGATGACACAATTTCGATCGCATTGTGGGCGTGAGCATGGCTTTGACAAGAATATGCGCACGCCTCGCGGCACTCCGAAACCGCACCTCCCACTCACTACTACCAGAATCGGAATCGCCTGTTCCGACTATCGGCGCAGGCGGAGGTCCAAACCGTCTCCCAGCACATAATCAGCCGGCTCTCCTTCGTGCATGTATGGAAGGCGACGGCGCGAATCAGTCGGAATAGCCTAGTCCACCCATCCAGGCCGGGATTGTGCCCAATTCGCGGAGCCGATCGATTTCCTTTGCGGTAGGGTGGCGAGCCACATAGGGAAAGAGTTGAATCAGCAACTCCTTCAAGTTCTCGAACGCCTCGTCCGAGTAAGTCACACCGGAACGCAGTTCGTTCAGGACCGACATGACCCATCGGACATAGACGGTTGGGATGGAAATATCTCGGATGTCTTCCCATCCATCGATGAGCTTATCGGCTCGAAGGCGCTTTCCAATGGCATCGTCGCAATGCCCGAAGCAGGTAAAGTGGATTTGCTCAAAGGCGTTCTGCTGCTGAGGGTTCTCGCGCATTTTCTGCCAAAGAGAGACAATCCCCTTTCCTGGCTTATCAAGGAGGTTGGTTCCGCAATTGGCGCAAGGAAGGTTGGGGTGCTCTGTAAACAACCGGGCTGGGGTCGGATTTTCAACGCTCCAGGCTTGGATCGATTTGGGAAAGTAGCGTTTGGCTAGTTCCAAGCCGCGGGACGAATGCAGCAATTGGCCCTCGATCTTCTCGCGATCGAACATTTGGAACGGAATGCCCAATCCTGATAGCATGTTGCTCAAGCCAGAACTGGGTAGTGTTGAATAAAACCCCACGAAACCATCGCAACCATTGGTCCTAACCCGATCACTAATATTGCTATCATCCGTCGGAGAGACCGATCTTCCACTGGATGCTTTGTGTTTGCAGCTAACGAGCCACCTGACTTGTGTCTCCCCACCGACGCCGAGCCGCCTTTCGAGCAGCGTGATGTCACTGCCGCCGTCGGCCCCGCGATCAGGCTCCTCAGCAATCTCGTAGCCGGCAAATTTAAAGAAATCGCGAGCGAACAGCTCAAACGTGTCCTGGCGTCCTTTTGCCAAGTGAGCTTCAGGTATTTCGGTAAAATCTAATACTGGCACTAGGCATTCCCTCGATGGCGGTCCTCCGCACTACGATATTCAGGCGAGTTTAGATATCCGGCGGCGAGCAATTTCATTGAAAACCGTTCTCCTCGATACCGAGAAGTAGGTTACTCCAGTCACTCTATCCCAAAAATGGAGAACGCGAACTTTCTGCCGATGTCAGTATCTATGGTTGCTTTCTGGGAATCAGCTAATATGCGGTGGGATTTCCGCCCCACCAAAAAAAGGTCAGTCGTTCGATTTTTTTGTTCAGGGGGTTCCCATTTTTTTGCGCTCGGAACGCTGCCTTTCGGGGAGACAAAAACCTTAACGACGTCGGAGACACAAAAATGAACGTCAAGGATGATCCGCCTCCGTCATTCACTGATCTCATCGCTTGGAGGAAAGCGATCGAGACTGGCAACTTTCGTATGTTCAAGCCGGAGGTCCTGGTCTGTGCTCTTCAGGAGATAACCGACAGGTTCATCAGGGAAGCGTTGGCATCGCGGCTATCGCAAAAGATGATGGCTCTGCTCCGCGCAAGGGTTGGTCGAAACCACCCTAATGAGGGTTGGGACATGATCGAGCGTGTTCACACGGAACTGTTGGCGTCGCTGTTTGCTCCCTCGTCAGCCGATGGCAAAGCCATGCGATCAGCCTTTTTCATGATCGTTAACTATCGCATCAAATCGGCCATTGCCACAGAGCTGAAACACTCACGCATCCCCACAACACCACCAGCAAAGCAGTCGTCTGAAAGTGCCACGGAACCTAGCAATCAAGTTGTCGGCGAGAGTTCCGATCGCAACGAAGACAGCGCGGCGACCGAGCTGGAGCGAAAGTGCGAGCGAGAGGAGGCCGTCGAAGTCGATGATGAAGCGTACTATTCGGGATCGTTGCATGATCCCAGCCTGCTGGATGGAGTGCGCGACGTTGATCAGATGATTGACGTGAAGCGTATCCTCGCGACGATAACCAACGAGAAGAAGCGTTTGGCATTCTATCTCCATATGGACAACATCCCAATACATTCGACCAAGGGCAATTCCATCGCCGAGGCGCTCGGCGTCGACAGGAAGACCGTCAAGAAATGGATAACCGAGGTCCAGAACCAACTCTCCCAACTCAAGGAGGTCAAATTACTCGAGAGCGCCTCGAGCGGAGGAAGGCAATGAGCAAAACAACCCGAGAAAACGACCGAGATTATGCACTTTTCGAGTTCCACAGATTATGCCCCCGACCAACCGCGGAGCAGATTATCGAGTGGACGAAGCGGTACCCTGAGTTTGCTGATGACATTCGAACCCATGCAGCAATCACCCGCGATTGGGATGCGGCCGATTCCTTAAACGACGTCGATGAAGAGATCAGCGAAACGATGAAAGCGCGTGCGCACAGCCGCGTTCTCAACGCGCTGTTTCTCAGCGAGTCACCTGTGCTGATAGCCGAAACTGAAACCAGTGGCGGCTTTCACGAGATTTTGGAGGCTCGAGGACAGAGGGTGCACGAGGTTGCCAAGGAACTGGATATTGGTCGCGATGTCTTAGCCGATCTCTTCAACGGATGGATGACCGCGCCCGTGGGCAGGATGCTCGCTGATGCAGTTCGCGGTTTTTTTGGGATGAGCGTGGCCGCGTTCGAGCATTCGTACCAGTATGCTTGCGATCACCCAAAGCTGGGACATGCGAAGTCCTCCGGCCAACCGACAATTCCGCGGCGCAGCTACGAAGAGATCATCGCAGGGAGCAACATGTCCTCTGAACGAAAGAAATACTGGCTGGGAGAAACCTGATCATGGACAGTTGGAGCGATGTCAGACGGAAGGCAAGGGAATGTCATCGGCGCGCGCTCCAACAATCAGACGGAGACCGCCGTGCAGCTTCATTGGTCGCCGCGGCCATTACAATCGAAAACCTCGAAGTTCGGTATGTCGACCTTGGGAAGGGTACGCTGGGCTCCCTTGATCGGTCATCGCTAATGATCAATCTTTCGCCGGGTCAGAATCCCATCGACGAACGTGTGGTGGTGGCGCATGAGATAGGGCACCTCTACCTGCACAATGACCCACACAGTGAGGTGACCGGATTCGCCAAGGGGCTCGGAGGCGATCCTGTGGATAGCGGTGCAGGGCGTGTCGAGGGGTACTCGCCGCGCGAGCGCAAGGAACAGCAGGCCGATGTCTTTGCTGGCGAGTTTCTTTGTCCTGCTGACTGGTTGCGAGAGGAATACCTTCAGGGCAAACGACCATCCGAGATCGCCGCGGAACTCGATCTGCCGTTCAATCTGGTTATGAACCAGATGGTTCGTGCACTGATGCTGCCACCGTTGACAGCGCCAGTAGCACAAGTCGCGTCTTCGCCAAAAGTCGAGTTGGACGATAGTCAGCGGATCGCCGCGACCTGGAGAGGCGGACCACTGTTGGTCGACGCGGGTCCAGGTACTGGGAAGACCCGCACTCTCATCCATCGTATCGAGCACCTTCTTGGGAATGGGACGACACCGGGCGAATTCCTGGCCCTGACTTTTTCCAACAAGGCCGCCGAGGAGATGCGGGAACGGCTGTCCTTGATGAATGCGGACGCGTCGATCGAGATGTGGGTGGGCACGTTCCACGCATTTGGCCTCGAACTGATCATGAAATGGCCCGGCCAAATTGGGCGAACAACCAAAGTGCGTGTTGTCGATCAAGCCGCCTCGCTGGCGATCCTCGAGGACAATTTGGAGCGGTTGCCACTGAAGCATTATCAGAACCTCTACGAGCCAGCCTATGAACTTGCGCAGGTTCTGAAGGTGATTTCGCGCTGCAAGGACGAACTTGTGACGCATGAGCAATTGGCTGCCGCTGCTAAGGCGGACTTGCGCATAGCAGTTAAGGACGAGGAGATTGAACGAGCGGAGCGGTCCCTCGAAATCGCTGATATTTATCGAATCTACGAAGAGTGCCTGATGGAACGTGATGCCGTGGATTTCGGCGACTGCGTCAGACACGCAAATTATCTTATTCGCAACAATGCGGCCGTAAAGTCTTACATTACGGGGTTCTCGCAGGTTCTGGTCGACGAATATCAAGACGTCAACTTTGCCAGTGCTGAAATGCTTCGCGCGATTCGTGATGCCGGCGCAAACCTATGGGTGGTCGCCGACGGCCGGCAATCGATCTACAGATTTCGTGGTGCCGAGCCAACCAACGTGGCGAGGTTTGTGGACGATTTCGGTGGCACGCGGACCGCCCTGACAAACAACTACCGATCACTTGGACCCGTGGTGCGTGCCTTCGAGACGTTTTCGGCCTCGATGGGTGCCGGTGGGAGCATGTCAGGTAAGTGGAATGTGCAACGTAGCCCGACGGATGGACGGTTTGCTGGCGAAGTGGCGATGGCCGTCGCACCCTCGGTCGCGGCTGAGGCCGAGGCGATCAAAGAGAAGATTTTCGAGCTGAGGAGCCGCGGGGTTGCATTCGCAAACCAGACCATATTAGCACGATCTCATCTAACCCTGTCGAGGATTACAGGAGTTCTCGAAACCCTCGGGGTCCCATTGCTCTACCTCGGTGACCTTTTCGAACGCCAGGAAGTCCGAGACCTCCTTTCCCTGTTGGCGCTAGATGCGGAACATGGTGCGGTCGGGCTACCGCGCGTGGCCGCTTTGCGAGACTACGGCGTTGCCGAGGACGATTCACTTCAGCTGGTACGATGGGCTAAATCCAGCAACCTCACGATCTACGAGGCCCTCCAAAGGGCCGACCAAGTTGTCGACATCTCCCCCGACGCTGCGCGGGGCCTGACGAAGCTCGGGTTCGAGCTGGCTGGACTTGAGAACGCTTCTCCGTGGACGTTGTTGACGAACTGGCTAATCGACAGAAGCAGCTATCTCCAGCCGCTCATACGGAGCAACAGCCCATCGGCACAACAAAAGCTGGTCGCCATCTACCAGCTTTTGAAGGTGTGCGGCGAGTTCGCCGCCTTAGGGGAAAAGAGCAGGAAGAAATTTCTAGCTCGGATACGCCGTATCGAGGCGCTGAACGAAGATACAGCCTATCGATCGATCTCGTCGGAAGCGACGGACATGGATGCCGTTCGGGTCATGACGATCCACGGGAGCAAAGGCTTAGAGTTTGAAGCAGTGCATCTGCCGGGATTGGCAACAGGATACATGCCTGGGTCTTGGCGAGGCGTGCGCTACGTGCCGCCGACAAGCCTAGCGCGCTTGACTATGGATCGCGACGGTCATCAAGCGGAAGAGGAATGCCTGTTTTTCGTTGCGCTTTCACGTGCGCGGGACCATCTGTCGCTGACCCGAGCAGAACGATACACGGCCCGGGGGGCAAGCGAATCCGTGTTCCTGCCGCCGCTACGTCTTAGAGCCGATCGTCGGTCGGAGACTGGCGCGACGGTAACAGGGGTGAGCGTGAGAACGCCGGTTCCTCGGCAAGATATCTACCCAGTTAACGACCTCGAAGTCTACCTGCAGTGCGGTCGACGCTACCGTTATCAGATCGTAGACGCTCTACGCGGCGGCAGAGACGAAAGTCCCTATGTTGCGTTTCATCGCTGTGTCTACGAGGCCGTCAACTGGATCGAGGAGCAGGTACGGTCAGGGCGGCACGTCGATGCCGCTTCAGCCATAGAGCGTTTGGAAGCAATCTGGGAAACCAGCGGGCCGGCAAGTCATGGCTTTGCGAGATTCTACCTCACCATCGCACGTGAGATGGTAGGTCGAATGACAGCTATTGTTTCCTCCGAGCCCGGAAGCGACGAACGCCCCGAATGGGCAGTACCCGTCGGACCGAACATTATTTCGGTGAAACCGGATAGGGTTGTAAAGATTGGAAACACTCTACGAGTTCAGCGCGTGAGAACCGGGCGGAAAACAAAGTCGGAGCCAGAAAAACCGATTTATTCAATCCTTAGACGCGGTGCGGAGATAAACCATCCGGGAATGAACATAGCGGTAGAGACGCTCTATTTATCGACCGGCGAACGCGTTCCGGCATCGTCGAAGGCCGATGGCAAGAACCTGAAGGAATACCAGGATGCCATCTCAAGCATTCAAGCCGGCGAGTTTGGCGTTAAGAACGCCGACCGCCGATATTGCCCGAATTGCCCATACTATTTTCGCTGTACTGGCTAGAACCGCGCCCCATTTTTCGGTGCTGAAGCCGCTTTCTTTATGTGGGTCATAGGGACCCAGCGAAAGGAAGCAAGATGACCACCATTACTGTTTTTCTCCTGGGCCACGGCCGCGGTGACCTCGTTGAGGGTGTCCTCGGTGCCGCGGCAACTGTCCGCGATCTTCACAAGGTGTTGGAAGATGCTGGTATCGAAATCGACAAGGACACCCACGTGTTCCTTGGCGATGCCGAAGAGCCGGTGTCGAAGAACCTCCATGATTCGCTTCGCGATCTGAAAGACGGACTTCGTATCCATGTGACCCGCTGCCGCCGTGTTGCGACGACGGTAAGCTATTTGGAACATTCCGCCGAGCATCGTTTTTCACCCGGCACCCGCGTCCGTGCCGTCAAGGAGTGGGCAGTACACAAGTTCAAGATCAATCCGAAAGACGCGGCCGAACATGTCCTTCAGCTCTGCAACTCGACGAAGCGTCCTGCCAGCGACACTACTCTGCAGGAACTGACGGACAATCGTACCTGCGCCGTCTGCTTCGACCTTGTTCCCGAAAAGCGCGTCGAGGGTTGAAATGAACGTCGCCATTCCTCCCGATCGCTTGCTCCTTGAACGCGATCTTGCCGCCCCGGGTTTCCGGTGCGGCCAGTTCGGCGGCAGGTGGTGCTTAGTCCAGCTTTCCTGGCCGCATGTCGTGATCGCCGTTTCTGCCCCTCCGAAAGTCGGTGCGCCCTCGGAATATGCGTTTCGGTTCGAATGTTCCGGTTATCCGCAAATTCCGGTCTCGGCGCAGCCTTGGGACGTTGCCACGAATGCCCCGCTCGAAGCAGCAAAATGGCCGACGGGCACTTCTCACTTCCCTGCGGTGTTCCGCCCCGAATGGCGGAATGGCCAGTGTCTTTATCTTCCGTGCGACCGCTATTCCATCGAAGGGCACGACAACTGGCGAACGGAGCATCCAAGCCGTTTGTGGAATCCCGAGATCGGGATCGTTGGTTATCTGGAGCAAATTTATGACCTTTTCCATCAGAGCGATTATTCGGGCGTTCGTAGCGCCTAATCACGCAATTCGTTGCGCGCCCGGCATTTGGAACCAAGTACTGGGCGAACTGGAACGACGCGGCGGTGATCGACATGAGGCGGGCGCTTTCCTCCTTGGCATGATCTCCGGCGACAAGCGGTGCATCCTGAGCGCGGTCTACTACGATGACCTCGATCCCGCCGCTTACGATAGCGGCGTTTGCATCCTACACGGTGATGCATTTTCTAGGCTTTGGGCGATTTGCAGAAGCCGCGGTCTGACCGTCGTCGCGGACGTTCACACACATCCCGGTGAGGCGGGACAAAGCGGGTCCGACAGGACAAATCCTATGGTGGCTCGCGCTGGTCATGTAGCATTGATCGTTCCCAACTTTGCGAGGTCGCCCGTCAGGATGTCCGAGGTTGGCGTATACCAGTATCTCGGCGATCATCAGTGGATAAACAAATCCGGATCGCACCAAACGAATTTTTTCTACGTCGGAAAGTGGAGCTGAACATGCCTGTCATCACTGCTGATGAACTGCATCGCACTGCCAAATATTTCATGGACAGCGGAAAGGCTGCCAGTCACGAAGAGGCGATGACAATCCTCGCGTCGTTCAGTCTGTCTATCCGGGTTTCGGACTCCATGGCTTCCTCTGCTTTGGAACAAACTGCCTTGTTCACGTTGTTAAATCTTGCGTCCAGGACCCTTCTAGGAGGTGTTGAAGTCGTGGGAGCGCCTAATAGTGTTGCGACCTCGCCACTCTATGATGGACGTAATATTCGCGACGTAATCATCGAGCTCGGGGGCAAACACGCCTCCGCCACCGACGAGCCATTGACGCGACCGGTCGCGCTAATAGGCGATGCGACAGCTGCTCCGAACGGTTCGCCGCAATGGCGTCTAACGTGGAGCGGGTGGCGGGGCGGCGTTGTCATGGAGGGACACGCGCGGCTTGACGAGCAACGGGCGATCGGACTTGCCCCAGTTTTGGCATCGGCGGTATGCGCTGCGGAAGTATTCGCGTTCTTGTCGAAGGCGCACCCGCTCGCCGGGCGACGGTCCGCTGGTCTGTCGCTGTGGAACCCCGAAATGGATTGGCGCATCAATAGCGACGAACCCGAACTGAAGTACCTTCCTGCATCGCTTTGGCTCATTGGTCTCGGGAACCTTGGACAAGCATACGCATGGGCCATAGCGGCGCTCGATTTCCCCAAGGCAGCGAAGGCCAAACTGATGCTCCAAGACACCGACAGGATAGGTGTTTCCAATCACAGCACTTCGCTGTTGTCATACCCCGTAGACGTGGGGAAAAAGAAGACACGCGTCGTTGCAACGTGGCTCGAGGAACGCGGTTTCGACACCACGCTCGAAGAGCGTTTGTTCGGCGATTGGAGCCGCCGCACAATGTCGGAGCCGGGCGTCGCCTTGTGCGGCGTTGACAACGCAGAGGCCCGTGCTGCACTCGATGCGGCCGGTTTCGGCCTCGTGGTAGAAGCCGGGCTCGGTGCCGGCCTCGATTCCTTTCAAAGCGTCGGAATACATACGTTCCCAGCATCAAGAAGCTCGGGGCTGATTTGGGGACGGCAGATCGGTCAGTCAAACCCGTCTTTTCGGAACGCGCCGGCTTATGCGTGGCTCGCCGAGGATGGAATGGACGAGTGTGGGCTTGTGCACTTGGCGAGCAGAACCATCGCAGTACCGTTCGTCGGTTTGCTCGCGGGCTGTCTCGCCGTGTGCGAGGTGCTCCGTCGATTGCATTCGGGTCCGACGATCGAAGTGTTGTCTGTTTCCGCACTTGCCATCGCCGACGCTGAAGTGGTCTGGTCGATGGATGCCGGTCCCTATGCTTTCGGCTTTGTCCACGCCAAAGAACCGGTGGAACCTGGAGCGGTTCTCTCGTCGGCGAGAGCGGCAGCACGAGGCCCTTCAGCCCCTCTGGTTCAGCTAGCCTAACAGTAAACGCTTTCTCGTCGATGTTCCAAATCACATTGCCAGGGGGAAGCTCGCCAGCGAATTCAGTATCACACGGCCGATTGGCGGGGCAGCCAGAGAAGATACTTTGTGATGATTTCCGCCTTGTTCATAAGCAGCGCGAGATCGGAACGATGGTTCGTCAACAGTTCAAGGACGATTTCGATACCGTGGCTTGTCATTTCCACGAGCCTGTCCCGGTTTACGAAAGTCGTTGTCGCAGCGGAAATGTTAGACACTTGGCCATCCCACGGCGTCGACGGTAGCTTTACTACTGTGGATATGGATTCGTCGTATCTGAAGATGTACCACTTTGTTTTGTCCCGAGAGTGAGACGTGAAAGCGGCGTCGTGAACGACACCGTTTCTCAGCATGTATAGGTGATCTATTTCCGCAGCTGTCGGCCGTCCACCGCCAGCGCTCGGACGTTCCAAACCAAAGTGAAACAATCCCTTCTTGAAGGACTGACTTTCGCCGTAGGATGGCCTTCTGGTATCGGCGTAGCAGCTGCCCAGCTGATCCCAGATGGAGAACGACGAAAGCAATGGAGCGAAAATTTTTGAGTGATTAAACTGATTTGTATGTCTCATTGTCCCCTCAGCTTCCTGAAGGGTCGACAAGATTTGGTGGTCTTTCGTGAAGTGGCTGCCACGGGAGAGGTGAAGCCAGGAAATTTCGTCATGCGAAAGGGCAGCAAATTCCTTAGAGCTAATCTGGTTGAACACAATTGAAGCTTTCGGTTTACGGAATACTGAAAAAGGTAGCTAGCTGGCTGCGGGCCGCGATGATGGATTGGAAACGCGACGCGAGGTCGGTTTCGAAACGTTCGAGGCCCTCACCGTTGTTGAGATGCTGCAGATAGCGATGATGGGCGACGTCCACCGGGACGTCGCAGGAAGGGAGAGAAGAGCCTTGACCGGCGGCTCGTCGAGCTTTTCGAACTGGGAAAGAAGGACGGGATCGGTGTATTCGCCGAACCGAGCTTTCTCGAGTTCCCAAGGCGAAACTTCGAATGCAGTCGTAAGGCCACTCATCAGTAGGTTGAACATCTCTCGTCCGCGTGCGCTATCGTAGCAGACGTTAGAGCATCTCCGGTAAAGACAAATTTAAAGTTGTGGGGCTGAGGATGCGGCGAGACCGTTGCCGGCGTTTAGCTCGAAAGGCTTGGCGAACTCCTAGAGGCGTATGCGAGATCGTTTGCAATCATCCGATCCGCCGAATTTAAGACTTCACCATCATTGATGCGCACACACGCCGCTAATTGAAGACGTCGACGTAAATGAAATTTCAGGTTTTTGATGCGCGGATACTTCGTTAATTGAAGACTTCGTTTTTGAATAAATTAATGATTTCATATATTTAGTTGACGACTGGAGGGTCGGCCTTCATATTGGCCCTTAGCTACCGTCCGAAGTCCACCCGCGTTGGACGGAGCGAGACGACGTTGGCGAAATCCGATTCTTGGGGACCTGAAACTTTGGAAATTTACTCGAAGGTCATATTCGACGACATCTTGCACTTCGCCGATACCGAACCCGAACCCATCGAGGGGTGGGGCGCGAGCGGGATCGCTAAAATCGTTGCTGCAATCGACCATGATTATGCCGGGGTCATCCAGGCCTTCTATGCCGATGTTGAGCGGCGGCTCGGCGGCGCATATGAGATGTGGGCCGAAATAGGAAGCCTAGATGTCCACAGCATCCGCTTTGTGATCGAGGGCGCTGACTATTTCTTTCACAATCGGTTTGTTTTCTACGAGGGCGAGGCCTTGCCTGGATGGAAGCCCTTCGGTTGACTTAGGAGAGTGGGCTTCCAACGCACGGGATTGCCCTCGCCCTTGTAGAAAACAAACCGATTGTGAAGGGCGGGTCGATACCTTGCAGCGCACCACAGATATAGGAGCGAATTCTGAGTGCCGATAATGATTGTTATCGGCACTCAGGCCGTCCAAGTATCCATCCGAGCGATTGGAACTAAAGGGCCGTTAGCATCACCAAATTATCCCTTGGGGTAGAGGCAGCATTCGTCAGCCGAAGATCAACGGCATGCCACGGTCCCGCGAGGCCTTCCGCATAGCCTTCATATCAAGCCGGTCTGAATAGAACGCCGGGACGACGGCTTCCCCCCTCGGCCGACTAGGCAAAGCCATGCTCTCTGCTACTGATACAACTCATACTAATCATCACGAGGGCAAACATGGACGTTAGGTCATCACAGGTCACTGGCAACGCTGCTTCCCACTACGCCGCTTGGCAGCTGTCTCGACGGGGTTGGAACGTCATGCTGACCTTCCGAAATGCCAAAGGCAGTGACCTGTTCTGCTCGAACGATGCTGAGACCATATTTTTCGGCGTCCAAAGCAAAGGGCTGACGAAACGTGATCCCGTCGGACTTGGGAGCAACCTCACCAATCTGAGGTCGGACTGGTGGATCGTCACGATCAAAGCCAAAACCGACGCGCCCGTCTGCTTCATCATGACGCTCCAGGAGGTTAAGGACCTTGCCCACCATAGCGATCCCTTGAATAGCAGGACCGGCGCGGCGTCAATCTGGCTCCAACCGTCAGCATACGATCAGCCTCAGTTTCGGGAAGCCTGGCATAGGTTCGAAACGCTGACCTGAAATCCGACCTCTCTACGAAGGAAAAGTACCGTGACCCTGCATGATTTTCTTCACCTCGAAGGTGAATTTAGCTTCTCCGCCGATGATGCCGCAGGAATTAACCGTGAGCTGGCGACGAAGAAAGTATCAGATATTGCCCCTGGCGACCGACAAAAGGTGCTCGATTATCTCCTGACAGCCATGCAGCTCAATTCAGTTGAGCATGATATTCGCGCAAAGATTGACGATCTGATTGCCGATCTACAGTCTCATTGGTAGGCTCGACGAAATCCTCAATCGTCCGCGAAGAGCAGCCGCTGGCAGACCGCCGCTCCACCAAAGGGTCTTGAATGCGATTCAGGGAAGATGTACATATCCATGCACGGAAGTAACCGTGGAGGGAGAATCACAAATGGATTGCCCATTTGATTTCGAGAAGCATCTCGACTTTAATCTTAGCGCCTTCACATACGACCCCCAACATTTCCGGGAGCTGGCGGAAAGCGAACTTGGGCAGTCTGCGCTTGAGTTCCTTACCCACCCCTACAACGTAATACGCATGATTACGGCCAGTGATCTCGATCGCGTGGCTGTGGAGCCTTTAGCCCCTTTTCTCGTCAAGGAATTCGGCGACGAGGCTACCGACGACCGATTTAAACAGTTTATTGGCCATGTCGCTCGCCAAGTATTGGAGTTTGTCCGGTTTACTCACGACCGCAAAAACTTGCAGATAACGCGGCCAAGTCTGTTTAGCAGCGGCAGTGGGTATCGGCGCGAGGGCCAAGAGCGCAGCACTATGCGGGTTTCGAAAGAGCAGCGCGAGGCTTGGCTAGCTCGGACCGCAAACGATGATTTCAATGTTTGGCTTAATGGCCAGGTCAAAGTCGACGGCAAGCTCGATCTGGATCGACTGTACGCGGTGGCGCAAAGCTACGGCGTCACAAAACGCTACGATCATCTAAATCCGGGCCAGCAGCGGATGAACATTGGTGTGGTCTTGCGCAGAATAGTGCCCGCGGGCACATACAAGCAAGCCTGACGCCTAGCGATCTTTGCTGGCGGGGCGGACATGTTCTTATGGCGAGAGACCCCGAAGCTTGCTCCGCCAGCCAGTACAAGCTATTTACCGTGCCGACGAGCTCTAGCGCCGAGACCCCATCATGAACCTCATCAAGTCCAAGAAGCGCGTTGCCGATCACGGAGAGGTATTCACACCGCCATGGCTGGTCGAACACATGCTCGATCTCGTTAAAGGCGAGACCGAACGCATCGACTCTCGTTTCTTGGAACCCGCCTGCGGTAGTGGAAACTTTCTCGTTCCCATCCTGCAACGCAAGCTCGCGGCCGTGGAGCAAAAATTCGGCAAATCCGATTTCGACAAGCGGAACTATGCCCTGCTGGCCTTAATGTGCGCGTATGGTATCGAATTGTTGCCGGACAACATCGCGGAATGTCGCGCGAACATGTTGGAGGTATTCGCCGACTACCTCAACTTAGATAAGGCGGACGAACTCTATCACGCCGCGTCCTTCGTGCTGTCGCTCAATCTCATTCAAGGCGATGCGATGACCATGCGTGATACGAAAGGCGCGCCGATCCGGGTGGTTGAATGGGGCTATATCGGCAAGGGAAAATTTCAGCGGCGCGACTTCCGCCTCGATGTGCTGACCGGCATGGCGAGTTTCAGTGCGGAAGGTTCGCTATTCGCTCATCTCGGTAAGCACGAAATCTTTACGCCAGCCAAGATATACCCTCCCGTCACTGTGCGTGGTTTGGCTGGTGGAGATATTTCGGGGGGAGCGGAATGAATATACAGGCCGGGTTTACTTTGCGGGGCCGTAACCCCGACGTTCTGACCTGCATTGCCAACCTTTCAAGTGATGAAGTATTCACGCCGCCCGAGTTCGCAAACCGGATGCTCGACACGCTTGCCGAGGCATGGGCCGCCCGTTATGGGGGAGCGGACATCTGGTCAAATAGCTCGGTACGCTTCCTCGATCCTTGCACAAAATCGGGTGTATTCCTGCGTGAGATTGCCGGACGGCTGATACGAGGGTTGGAAGGGGAAATCCCCGACCTGCAGGTGAGAGTAGATCATATCCTCACGAAGCAGGTTTTCGGTATAGGCATTACAGAACTAACCAGCCTGCTTGCCCGCCGTAGTCTATATTGCTCGAAGCACGCAATGGGCGCGCATTCCGTTGCCAGCGGTTTTGCTAGCGACGATGGCAACATCTGGTTCCATCGGACCGAACATTCCTGGGATGACGGAAGATGCACGTTTTGCAACGCCAGCAGGAACGCGCTCGACCGCGGTGAAGGCTTCGAAACCCACGCCTACGCTTTCATACATACGGACAACGTAAAGGCTCGCGTCGCCGAGCTCTTTGGAGACGACATGCGGTTCGACGTTATCATAGGCAACCCTCCATACCAGCTCGGTTCTGACGGTGGGACGCGCGATGTCCCGATTTACCAGCACTTCGTTGAGCAAGCAAAGATGTTGGAACCGAAGTTTCTTGCAATGGTGATCCCATCTAGGTGGATGGCTTCGGGCCTGGGGCTTAACGAATTTCGGAAGGCAATGTTGTCAGACCCTCGCATTCGCGATTTGTTTGACTACCCGGCCGCAAGCGAAGTTTTTCCGGGCGTCGAGATCAAAGCTGGTGTTTGCTATTTCTTGTGGGATTCGGCCCACAACGGCTCTTGCAACGTGACCACTACTCGGGGCGGCGAGAGCGTCGGCCCTATGCCGCGGGACCTCGGCGAATACGATGTGTTTGTCAGAGACGGCCGGGCCGTTTCTATTTTACACAAAGTGTTGGCTCACGGCGAGCCATCGATAAATGCCATCCTCGCCCGGGATAAGGAATTCGGTTGGACATCGAATTTTGATGGGTTTCACTTAAAAGAGCAGAATGGCGACGTCCCCATCTACTTTATCAGGACGATGAAACGTGGCGTGGGATTCATTAGCAAAGAAAAGGTGAACAAAAGCGCTAACTTGGTGGACACTTGGAAGGTGTTGGTGCCTCAAGCATATAATGGTGGGGATGTAATGCCTCACCCAATCTTAGGAAAGTCGCTGGTTGCGCCATCGCCATCCGTATGCACCCAATCTTTTCTTTTCTTTTACGTAGATTCCGAGAAGAAGGCGAAAAGCATACAGTCATACTACTGCACGAGGCTGTTCCGTTTCCTGGTTTCAGTCCGGAAGATCACCCAGCACGCCACCCACTCAACTTATACCTGGGTCCCAATGCAAAAATGGGATCGCGCTTGGACCGACGAGATGCTGTATCAAAAGTATGGAATTACGGCGGAAGAGCAGGCGTACATAGAATCTCAGGTTCGAATGATGGGCGCGGACGATGGCGAGTAAGCCCACTATTGAAGAAATCCTCGCTATCAAACCGGAAGCGCGGCTACGAATCTACGGGTGGACTCCCAATGATCCACCTGCCTCGTATGTTGGGCTGATCAAGGTTGGGCAGACGACGCGGGAAAATGTTAACGACCGCGTTCGGCAGTCCCAGGGGCAGATGCAACAGGCGTATACCCTGCACGTCGATGCAATTGCCGAGCGCGAAGATGGCTCGGCCTTCCGTGACAGCGACGTTCGCCAACGCCTCATCCAGAAAGGCTTCGAGAACGTGGTTATCGGCGCATCTCGCGAGTGGATGCGCTGTTCTCCCGATGACGTTAAAACCGCAATCACCGAGCTAAAGAAGGGATTGAGGCTTAGCGGCACCCACAATGAAACCTTTCCTCCGCGTGAGGAGCAGACTGCGGCCGTGGAACAGACTTACGCCTACTATCATTCCCGCTGGCAGCAGGAGGCAAACGCCGTCCCGCGCTTCCTCTGGAACGCCAAAATGCGTTTCGGCAAGACCTTCACCACCTACCAGCTAGCCAAAAAGCTCGGCGCGAAGCGTGTGCTGGTGCTGACGTTTAAGCCAGCTGTCGAGGATGCATGGCAGACCGACCTTGAATCGCATGTCGATTTCGACGGTTGGCAATACCTGAACACGGGACGCGATCCCAGCCAAATCGATGATGACAAGCCGGTGGTCTACTTTGGATCATTCCAAGACATGTTGGGCCGCGACAGAGCCGGGAACATCAAGGCTAAAAACGAATGGCTCCACAAGGTCAAATGGGACCTTGTGGTATTTGATGAATACCATTTCGGCGCATGGCGCGAAACCGCTAAAGAACTATTCGAGGGTGAGGAGACGGCGGTCGCTAAAAAGGAAACGAGCCTGGAATATGCCTCTGATCTGGAAGATGTGAATGAAGACCTTGGCGTGCTTTCGGAGAGCGAGGTGGAATTCTTGCCCATCACCACGCGCGCCTACCTTTATCTTTCCGGGACTCCATTCAAGGCGCTAGCTACGGGGGAGTTCATTGAAGAGCAGATTTTCAACTGGACCTACACAGACGAACAGCGCGCTAAAGCGGAGTTTGCTGCCCGCTATCCGGGCGAGCGCAATCCCTACGGCGCACTTCCGCAAATGCGGCTGCTGACCTACCAGATGCCCGACGAGTTGTTGGCGATCGCCAGCGCCGGCGAGTTCGATGAATTTGACCTCAACGCTTTCTTCGCCGCCATAGGCACAGGTAACACGGCGGCCTTCAAACACAAAACCGATGTCCAGAAATGGCTCGATATCATTCGCGGTGGCTACGCGCCTCAAATGCTTGACAGCCTCAAATTGGGGACACGGCCGCCGTTCCCCTACTCCGACGTGCGGTTGCTTCCCTATTTGCAGCATTCATTCTGGTTCTTGCCCAACGTAGCTGCCTGTCATGCGATGGCGAACCTACTTGCCGAGCGGCAAAATACATTCTGGCATGCCTACAATGTTGTCGTGGCGGCGGGAACGTCGGCCGGGATCGGGCTCGAGGCATTACCGCCTGTCCGGCAGGCTGTCGGAAGCGGTTTCGACACAAAGACGATCACGCTGTCCTGTGGCAAATTGACGACTGGAGTGACGGTGGCGCAATGGTCCTCAATCCTGATGCTCCGCAATCTAAAATCACCGGAGACCTATTTTCAGGCCGCGTTCCGAGTGCAATCGCCGTGGTCAATCAAAAATCCTAACGGTGACAATCCGAATGAGGAAGAAGTCCTCAAGCCGGTTTGCTTCGTTTTCGATTTTGCGCCGACGCGCGCGCTACGGCAATTGTCGGAATACGGTATCGGTCTTTCTCCCGGCGAGCCAAATCCCGAGCACGCTGTGCGGGACCTTGTCTCGTTTCTACCTGTACTGGCTTACGACGGCGCGAACATGACGCAGATCGACGCGGGCGGCATCCTCGACATTGCGATGGCCGGAACCTCGGCGACGTTGCTCGCCCGAAAGTGGGAATCGGCGCTGCTAGTAAACGTGGACAACGCTACGCTCGCCCGCGTTCTCAACGATCCCGATGCGATGTCGGCCGTCGAGCGGATTGAGGGCTGGCGGTCACTGGGCGACAACATCATCGAAACCATCATCAACAAGAGCGATAAGGTCAAAGAACTGAAGCAGAAAGCCCGGGAAGGCGAGCTGACCGCGAAAGAGAAGAAAGAGCTGAGCGACGAGGAGAAAGAATACAAGTCCAAGCGTAAGCTCGTGCAGGAAAAGCTCATCAAGTTCGCTACCCGTATCCCCGCCTTCATGTACCTCACGGATTTCCGCGAAAATACACTTCAGGATGTCATCACCAAGATCGAGTCGGACCTATTCCTGACTGTGACGGGCTTGACCGTGGCCGACTTTCACCTCCTGGTGCGGCTGAAAGTGTTCAATACTGAGCGGATGAACGAGGCCGTGTTTGCCTTCCGCCGCTACGAGGATGCCTCCCTGCGCTACACGGGCATCGAAAGCCACGAAGGGTTGACCCATTACGGCCTCTACGACACCGTTGTGGCCAAGGAGTTGTCATGATCAATTTGAGGGACATTGCGACGGCACAATGTCCGCATCGGCGGGGACCGCGTTTGCGACTCTGGTTACACCACGCCTGAGTATGTCGGTTTGGCATCTGGCGCGCGTGGCAACCTCATTGGCGAGGCATTCGGCCGGTGCGTAAATCAAAGCCGAAAACTCGCTCCCCAGCTCTCCAGCGGCCAATGATTATCTGTTCCAGGACCAATGCGGAAATGAAAGTCCTTGAGCAATTTTTCTCTGAAAAGCCAGCAAGTCTCGGTGAACTGCGGCCGCGTGACTTCGAAGCTGACATTTACAGACGGAATCTGATTAGATTTAAACATGAAGCCAGCTTCCTCCCTTTCGGGGGTTAACGCCGTTCGGACCCAGAAGGAGACGACGGCTGGCCATCGGAGTTTGCTGATCGGCGAAATGACCACCGCTCCGAGGATCAAATAGGTAAACTCTACGACCGTGATGGGCGGCCCCGGCTGAATGTGCTGACCGATGTTGCCCGAGGGGGCACCAGCGAACTCCCCATGCCAGTCACCAACCTCGATCTCCGGAAAGCCGAACACGGCGCGCGGCTTTTGTTTCCCTCTTGGCATGATACCTCCTCGCGCCGCTTCAATCGACCCGACCACACCCCCAACGCAACGTCCAAAATGAGCATGCCCGAAGGCCTCTATCGCCTCCTCGACCTGATCCTCTCTGACCAAACGTCAACCCTTCGCCCGTCGCATCATCTCATTAGGGGCCTAGCCTTTAGACATTCCAGTTTCGTTGCAGAACCTCTTGCATGAAAGCTTGCGCCTTCTGAGATCAATCTCGGCCGCGAACCTCGACGACAAGTCCGGGCTCGAAGCCGATGTTTTCTCCCGGGTATCCGCGAGGATTTGAAACGATTGTTGTCTCACCGATGCGGTAGTTGTTTTTATGGTGGACGTGGCCGTGAATCCAGACCGCGGGCTGCGTCTCGACGATCAGGTCTTCAAGATTGGACGCGTAGCATCCCGAGAGTGGATCATCTTTGAATTCTGGGGAGATCGACTGTCCCGACGGTGCATGATGGGTAACCACAACCGTATTCCGTCCCCGCAGCTTGCGCAGCTCGGCGGCAAGAAAGGCCTTGGTTTCCTGATGTTTGCGATAAGCATGGATCGGCTGGAATTTGCGATACGGTTCCTTCGAGAATTTGATCCGCCTGTAATCATTCATTCCGGCTTTGGCATACGCCATCGCGACCTCAGGATTTCGATCGAATAGTCGAAAGTCGCTCCACAAGGTGCCCCCAACAAACGTCACGTCACCGATTTCCACGACATCGTTTTCCAGAAAATGGAAATCGGGGTAGTTGGCCGCGATCTCGGCATTGCGGATACTTTCTTGAAAGGACGCGCCGTAGAACTCGTGGTTTCCCGCAACAAACACTATCGGAATCGTCCGAGCGATGTTTTGCGTAAGCCATTCGATACTCGGCAGGATGCCTTTTGTCGCGATATCGCCCGCGCAGACAACGACATCGGCGTCTTCCGGCGGAAGATGCTTGAACGGCACCCCGAATTCGACGTGCAAATCCGAAAATACCCAGATTTTCATGGATACATCGCAATCTCGCCGAGATAGCCCCGCAGGGATCGCGCTCCGCGCGTTTCAGCATGTCCCGTCGTCATCTGAGTTTTCATCTAGTTCCTGCTTTCCGCTCCGCCTACTCGGCAAGGAATGGCGATTCAGGCATATAATGCGACATGAATTCGCCTCGCATGTGTATGGCGAGAGGATCGTGCTGAATGATTAGCGCTCGCTTCGACTCGTCGACGGAGAGCCACCCGTCGCTCAAACGCCATCGCCTATGGAAGAGTCGATCCAAGCCAAAGCGAGCCCAAAAATACAGCGACTTGAGTGCATCCTCCCTGGTCTTTGGTGTGGGTGCATGCCTTTCGGCAAGCTCTAGCCATTCGTTGATATCTTCGTCAGATATCGTCGCCAGCCGCTTAATGTCCGCTGCGATGTCATCGGGAACGCTGGTCAATGCCTTATTGCATGCCGCAATAAAGCGATGATCCTCCGTAAAATCAATTCCCCATACATCGGGAAAGTCGCGCCAGAGGATAGTCTCCGCTATATCCGTCCAGCGCCCGTCGAGAATCATCCCGAGGCTCAGGAATGCTGGAAACGCCTCGGATGCAAGGTACGCCGGACCGCTTCCGTTAGCGGCCCGTATGTTTGGACGCAAAACGCCCGTCGCTTTGGGTTGGTCACGCGCGCTCGCAAAGGCCCGATGCTCCAATAGACCGGCCTGTCCTGCTAAAGAAACCACAACGGTGGCAATGTCGTCCCAGCGAGGAAAAACTACTGGGAGCTTAGGCTCGGCGACGGGAGTTGCTCCCACACTGACGACTACGGCAGAACCCAAGGCGACCAACCCATCGCAAGCCGCTTCGTATGCGCTGATGTGCAGATGCTTCCATCCGCCCGCCCCCGCGCTCGGCAGAGCGAGCTTTAGAAACTCGATCACCGGGCCGACCCAATGAGAAGGGTGAGGAATTCGCGGAACCTCGTGCCGATGAACCACTATTCGCCTGCCAAGAGGTTGAAACCCGATTTGATCAAGCATTTCGCCCAATGATCCTGGCATGGCCTTTCCGGTCTTCCTTGGTATCCCGGATGATCGCGTGCGCTTGGCCATCATGTGCCTGTTCTAAGTTGGGTCTTGGCAAGACTGACCACATATCGCCGGTTGCTTTGCAGGACTTGAATGACCTCTTCGCCTGTCATGACGCACGTATCCATCAACCGCTCTGCGAGCGCATCTAACGCTGGTCGTTGCCTCTGAATGATAGACCTCGTCCTCGCGAGCTCGTTTTGCAGCAACAGATGAACCTGTCTTCGAAGTTCAGTATTGTATAGGCGCATCTTCGCAAGCTTCTCCAATTCAAGGGTCTCCACCATGAGCGTGTGGCCCATACCTGTGACACCTTCGATAACCGTCGCGATTTCGGTGGCCCTGTTCAAATCAGCATCACTCGAGCCGGACGCACCATCTGCGAACGCGCCGAAGACTTCAATTTCAGCAGCAATCCCTCCGAGGCAGACGGCTATCGAGTTCAGGTATGTTGTCCTGGTCCTCGCTCGTGTACCTAGCGGCTCATACGCTACCCTGCCGAGTTGACGTAGTTGTCCGACTGCCCGGAACCTTGAAATTTCAATGCCTGCAATTTCATGTCCAATTTCAAATCCGACAACAGCGTGCCCCGCTTCGTGAACGGCAAGCGCCCTCAAGTAGTCTTCCGGAAGCTCGGCTAGCGTGGGGAGCTGGTCAATAACGTGAACGGCACCCAGATCGACCGCGTTGCGTCGAGCCGCCCGTTTAGCACCTCGTACGAGTTGCTCGATATCTGCTCCTGAGAAACAGTCAGTCGCGAATGTGAATTTTTCCGCGTCCGCCCCCTCGAGCATAAAGCCGGCGTGATACTTCAAAATAGAAAGGCGCGATGGCCCGTCGGGATATGTGAGTTCCAGATGCCGATCAAGCCGACCGGCACGCAGGATGGCCGAATCAATGAGGTTCGGGTGGTTACACGCCGCAACGACGACCACGCCTTCTCGCCGCACAAAGCCATCGAGAAGCTCGAGCAGTCCCGTGACCATCCCCCTGAGGTAACCTGAATTGCGGTCGGAGTGCGAACGGTGAGAAAAGGTATCCACCTCATCGATGAAGAGTATCGATGGCGCTTCCTTCTCTGCTTCCGTGAACGAAGTGCGCATGGCCTTCAGATGGTCATCGAGCGACCCCGCCTCCTGCCAGCGAGACACCGAACCATAGATAACCGGTACCCGGCAGGTATTGGCCAATGCGCTTGCGAACATCGTTTTCCCGATCCCCGGCGGTCCGCTGAGCAAGACTCCAGAGTCGACATCATTCCAGCGGATCATACCGGACCTATAGTCTGCCAGGTCCTTCGCGAGGTCATATCCCCAGTCCAGAGCGGGGCCGAAACCGTGCATGTCCGCAAGCGTGAGTCCGCTCGACTCCGTAATCTGCGGTTTGGGTTCGTCCTGGCTCGGCTTAGGAAATTGATGACGTCGGAGACGCTCCAGAGCCTGCAGGGGACCCCGCCGGTCCTGAAAGGCAGAATAAAGACGCGGCCAGGGCTCCGATATCAATAAATCAACGAGTTTCTCCTCGACTGGAAGTCCTGCTCGCCGTAGCGCCGCCTCTGCGTGCCTTCTGGAGCGGGGGCCGATTTCGATGACTGCGTCTGAAAAAAGTACCTCGTCGTCAGTCAACTGGTACCGGGGTGGCGACAGGAAGATACCCCGTTGGTTCCTATCGGCGAGGGACTGATCGCGAAACGATTTGTTCGACCACTCGAAGATAAACGTTTCCCAGTCAGAGGACTTCCAGATTTCCCGCGCGAAGACTTGGGCTGCTTGGGAATAAATCGGCCTGTAATAGTCATCGTTGAAAACCAGTGTAAGGATGGCCTTCCGCTCGACTTCGTTCCACGGCCGGAGCGCAGCCGCGATCGAGCAGTATGCCATATACACTGGCACTGTCACGCTTGTGCGGCTCACTGTGGTCGGCCTCCACGGCACGCGGGTTCGTTTGCCTGAATGATCTTTGGGCATTGAGATATCCTGAGAATGGCGATCGCTGTCAGTCCAGCTTGGGTGTGCCGATGCCGGAGGTTTGGTGCTACTGTCGCAAACCGCGACCGGTATGACTTGGTGGCGCGAGCCTGTACCAACGCGACAATGTCCGGGCTATGCCACGCTGCTCGTCTATGAAGAACAGTTGACTGGTACATGCCGCACGGCCGTCTACGATCGCTGGATGACCAATTGGACGCCCAACCAGACATGGGACTGTTCGTTCCATCAAGGCCCAATCAGTTAGAAGCACCACCGACGACCTCGCCGCCGTGCATGTTTCCAGGTTCTCAAGGTCGTCTGCCAGCCGCTTGAGACTTTGGATAAGACCGAAATGGGAAAATCCTAGAAATGAACCGCCGAACGAATCACTCATACGTTGCCACCGCTCTCTTTCCTTTGGTGCATAATATGCACAATAAATACGTTTATAACGTGATTCGCGTGCAAATAAAGACCCCAGTGCAAAAACATTGACAATAGCGGTCCGCAACCGGCTTTTCATCCGAGATGAAAACGCCCACCTCTCCCGCAGCACTCAGGGTCGCACGCACACTTACGGAACTTTCCCTTTCCGAGGTGGCTGAAATCGTCCGTATTCCACGTCGAGCGATAGCTGCGACGGAGGCCGGGATATCCGTGTTTAACGACCACAACGTTCGGCTGATCGAGTTCTATGAATCCAAGGGCATTGAGTTTTTGGGGGAACTGACCATGGGCAAGGAAGTTGCGCGCGCGGGCGCTCGGTGGAGGGTGCCTGCCGACCGAGATACCGTGGACATCGGGGAATATCACGCTGTGCACGGCGGCGTGTCCTTCCAAGCTGCGAGAGCCTTGCTTGGCCTCAAGCAAACACAAACAGCCGAGCGGACCGGCCTGAAAAGCAGTGCTATCGGAAGAGTGGAAGCCGGCGAACCATGGCCTAGCATCATCGACAAGCTTCGCAAATTCTACATCAAGAGTGGCGTCGAGTTCCTTGGATGGTGTGATGCGCACACCCAACTATATTACGGCGTCGGAGCCCGATGGGGAGTTTAGTGCTAGCGTGGACGCTACGGAGCGACACGTCTTGTGTGGTCGGTGTGTGGGCCGCGTGAAACATTTCCAGAAACGCAGAAAATTTTTGGTAAGAATTTGGAAAAATTGAATCCGCCCCTGGCGGATGCTCTGTTTGTTCGGCCACTCGTGCCTGTCCCTGTAAAGGCACGCTCGCCGCAAGGGCTCGCTCTACGGCCTTGACAGGGCCATTCTCTCGTAGCGTTCGCTTGGGAACAGCAAGGCCAGGTGTGGCCTCGCTGCCCATCAACCACTGGAGCCCTGTCAGCTGGCCGCGAGAGCTGAAGATGTGCGCTGTTAAGAGTTGCAACTTACGAGACCCATTGGATATAATTAAATAGAATGTGGCAGAGGATCGCATTTTGATCTTCCCATTGCGCTTGGCCTCATGGCTGCCTTGGGGGCGATACCGGCAGACATGCTGGGACGTTATGTGGTTCTCGGCGAACTCAATCTTGATGGCACCATCGGTACGGTTTCGGGCGCCCTGCCGGCGGCTATCGGCGCCAATGCACTCGGCAAGGGGCTGATCTGCCCGGCTGAAAGCGGGCCGGAAGCGGCCTGGGCCGGAGCCAGTATCGATATTCTCGCCCCGCGCAGTCTCATTGCACTCGCCAATCATTTTCGCGGCACACAGCTTCTCGCGCGCCCGACGCCCGCCATCCGCGCCAATCCGGTTAATCTGCCTGATTTAGCTGACATCAAGGGACAGGAGAGTGCCCGGCGCGCGCTGGAGGTGGCCGCCGCTGGCGGCCATAATCTGCTGACGTTATGCTACATTAATGAGCTGTTCCGGAGAATCTGGAGAACCTGTGTCGGAACGCACGTTCTAAGCGCTATGATAGGTCGTGGGTAACGATTCGGGGACGCCATGCAGGATATGTTCAAGCTCCGGGATATCTTCGCGCCTCATGAAGGTCGGAAGCGAGACGATCTGATCCGTCACAACCGACGCCTAATTCATTACACCTCTGCAGCAGCAGCGGTTTCGATCATCCGCAATGGTCGCGTCTGGATGAGAAACGTTCGGTGCATGAACGATTTCATGGAAGTGGAACATGGATTCCAACTCCTCCAGCATTCCTTTTCGCCTCCAGTGGATTCGGAGCCGGAGAAAGGTCTTCGCGCGGTCGGTACAGCGCTGGACGCGGTCTTCCCGGGGTTGACCGAAGATAGTATTAAATGGTTCGACGGATGGCTGTTCCAATTGAGAAACAAGACATATGTGACTTGTCTTTCCGAACATGATTCGTCTGAGAACGATTACGGTCGGCTTTCCATGTGGCGGTCTTATACTGCCAATCAGGTGGGAGTCGGCTTGGTAATCAATCCCCTGCCGCTGTACAGCCTAAGCGACACTTTCGGGGCATTTAGTAGCCCCGTCTACTATTTCGATGACAACGATCTCCGCGATCTCTTCCTAGAGATCGCCAACAACATCGCCACCAACAAGGAGTTTCTACAATCGAAGGGTCGAGAGGAGATCAAAGGCTATTTTTGCATGCTGCTTCGCGCAGTGGCGATGTGCACGAAGCATCCGGGCTTTCTTGAAGAGAGAGAGTGGCGAATTATGCACACCGAAAAGCTCGATGAGCAAGGCAGCCTGGAACTCGACGTGGAATGCATCGCCGGAATCCCTCAGCCCGTGTACAAGATACCGCTACAGGATCATGCTCCTAGCGGCATGACGGGAATTTCCATTCCGGATCTTCTCGAACACGTTCTTATCGGCCCGACACAGTTTCCTATCCCTGTTTGGGACGCGATCGTCATTGAGTTGGAAAAAGCTGGAGTAAAGAACGCAAAGAGCAAGGTTTCCTACTCAAACATCCCGTTGCGGACCTAGGACAGGCATCAAGATCGGGATGACGGCGATCGCCCGGGAGGCAAGAAACTGAGTTCGAATCGGATGGTCAGTGATCAACAGTTGGTCCAACTCGCTGAAGTGTTTGTCGAGGCGTTTCAAGCCGCGCTTGTTGAAAGCGATGAAGTTTTTCGCACGCTCCTGAAGGAGCCTGGTAAGGGGTTTAGCACCGGAGCTCATGGTACCGTAGAATTCACCGAGGAATTGCTGGACGCATCACGAAATCTGTCAGCCAGAGCTGTGAAAGTTTTCGGCGCCAGTCGTATTCATCAGAAGTCAGTTGAAGAGGTTGCACGTAGTATCGCCTTTAGCAGCGCTGACTCTGACCGCTTGAAGGACATTGCGAAGGCGATAGCAGTTGGCATTGAAGAGGCGGCGAAGATCAAGTACCGCATCATTCGCCCGAATACGCTTTTTCGCACGATGGATGATGTGGATGAGGTCAAGGTTGGGCCTGTCCGTATCGCAAAACGTGAATCCATCCGCCAGGATGTTGAAGGCCTATCATCAACAATTCGAATTTCGCCGATTGAGAGTGAAAGGAGCGCCTTCACCCTCATAGAGGATGGAACCTCCTTAAACGTCCATATTCATCTACCAGAGCTTTGCTGGGATGTATCGGTACAGGGGATGGCAAAAGGGCTGGAACTACAAGCCCTATGGTTCATCGATGTGGCGATTAGTTTCATCAGATTGCACTACGAGAAGCCGAGGGGGTTGTTCCCCAAGCTAGCAGATGTTGAGCCGCACCCCATGTATCCGCATCCAATCCAGTCCCACGGCTTGAGCATCGGCCCAGAGGGTCCAGCCTTTGGCGGGGGCACGGCTGCACCCTGGTATGAACTTGACGCAGATATAATAGCTATCCTGAATAGCTCGAAGGTCATTGGAGTTGCGGAGCATGTGTTCGATCCCAAGAGCAATACGCTGGCAGAACGCATGCAACAGGCTTTGGGATGGCTGACACGGGCACGCCGTGCCCAGGAACCTGCCGAGAGAGTGCTCTTGTTCTTCACGACGATCGAAGCGCTGCTTTCGGGAGGGAGCAAGGACGGTCCCGTCACTGAAACGATTTCGCGCTATGCAGGTGTTATATGGAGCGAGAAGCCCGAGACTAGGCTGGCATTGTATAAGAGCCTCAAGAAGCATTATGATCTCCGCTCACGCATTGTTCACAATGGCGAGCGAAGCGTGGCACAGATTGAGGTCAACAACGTCCACTATATTGCTTGGACGATAACTCAGATTCTCTTGCGTCGTGCTGACATTACCGTCAAACACGCAGACTTCATTGAAACGCTTAAGGCCGCAAGTTTCGGGACGAAGCTTGAAATTTGACCCGTTTAAAGCGATCCCGTCTTGACCAGCGTACGAGATCGTCTCCGCGCCGACAATCACTGCGGGGATGGCAGCGACTTCGCTCCCGAGTCCGAGACAAACTGCCGAAGCTCAATGTCGATCGAAAAGTCGTAGTCGCCTCGCTTGATCTTCTCCCGGGCTTTTTCGAAGAATCGCTCCGGAGGGGTGATTGAGCTGGATCGTACTACGTCCAACCGATCCATGAGTTCATTCAGTTCGCTGTCCGCTCGCTCAATGTCACCAAGGATGCCTATCCGTGAAAGCTTCCGGAAACGATCTTGGAGGGCTTTGAATTCGGCCGCTTTCGTCTTCAGTTCATCGACATGAGTCTCGATGTCCAAAGCGTCTGCCAAGGCCGGAACGAGCGTCGAGAGAAAGCCCATCAAGGCTATAGTCCAGGCGGGCACGAGATCCTTGAAGTATCCAAAGCCGACGAGGCCAGTCAGAAAGATGGGGGCGAGTACGACGGCCTTCTGCTGCCAGCGGACCGTCCGGAGCCAGATGAAGATTGCGGTGGATGTGTAGAGGCATGACTCAGATTGGCGAAGGGCCTCGACCGCAATCTCACCCATTCGACGATCGGTCATCTGACGTGCGTCTGGATCCTGTTCCCGAATATCTTCTGCCATTCTTCCCCCGCTGTGACGTCGTCGTCGTGATATTCCCAATGACACGCAGAGAGCGCGTTATCGCGGGCACGTGTTGCCTTATGCAGCCAGTCGTCGCCGAGGAACAGATACTCTCCCATTCCCGGGATCGCCACATAGCCATTAGCCTTCGATACCAAGAAGTGAAGGAAGTCCCGAACGTAGAAATCGTACCAATAGAAGTCATAGTAGCCGTTTCCGCGGGCCGGAAGAAACTCGGCCACCAGTAGTTCCAGCAGGAACGACTTTATCGGCACGTTTTGCTCTCGCGACCATAGCTTCATCATCTTTGACAGGATCCGAACATTGCCGTTCATCGCAGTGTCCGCAGTGTGGATCACGTTCATCTGCGCGATAGGATCCACGATCTTCCAAGCACCTCCACCGTTGGTGTCCGGCATCCAGAACTGCCCGTTTGGGATGGAGAATACAGGCAGAACCTCGACAGTGAGGCTGTTGAAGGCCACCTCGACAACTTGACCGTCGCCACGCATCCGCGAATTCGGATAGGTCACTGCCAAGGAATCTTTGACTTCCTGAAGCAACGCGGACTGCACGTTCCCGGAACGCGCATCGAAACGCGCTTTCTCCCCTGGGGGTATGATAAAAAAGCAGTCCAAGTCACGCGGGGGCCGGACCTGGGTGCCCTTCCCCCATGATCCCACCATGAAAGCGGGTGGATGATCTCCGAAGTTCCCACCGTAATAGGCTCGCTCCAGCGAGCGACCTATGTTGGTGAACTTCGTCACACCGTCAGTGATCTGATCGTCAGTCAGAGCCACATCGGTGGCAAACCGCCTAAATCGCTCGCGAACTGCAATCCACATCCCCGTATCCTTCCCGTATGGAAGGTATCAACTGATTCTCGCCAAAGTTGAAGGTCATCCCATAAGGTTCTCTCGTGATCCCCAGGAAGTTTAGCAGATGCATTGACCTCCGCTCCGCCGACAGCGAGCATAGAAAAACCGCCGGTCAACGGGCAGCAACCCTCGCGGCGGTTTTTCTTGGAGATGTTCTCAAATGTTGAACGACATTGCTGACGTTGTAAAGCCGCCGTTGACGACTCGGTGAGCCCGGGGCTCGGATATTTCCCCTCCGAAGCCGAGCCGAAGACTACTTTTCAAAACCAAATTGTTGACAACGCCTCGTCTCGCTTGGCGAAACGCCGTGCTGACGCTGCCGCTGCGCGTGCCGCCGTGATGGAGGCAGCGAATGATCCTGCCCGGAAGACGCATGGCAAGGTCTTGCGGTCGAATACGGGCTGGATGCTCGATCCGGTCGTGTGGGCGAAGAGGGCCAGTGCCACGCGCCGACTGACAGAGCAGACGGAGCGCATCGCGTCGGCGCTGACGCGGGCGGGCATCAACGTGGCCCGCGACGGCGACGTGACGCTGATATCGGCTGTCACGGGGATCGTGGAGACAATGGCATCATACCGGGCCTGCCGCTTCCTGCCCACGATCGCCGCTCGCGACCGCAGGCCGATGGTAAATGGGTTGAAGTTGTTCATGATCGGACACAAGAATTCCAGGTTCTTCAGGTACGCCGTCATGACATGCGCCGAGCCGGTCCCGGCGTTTGGCGATCTCCGGAAGGAGATCCAGAAGCTTTCCCGACGCATCACCAGATGGGCGAGCTACATCAACGCGCCAGTCGAGAAGAACGGTGGCGGGTACGATGTGAGGGTGCTTTTCAGAGGCATCGAATTCACGCGGGCGACGGCGGAAGAGCGCGGCATGACCGACCGATATCCGCCGGAGACGGTCCTGTACCATGTCCACGCCAATGTCATCTACTGGCCGACCCGCGCCATGCGCTCCGCAGAATGGGAACGTTTCCTGCGCGACACGCACCGCTTCATGAAGGCGGAATGGCGCGACAACGGGAAGGTCGAGAAGGTGGAGGAGATCGTCAAATACTGCTCGAAGCCGAACGACACGCTGGCGGCAAGCGACGATGAACTGGTCTGGTTGTACCATCAGACGCAGCGCCTCAAGATTTGCCAGCCCCTCGGCGACTTCAAGGCGTGGATGAAGACGCTGGAAGAGCGGAAGGAAAAGGTTGTCAGGGTCCATCTTGGACGTGGCGACGGGCGCCTGGAACGGGTCAAGAAAGGCAAGCGCGAGCGGCCTGTTGACGAGGACGATGATGCGGGCGCCGAAGACGCGGCAGCCGAAGGCAGCGACATTTCAGAGAAGCCGGAGCGGCGGGAGCGATGCGAGCCGGGAGAAGCATCGCCCCCGGCGAACATCGTCATCGGCTTGAGCCTTCCGCAATGGCGGCATTCTCCATGGGCCGAACCGATGATCATGGTCCAATTATACGACCCGCTGCGCCTGTCGGAGGAAGCCACCTGTGACATCGCGGCGTGGAAGTCCGCGGTGCGCGAGTGGTGGGACGATGCCTTCGCCCCGCCTCCGGAAGAGGCGCTGCGCGTGGCTCGTATGGCGATTGACGAGTCCGTGTCGGATGAGGATATACGGGAGGCGGCGGAAGCCGCGACCTATATCCTTGACACATGTAGGCCAACTGTCCCGTCAGGGACCCTAGGTCACTTCGAAGAATGCGAAATCGAAGATGAAGACGAGCTAGACGACGACGTGAAGACCATCGTCAGGCTCTTTGAGGGAGCGGTCGTCGTCAGATTGATGCCCCGACCGCCGACTGAGGCCGATGCCATCCCGTTTGAGACTGACGAACAGGCCCAACGGAAGGCTGAAATGCGGGCGAGGCATGAGGCTGACGAACCGGGCTGGGCCAAGCGTCGGCTCTCGGCTCCATATCACCCTTCGGAGCGGTGGGGTGATAGCTGCCGCGCAGCGGCGTGATGACAGGCAGGCCGTCGTCACCATGGCAACCATCCGGTTGCCTCGTCGTCCGGGAGGGCGGCGACAAGGCCCCGGCCAGGTCCGCCGGAAGGCTCTCCATGAAATGGTCCCCTGGAAAGGTCCGGCGGAAGGCCCCGGTGCTGACGCAGTCAGTGGTAGCCGGTCACTACTATTGGGTTGTTTCAGGCTCCGCCGGCGATCACGATTCTTCCACCAGCATTCACCGGGAGGATCATCATGCAGGAATACGAACGGCAGATACTTGTCACCAACCACGGCCCAGCTTCCTCGGCAATGCTCAAGGTCATTCGGCTGCCGAAAAGTTGCTACGCCGTCATCTGGGAGAACTCAGAGCGATATGTCAGCTTCTCGCAAGACCGGACGGAACTGAATGGCGGCTTCGCCGATCTGAGCGACCGTGATTTCCTCGATCGGGTACAGGTTGTTGCGAGCTTCACCCAAGGCATCGATTTCGAATTCGAGGAGGTGATTGTCTGATGGTTCTGAATATCACTGACACGCTGCGTGATCGCGTCCGCCGCATGGTCTATGCCAAGGCCCGCGCCGAAGGACTCGGGATCGCTCTGATGACGCAGATCAAGGATGATCCGACCTTCGGACCGCTCTATGCCGAGCACAAGGCGGCATACGAGGACTCCCTGAGGCTGGAGGCGAAAACGCTCGGAATGGTCGGCGGCGACGTCGATCTTCTCGAACGGCTCATTCGAGATGTCCATGCTGAAGGCGCGGCGACCTCCCGGAAGCACTGATGAGCTTTCAATTCATTCACATGGAGGGATACAGCCGCAAGGGCGACGGTAAGGGGCGCACGGTGTCCTTCGTCATGTCCGAGGCTCGCCGCGATCCGGTGGCATCCGTGCATGTCGCGAACCCATCGGCTCCGGTCGTCGTCTACGGCTCGACGATCGATGCAGTCGAGGCGATGCATGACGCTGCCGCAGCCGTCGCCATGACGGCGGTCAAGGGCGGCAAGCCCCGCAAGCTTCGGCAGGATCACAAGACGCTCCACACAGTCATCGCCTCGCATCCATACACCATGGAAGAGGTTCGAACCGATCCGGCGAAACTCCGGGAGGCTGAAGAATGGGAACGGCGAACAATCGCCTGGCTTCGGGCGCAATACGGAAGCGATCTGAAATCGGTCGTGCGTCATGAAGACGAATCTCATTTCCACGTCCATGCGTACATCGTGCCGACCGATGATCCAGAAATGAGGGCGCTACGCCATCACCCGGGAGTCGTGGCGAAGCGTGCGACGATGGCGGCCGGTCCCACCGATGGCGAGGACAAGAAGGCGCTGTCGAAGAAGGCGGACGCGGCCTACAAGACCGCCATGCGGTCGTGGCAGGATGCCTATCATGAAGCTGTCGGCATTCCCTGCGGTCTGGCTCGCCTTGGCCCCCAGCGTCGCCGTCTGACGCGTGAGCAGTGGAAGGCTGAGCAAGCTCAGGCGCGCGCTCTGAAGGCGACGATCGAGCGGGCGACGGCGGTGAAAGAGCGGGGCGAATCCTTCATCTCGAAGACGAAGGAAGATGCCGCCAGGATCGCGGCGGAGGCGGCTGTGGCGAAGGCGGACGCCGATCGCCAGATCGCCATCGCCAAGGCTGCCACTGAGGCTGCCAAGAAGGCTCAGGACAAGGCCGTAGCAGAACAGAGCAAAGCCCTGTCGATGATGGCCCGCGTTCGGCAGGAAGCCGCACGAGTCCGTGAAGCGACGGCACGGCTCCAGCGCCTCCCGGGTGCGATCCGCAGCGTGCTTGATGGATTCAGGAAATCGAAGGTCGCGGCCCGCATCCGGCAGTCTGTCGAGTCCGAAGTGGACGCTCTCCGACGAACCGCTGCCGATGCCGCCGACCGTGCCAGCACCGCCGACGCTGGGCGACGCGAGGCGGAGGCACGGGCAAAAAACCTCCGGGCATCGCTGACAGTGACCGGGCAGGAGCTCACCGCTGCCCGGCAGGAGCTTGCCGCTCTTCGTCCTGAATCGGCTCCTTCAGCCCCTGCGTCAACATTTGGAAGCGTTTAAACGGCCCGTACAGCGCTCCTGGCGCCTCGGGTGATGTCTGTACCCAGCCGCTTCCGGTGTCATGGCCTGCCGGGCGGTTTGCGCCGGTCCCCGCCGCCCTGCATCCTCTTCAGGAGCAAGGGCAACCGGAGGGCTCACATGATGGCAGAGACGATGAAGCCGGAAGCAAAAAAGAGACGTCGAAACTGCATCGATCGGATTCGCCGCGCTCTCATCGAACGCCAGCGCCAACGACGAGGCAGCGATCCGGCGGGCAAGGTGATGCTCCAGCTTCTCGCCATCCTGTCCGCCTTCCTCGCCGTCATGCCGCCGATCTCGATGCCGTCGTTCTCTTTCTTCCCGCCGCCGCGTCGGCCACGGCCTCCCGCTGGCGTTTCGTCACCTCCGGGTGGGGCGATCCGGCGGCTGTCCGATGGCGATGGTTTCCGTGCTCAAGCTCCCTCCCGGGAGTCGGAACCCCGGCCTGCCCGGAAGGTCAATCTTGCTCATCTGGATGATGAGGATCGCGGACCCACAGCGTGGGACATGGAGCGTGGTATCGATCCGCCGTACTATCGAACCAGTAGCCGCGCCGCGCCAACATGGTCGAAACTTGTCAAGAATCTCAAGCGCCGTCAGACGGCTGACAAGGCCCGCGAACTGATCGAATACCGGGTGCCGCCCTCAGCCGTCGAGTGGCTGCGCAGCCGCATCTTCTTTGAAGACTGGCTGTCGCTCCGACAACTCGGCCGGAATGGTGCCAGTGACGCCGAAATCGCAGCCGCCGCGCTTGCCGAGGCGCTGAAGTGGAAGGCTGCGCAGCCTAAACCGCCGGAGCCGAAACCCGATCCGGAACCGGACGGTTCCGGGGAACCAGACTCAGGAGCAGGACTGAAGCCATGAACGAAAACAACAGCCTCGGCGGGGCCAGCTTCGCGGCCGTCCTTGACCGGATTGGACTGCCTCCGGTCGCCCGTGACCGCGTTGTCGAGATTGATCGAATCCTTGCCAACGAGCTTGCGGGCGATGAACCAGATGCGGAGGGCTGCGCGTCCCTCGTCCTCGAAGCGGCGGACCTGATCGCCGATCTCGATCCAACGCGCTTCGACTGGAAGGATTGGGATGATGACGATGATCCTGGCGATGTCGATGGCTTCCACTTCGACAGTCTTGATTGGGGTGCAGAATGATCCGCGCTACTGTGCTTCTTCTCGGGCTCGCTGTGGCCGTGCCAGCCCATGCCGACACTATCTCGCCCGCTTTGACGTGGGGTGGTAAATCGGACTTACCGCACTGGTCGGAGTCCGTACCACCGCCCGCAGCCTTCTCTATGTCGATCGTCGGGGAGGCATCAGTTAAGGCAGGGGCGCCGCTCGATCTGCGTCCGGTCGTCCTTCCGATCGTCACCGGGCTGCCGCCGCACTCCCTGACGTATCTGCTGTTCGGACGGCTTCCGGAAGGCGCTACTTTCGATGCCGCCACGGGAAAGATAGGCGGGCGAGTGTTGGAAACCGGATCGCATCGGGTCTGGGTATCGGCGACGGATTCGACCGGGGCGACGGTGACGGCGGGCGTGACCATCGTCGTGACCTGATGACGTGAAAACGGGGCCGATGAGCCCCGTTGTCCACTTTGCAATCGATTTTTAAGGCCATAGGAGGCCTTCTGAGCCGTCGGGTGGTATCTTTACCCATCCTCCTCCAGTGTTGCGATTGCCGCGCCCAGGAATGGCGCGTCGCGATTCTGCGGGACTTTCACGCTTTTTCCGCGCGCGATGTCGATGGCGAGGATCAGCCCTTGTTGAATGCCGTGCAGTCTCGCTAGCTCTTGGTATTGCTCGCTTGCAAGGGCCTTTTCGACTTCGGCTGATAGTTTGCCGCTGATCATGTGGAGCTGATCGACAACTTGCGGATCATTGAATTTCGACAATCTCGTTTCCCTTCCGTGCAGCGATTTCGTCGAATCGGGCGTTCAGCTTGTCGTTATGCGCTTTTCGTCGCGCATCCCGCGCCTGTTTTTCCCGCGCCGCTTCTGCCTCTGCGAGCGCCGCCTTTGCTGCCTTGTATCCCTTTCGCCATTTATCAGCCCTTTCCCAGTACTCGCTCCGGAGGTTCTGAGTGATGGTGACGTTGCCAGAGTCCAGATAGTCCCAAGCATCGCTTTCCGATAGCGTTGTGATGCCTTCCAGACTGCGGAGGACGAGTCCGGTGGCGCACCGAACCGATGTCGCGCCGGGGATTTCTTCCGGCCTCTTGTTGCCGTTCAGTACATCTTCGATCCGCTCCCGGACCTGTCGTTCGAATCCCATTTCAGTTCCCTTTCAATCAACGGGCCGGATCGAAGCTCGGCGGGCTTCGATTTCGGCGAGATGGCAAGCGTCTTCAAATGATGATGCGCGACCTTCTGCAAATATCACTGACTTTCCGTTCCTGATTCCGGTGACATCAAAATGAGCGGGAAACTCGGTCTCTGGCTCTCCGATGACGCAAATATCATATTCATCTTCAGGACCGTCTCCGGCGATGAAAAAGTTGGTCCATGTGGATTCGGTGTCCTTTGCGACCTCGGTGTCGCGTTCCCATCCTTCGAATCGTGCGGTCTGCATGTCGCTGCCCTTCGTCCAACTGTTGTGGTGTGGTGGGCGGCGTTCAGCCGCCCAGGTTCCGCATCTCATGACTTGCGGAGAAACGGCGCGACCTGAGTGCTCGCAACGCCTTTCGCGTAAAGCATGAACATTGCGACGCCATCCAGCCCGGTGATCAGGAACCGCGCCTTCTTATTGAGGGGCACGTCGTGCTCCATCGAGCAGACTAGCTGATCCATTTCAGTGACGTATGTGTCGTACGCCTGGCTGAACTGCTCGAATGTCCGGATGATCTTCTTCGCAATGGCCCGCTGCTCTTCGGCCGTCATCGCGACGGGGGTTTCGTTCTCGCTCATCAGTTTCTCCTATTGGTTGATGACGCGAGTATTCCAATCACACGATATGCCAGATTGTCAATTGGTCGATGTTTGAGCCATCCAACTGATTATAATGCGAAATTTTCGCGAATCTTTGGCAAAAAAACACCGTCAAGGATTCGATTCCGGCTGCGCAAGGATTCAATCCTTGCTGAAAGAATGCATCCAAGGATTGAATCCTTGCTTGTTGTGGAAAGGGTGCCTTCCACGCATGGTGTGCCTGCCACCAAGAAGTCGAAATGGTGGTTAATAATGTGTTCTCAAAGATGGCTCAGGCTACTGGTCTGAAAGCTTCGAGCGCACGAATGCCCCTTCTCTGCACATCGCGGGCAAGGGCCTGCCCGGTGCCGGGGATGCGCGTCCGCTGGACAAGGTGCTGCGCACCAGTCCGGCGATGGCGGACATAGATCATGGCTACATAGAAGAGATGGCCGAGGCTGTCGGAATGCATCGTTTCGACAACGATGACATCAATTGCGAGGCCGCGAACGAGGGTCTTTTTCGTCTCCATCGAAATGCTCCGTAACTCTTTGAAAACATGGATTTTATGGCAGATTTCAGGAGTCGGGCCCAGGCTTCCGGGAAATCATTTCCGGGTTCAGCGATCGGATGGCGATCGGAAAGTTAACACTGATTCAGGATGGCACGGCGGCAGGCAGGGGTTGACTGTCGCATGGGTCGCCATGCTCGGAAGAGGCATGCCCCTCCAAGGGGGATGCCGCAGGCCGAAGGCCGTTTCTGAGCGGCCCATGGGACAGTCACCGAAGCGCGGGGCCACGGGACTAATCGGGAGGAGCGGTCGCCGTAGGCGATCGGATCGAGACAAGCGGCTCGATCCGAAGCGAGGGAGATTCGTCGTGGGGGAAGCTGAGGGGAACCCCTGCCGAATTACATAGATGAGCATATCGGAGCCGTCAGCATAGCGACCCGGTGCGGGAGACGGCGGGAATTCGCGCATGCCGAGGCGGTTCCCGGGGCAGCCGCAGGAGCGTCAACATAGTGCCGCCAATGGCGGGACGCGGGACCGACTGCCTCCGTCGAGGCAATCAGAACCCCCATTGCGCCACCCACTGGTCTTTGACTTCTTCGGGTATATTCTGATCAAGGAGGATACGGGGCATGCCATCAATCGTTACCTGAGTGAATCGGTATCGACTCCGTCTGTTGTTGATCCGGAAAGATGGACGATGCCGGAACACGGCGATTGCGCCGAAGCTGTGATGGCATTCAACGGCCTGTACAACTTCTCTAACGATTGTTCGAAGTCTGGTACGTAGCTCTCGGCGTTCTTCGATATCGGAGCTTTCCTCCAATTGCTTCGACATTGATGCTGCTGATGCCAGGCTGGCCGCGAGATCAGGCGTCGCGGCTGCGGTCGCGACCTCGTCGTCAATCGCTTTGAGATCCTTCTTGGCCCGCTTGATGAGCTTCGCTAGCTCGATGGAACGGCCCGTTGCGGTATCGTCTCCGATTTCAACAAGAGGGATGAGGCTCCGCTGCCGTTGCTCAAAGTCGGCGATCTGCGTTTTCATCGCCCCGGCCCTTGCGTGCAGGTGGTTGACTTCCTGGCTCTCGCTGTCGAACGCTGTCTGATCCAACATATCGACGGCTGCGATCAGGATCGGTTCTAAGACATCGACACGCCAGCGGCGGTCATTGTCGCAACCTACCTTGCGCATGTTGTTCGAACAGACGAGATAGATGCTACCCTTTGGAGGCTTGCCTTTGTTGACGATGTGCATGGCGCCGTCGCAATGAGCACATCGGGCAAGGCCTTGAAACAAGTGCGAGCCGGACATGCCCGTCCGTCCGGCGGCATTCTGCCTTCGCCCCTGTGTCGCACCTTGCGCTTGCCAGTAGGTGGCGCTCTCGATGATTGATGGATAGTAGTCCGGGATGGGATCGCCTTCAGCTTTCCGGTTGCCGTTGCGGTGGGTACCGCTGTGAGGCTGGTACTCGCCGAGAACTGCACGACTTTTTATGATCTTGGCGACACTGGATGTGTGCCATCCCTCGCCACCCCGAAAAGTCGGAATACCCTCGGAGTTCAGCCGACGAACGATTTCACGCCGCCCGAATCCGTCGATCGTCTCTTGGAACACGCGCCGGATGAGGGCTACCCTTTCAGGGCGTTCTACGAATGCGCCATCTCGGATTTCCAACCACTCCGGGCATCTCCGGGTGAGCGGTTTTCCTTCATCCCGCGCCTTCTCCTTCTTCTGCTTCCATGCTTCACCGACGCGCTCGGATTTGATGCGAGATTCCTCATGCGCTCGTGCCATGACAATCAAAGAAAAGACGAGAGGGAGCCAGTCGGCGCGAAGCCGTTCCTCGGAATACTCCTGACCATCACTGAGTGTGACTACGATGATGCCCGCTTGGATCAGAGCGAAGAGCCTAGTGGCTGCATCCATGACCGCCTCGCGAGAGATGCGGTCTAGGCTTTCAACTATCAGGTAAGAGCCGCGTGGTATCCTTCCGTCCTCAACCATCCCCAGAAACGACTTGAGGGCTCCGGTCGTCCGGTTCGCGCCATGGTAAGCACTGACGCCCAGGTCTCGTAGAGAGTCATCTAGGACAAGGCCTCGTTGTTGCGCCCACGCCTCTGCCTTGGCGGTCTGGCGACGGAGGGAGTCTCCTTGTGCTTGTTCCGGGGATGAGAAGCGGATGTAGGAGTAGGCTTTTGTCATGCTGGAATCCGATATCACAAAACGTCGGAGTAATGTAGCATAACTTGCTGATGGTCGGCCCACCCGGTTCGGGTAAATCCATGCTCGCAGCCCGCTTGCCTTCCATCCTGCCCCCGCTGGAAGTGGCGGAGTTGCTGGAAGTGTCCATGGTCCATTCCATCGCCGGCCAATTGTCGGGTGGCAAGCTGTCGGACCGCAGGCCTTTCCGCACGCCGCACCATTCCGCCACCATGGCGGCGCTGATCGGCGGAGGGCTGCGTGCCAAACCGGGCGAAGCTTCGCTTGCCCATCACGGCGTTCTTTTTCTGGATGAGTTCCCGGAATTTTCGCCGCAGGTGCTGGATGCGCTTCGCCAGCCGCTGGAAACGGGCGAATGCATCATTGCGCGAGCCAATCACCGCGTCAGCTATCCGGCAGAAATCCAACTCGTTGCGGCCATGAACCCCTGCAGGTGCGGCATGGCGGGAGAGCCGGGTTTCAACTGCGCCCGAGGCCAGCGCTGTGTAACCGATTATCAGGCCCGCATTTCCGGACCGTTGCTAGACCGTATCGATATCCGCATCGACGTTCCCGCTGTCTCCGCCGCCGATCTCATTCGCCCCGTGGTGGCCGAGCCGAGTGCGGTGGTGGCCGCCCGGGTCGCCCGGGCACGCCT
The DNA here is from genome assembly GCF_036888815.1 of Agrobacterium sp. CCNWLW155. NCBI lineage: Bacteria > Pseudomonadati > Pseudomonadota > Alphaproteobacteria > Hyphomicrobiales > Rhizobiaceae > Agrobacterium > Agrobacterium sp. CCNWLW155. The sequence goes on from NZ_JBAKFW010000002.1 coordinate 289,012, forward strand.
TGCGCAGCAGGAACGCTACGCGGCGGCGGGATTTGCCGCCATTCGCACGAACGCTCGCTGCACGACGACCCTGATAGAAAAATATGCCGAGCCGGATGCATCCGGGCTGCAATTGCTGCGCGATGCCGCCGAGCGGCTGAAGTTTTCCGCGCGCGGTTATCATCGCATTCTCAAGGTTGCCCGCACCCTGGCCGATCTGGATGGCAAGCAGACGGTTGGCCGCATCCATGTGGCGGAAGCTGTGTCCTATCGTATCGCAGGGGAAAGGCTTACGGCGGCGGCGTAAAAGGTCGCCCTTTGTGCTTTGCCTAAAAACCATTGTGCCGCCAGCGGGGCCGGCGGCACATCGGGATATTCGCTAATCGGATGCGGGATCGCACTGCGCTTGAAAGCCTGGCTTAAAGCCCAAGGCCGTCGAAAAGCGCCGTCGAAAGGTAGCGTTCCGCAAAGGAAGGAATGATGACGACGATGTTCTTGCCGGCATTTTCCTCACGCGCACCAACCTTGATGGCCGCCGCCAGCGCCGCACCCGAGGAAATGCCGACAGGCACGCCTTCCAGCCTCGCCGCCAGACGTGCGATTTCGAAAGCCTCGTCATTGGTGACGGTGACGATCTCGTCATAAATGCCGGTGTCGAGGATGGCCGGGGCAAAACCGGCGCCTATGCCCTGAATCTTGTGCGGGCCGGGGTTGCCGCCGGAAAGAACCGGGCTGTCGGCGGGCTCGACGGCAATCACCTTCACTTCAGGCTTGCGTGATTTCAGCACCTGGCCCGTGCCGGTGATGGTGCCGCCGGTGCCAATGCCCGAGACGAGAATATCGACCGTGCCTTCGGTGTCGTTCCAGATTTCTTCCGCCGTCGTCTTGCGGTGAATATCCGGATTGGCAGGGTTTTCGAACTGCTGCGGAATGATCGCGTCAGGCAGCGTCTCGGCCAGTTCCTGCGCCTTGGCGATGGCGCCCTTCATGCCCTTCGGACCTTCGGTCAACACCAGTTCGGCGCCGAGCAGGGCCAGCATTTTCCGGCGTTCAACCGACATGGTTTCAGGCATGGTCAGGATCAGCTTGTAGCCCTTCGCGGCAGCGGCAAAGGCGAGGGCAATACCCGTGTTGCCCGAGGTCGGCTCCACCAGCGTGGTCTTGCCGGGGGTGATCTTGCCCTGCGCTTCCAGAGCTTCGATCATGGCGACGCCGATGCGGTCCTTCACGGAAGCGATGGGATTGAAAAATTCGAGCTTGGCGAGAAGGTTGGCCTTCACGCCCTTCTCCTTCGCCAGCTTGTCGAGCCGCACGATCGGCGTATCGCCGATTGTTTCCGTAATAGAGGAATAGACGCGTCCGCGTCCGGGCTTTCTGGCTTCGGGCATGATGTTCTCCTGTGTAAAGACCGCAAGATTTGAGCGGCAGAATAGGAGCAATAGCTTTCTCAAGCTAGCGAACGTTCGTCCTAATATCCCCGAATTACAGGAATAATTTCACGATAAATCGCATAAATGCACGAATTTGTTTTACGTGCTGCGGATCGCGATCATGGTCGCCGTTCCCGCCAGAATGCCCGCCGCCGTGCGGTTGAGGATCGTCAAGGCGCTCGGCCTTTTCAGGAGGTTACGCGCCTTGGCCGCAAGCAGGATATAAGGCAGGAGAACCGCCATCAGCACGACGAAGGTGATGGCGAGAAGTGTCGCATATTCCGAAGGGCCGATCATGCGGATATCGATCAGCGTCGGCACCAGCGCCACATAAAACAGCATGGTTTTCGGATTGCCAAGCGTGATCAGCAGGCCGGAGAGAAAGGACATCGGCATGCTGGTGCTTTTCTTGGCCTTGAGTTCCTGTGGCAGCAGGCCGGCGGTCCAAAGCTTCCAGGCGATATAGAGGAGATAGGCAGCACCCGCGAATTTCAGCACCATGAAGGCTTCCTGAAAGGTCTGCGCGACGAAGGCCAGCCCCAGGATCACACCGGTCAGGTAAATCATGTCGCCCAGCACCAGCCCGAGACCCATGAAGAAGGTTTCCCGAAAGCCTGAACCCAGAGCTCGCGCCACGATCGCCGTCATGCCGGGGCCGGGAATGGCGGCGGCGATGAAGAGGGCGGTAGCATAAGCGAAAAGGGTCGTCAGCGTCATGATAGTGTTTCCCGGAAAATCCGCCAAATCCATAGCGAAATTGCCCGGCAAAGACAATCAGTCCACTCCCTCTGTCCTGCCGCAACGGCAGAACACACGGTCTGATCGAGCGGGCTTCCCAGCGTGGCGGCCAAGCGGTGTGGCTAAACGCCGGTGGAGCCGAAACCGCCGGCGCCCCGCGCCGTCTCGGAGGTCTCCGTCACCTCGCTCACGACAACCTGGGTTACCGGCGCGATCACCATCTGCGCGATGCGCATGCCGCGTTCGATGATAAAAACGTCTTGCCCCAGATTGGCGAGAATGACCTTCACTTCGCCGCGATAATCGCTGTCCACTGTGCCGGGAGAGTTGAGGCAGGTGATGCCGTTCTTGATGGCGAGGCCGGAGCGGGGGCGGATTTGCGCCTCGTAACCCTGCGGAACCTCGAAGATGAAACCGGTCGGGACCAGCGCGCGTTCACCCGGTTGCAGGGTCAGCGTTTCACCGGCGGGCACGGCAGCGCGCAGGTCCATGCCGGCGGCGCCACGGGTTTCGTAGGACGGCAATTCGAGGTCTGCGCCATTGGCGAGACGGACGAGACGGAGAAGGGGGCTATTGTCATTTTGAACGGTCATGCGGCATTAGTTTGCCGAGATCGCGGCAAGGTCAATTGCAAATGCGGGCCTGAAACGCTAGATAGCCCGCAATTCCACAGGATTTGTCAGATGGCCGAAACACTTGCCGAGGCGGTCTCCCGCCGCCGCACCTTTGCTATTATCGCGCACCCGGACGCGGGTAAGACCACGCTTACCGAAAAACTTCTGCTGTTCGGCGGAGCGATCCAGCTTGCCGGTGAAGTGAAGGCGAAGAAGGATCGCATCCAGACCCGTTCGGACTGGATGAAGATCGAGCGCGAGCGCGGCATTTCGGTCGTCACCTCGGTCATGACCTTCGAATATAACGACCGGGTCTTCAATATTCTCGATACGCCCGGCCACGAGGACTTTGCCGATGATACCTACCGCACGCTGACGGCGGTGGATGCGGCGATCATGGTCATCGACGCCGCCAAGGGTATCGAGCCGCGCACGCTGAAGCTCTTCGAAGTCTGCCGTATGCGCGATATCCCGATCATCACCTTCATCAACAAGATGGACCGCGAAAGCCGCGATCCCTTCGAGGTTCTGGATGAGGTCGAGGAAAAGCTCGCGCTCGATACTGCGCCCATCACCTGGCCGGTCGGTCGCGCCAAAACCTTCTGCGGCGCCTATAATCTCGCCGAAAATACCTTCCGCGGCAACGATACCCAGGTTGACGGGCTGCCGGTCAACGGTCCGCAGGCGGTTGCCGATCGCCTGCCGGAAAATGAACGTCAGCTTTTTGTCGAAGAAACCGAGCTTGCGCTGGAAGCCTGCCGTCCTTTCGATCGTCAGGCCTTCCTCGAAGGCCACATGACGCCGGTGTTCTTCGGTTCGGCGCTGCGCAATTTCGGTGTGCGTGACCTCATCAATGCGCTTGGCGATTTCGCCCCGCCGCCGCGCGATCAGGTGGCGGATACGCGCACCGTACATGCGGCTGAAGAGAAAATGACGGCCTTTGTCTTCAAGATTCAGGCGAATATGGATCCGAACCATCGCGACCGTATCGCTTTCGCCCGCATCTGCTCCGGCAAGCTGGAGCGCGGCATGAAGGCGCGGCTTGCTCGCACCGGCAAGCAGATGGGGCTCACCGCGCCGCAATTCTTCTTCGCTTCGCAGCGCCAGCTGGCAGATACCGCCTTTGCGGGCGACGTGGTAGGCATCCCGAACCACGGCACGCTGCGCATCGGCGATACGCTGACCGAGGGGGAAAACCTCGTATTTCAGGGCGTGCCGAACTTCTCGCCGGAAATCCTGCGCCGCGTGCGTCTGGAAGACGCCATGAAGGCGAAGAAGCTGAAGGAAGCCCTGCAGCAGATGGCCGAAGAGGGCGTTGTGCAGCTCTTTTCGCCGGAAGACGGCTCTCCCGCCATCGTCGGCGTCGTCGGCGCGCTGCAGCTCGATGTGTTGAAGGAGCGCCTGATGGGCGAATACGGCCTGCCGGTCTCCTTCGAAATGTCGCGTTTTTCGGTCTGCCGCTGGATTTCTTCCGATCAGCCGGCGGAAATGGACAAGTTCCTCAACGTCAAACGCGGCGATATCGCTCGCGATCTGGACGGCGATCCGGTGTTTCTGGCGCAGGACGCCTTCTCGCTACGTTACGAATCCGAGCGTTTTCCGGCGATCAAGATGGTCGCGATCAAGGAATATCACGTCGCCAAGGCGGCGTGATATCAGCCGGATTGCACTTTGAATGCCAAGGGCTTAGTTTCCCCTGAAACGGGAAACTGGTCCGGCATCATGACGCTTTCAGGCAAACATATTCTCCTCATCATCTCCGGCGGCATCGCGGCCTATAAGAGCCTCGATCTCATCCGCCGCCTGAAAGAGCGTGGCGCTAAGGTGACGCCAGTGATGACGAAGGGCGCGCAGGAATTCGTCACCCCGCTTGCCGTCGGCGCGCTGTCCGCCACCCATGTCTTTACCGAGCTTTTTTCACGGCAGGATGAACAGGATGTAGGCCATATCAGGCTGGCGCGCGACTGCGATCTCGTGCTGGTGGCTCCCGCCACAGCCGATCTGATGGCGAAGATGGCGCACGGTCTGGCAGATGATCTTGCCTCCACGATTCTTCTTGCGACGGATCGCAAGGTGCTGGTGGCTCCGGCAATGAACCCGAAAATGTGGTCTGCCAAACCGACAGTACGAAATGTCGAAACGCTGAAAAAAGACGGGGTGTTTTTCATCGGACCCATGGTCGGTGAGATGGCAGAGAAGGGCGAGGCTGGTTTTGGCCGCATGGCCGAGCCATTGCAGATCGTTGAAGCCGTCGCCGCACTGCTGGATGAGGGGCGAAAGCCTCTGCAGGGTAAAACGGCCATCGTCACCTCCGGTCCCACGCACGAGCCGATTGATCCCGTGCGCTATATCGCCAACCGTTCCTCCGGCAAGCAGGGCCATGCCATTGCGGCGGCTCTGGCGGAACTGGGTGCAAAGGTCACGCTGGTTTCCGGTCCCGTCACGATTGCCGATCCGGCAGGTGTTGAAACAGTTCATGTCGAACGCGCCGAGGAGATGCGCGACGCGGTGATCTCGAGGCTGCCGGCGGATATCGCCGTCATGGTCGCCGCCGTCGCCGACTGGCGGGTGACGGGTTCATCGGAACAGAAGATCAAGAAGCAACCGGGCGATGCGCCGCCGGCGCTGCAGCTGACGGAAAATCCCGATATTCTCAAAACCGTCGGCCATCATGAAAAGCGCCCGACGCTGGTGGTGGGTTTTGCCGCTGAAACACAGGATATCGAAAAGAACGGCCGGGCGAAGCTGGAACGCAAGGGGGCGGATTATATCGTCGCCAATGATGTCTCGGCGCAAACCGGCATCATGGGCGGGGACCGCAACAGCGTGAAAATCATTTCAGCGGACGGTGTCGAGGCCTGGCCTGATCTGGACAAGACCGAAGTCGCAAAACGTCTGGCGGCACTGATCGCGGAGAAACTCGCATGAGCCTGTTCGATCGCAAGACATTTGACAGGGTGCTGGGTGAATGGCCGGGCGTACGCTTCGTCGATCAATGGGACTCGCATGTGGCAAAGGTAGGCGACAAGGTCTTTGCCGTGCTCGGCGAGCGGGAGGACTGGCGGCTGGTGGTGAAATGCTCGGAAGAGAGCTTCGAAATATTGACCTCACTCGAGGGCATCGCTCAGGCGCCCTATTTTGCGAAACGCAAATGGGTGTCGATTGCCGATCATTCACCGCTCGAACAGGAAGAACTGGAGCACTATGTGCGCCGTTCCTACGAGCTTGTCGCCGCCGGCCTGACAAAAAAGCTGCGGGGCGAACTCGGCATCGTGATCGATACCGCGCCCCGTTTATAATTTACCGTCAGTTGACCTTCTTGTCCTTGCCAATGATCTGGCGGACGCCTTCTTTGGTGAAGGGCTGCAGGAGCTGCGGCACAAACCCCTTTGCGATCTCACCCTTGATGCCGATATCGGTGGAAGAGGGCCGGTCGGGGTTGTGGTAGGACCCGAAAATGAGATCGAAGATGACGAGGTTTTCGCCGTAATTGGTGTTTCCTTCCGGAAGCTGCTTCGAATGGTGCCAGCGGTGCAGGCGCGGCGTGCTGAAGATATAATCGAGCAGCCCCGTTTTCATATCGACATTGCAATGGGTCAAAATACCGATGAAGGCGGTCACGGCGCCGAGCCACCAGAAAACCTGAAGCGGCGCACCCATGAAATAGAGCGGAATCTGGCTGAGCGCGATCTTGAACAGGGAGTCGGCCACATGAAACCGACCGGTATTGACGACCCAGAGCCGCACGACGCTGTGATGCAGGGCATGGAACCGCCAGAAGAATACCGTTTCATGCGCAATGCGGTGGGCCCAGTAGAGACCGAATTCGGCAATCGCCACCGCAAGCGCGACCTGGACAATCATTGGCAAATGGGAAGGCCACAGGTCGAACCGCATCGCCGCCAGCGGCTGCAGAACATTCGCGGCTACCATCGGGAAGATCGCCGCGGCGGCGGCAGCGAGTTGTACGAGCCCCTTCGTCAGAAGCGTGTGACCGATGCTGTTGATGGTCTCACCATCCCCCTCAAGCCATTCGACTTCATAGGGAATATAGCGCTCGAGGAGAAACAGGCTGAGAACCGCGCCCGCATAAACGGCGAGAAAGGCTGCGATCGGATGACTGCTCGTAAAAGCGAAATAGGACCCGACGAGGCCGCCGACGAACACCAGTGGCCAGGAGGTATAGGAAAGGGCTGCTTTTAGTACTTGCGCTTTTGCCATCAAAATCAAATCCTGTCCGGCGTATCCGTCTCTACCATCGGCGCACTTCCGCGCAGGCTTCCGAGCAACCCTTACCCGCACCAATCACCTGTCTTGGCTAGAGATCAGACCCTTATCGCTCCAATGCATTACACAAACATGGCACATAGCGGTGCCGAAATGCTCAGCTCACCCTGATCGCAATATAGAGAAGCGTCAGCGCAATGACCCAGAGAGCGACCCGTCCCCATTTGGTGTGGCGCGCTTCCGCCTTGCCAATGGCTTCCGCCGTCTGCGCATCAAAACGCAGGCCGTTCTCGCTCATATACATCAATTCGGAATGCAGTTTTTCCGTCTTGGCGGCAATCTCCGGTGCTGCCTCGGCAAGCTTGAGGGCGGCTTTCACGCCATCCTTCAGGTCGGTGACGACACGTTTCGGTCCGAGATTGTCCCTGATCCAGCCGCCAACGACCGGGTCGGCCGCCTTCCACATGTTGAAGCGCGGATTGAGCATGCGCGACACGCCTTCCACCACCACCATGGTCTTTTGCAGCATGACGAGTTCCGGCCGCGTCTCCATGTCGAAGAGTTCGGTCACTTCGAACAGCAGCGTCAGCAACTTGCCCATGGAGATCGTCTCGGCCGGCTGGCCGTGGATCGGTTCTCCAATGGCGCGGATCGCCTGCGCGAAACTGGCTTTGTCGTGGTGGCCCGGCACATAACCGGCCTCGAAATGCACCTCAGCCACCCGCATATAGTCGCGGGTAATGAAGCCGTAGAGGATTTCGGCAAGGAAGCGGCGTTCCTTTTTGCCAAGGCGTCCGGCAATGCCCATATCGACGGCAACGATCTCGCCCTCAGCATCCACGAAGAGATTGCCGGGATGCATGTCGGCGTGGAAGAAGCCATCGCGCAGCGTATGCCGCAGGAAGGACTGGATCAGCGTATCGGCGAGCTTGTTCAGGTCGTGGCCGGCGGCCTTCAGGCCCTCGATATCCGACATCTTGACACCGTCGATCCATTCCATGGTGACGACATCGCGACCGGTGCGCTCCCAATCCACCTCCGGAACACGGAAACCCGGATCGTCCTTGGTATTTTCGGCAAGTTCGGAAAGGGCGGCGGCCTCTAGCCGCAGATCCATCTCGATCTTGGTGGTCTGCTCCAGCGTGCGCGTCACCTCGACGGGGCGCAGGCGGCGGGCGGAGCGGACGAAACGCTGCTGCAGGTCGGCGATCAGATACATCGCCTCCAGATCGTTCTGGAAACGCTGACGCACGCCGGGACGGATGACCTTGACGGCCATCTTGCGCGGCCCTTTTGGTGTATCCACCATTGCCGGGTGCACCTGGGCAATGGAAGCCGCGGCGATCGGATCGCCGAATTCCCTGTAGAGTTCAGACACCGACCGTCCGAGCGAGCCTTCGATATTGGCCTTCGCCGCAGCCGCCGGGAAAAAGGCCATGCGGTCCTGAAGGCTTGCGAGATCGTCGGCGAAGTCGGCGCCCACCACATCCGGCCGGGTGGCGAGAAACTGACCCATCTTCACATAGGAGGGCCCGAGTCGCTCCACAGCCACCGCGAGCCGGTCGCTGCGCTGCGCCCGTTTCGCCTTGCTGCGGGCGAATGGCTTCAGCAGCGCTTTCATTAATTGGGCGGGAGCAGGCAGGTCGTCGGACGGCAGGGCCAGCACGACGCCTTCGCGCACGAGAACCCAGCCAACCCTCGCGAGGCGGAAATATGCGCCCAAAGTACTCATGCTTATGCTTGTCTCCTGCTTTTACCGGCCATGGTCTTAAAGCTTCCAGCCGGAATGCAGGGCGGCGATGCCGCCGGTGTAATTGGTGTAGGTCACGCGGGAGAAGCCGGCGGTGCGGATCATCGTCGCGAAATCTTCCTGATTGGGGAATTTGCGGATCGATTCGACCAGATATTGATAGGGCTCGGCATCACCCGTGATCATCTTGCCGAATTGCGGAATGGCGTTGAACGACCAGGCGTCATAAACACGGTCAAGCAGCGGCATATCGACTTCGGAAAATTCCAGCACCAGCAGCCGCCCGCCACGCTTCAAGACACGGTGTGCCTCTTTCAGCGCGACATCGATGCGTGGCACATTGCGAATGCCAAACGCGATCGTATAGGCGTCGAAACTGTTTGCCTCGAAGGGCAGCTCCTCGGCATTGGCCTCCACGAAGGTCAGATTGTCGGAAAGCTTCTTTTTTGCCGCGCGCTCCTCGCCGACGGCCAGCATCGAGCCGTTGATATCGAGAACGGTGGCATGCGCCAGACGGTTGGAGGCTTCGATGATACGGAAGGCGATATCGCCGGTGCCGCCCGCAACGTCCAGAATCTTGTAGGACGGGTCCTTGCGCGGCGAAAGCGAAGAGACCATCGCGTCCTTCCACAGCCGGTGCAGGCCAGCCGACATTACGTCATTCATGATGTCGTAGCGCTTGGCCACCTTATGGAAGACCTCGTTGACCAGCCCCTGCTTTTTGCCTTCGTCCACCTTGTGGAAGCCATAGGACGTTTCCATGCCGCCTTGGGCAGTGGTACGGGCGTCGGTCATCGTCTGTCTCCATATTTATTGCGTGGCGGACCATAGCGGAAACGCCATGGCAACGCTATCTGTTGCCGCATCGCCTGGGCGCGACATTTCGCGTGCACTGTATAGACCACATGGTCCTAACGATAAACTGTCGGATAAGCCAGATGCCAGAATTGCCAGAAGTCGAAACCGTCAGACGTGGCCTTGCACCTGCTATGGAAGGGGCAAGGATTCGCAGGCTGCATCTCGGCCGCCCGGATCTGCGCTTTCCTTTCCCGGAGGATTTCGCGGGGCTGATCGAGGGCAAGACGATCATATCGCTCGGACGAAGGGCGAAATATCTTCTCATCGAGCTGGAAGACGGACTGACGATCGTTTCCCATCTCGGCATGTCCGGTTCGTTTCGTATCGAGGCGGAAACGGATGAGGCTGACAAGACGCCCGGCGCGTTTCATCACGCCCGCTCGAAGGACGGCAAGCACGACCATGTCGTCTTTCATCTCGATCAAGGAGAAGAGCGCGTCTGCGTCATTTATAATGATCCGCGCCGCTTCGGCTTCATGCATCTGGTGGAGCGCAACAAGCTCGATCTTTACCCGGCCTTTGCCGAGCTTGGCCCGGAGCCGACAGGCAATGCGCTGAGCGCGGAATATCTGGCCAGCCGGTTTGAGGGCAAAAGCCAGCCCCTGAAAAGCACACTGCTGGACCAGAAGGTCATCGCCGGCCTCGGCAATATCTATGTCTGCGAGGCGCTGTGGCGCGCGCATCTTTCGCCCTTGCGGGCCGCGGGAACGCTGGTAACGAAAGGTGGCAAGCCCAAAGCACAACTCGTCGATCTGACGGAGAAAATCCGCGATGTCATCGCCGACGCCATCGCCGCCGGCGGGTCCTCATTACGAGACCATATACAGACGGACGGAACGCTCGGTTATTTCCAGCATTCCTTTTCGGTCTACGATCAGGAAGGCCAGCCTTGCCGGACACCCGGCTGCGGGGGTACGGTTGAAAGGGTGGTGCAGGCCGGTCGTTCGACCTTTTATTGCGCCGCCTGCCAGAAGTAATGCTGCCGGAGTAACGGAGAAGGGGAGACTGCCGTGGACTATGAAACGATACTGGTCGAGAAACGCGATGAGGTGGGTGTCATCACCCTCAACCGCCCCAAGGCGCTCAACGCTCTCAATTCGGTGCTTCTGAAAGAGCTGCGGCACATTCTGTCTTCGTTTTCCGCCGATGATTCCATCGGTGCGATCATTATTACCGGTTCGGAAAAGGCATTTGCTGCTGGCGCCGACATCAAGGAAATGCAGGGGCTGGATTTCGTCGATGCCTATGTCGGCGATTTTCTCGGCGGCTGGGACGAGGTTGCGGCCACCCGCAAGCCTGTTATCGCCGCCGTTTCCGGTTTTGCGCTCGGCGGCGGCTGCGAACTGGCGATGATGTGCGATTTTATCATCGCTTCTGATACGGCGAAGTTCGGCCAGCCGGAAATCACCCTCGGCGTCATCCCCGGCATGGGCGGCTCGCAGCGGCTGACACGGGCAGTCGGCAAGGCAAAGGCCATGGACCTGGTTCTGACCGGCCGCATGATGGATGCAGCGGAAGCCGAGCGCGCCGGTCTCGTGTCGCGTGTTGTGCCGGCTGCAAATCTGATGGACGAGGCGGTGGAGGCCGCAACCCGCATAGCTTCCCTGTCGCGTGCCTCCGTGCTCATGGCCAAGGAAAGCGTCAATCGTTCCTTCGAGGTGCCGCTTTCAGAAGGTCTGAGATTTGAAAGACGCTCGTTCCAGTCGCTCTTTGCCACGGCGGACCAGAAGGAGGGCATGGCCGCCTTCGTGGAAAAGCGCAAACCCGCTTTCCGGAATCGCTAAGGATTCGGAATATCGGCGCTTTTAAGCGTTTTGCGCGTTGACGGGCGTAAGCTTTAGCGGTATATGCCCGCCCACGGTTAAGGAAAGCCATCCGGCTTGTCCGAAATTACTCCCGCATTCTTGGGTTACGTGAGGTCTTCTAACGACCCGATCCTATGGTTGCGGAATTTGGTTTGAATTCGAAGAGAGGCATACATGGCCAATACAACTTCGGCGAAAAAGGCGACCCGCAAGATCGCTCGCCGTACCGCAGTCAACAAGGCTCGCCGTTCGCGCGTTCGCGGCTTCATCCGCAAGGTCGAGGAAGCCATCGCTTCCGGTGATCTGGCAGTCGCCACCGAAGCTCTGAAGGCAGCTCAGCCCGAGATCCAGCGCGCCGCCACCCGGGGCGTTCTGCACGGCAACACCGCATCCCGCAAGGTGTCGCGTCTCGCACAGCGCGTTAAGGCTCTTTCCGCCTAATCCGGCTAATCACAAATAATTATTCAAAAAGCCTGGTCTTTTGACCGGGCTTTTTGTGATTCTAACTGCCCGTTAACCATTGCTGCCGTAACGTGACAAACGCATGTCAGATGGACGACAGGAAATTTGCAGTAAAAACAATAACTTGCTGGAGGTCTCTGGAAAACTCAGGGGCTTTCTCTACGGAAGTCGCAGCTAGTTTTGAGTCAAGAAGATTTTTATTTTTTTGCCAAAATCCGCTCTTAAAAATTGCCAAAATTGAATCTCATTGATTCATAAGCGATTCTGCTTCGCACCCTGTCGGTGATGCAAAACGGCCTTTGCGAGTCAATGGCCGATCTGAGTTTTTGCAGAAAAAACGCCATTGATCTCTCCCCACGATCCTGCCTAAATGCATTTCAACAAGGGGTGCGGATCTCAGTCCACAGATTATCTCGATGATCGTATCGACGATATTCACCTTCTTGCTGACGGGTCTTTCGAGGTCCGTTTTTTCAGGTCATGGAGCTTTTTGTGCCGTTTCGGTCTCCGGAACGGGCGGGGGTTTTTTGTCCTCAAGAATGCGCCTTAAGGTTGTAGTGAAAGGAGCGTTTTTAGCGTGTCGCAGGCCTCTCCATGAGGGGGAGGGAAATGGGATAACCGGCTCGCAAACAAGTAGTCGCCTTTGGCGTTCTTTCGAGGGGAACGCTTGGGGGCAGAAATAAACGAGGGGGATCCCTGACGGTCGATCTTTGATCGTCAGGCTATGATTGGCAATTTGAAAGGCGGCAATATGCAATTGAATTTGGCGATGGGTGCGGTGGCTGATGGGGACCGCGCACCAAAGACGCGTGATGCAGCTTGCTCAGATGCGGCAGGGGACAAATCGGCTATGACGCACGATGCGCTGTTTGAACGTTTTAGCGCGCGGCTCAAGGCACAGGTTGGTCCGGAGGTCTATGCAAGCTGGTTCGCACGGCTCAAACTCCATACCGTTTCGAAAAGCGTCGTCCGTTTTACCGTTCCGACGACCTTTCTGAAGTCCTGGATCAACAACCGTTACATGGACCTGATCACCAACCTCGTCCAGAGCGAGGATCCGGATGTGCTGAAGGTGGAGATTCTGGTCCGCTCGGCCAGCCGCCCGATCCGTCCGGCTCAGACCGAGGAGAGGGTGCAGCCCGTTGCGGAGGTTGGTGCGGCTCCGCGGAACAAGTCCTTTATACCGTCGCAGCCCGCCACGCCTGCCGCGCAGCCCGCGGCTTCGCAGGCGACCCTGCGTCAGGGCGGTTCCGGGCCGTTGTTCGGCTCGCCGCTCGACACACGTTTCACTTTCGATACCTTTGTTGAAGGCTCATCTAACCGCGTCGCGCTTGCGGCGGCAAAGACGATCGCCGAAGCCGGTGCCGGCGCCGTGCGCTTCAACCCGCTGTTCATCCATGCGGGTGTTGGTCTCGGCAAGACGCATCTTCTGCAGGCAATCGCCAATGCCGCCATCGACAGCCCGCGCAATCCACGCGTGGTCTATCTGACAGCTGAATATTTCATGTGGCGTTTTGCGACCGCAATCCGCGACAACGATGCCCTGACGCTGAAGGACACGCTACGCAATATCGACCTGCTCGTCATCGACGACATGCAGTTCCTGCAGGGCAAGATGATCCAGCATGAATTCTGCCACCTGCTGAACATGCTGCTCGACAGCGCCAAGCAGGTCGTGGTCGCTGCTGACCGTGCGCCATGGGAGCTGGAATCGCTCGATCCGCGCGTCCGTTCCCGTCTTCAGGGCGGCATGGCGATCGAGATCGAAGGTCCCGATTACGACATGCGCTACGAAATGCTCAACCGCCGCCTCGGCTCGGCGCGCCAGGACGATCCGTCTTTCGAGATTTCGGACGAAATCCTGACCCACGTTGCCAAAAGCGTGACGGCGAGCGGACGCGAACTGGAAGGTGCCTTTAACCAGCTGATGTTCCGTCGCTCTTTTGAGCCGAACCTCTCGGTTGACCGTGTCGATGAACTGCTGTCACATCTCGTCGGGACGGGTGAGGCCAAGCGCGTGCGCATCGAGGATATTCAGCGCATCGTTGCCAAGCACTATAATGTGTCGCGGCAGGAACTGGTGTCCAACCGTCGCACCCGCGTCATCGTCAAGCCGCGCCAGATCGCCATGTATCTGGCCAAGATGCTGACGCCGCGCTCTTTCCCCGAGATTGGTCGCCGTTTCGGCGGTCGCGATCACACCACGGTTCTGCATGCCGTGCGCAAGATCGAGGAACTGATTTCCGGTGACACCAAGCTTGGCCATGAGGTTGAGCTGCTGAAGCGCCTGATCAACGAAAACAACGCATAAAAAGAAGCGGCCTTCGGGCCGCTTCAGTCCGTTGGCAAGCCCCTCTCATATTCGACGCCATCCTCGGGACTGTCCCGAGGATCCGATCACGTATGGTAAAATCAATAGGTTGCAGATGCTCGGGATTGGCCAGAGCATGATGAAGGCAAGTTTTCAGACTTCGTCATCACCCTCAAGCGGCTTTCGGGCCGCTTTTTTATTGGTGTTTCGAGGCGTGTCGATGCTGTGGATCAGCAGGCGAGGTCCGCCACCACGGCATCCAGAATAAGCATGCCTGAAGGGGTGCAGCGCAGGCGGGAATTGCCGAGCCTTTCCACGAAACCATGCTGCAGAAGGAACTCTTCCTTTTCCGGGTCGAGATCGCGGCCGGAAAGGTCGCTCCAGCGCGCAAGATCGATGCCCTCGCGCAGGCGAAGGCCCATCAGCAGCAATTCGTCGGCCTGTTCGTCGACGCCGAGCAGTTCCTGATCCACCATGCCGTGGCCTTCCCGCTCAACGGTTTCGAGCCAGTTTTCCGGGTGGCGTTCGGTGGCGGTGGCGAGCTTGGAAGCGCCTCTCGTCAGGCGTCCATGCGCGCCGGGGCCAATGCCGGCGTAGTCACCATAACGCCAATAGGTAAGGTTGTGGCGGCTTTCGGCGCCGGGCCGGGCGTGGTTGGAAACCTCATAGGCCGGCATGCCGTAACGCTCGGTGATTTCCTGGGTTGCCTCATAAAGCACGGCCGAATGCTCGCCATCCGGCACGATGAGCTTGCCGGCCTTGTGCAGGCCGTAGAAAGGCGTGCCTTCCTCGATGGTCAGCTGGTAGAGCGACAGATGGTCGACGGCATAGGAGACAGCCTCCTTTAGCTCCGCGTCCCATTCGGCGACGGTCTGGTTCGGGCGGGCATAAATGAGATCGAAGGACATACGCGGAAAAATCTCCCGCGCCAGCCGAATGGCTTTCAAGGCATCGGCAACATCATGCAGGCGGCCGAGGAACTTCAGGTCGCGGTCGTTGAGCGCCTGCACGCCGAGTGAGACACGATTGACGCCCGCCGCGCGATAACCGCGAAAACGTTCCGCCTCGACGCTGGAAGGATTGGCCTCCATGGTGATCTCGATACCGTCAGGCACATGCCAGAAGCGCGCGACGCCATCGAGAAGTGCGCCGACCGTCTGCGGGTCCATCAGTGATGGCGTGCCGCCGCCCATGAAGATGCTGGTCACAACGCGCGGGCCGCTCAGCGTCCGCATATGTTCCATTTCACGGAGAAAGGCAGCCGTAAACCGTTCCTGATCCACCGGCCGGTGGCGGACATGGCTGTTGAAATCGCAATAGGGACATTTGGCCGCGCAGAAGGGCCAATGCAGATAGATCCCGAAACCGGGATCGCCCGTATCCGGCAGAAGCGATGCGCCGGGGGCAGAAAGTTGATGCTCCCCGACCATCGGGTTCATGCCTCCAGGCAGGTTTCTACGAATTTCTTGAAGGCACGGGCACGGTGCGACAGCGCAAAGGCATCGCCGTGTTTCCAGCCGTGTTTTTCATCCGAGCTCATCTCGCCGAATGTAGTGTCATAACCTTCGGGCTTAAAGATGGGATCATAACCGAAGCCGCTCGTTCCACGCGGTGGCCAAACGACAGCGCCTTCCACCTCGCCACGGAAATATTCGACATGCCCGTCCGGCCAGGCAAGGCACAGCACACTGACAAAGCGGCCGGTGCGATCTTCCAGCTTCGATGCACCACGCTCGGCAAGCGCATCCTCGACCTTCTGCATCGCCATGGCGAAGTCGCGCGTGCCGTCGGCCGTCTCCGCCCAATTGGCGGTATAGACGCCAGGCGCACCGTCAAGCGCGTCGATGACCAGACCGGAATCGTCGGACAAAGCCGGAAGACCGGATGCCTTTGCGGAGGCAAGCGCCTTGATGGCGGCATTTTCCTCGAAGGTGGTGCCCGTCTCGTCCGGCTCCGAGAAATTCAGCTCCGCCGCCGATTTGGCGGAAAAGCCGAAAGGCCCGATCAGATCGGCGATTTCGGCGATCTTGCCCTTGTTATGGCTGGCGACGACGATCGTTCTGGTATCGAGCTTGCGCATCACGTTTTCCTGTCGGCTCAGGCGATGGCCTGTTTCTGAAGGGTGACCAGTTCGCTGCATCCGGCCTTGGCAAGACCGAGCAACGTCAGGAATTCTTCCTCGGAGAAGGGCGCGCCTTCCGCCGTTCCCTGAACCTCGACGATGCCGCCGGAACCGGTGATGACGAAATTTGCATCGGTCTCGGCGGAGGAATCCTCGAGATAATCGAGATCGATCACCGGCTGGTTGGCGAAGATACCGCAGGAGATCGCCGCGATATGGTCCTTCAGAACCTTCTCGACCTTGATCATGTTGCGGGTTTCCATCCACTTCAGGCAATCATGGAGCGCAATCCATGCGCCGGTGATGGAAGCGGTGCGGGTGCCGCCATCGGCCTGGATGACGTCGCAGTCAATGCTGATCTGTCGTTCGCCGAGTGCCTGCAGATCGACGACGGCGCGCAGCGAGCGGCCGATGAGGCGCTGAATTTCCTGCGTGCGGCCGCCCTGCTTGCCGGAGGCGGCCTCGCGCTTCATGCGCTCATGGGTGGAGCGCGGCAGCATGCCGTATTCGGCGGTGACCCAGCCCTTGCCGCTGTTGCGCAGCCATGGCGGCGTCTTTTCTTCCAGACTTGCGGTGACGAGCACATGCGTGTCGCCGAATTTTACCAGACAGGAACCTTCGGCATGTTTCGAGAAATTGCGCTCGAAGGAAACCTTGCGCATCTGGTCGGTTTTTCTGCCTGAAGGCCGCATATGATCCACTCTCCATGTTGGTCCCTGCCTTCTAAGGCGCGCTCCGGGCTTTTGCAAAGCCAATTTCCATTTTGCCGCGGCGTTGCAACGCATTATATTGATGCGAGCTGGTTTGAACGACAAAGAACGGACGAAATGGGTTTTTCCGCACCGCTATCAAAAGATCAGGCATCATTGCTGGATGAACGGTCTCGGGAAATTTTCCGGCGCATCGTTGAAGGCTATCTCGATACGGGTGAGCCGCTCGGATCCCGCAGCCTGTCGCGGCTGTTGCCGATGTCGCTTTCGCCCGCCTCCGTCCGCAATGTCATGAGCGATCTTGAGGAACTCGGCCTCATCTATTCGCCGCATATCAGCGCCGGGCGCCTGCCCACCCAGACGGGGCTGCGCTTTTTCGTCGACGCCTTCATGCAGGTGGGTGATCTGCCCGCGGAAGAAAGGGCGAATATCGACCGTCAGATCGGGCCGGTCGCCGGCCACGAGCAGTCGTTGGAAGGGTTGTTGACCGAGGCAAGCCGCATGCTGTCAGGCATGTCGCGCGGCGCCGGCCTGGTGCTGACCGCCAAGAATGATGTCATCCTCAAACATGTGGAATTCATAAGGCTGGAGCCCACCAAGGCGCTCGCCGTGCTGGTCGGCGATCACAATCAGGTCGAAAACCGCATCATTGAATTGCCCGCCGGCATTTCGTCATCGCAATTGATCGAGGCGGCGAATTTCATCAATGCCCATCTGTCCGGCCAGACGCTGCAGGAATTGCGGACACAGTTCCAGAAGCAGCAGGCGGAACTGCAATCGGAACTCGGCACGCTGGCGCAGGATCTCATCGAGCGCGGTCTGGCCGTCTGGGCGGGTGATAACGAGGAGGGCAAGCTTGGCCGCCTCATCGTTCGCGGACGCTCCAACCTGCTGGAGGGTCTCGCCGGTGAAGAAGATATCGATCGGGTGCGCCTGCTGTTCGATGATCTGGAGCGCAAGGAAAACCTCATCGAAATTCTCAACCTCGCGGAAAGCGGCTCCGGGGTCAGGATTTTCATCGGCTCTGAAAACAAGCTGTTTTCGCTCTCCGGTTCTTCTCTGATCGTCGCGCCCTATCGCGATGAGGACAACCGCGTGGTGGGTGCGGTCGGCGTTATCGGCCCCACCAGGCTGAATTATGCCCGTATCGTGCCAATGGTGGATTATACCGCGCAGATCATGGCGCGCCTTTCCCGCAAGCAAAGATAGGGCAAGCCCGCAAAGGTCAGAGAATGCGGCAAGCTTTTCGCCGCAAGCCTTGATTTTTGCCCGTCAAAGCTCGATATCGGGCGCAACCAACAATATTCAAATCTGGAGAACGTCATGACCGACGATACAAAAAAGCCCGGACCTGACGCGGACGTCGCGGAAGATTTTGTCGATCTTGCCCAGGCAGGTGAAGAACAGGCCGAAACGGCAGAACCCGATCCGGTCGAGCTGCTCAAGGCTGAGAACGCCGATCTGCGCGATAAATTCCTGCGACTTGCGGCCGAGATGGACAATCTTCGCCGTCGCACCGAACGCGATGTCAAGGATGCCAAGGCCTATTCCCTGGCCGGTTTTGCACGCGATATGCTCGCCGTTTCCGATAATCTTCGCCGTGCGCTCGAAGCCATTCCCGATGAGCTCAAGACCAATGGTGAAGCCGGTCTCAACGGCCTCATCGAAGGCGTCGAGATGACGGAACGTTCGATGCTGTCGACGCTGGAACGCCACGGCGTGAAGAAGATCGATGCCGAGGGCCAGAAGTTCGACCCGAATTTCCATCAGGCCATGTTCGAAATTCCGAATACGGCGGTTCCGAACAATACGGTGCTGCAGGTGGTCCAGGCTGGTTTCACCATCGGCGATCGCGTGCTGCGCCCCGCCATGGTCGGTGTCGCCAAGGGTGGCCCGAAGGTGGAGACAGCCGCCTCTGCCGAGCCGGGCACCTCGTCTCTCAATGAAAAAGACGCGTAAGGCATCTGTCTTTACGTCATAAAAAACGCGCCTTCAGGGCGCGTTTTTTATTGCCGTTAAACTGAGGGGGCGGGTTGCGATCAAGCCGCCGTCGCCTGTTCCTGATTGAGGAAGGCGTAGATTGCTGTGTCGGAATCGGTCGCACGCAGCTTGGCCACCAGCTCAGGGTCGCGCAGGGCGCGTGCAATTCTGGATAAAGCCTTCAGATGATCCGCGCCGGCGCCCTCCGGCGCAAGCAGCAGGAAAACCAGATCGACCGGCTGGTCGTCCAGCGCTTCGAAATCGACCGGCGTTTCAAGGCGTGCGAAAACGCCGGTGATCTGGTGAATACTGTTGAGCTTGCCATGCGGAATGGCAATGCCGTGGCCCACACCGGTGGAGCCGAGCTTCTCGCGCTGGAGGATGACGTCGAAAACTTCCCGTTCCGAGACTCCGGTAATTCTGGCTGCCTTTGCAGCCAGCTCCTGAAGCAATTGCTTTTTGGAATTCACCTTGAGGGCGGGAATAATCGCATCTTGTTGCAGCAAATCTGCCAACGCCATTCTCTTTTTCCTTCATGCCATCGAGACGATGCAGGAGGCAGATGCATTTTCGCGCTCTGCCTCCCACGTCTTGTCAGACTGTTCAGCTCTTGATCGTTTCCGCGTCGATCCAGCCAATATTGCCGTCATGACGCCGATAAACGATGTTGAGATATTCTTTGCCGGGGCTGCGGAAGAGCAGAACCGGTTCGTCGGTCATGTCGAGCGCCATCACGGCGCTGGCGACTGACATGGTCTTAATCTGTTTCGAACTCTCCGCCACAATGGTGGGTGCGTAATCTTCAGGAACCTCGTGGTCCTCATCGGGAACAGCATCCATCACCGTATAGGCGATTTCCTGCGACACGCCATTCAAACCACTGTGGTGGTCCTTCAGCTTGCGCTTGTAGCGACGCAGGCGCTTCTCGATCCGCTCGGCGGCGGCGTCGAAGCTGGCTTGCGGATCATTTGCCTGACCCGCCGCATGCAATACAACGCCCGTATCGAGATGCAGCTTGCAGTCGGCGGCAAAACGCGATCCGGACTTCTCCACGGTCACTTGGCCTGAATACCCCCCATCGAAGTATTTGGTAACTGCCAGACCTATATTGTCCTCGATCCGCTGACGGAAAGATTCACCGATCTCCATATGTTTACCAGATACACGCACACTCATGGAAATTTTCCTTTTTGTAGTGATTTGCGAGTACCAGCTTACGTCAAGCCGCGCGCGCATCCAAGCGTTTCGAAGACCTTAAAAAGCCTCCATTTGAATTTTACGCCCATGGACGGTGGAGATGAATCCGTTACAAATGACCTTGCTTACGTGTGCGGCGGGCTTCTAGCCCCTGGCGTGGCAAGAGTCAATGGTGCGGCAAAAAACCGCCCCAAACGTGAACGGGCTCGTTGCTCAGAAGGCGGAAAGCTTGGCCTGCGCCTTCTTTTCCCGGCGCCTCTGCACGGAGGAGGGGATGTTCATCGCCTCGCGATATTTGGCGACCGTGCGGCGGGCGATATCGATGCCGCTCTTTTTCAGATTGTCGACGATGTCGTCGTCGGAAAGGACTGCCTCGGCGGCCTCCTGCGCGATCATGGCCTTGATGCGGTGACGCACCGCTTCCGCCGAATGGCTGTCTCCGCCTTCCACGGCGCTGATTGAGACGCTGAAGAAATATTTGAGCTCAAACAGACCGCGTGGCGTCAGCATGTATTTTTTGGACGTCACCCGGCTGACGGTGGATTCGTGCATCTTGATGGCGTCGGCCACCGTCTTGAGGTTCAGCGGGCGCAGTTGGTCGACACCATTGACGAGGAAGGCATCCTGCTGGCGAACGATTTCCGTCGCCACTTTCATGATTGTCCGGGCGCGCTGGTCGAGGCTGCGGGTCAGCCAATGGGCCGTCTGCATACATTCGGCCAGAAAATCCTGATCCTCGCCCGCACGCGCCTTATGTTTCGATACCTCGGCAAAGTAACTCTGGTTGATGAGCACGCGCGGCAGGGTCTCGGGATTGATTTCCACCAGCCAGCCACCGGTGGAGGAGGGGCGAACGATAATATCTGGAACGATGGTCTCCGAAACCATCGAGTCGTAACCTGCGCCGGGGCGAGGGTTGAGCGTGCGGATTTCCGCCAGCATATCGAGCAGGTCTTCCTCATCGACGCCGCAGATTTTTTTCAAGGAGGCGAAGTCGCGTTTCGCCAGAAGTTCCAGATTATCGACGAAAGCCCGCATGGCCGGGTCTAGCCGATCCTTCTGGGCCAGCTGGATCGCCAGACATTCGCTCAGGGAACGGGAAAATATACCCGGTGGGTCGAAGCCCTGGAGAGTCTTCAGGACGTGCTCTACCGCCGACGGCGCCGCTCCCAGTCGTTCAGCGACATCATCGACGGCATCCGCCGCAATATAGCCGGTCTCATCGAGCTGACCGATCAGTGCATCGGCGATCATCCGGTCCTCGGCGGCTGATATGGCGAGCGGCAATTGCTGATTAAGGTGGTCGCCGAGGCTCTGTCTGGCCGCGACGAAATCATCGAGGTCATAACTTTCCCCGGACTCCTGGCCGGGCATGGATTTCCATTGGCCGGCCAGTTCGGGCGCATCGGCTTTTCTGGGCTCCGCATCGTCGGGAAAGACGTTTTCGAAGCTGGTATCCAGTTGCTCGCCGAGATTTGCGGCGCGATCGCCATACCAGTCGTCACTGTCTGATGTCACCGTGGCGGATCTCTCCGAGCCTTCGCTGTCCGCGTCGCCGAAACTCTCCGCCTCTACCGGGGCATCGCTGCTCAAATCGCCATCGTTTGCCGCAATTTCCAGCAATGGATTGCGCTCCACCTCCTGCGCGATGAACTGCGTCAGCTCGAAATGCGTCATCTGAAGCAGCTGGATGGACTGCATCAGTTGCGGTGTCATTACAAGAGACTGGTTTTGACGCAGCAAAAGGCTGGCAGACAATGCCATGGCGGACGCGAAACTCCCCTTACAGCTTCTCCATGGCCACAGTTTTCATAAATTTTGCGGAGGCGATGGAACTTGGCCCAAAAATTGCTTTTTTATTTTGTTTGGTCAAGCGTCAGGGCGGGGCGCGATGAAGAATCTTTCGCGCCCAGGCGTTCAAAGGCTAAAATTGTTGCCGAGATAGAGACGGCGTACATCCGGATTGTTGACGATATCGTCTGGACGCCCATGCGTCAGAACCTCGCCGGCATGGATGATGTAGGCGCGGTCGATGAGACCGAGCGTTTCACGGACGTTGTGGTCGGTCACGAGAACGCCGATGCCGCGCGCTGTCAGGTGTCTCACCAGATTCTGGATATCGCTGACAGAAATCGGATCAACGCCCGCGAAAGGTTCGTCGAGCAGCATGAAAGTCGGATCGGTCGCAAGAGCGCGCGCGATTTCCAGACGCCGCCGCTCGCCGCCCGAAAGCGCCACGGCAGGGGATTTGCGCAACTGCGCGATGTGAAATTCTTCCAGCAGCTCATCAAGCTTGTGGTTGCGCTTGGCTGCGTCCGGCTCATGCACTTCCAGCACGGCGCGGATGTTTTCCTCAACCGTGAGGCCGCGGAAAATCGATGCTTCCTGCGGCAGATAACCGACGCCGAGACGGGCGCGACGATACATCGGCATGGTGGTGACATCATTGCCGTTGATGGCGATCTTGCCGGTATCGACGGGTACCAGGCCCGTGATCATGTAAAAACAGGTGGTCTTTCCGGCGCCGTTCGGGCCGAGCAGTCCCACGGCCTCGCCACGGCGCACGACCAGCGAAACGCCGTTGACGACACGACGCGTATTATAGGTCTTCGTCAGGCCATGCGCGATCAGCGTGCCCTGATAGGGGGTCTTGTCCGCCGGTGGGACCGCGTCCGCGGATCGGCTGCGTCCGCCGCCGAATATCTTTGAGATCGAGGGTATCTTCACGAGGAAAGACTACTGTTTTTTCTGGGATTTCGGATCAAGCATGATCCGAACAGGGCCGCCGCAGCTTTCGAGCTTGGCCTGTCCCGTATTCATCAGGACGGTCAGCTTGCAGCCGGTGAAGACATTCGTGCCCTCGGACAGCACGACCTGCTTGCCCGTGAGGATGAAGGTCTGCGCCGCCATGTCGAATTCGCCGTGATCGGCCGTCGCCTTCTGGGTCTCGGACGTCAGATAGACATTATTGTCGACGAAGATTTTTTCGATATTGGCGTCGCCGCTGGTGAGCGATGAACCCTCGCCCTTGTAGTTCACCGTCATCTTGCCGGCCTGAAGGGTGGTCGTTCCCTGCACCACCTTCACATTGCCGGTGAAATAGGCCTTGCGCTCCTGATCGCGAATCTCGAGCTGATCGCTTTCAATTGCGATCGGCTGGTCGCCGGAGAGCTTGACGCCCTGCATGTTGCTGGTGGTGTTCTGGGCGAAAGCCACAGTTGCAAGACACGAAAAAACAAGACCTGCGGCTGCGAGGCCGGCGGATTTGCCAAGGGAAACGGGACGGGAAATTTGCATCATCTGGACCGGGCTCTCACTTGCCTTCATTCTTGATATTGGATGCAGCGATACGTGCCCGTACCTGCCCCGAAAATGTAATTGTCTTGCCATTATCGGCGATGTCAATCGATTGCGCAACAATCGAGCCGTCGTTTGTTTTGATCGAAACCGGCTCCTGGCTGCTCATTTTCCCGGCCTTCAGATCGACATCCGCAGACTGGAACTTCGCTTGTATGCCATTGCTGAGATTGATGTCAAAAGGGGCGGTCATCTTCAGCTTGTTGGTGGCCCGGTCAAAAATGCCTTCATGGGCGATCACCTGGGCGATACCGTCATTCACCGGCACTGCGGCCAGAACCTTCTCAAGCGTCATCAGGTTGGGGTTGGCGATGTCCTGCAACGCACGGTCGGCGTTCATGGAATAATCGATCCCCTTCTCGTTGCGGCCCGCAACGGCAGGTTTTTCCATCACGATCTTGCCGTCTTCAATTCGCGCGCTCTCAAGCGAGACCTCATCGGGCGCCCAGGTTCGGATAACCGAGACGGCGATGAAGGCGAGCGAAACGATGGCTGCGCCGAGCGGCAGAATGATTTTCAGCCGTTTCACGCGCGCAGAATGCCTCAGCGCGGTGTCATAGGCACCGTTCTGGTCATTGGGCAGCGAGAATGCTGGCGCGGGTTCGCGGAGTCTTTCGAGCATAAGAGTGGGTCCGGAATGCTTCCCCGGCGCCATTCTGGCGCACAATCGAAGCTTGTGTCTCTATCTAAATGTCTTTGGCATGAGTGCTTTGTCCTGCCAATATGGTTTTTGTCTGGAGAGGTGCAAGGGAAATGCGAATTTTATCGTAATTCTGGTTTCCTTATTGTTTCCTTGCGGCTTCGCGTTAGAAGAACCATATGGCCTGAAACGCAAAAGCGCATGACAGAGGTTTCTATGGACAATATGGCGATAGCGGATCGCAGGCGGTTGCGCCGCAAGCTGACTTTCTGGCGGATTGCCGCCGTTCTCCTGCTCGTCGCCGGCGCTTTCGGTCTTTACCGGTTTTTATGGGATGGACCGCAGCAAAGTGCGAAGCCCCATATTGCCCGCGTGGAGGTCTCCGGCCTGATCACCGACAATACCGAACTTCTCGAGCGGCTCGACAAGATCGCCAAGAGCGACAATGTCAAAGGGTTGATCGTGTCGATTTCCTCGCCAGGCGGCACCACCTATGGCGGTGAGCGCATCTTCAAGGCCATTCGAGGCGTGGCGGAAAAGAAGCCGGTTGTCTCGGATGTGCGCACGCTCGCCGCTTCCGCAGGTTACATGATCGCGTCCGCGGGTGATGTCATCGTTGCCGGCGAAACCTCGATCACCGGCTCGATCGGCGTGATCTTCCAGTATCCCCAGCTTGGCCAGCTGATGGAAAAGCTCGGCGTTTCGTTGCAGGAAATCAAGTCGTCGCCGATGAAGGCGGAGCCTTCGCCGTTCCACGAGGCGCCGGAAGAGGCAAAGTCGATGATCCGCGCCATGGTGATGGACAGCTATGGCTGGTTTGTCGACCTTGTGGCCGATCGCCGCAAGCTGCCGCGCGAAGACGTGCTGAAACTGGCGGATGGATCGATTTTCACTGGCAGGCAGGCGCTCGCCAACAAGCTGGTTGATACGCTGGGCGGCGAAAAGGAAGTTCGCAGCTATTTCGAAACACGCGGTGTTGCCAAGGATTTGCCGATCGTCGAATGGCGCGCGCCGTCGTCCCGTTCGCCTTTTTCGCTTTTCAGTGTTGCGCAAATAGCGAAGTTTCTGGGATATGACGATTTAATTCCCTTCGCAGGCCCCGGCCAGCTCGGTGCGGACAAGTTGTTTCTTGACGGTCTTGTTTCCGTTTGGCAGGTTGAGCCGCGTTAAAAATCCAATTCTTTCAGGGGGCAACCGTGATCAAGTCTGAACTGGTGCAGATCGTTGCTGCGCGTAACCCGCACCTTTATCACCGTGACGTGGAAAACATCGTCAATGCGGTGCTGGATGAAATCACCGATGCCCTGGCGGCAGGAAATCGTGTTGAGCTTCGTGGTTTCGGCGCATTTTCGGTCAAAAACCGTCCTTCGCGTTCCGGCCGGAACCCGCGCACGGGTGAGTCGGTTTTCGTCGAGGAAAAATGGGTGCCTTTCTTCAAGACGGGCAAGGAACTGCGTGAGCGCCTGAACCCCGGTATGGGCGACGAAGAGGACGATTGATCGTCCCTGCCGCCTGGCGACTGAAAAGGAGCCGGTGGAACGCCCGCTGTGATGGAGTATTGTCGGATGTCGAAAAAAATCATCAATCTCATCATCCTGCTTCCGCTGGCGGTCATCCTCGTCATTCTGTGCGTGGCCAACCGCCAGTCCGTGACGCTGGCGCTTAATCCGTTCCGGCCGGAAGACGGCGTTCTTTCCTTCACCGCGCCGTTTTTCGTCTTCCTGTTCCTGGCGGTGATTTTCGGCGTGCTGCTGGGATCGGCGGCCACCTGGTTTGCGCAGGGCAAACATCGCAAGCGTGCCCGTATCGAAGCCAAGGAGGCTGTGCGCTGGCATGATGAGGCGAACCGCCAGAAGGCGGCCGCCGCCGGACAGCTTCCACATGCGGGACAACTCCCGGCAAAGTGATGGCGCCGACATTCGTTCCGGCTCTAGGCGAGCGGCGCGTGGAATGCTATTTGCTGGCGCAATAAGACGCGGGCAAAAGCGGAAAGATTTCCATTGAAGAAAAAAGACAGCCGGCCGGGCAATCGTGTGCGAGCCGGGAACGAGAAAAAACAGGTTCATGCCGCAAAGCCGGCGCGTCGCGCGGATGCCGCGCCGAAAAAGCGCGAGCCGGATGCCGTGCGCAGCGTGCAGAAGGCCGCGCCGAAGGAAAAACCCGTCGTAGCGACCGCCGTCGAACAGGTCCCTGCGCGCGCACTTATGCAGCGCACCGGGGCGCTTCCCGCGGAACAGGTTCCGGTCATTCTGGAATCGAGCGGCGCGGGTGATTTTCATCTGATCGATAGCGGCAACGGCCTGAAGCTTGAACAATATGGCGATTACCGCATCGTCCGTCCCGAAGCGCAGGCTCTCTGGAAGCCTTCGATCCCCGACCGCGTATGGCAGAATGCCGATGCCGTCTTTACCGGCGATACCGATGAGGACGGCATGGGCCGCTGGCGCTTTCCGAAGGAAGCGCTCGGGGAGACATGGCCGCTGTCCTTGCTCGGGGTCGAATTTCTCGGCCGCTTCACGGCCTTCCGGCATGTTGGCGTCTTTCCCGAACAGATCGTGCATTGGGAATGGCTGAAACATGCCATCGAAACGGCCGACCGTCCGCTGAAAGTGCTGAACCTCTTCGGTTATACCGGTGTCGCCTCGCTGGTCGCGGCGGCTGCGGGTGCTGAAGTCACCCATATTGACGCCTCCAAGAAGGCGATCGGCTGGGCCAAGGAAAATCAGGCGCTTGCGCGGCTTGAACAGGCGCCCATCCGCTGGATTTGCGAAGACGCCATGAAGTTCATCCAGCGTGAGGAGCGCCGCGGCAACAACTACGATATCATCCTCACCGACCCGCCGAAATTCGGCCGCGGCACCCATGGTGAAGTCTGGCAATTGTTCGACCATCTGCCGCTGATGCTGGATATCTGCCGCGAAATCCTCTCGCCCAAGGCGCTCGGCCTTGTGCTGACGGCCTATTCGATCCGGGCGAGCTTCTATTCGATGCATGAACTGATGCGCGAAACCATGCGTGGCGCCGGTGGCGTCGTCGCGTCAGGCGAGCTTGTCATTCGTGAAGCCGGGCTCGACGGCAAGACGCCGGGCCGCGTGCTTTCCACATCGCTGTTCAGCCGCTGGGAGCCGAAATGATGAAGGATATGCGTGAAAACACCGCGCGCCGGGTTGGTCAGGTCAAGGAAGTGACCAGCCTTGCCAATCCCATCATCAAGGATATCAAGGCGCTCACCCAGAAAAAGGGCAGGGAAGAGACCGGCACCTTCATGGCTGAAGGCCTGAAGCTGGTCATCGACGCGCTCGAACTCGGCTGGACGATCAAGACGCTGGTTTATGCCAAGGCCGCCAAGGGCAAGCCGCTGGTGGAGCAGGCGGCGGTGAAGACGGTCGCCACGGGCGGGCTGGTGCTCGAAGTCAGCGAAAAGGTCATCGCCTCTATCACCCGCCGCGATAATCCGCAGATGGTTGTCGGCATTTTCGAACAGAAATGGAAGCCGCTGAAGGATATCCGCCCGGAAAAGGGCGAGACCTATATCGCGCTCGACCGGGTGCGTGATCCCGGCAATCTCGGCACCATTATCCGCACGGCGGATGCGGCGGGCGCTTCAGGCGTCATTCTCGTGGGTGATTGCACGGATCCGTTTTCGCTGGAAACGGTGCGCGCCACCATGGGTTCGGTCTTCGCCACGCCCGTTGTCCGCGCTTCGGTCGAAGAATTCCTGTCCTGGAAAAAATCGGCGCAGGTCAGCGTCGTCGCCACCCATCTGGCGGGTTCGGTTGATTATCGAAAGATCGATTATGCCGGCAAGCCGGTCGTGATCTTAATGGGCAACGAACAATCCGGCCTGCCGCCGGAACTCGCCGGGAAGGCCGACCAGCTGGCGCGCATCCCCCAACAGGGCCGCGCCGACAGCCTCAATCTCGCCATCGCAACCGCCGTCATGCTGTTTGAAGCACGGCGACATCTCCTCGAACTTGCACCGGTGACGTAATGGCCAAAGCGGCATTGTTCTCGAAATTCGGTCCGGCCTTTGCGCTGATCGTTGCCGCACTGGTGCTGGACCAGATCGTCAAGCAGCTGGTCGAAGCCTATCTGCCGCTGCAGGAAATGGTTCCGGTTGCTCCGTTCCTGGCGCTGTACCGCACCTACAATCTCGGCGTGGCCTTTTCGATGCTGGAGGATATGCACGGCTGGTTCATCGTCAGCATGCGACTCGTCATCGTGGTCTTCGTTCTGTGGCTGTGGCGCAAGACGGCGGCGGACCGCACCTTTGCCCATCTCGGTTTCGCCTTCATCATCGCAGGTGCTGCCGGCAATCTTCTCGACCGCTTTTTCTACGGTCACGTCATCGACTATATCCTGTTTTACACGCAGACATGGTCCTTCGCGGTTTTCAATCTGGCCGACAGTTTCATAACCATCGGCGCAGCCTGCGTCATTCTCGACGAGTTTTTGCACGCCCGGGCGGCTAAAAAGTAAAATTTTAAGGTTTCAGCCAAACATATCAAAACCGCTGCCGTGGTAGCGGTTGCCTATGAGCGAACTGGCAAGACTTCGACAGAAAGTTTCAGATGGCCTGGCCGCCACGGCGGCGCAGCCGGCGGATCGTGTCGATACGACAACGCGCCATGCGGATGAAGAACATGCGACCGATGCCAGATCGATTGCGCTTTATGTCGCCGTTTCACTATCAGTTGGGGCTTTTTCCGCAGCCCTGATCGCGCTTGCGGTGCCCTATGCGGTTACCGTCGCGCTGGCAACCTTCTTTGGCGCAGTGCTGGTCGGTGTCCTGCTCTACGCGCTCTCCGGCGAATCCTCCCGGTATCCCGGCGCACTGGTTGCAGATTCCGATCTCCGGCTGCGGCAAACGCAAAACCGCTCGCTGATTGCCGAAATGCAGGAATTCATGGGCGATATCGTCGTGATCCGCGACATGAACCGGCGCATCGTTGAGGCGAACCGCGTCTTTCGTGAAATGACCGGCTGTGCGGCCCCCGAAGGGCTGAGCTGCGAGGAAATCGGCATCGCTTTCCGCCCGGGTGACAAGGTCCATGCCTATGATGTCGAGATCGCGACCCCGTTCGGTCAGCGCATCTTTTCCTGGCATGATGTCGTGACCCGCGATCTGGCAAGCAGCCGGCTTCTCATCAGCAGTATCGCCAGAGATGTGACCGAAGAGCGGCTTGCGCTCGGTGAGCGGGAAGATGCCCGGTTGCGGGCCGAAAAGGCCGATGCCGAAAAAGCAAGGCTGCTTGCCACCGTAAGCCACGAAATCCGCCTGCCGCTTTCCGGCATGCTCGGCATGAACCATCTTCTGTCGCAGACGAAGCTCAATGAGGAGCAGCGCAATTATCTCGATGGCATGAAGCAGTCCGGCCAGTCGCTGGTGCAGCTTGTCGAGGATCTGCTGGATTATTCGACGATGGAAGCGGGTCGCTTCAGGCTCAATCCGCGCGCGGAAAACCTGCGGCGGATGATCGAGAGCATCGTTGAGATGCTGGCCCATCGGGCCCATGAAAAAGGCATAGAAATCACCTCCTTCGTTACGCCTGACGTGCCTGATCATCTCGATTTCGATCCGGCAAGGTTGCGTCAGGTCCTCTTCAATCTCCTAGGCAATGCCGTCAAATTCACGCGGGAAGGCGGTGTCGTCATCCGGGCGCGCATGGTCGACAGCGAATTGCACATCACTGTCGAAGATACCGGTCCGGGCATGAGCCAGGCCGAGCAGGCCCGTATTTTCGGTGAATTCGAACAGGCAGGCCCGCTGTCGCAGCGAAGCGCAGGCACAGGTCTTGGCCTTGCGATTTCCGCCCGTATCGTGCGGGAATTCGGCGGCAGCCTCACGGTTTCCAGCCGAAAGGGCAAGGGCAGCACTTTCAAACTGATGTTCCGGCCGGGCGGCGCACCCGCCGAAATGGCGGATCCCGGACGGCGTCATTGCCTGCGGCATACAAATGTCCTGCTCATCGCGCCAAAGGGCGTGGCGGCGGCGGTGACGATGGAGGCTATCGAAGCCTTCGGCGGTCAATGTACTCTCATCCACCAGCCTGAAGATCTTGAAAAGCTGCGGAAGGAGTCTGCCACCCGGGCGGATGATCTCACCGATATCATTGTCGACCGACGCATTTCGGCGCTGTTCAGGGACGCGCTCAAGGATTGGCCGCAACAGAATGTTCGCCGCACGCTGCTGGTCAGCCCGGAAGAACGGCCGTCGACGATGCATGTTTCCTTCGATGCCTGGTTGATCCGGCCGCTGCGCGAAAAATCGCTGATCGACGTCCTGTGCGGCCGTCTGCGCGGCATAGAGCGACGGGACGCGATCAACGACAACCATCCGGATGTGGGATTTTCGGCGCGGGTGGCGGAGGGTGCGAGCGGTATCGAGATACTCGTGGCCGAAGACGATGCCGTCAATCAGCGCATCGTCCGCGCCGTTCTGGAGAAAACCGGTTTTATCGTCCGTGTTGTCGAGAACTTTGAGGCGTTGCGGCAATCGTTGGAGCCAGGCGCATCCCGTTTGCCTGACCTCATCGTCTCCGATCTCAACATGCCGGGCGGCGAGGGGCTGGACGTGCTTCCCGACCTGCTCCATACGCTGAAGGGGGAAAGGAATATTCCCGTCATCGTGCTCAGCGGAGATACGAGTGACGCGACCGCCGAAATCCTGCTGAAGGCCGGTGCCGGCGCAGTTTTGACCAAGCCTGCCGACCCGCGACGGCTGGTAGAGGAAATCCGTCGGCTGCTCGAGGCGAAACGCCTGTTGCCATCATAACTTGACAGACTCGCGCTGGTGACATTTTGTCACTATTCTGTCGTCAATTAGTGATTTATGACAGGAAAATTCTTTGGTGGCGGAGCGATTCCCCATGGTTGCCGAAATCCTCAATCACGACATTTGTGAAAGCAATGTTGTCATTAGTCCTCGTCCCGAGACAGCTCAGGACAATGAGGGTCTTTTCGGTCGTATAGGCACGCTGGAAACACGGCTCGCCAGAAATGAACGCGAAATTGATGCCGCGCAATCCGTGCGTTACCGGGTTTTCGTCGAGGAAATGAAGGCGCGCCTTCCCGCAGATGCGATGCGCCGCAAGCGCGACATCGATGCCTGGGACAGCGTCTGCGATCATCTGCTGGTGCTCGACAAGGCGATCGAAGGCGACAGCGAAGACCAGATCGTCGGCACCTATCGTTTGCTGCGGCAGGAAACGGCGCTCGCCAATAACGGCTTCTATTCCGCAAGCGAGTTCGACATTGCCGGGCTCGTTGCGCGCCATCCGGGCAAGCGCTTCATGGAGCTTGGCCGCTCCTGCGTGCTGCCGGAATATCGCACCAAGCGTACCGTCGAGCTTCTTTGGCAGGGCAACTGGGCCTATGCCGTGAAACACCGCATGGATGCCATGATCGGCTGCGCTTCCTTCCCCGGCGTGCAGCCGGAGGCCCATGCGCTTGCCTTGTCCTTCCTGCATCATAATTGCGTGGCCAAGGGCGAGTGGGCAGCTTCCGCCCTTCCCGAGCTTTATCATGAGATGGACCTCGTGCCGGCCGAGGCGCTCAACGCCCGCAAGGCGCTGAACGCCATGCCGCCGCTGATCAAGGGCTATATGCGTCTTGGCGCCATGTTCGGCTCCGGCGCGGTTGTTGACCATGCCTTCAACACGACGGACGTTCTCGTGGTCCTGCCGGTATCGTCCATCGCCGGCCGCTACATCAGCTATTATGGCGGTGAGACCGAGCGCATCAACGGCTGACCGGTTTTTGATCGGAACCTTTCGGGATGTTCCTGTGGGCAGCTGTTCGGTGCGTGTTGTGCAGGGGCGGGCATTGCCGCTAGTGTCGGCGCTCCTTTTCCGCAACACGATATGACATCGGCAGGCCATTGACGGACGTTCTGACAACCGCTTCCCTGATCTCGGAAGAGAGCCGCGCGACGGCCACTCCGATGATGGAGCAATATATCGAGATCAAGGCGAACAATCCCGGTTCGCTGCTGTTCTACCGCATGGGCGATTTTTACGAATTGTTCTTTGACGATGCGGTCGAAGCCTCCCGTTCGCTCGGCATCACGCTGACGAAACGCGGCCAGCACATGGGGCACGATATTCCCATGTGCGGCGTTCCCGTCCATGCGGCGGATGACTACCTGCAGAAGCTCATCCTGCGCGGCTATCGCGTCGCCGTCTGCGAACAGGTGGAAGACCCGGCCGAGGCGAAGAAGCGCGGATCGAAATCCGTGGTCAAACGTGATGTCGTGCGGCTTGTCACCCCCGGCACGCTGACCGAAGAAAAACTGCTGTCGCCGACGGAATCCAACTATCTGATGGCGCTCGCCCGTATTCGCGGCAGCGCCGAGGCGCAGTTTGCACTCGCCTGGATCGATATTTCCACCGGCGTCTTCCGTCTGGCGGAAACCACGCTGACCCGGCTTCTCGCCGATATCTGGCGCATTGATCCGCGGGAGTTGATTGTCGCCGACAGCCTGTTCCATGACGAGGAATTGCGACCGGTGTTTGATGTGCTCGGTCGTGTGGCCGTGCCGCAGCCGGCGATTCTTTTCGACAGCGCTACTGCGGAAGGGCGCATCGCCCGTTATTTCAACGTCTCGACGCTCGATGGTTTCGGCACGTTTTCGCGGGTGGAAATGGCCGCTGCCGCTGCGGCCGTCGCTTATGTCGAAAAAACCCAGATCGCCGAACGTCCGCCGCTTGGCGCGCCGGAGCGTGAAAGTGCGGCCTCCACCCTTTTCATCGATCCCGCCACCCGCGCCAATCTGGAACTGGTGAAGACGCTGTCAGGAGAAAGGGACGGATCGCTGCTGCATGCGCTTAACCGTACTGTCACGGGCGGCGGCGCACGGCTTCTGGCCGAGCGGCTGATGTCACCCTTGACAGATCCGGAGAAGATCAATGCCCGCCTCGATGCGGTGGCCTATCTCATCGATGACGTGTCGCTCAGCGATGGCCTGCGCGATGCGCTGAAACAGGTTGCGGATATGCCGCGTGCGCTTTCGCGCCTTGCGCTGGAGCGCGGCGGCCCGCGCGATCTCGGTGCCATCAGGCAGGGGCTGGCTTCGGCCGAAAGGATAGCCGCGATTCTCGATCAGGGATTGTTGCCGGATGAGCTGGCGACGGCGCTCGCGGATTTGAATGCGCTGCCGAGTGGGCTGGAAGCCATGCTTGGCTCGATGCTGGCCGACGACCTGCCGCTTTTGAAGCGGGACGGCGGTTTCCTGCGCGATGGTGCCAATCCCGAACTGGATGAGGTGCGGGCGCTGCGCGACCAGTCGCGCCGTGTGATTGCCGGGCTGCAGCTGAAATATGCCGATGAGACCGGCATCAAGTCGCTCAAGATCAAGCACAACAATGTGCTTGGCTACTTCATCGAGGTCACGGCCGGCAACGCAGATGTGATGATGGCGACGGATGAGGCCAAGGCGCGCTTCATCCACCGTCAGACCATGGCAGGCGCCATGCGCTTCACCACCACCGAGCTTGCCGATCTTGAAAGCCGCATCGCCAACGCCGCAGCGCAGGCTCTGACCATGGAGCTGGAAGCCTTCGCGCGCATGGTCGAGGCTGTGGTGCAGCAGGCGGAAGCGATCAAGGCCGGTGCTTTCGCGCTCGCGACTATCGACGTCGCCTCAAGCCTTGCTTATCTCGCAACCGAACAGGCCTATTGCCGTCCGATCGTCGATGCCTCCATGACCTTCGCGATCAAGGGCGGGCGTCATCCGGTGGTGGAGCAGGCATTACGGCGGCAGTCGGCTGGACCGTTCATCGCCAACAATTGCGATCTGTCGGCCGTGAACGGCGGCAAGAATGGTGCGATCTGGCTGCTCACCGGCCCGAACATGGGCGGTAAATCGACCTTCCTGCGCCAGAATGCGCTGATCACCATCCTCGCGCAGATCGGCTCCTTCGTTCCGGCGGAGGCCGCCCATATCGGCGTCGTCGACCGGCTGTTTTCCCGCGTTGGTGCGTCAGACGATCTGGCGCGCGGCCGCTCGACCTTCATGGTGGAAATGGTGGAGACCGCCGCCATTCTCAATCAGGCGACGGATCGTTCGCTGGTCATTCTGGATGAAATCGGCCGTGGCACGGCGACCTTCGATGGACTCTCGATCGCCTGGGCGGCGGTGGAACATCTGCACGAGGTCAATCGTTGCCGTGGCCTCTTCGCCACCCATTTCCACGAGCTGACGGTGCTGTCGGAAAAGCTCGGCCGCCTTTCCAATGCCACGATGCGGGTGAAGGAGTGGGAAGGTGATGTCATCTTCCTGCACGAAGTCGGGCCGGGCGCTGCGGATCGTTCCTACGGTATTCAGGTGGCGCGGCTTGCGGGACTGCCGGCATCGGTGGTGGAGCGCGCCCGCGAGGTGCTGACGAAGCTCGAAGATGCCGACCGCAAGAACCCGGCCAGCCAGCTGATCGATGATCTGCCGCTGTTCCAGATCGCGGTTCGCCGCGAGGAAACCCGCAAGGCCGGATCATCGAAGGTGGAGGAGGCTCTGAAGGGCTTCAACCCCGACGAAATGACGCCGCGAGAGGCATTGGACGCGCTCTATGCGTTGAAGAAAGAACTTGGCAAGGCGTAAGGGATAGATTGCCTGTCCATCGCCTTTAAAACTCGCTATAGGACACTCCCATCGCAAGCGGTGGGATTATCCCACAGGACATGGATACCGGCATAGATGGCCATCAAGGACCTGGATTTTTCCGACATTCTCGATGTATCGGCGCTGAAGCGCGAATGCGACATCATCTTTAAGGAAGACGGCAAACGCACCGCCGATATCAGGTCCGACCTGTTGCCGATTTTCCGCAAGGCCAGCGCGGAAGGCCGGGAAAAGGCTAGAGAACTGCTGAAGGCCGATGGCAGCGGCATTGATTGCGCCCGGCGCATCTCCTGGCTTCAGGACCGATTGATCGAAATCCTCTATGATCTCGCCTGCCAATATGTCTATCCCAAGGATGCGCCGCAGATCGCGGTCGCGGCAGTCGGCGGTTACGGTCGCGGCACGCTGGCGCCTGGATCGGACATCGATCTCCTGTTCCTGCTGCCGGCCAAGAACACGCCTGACATGCACAAGGCCGTGGAGTTTGTGCTCTATCTCCTCTGGGACCTCGGCTTTAAGGTCGGCCACGCCACCCGCACGGTGGATGAATGCATCCGCCTGTCCAAATCCGACATGACCATTCGCACCGCCATTCTGGAAGTGCGGGCGATTTGCGGCAAGAAATCCCTGACCGATGATCTCGAAAAGCGTTTCGAGTCGGAAGTCGTCACCGGCACCGGCCCGGAATTCATCGCCGCCAAGCTCGCCGAGCGTGACCAGCGCCACCGCAAGGCGGGCGATACGCGTTATCTGGTGGAACCGAACGTCAAGGAAGGCAAGGGTGGGTTGCGCGACCTGCACACGCTGTTCTGGATCGCCAAATATTATTACCACGTCCGCGATACGGCCGATCTGGTCAAGCTTGGCGTCCTGTCACGGCCGGAACTCCGGCTGTTCGAAAAGGCCGATGATTTTCTCTGGGCTGTCCGTTGCCAGATGCACTTCATCACCGGCAAGGCGGAAGAGCGCCTTTCTTTCGACATTCAGCGCGAAATCGCCGATGCGCTGGGTTACCAGCCGCGCCCGGGCCTTTCCGCCGTCGAGCGTTTCATGAAGCACTATTTCCTCGTGGCGAAAGATGTGGGCGACCTGACCCGCATTGTCTGCGCAGCACTTGAGGATCGCCAGGCGAAAGACGTGCCGGGCCTTTCCGGCGTTCTCAGCCGCTTCGCCCATCGTGTGCGCAAGATTCCCGGCTCGGTGGAATTTGTCGAGGACCGGGGGCGCATTGCGCTCGCCAAGCCTGATGTTTTCAAGAACGACCCGGTCAATCTGATCCGGCTCTTCCACATCGCCGATATCAATAATCTCGAACTGCACCCGGATGCGTTGCGCGTCGTCACCCGCTCGCTGTCGCTCATCAACGATGAGCTTCGCGAAAGCGAGGAGGCGAACCGGCTTTTCCTGTCGATCCTTACCTCGCGACGCGATCCGGCGCTGACGCTGCGGCGCATGAACGAGGCCGGCGTGCTCGGCAAGTTCATCCCCGAATTCGGCAAGATCGTCGCGATGATGCAGTTCAACATGT
This sequence comes from Agrobacterium sp. CCNWLW155, assembly GCF_036888815.1. Lineage (NCBI taxonomy): Bacteria > Pseudomonadati > Pseudomonadota > Alphaproteobacteria > Hyphomicrobiales > Rhizobiaceae > Agrobacterium > Agrobacterium sp. CCNWLW155. Next base: position 325,335 of record NZ_JBAKFW010000002.1, read on the forward strand.
ATCATCACTATACGGTGGACGAGCATCTGATCCGCTCCGTCGGCGTGTTGTCGGAAGTGGACAAGGGAACGGCTGTCGACGCCCACCCGCTCGCCAACCAGCTGATGCCGAGCGTGGAGGAACGCGAGGCGCTTTATGTGGCCGTGCTGCTGCACGATGTCGCCAAGGGCCGGCAGGAGGATCACTCGATTGCTGGCGCGCGCGTGGCCCGCAAGCTTTGCCAGCGCTTCCGGCTGACCGGCAAGCAGACCGAAATGGTCGTCTGGCTGATCGAGCAGCATCTTCTGATGTCCATGGTCGCCCAGACGCGTGACCTGCATGACCGCAAGACCATCACCGATTTCGCCGACAAGGTGCAATCCATGGAGCGGCTGAAGATGCTGCTCATCCTGACGGTCTGCGATATTCGCGCTGTTGGTCCAGGGGTCTGGAACGGCTGGAAGGGGCAGCTGCTGCGCTCGCTCTATTATGAGACCGAGCTGCTTCTGTCAGGCGGCTTCTCGGAAGTCTCCCGCAAGGAACGGGCGCAGATTGCCCGGCAGGCGCTTTACGATGCTCTCGATGACTGGGGCCAGAAGGCGCGGCGCAAATACACCAAGCTGCATTACGAGCCCTATCTGCTGACGGTGGCGCTGGAAGACCAGGTGCGACACACCCGCTTCATTCGCGAGGCCGACAAGCAGGAAAAGGCGCTGTCGACCATGGTGCGCACCCATTCCTTCCATGCCATCACGGAAATCACCGTGTTGGCGCCGGACCATCCGCGCCTGCTTTCGATCATCACCGGCGCCTGTGCGGCGGCCGGCGCCAATATCGCGGATGCGCAGATTTTCACCACCTCCGACGGGCGGGCGCTGGATACGATCCTGATCAATCGCGAATTTCCGATCGACGAAGATGAGACGCGGCGCGGCAACAATGTCGGCAAGCTTATCGAGGAGGTTCTCTCCGGCAAGCAGCGCCTTCCGGAAATGATCGCCACGCGGACCAAGAGCCGCAGGAAGAAAAGCGCTTTCACCATTCCGCCCTCGGTCATCATTTCCAACGGGCTGTCGAACAAGTTCACCGTCATCGAGGTTGAGTGCCTCGACCGGCCGGGACTTCTGGCTGATATGACGGCTGTCATTGCCGATCTGTCGCTCGATATTCACTCCGCCCGCATCACCACCTTCGGCGAAAAGGTCATCGACACCTTTTATGTGACCGATCTCTTCGGCCAGAAGGTGACGAACGACAACCGCCAGGCCAGCATTGCGCAGCGCCTGAAGGCCGTGATGAGCGAACAGGAAGACGAATTGCGTGACCGCATGCCGAACGGCATCATCGCCCATCCAGACGTGGCGGCCCTGCCTGCCGCGCGCACGGCAAAGGCTTGAAGCGCCCATGAGTCTGATCGGCAAGTTCGCCACCGTCGGCACCGCCACGCTCGGCAGCCGCATCTTCGGTTTCCTCCGCGAAACCCTGATGGCCGCCGCCGTCGGCACAGGCCCCGTGGCCGATGCCTTCAACGCCGCCTTTCGTTTTCCGAACACCTTCCGGCGACTTTTTGCCGAAGGCGCGTTCAATTCGGCCTTCGTGCCGCTTTTCGCCAAGGAAATCGAGGCGAATGGCATGGAGGGCGCAAGGCGCTTTTCCGAGGAGGTCTTCGGTGTTCTCTTCACCGTGCTCCTGGCGCTGACGATCCTGATGGAACTGTCGATGCCGTTCATCGTGCGCACCGTGATTGCACCGGGCTTCCTGGAAGATCCGGTAAAATTCGACAACACCGTCCGGCTCGCGACCATCATGTTCCCCTATCTCGCCTGCATGTCTCTGGCGGCGATGATGGGCGGCATGCTGAACTCGCTGCACCGTTATTTTGCGGCCGCGATCGCGCCTGTGTTCCTCAACATCATCCTCATCGGCGTTCTCGCTCTGGCGTGGTGGAAGAATTACGATCCTCTGCAGGTGGGTTACGCCCTGTCCTGGGGTGTTATGGTGGCAGGGGTGGTGCAACTTGCCATCGTCTGGATCGCCGTGCGCAATGCCGGCATGCGCATAGGCTTCCGCAGGCCGCGGATGACCAAAAATGTGCAGCGGCTTCTGGTTCTTGCCCTGCCCGCCGCGATCACCGGCGGCATTACCCAGATCAATCTGCTGATCAACACCAATATCGCTTCTGCTGGTGAAGGGGTGATCTCCTCGCTTGCCTATGCGGACCGGATTTACCAGCTGCCGCTCGGCGTCGTCGGCATCGCGGTGGCCACCGTGCTCTTGCCGGAACTGGCACGGGCTTTGCGCGGCGGCCATATGGTCGAGGCGGGAAGCCTGCAGAACCGCTCGGTGGAATTCGTGCTGTTTCTGACCTTGCCCGCCGCCGCGGCCCTTCTCGTCATGGCGGAGCCCATCGTGCGTTTTCTTTACGAGCGCGGCAATTTCTCGCCCTCGGCCACCATCACCGTTGCGCAAATCCTCGGCATTTACGGTCTGGGCCTGCCGGCTTTCGTTCTGATCAAGGCCTTTATTCCCGGTTTCTTCGCTCGTGAGGATACCCGCACGCCGATGATCTTCGCGGCGATTTCCGTTGTCGTGAATGTCTCGCTGGCGCTGACGCTCTTCCCGCGCCTTGGCGGTCCCGGCATCGCCATTGCAGAAATCACTGCCGGCTGGGTCAATGCCGCTCTGCTGTTCGGCATGTTGTTGTGGCGCGGTCACTGGCATGTGGATATTCCACTGCTGACCCGCATTCCGCGTTTGCTGCTGGCCGCGGCCCTGATGGCCGGTTTCGTGCACTATGCGCTGACCTGGCTGACATTCGAGCTGTCTTCCGCCTCGTCCATTTTCATCCGGGCTGGCACCATCATGGCTCTCGTCTTCGCGGCCATGCTGGTTTATTTCGTGCTGGCTTTCGTTTCGGGTGGGGCCGATATCGGCATGGTGAAGAGAGCCATTCGCAAGCGCGGCAAAAAGAACGTCGAGACGGAGGCGGGCTGATGTCCTTTGCTGAAAACCGCCGCATCGCGCTCGTCACGCTTGTCGTGGATGACTACGGCCGGGCGAAGGCGTTTTATTGCGACGTTCTCGGGTTCGAATGCCTTTCCGATCAGCCGCTTGGCGACGGCAAACGGTGGCTGGTGGTGAAGCCGCAAGGGACCGAGGGCGGCGCCCTGCTGCTTGCCGAGGCGGATGGCGAGCAGCAAAGGCTTGCCATTGGCAACCAGACGGGCGGGCGTGTCGGGTTTTTCCTGCATACCGACAATTTCCAGCGCGATTACGAGACCATGCTTGCCCGTGGTGTGGGCTTTCTGGAGGAGCCGCGCCATGAGGTTTACGGCTCCGTTGCGGTCTTTGTTGACCCTTACGGAAATCGTTGGGATCTTCTGGAACCGCGCGGCTGACAAGCCCTGAAACCGCTTGATTGCGGGGGGCTGCGGGTGCATAAGCGCGCGTGCAATTCCAACCATGGGGCGAGGCCCTCCACAAGCCTTTTCGAGGACGACAATGAACGCATTCAAGCCGCTGGTTTTCTCGGGCGTCCAGCCGACCGGCAATCTGCATCTCGGCAATTATCTCGGCGCGATCCGCAAGTTCGTGGCGCTGCAGGAAGATAACGACTGCATCTATTGCGTCGTCGACATGCATGCCATCACCGCCCAGCTCGTTCACGCCGACCTGAAGGCGCAGACCCGCTCGATTGCGGCCGCCTTCATCGCAGCCGGTATCGACCCCGTGAAGCACATCGTCTTCAACCAGTCGGCCGTGCCGCAACATGCGGAACTGGCATGGGTGTTCAACTGCGTGGCGCGCATCGGCTGGATGGAGCGTATGACGCAGTTCAAGGACAAGTCCGGCAAGAATGCCGAGCAGGTCTCGCTCGGTCTGCTCGCCTATCCGAGCCTGATGGCCGCCGACATTCTCGTCTATCGCGCCACCCATGTTCCGGTCGGCGACGACCAGAAGCAGCATCTGGAACTCGCACGCGACATCGCCCAGAAATTCAACATCGATTTCAGCGATCATATCCGCAAGGCGGGGCTTGGGCTCGATATCACGGTCGGCGATGAGCCGGTGCACGCCTATTTCCCGATGGTGGAACCGCTGATCGGCGGTCCGGCACCGCGTGTGATGTCGTTGAAGGACGGCACCAAGAAGATGTCGAAGTCCGATCCCTCCGATCTGTCGCGCATTAACCTCATGGATGATGTCGATGCGATTTCGAAGAAGATCAGGAAGGCAAAGACCGATCCGGACGCGCTGCCGAGCGAAGTGGAAGGCCTGAAAGGCCGTGCCGAAGCCGAAAACCTCGTCGGCATCTATGCCGCCCTGTCCGACAGGACCAAGGCCGATGTGCTCTCGGAATTCGGCGGACAGCAGTTCTCGGCCTTCAAGCCGGCCCTCGTCGAGCTTGCCGTCAATGTCCTGGCACCGGTCAATAATGAGATGCGCCGTCTTCTCGATGACCCGACCCATATCGACGCCATCCTCAGCCAAGGTGGCGAGCGGGCGCGTGCCATCGCCGAAAAGACGATGAACGAGGTGCGCGATATCATCGGCTTCCTGCGCTGACAGGTCGCTGCTGCGCGGATGCGGTGGGCGGTTTGCGCCTGCCGTGATTTGATATAATCTCCGCCCGAACCGTCGGGCGGTTTCTCGGATCACGGCGGACCTAGGGAGTGCAGAATGGTTTCAAAACGGCTGTCGCGTCTGGAAGGGCATCGTCGCAAGTTTCTCGCTGTTATCGATGACACACCGGAATGCGAAAGGGCCGTGCACTATGCCGGTCGTCGCGCCAAGAATTCCAATGGCGGGCTTGTGCTGCTTTACATGATCCCGGAAGGCGACTTCCAGCAATGGCTTGGTGTCGAGCAGATCATGCGGGCGGAAGCGCGGGAGGAGGCGGAAGCCACACTCGCCAAGATCGCCCAGAAGGTTCGTGAGACCATCGGAATCGAGCCCGAAGCTGTCATTCGCGAAGGCAGCGCCACCGAGCAGATCCACGGGCTGATCGAGGAAGACCGCGATATCGCGATTCTCGTTCTGGCGGCGGGATCGACCAAAGAAGGGCCGGGACCGCTCGTTTCCTCCATTGCCGGGCGAGGGGCAGCCTTCCCGATCCCCGTCACCGTGCTGCCGGATACGTTATCGGACGAGGAAATCGACGCACTCTGCTGACCCCGGGGCTCAGGCAAGATTTAGGGGCTGACGATTTCTTGAATGTAATTATCATGTCAGGGCTTGAAGTGAAGCTTCGCCGGGCGTATTTTTTGGAAGAATTCTAAATTACGGGGCGTGAACGGCGACCTCGAAGGAGAAGACGATGTTCATTCAGACGGAAGCCACGCCGAACCCCACCACGCTGAAGTTCCTGCCGGGCAAGGTGGTGCTGGAAAGCGGGACGGTGGAGTTTCTCAATCCTTCGCAGGCGCAGGCTTCGCCCCTGGCGGAGCGCCTCTTCACCATTCCGGGGGTTACCGGCGTTTATTTCGGTTTCGATTTCATCACCGTCACCAAGGACGGCGCGGAATGGCAGCACCTGAAGCCGGCCATTCTGGGCGCGATCATGGAGCACTTCATGTCTGGCCGCCCGATCATGGGCACGGCTATTGCGGCCGAAGTGTCGGATGAAGAAGGCGAGTTCTTCGAAGAGGGTGACGAAACCATCGTCGCGACCATCAAGGAACTGCTGGATACCCGCGTTCGCCCCGCCGTGGCGCAGGATGGCGGCGACATCACCTTCCGTGGTTTCCGCGACGGGACGGTGTTCCTGAACATGAAGGGCGCCTGCTCGGGCTGCCCGTCCTCCACCGCCACGCTGAAGCATGGCGTTCAGAACCTGCTTCGCCATTTCGTGCCGGAAGTGCGCGAAGTCGAAGCGGTATAATGCTGTAAAGCCAGGTCATGATTGTTCTCGCACTCGACACCTCAGGTGTGGATTGTTCCGCCTGCATCTATGACAGCATCTCAGACAGGGTGCTCGGAGAGGTCTGCGAAACGATCGGCAAGGGCCATGCCGAAAGACTAATGGCCGTGATCGACGGGGCTCTGGAGCAGGCGCAACTGTCGCTCCGGAATGTCGAACGCATTGCCGTGACGATCGGGCCGGGGTCTTTCACCGGTATCCGTGTCGGTGTCGCCGCTGCGCGTGGTTTTGCCCTATCGCTCGGCATTGAAGCAATGGGCGTGACCACGCTCGAGACGCTTGCCCTGCATCACCTGCTGGAAAACCCCGACCGGCCCGTGGCTGTCGGGCTGGATGCCAAGCGCGGCGAAACCTATCTCCAGACATTTTCGGCTGACGGATCGCCGCTTCGCGATGCCGGCCTCCTGTCGCTTGAAGACGCCAGGATGGTCATCGACAGTTTCGATGGCGCCGTCATCGGTTCCGCTGCACCCCTTTTCGTGGGCGCGGAGACCGGTTCGGGGCCGGATCATTTCCCGATCGCCTCGGTGGCGCGTGCGGCCGCGCGCAAGCCGGCGGGCCAGCCGAAACCCGCGCCGCTTTATCTGCGCGGGCCGGACGCCCGGCCACAGACTGGTTTTGCGCTGGCACGTCAGGGCGTTGCCTGATAGGGCAAGCCTTGATGCATGCCGTTGATTCCCGTGACGCCCGATTTTTGTGATGCCTGATTTTTGTGATGTTTGACGACTATCTGACCTGGAAACCCTATTTCGAGATCGTGCCGATGCAGCATGAGGATTGCGCCGCGGTGTCGGATTTGCATGCCTTGCGCTTCCCGCGCCCGTGGAACGACGGGGAGTTCTCCGGACTATTGACGCAAGGGTCGGTTTTCGGCGCCGTCGCACGCCAGACCAACGCATTTTTCAGCAAACCGCTCGGCGGTTTCGTGCTGGCGCGGGAGGTGGCGGGCGAGGCGGAAATCCTTACAGTTGCCGTGGCCGACAAGTTCGCACGCGCGGGTCTCGGCTGGCGCCTGATGCAGTCGGCCATCCGCGAGGCGATGATGCGTGGCGCTGAAACCATGTTTCTCGAGGTGGACAATAACAATGTCTCCGCTCTCGGGCTCTACAGGAAGCTCGGTTTCAACACCGTCGCGGAACGCAAGGCCTATTACACCGCCAAGGATGGAACGAAGTCGACGGCGCTTGTCATGCGCCGCGATCTTCGCTAGTTCCCTGCGACAGGCATTTTTCGGCGAGAGCCCCGAAATTCAACCGGAATACTCAAAAGGCCAGAAGACGTGATAGACCTTTCGAAAACGCTGGAGGAACTTTGTGCCGAGCGCGGCATGCGGATGACCGACCAACGCCGCGTCATCGCCCGCGTCCTTCAGGAATCGGCAGACCACCCCGATGTCGAGGAACTTTACCGCCGTTCCTCCGCCGTGGATCCGCGCATCTCGATTTCCACCGTCTACAGAACGGTGAAGCTGTTTGAGGATGCCGGCATCATCGAACGTCACGATTTTCGCGATGGCCGCTCGCGTTACGAGACTGTGCCTGAAGAACATCACGACCATCTGATCGATCTGAAGAACGGTGTGGTCATCGAGTTTCATTCGCCCGAGATCGAGGCCCTCCAGGAAAAGATCGCCCGGGAACACGGTTTCAAGCTCGTGGATCACCGGCTGGAACTTTACGGCGTGCCGTTGAAGCCCGGCGAACACTGAGACGCCGGTGAACAAGCGCACGGTCCAATCATGATGTGGCTGCGGACAGCCTATATCGCGGTCGTTCTCCTGATCGTCACGCTCGTCTTGCTGCCGCTGCAATTGCTGGGCCTTGCCTTCGACTGGCGGATTCGCCGCCGCATTCCGCGCATCTGGCACCGCATTGCCTGCCATGTTCTGGGCATCCGCGTTCACGTCCACGGGGATGTGGAGCGCGCGAAACCGTTGATGCTGGCGGTCAATCACGCCTCGTGGAAAGACATCCTCGTTTTGGGCAGCATTGCCGACGTGGTATTCATCGCCAAGACGGAGGTGCGTGACTGGCCGGTTTTCGGCTGGCTTGCCCGGCTGCAGAAAAGCATCTTCGTTCAGCGCGAGCAGAAGCGCAGCACCGGCGCGCAGGTGAGCGAGATCGCCAGCCGCATGGCCGATGGCGAGATTGTCGTCCTGTTCCCCGAAGGGACCACCTCGGATGGCAACCGCATGCTCGCCGTCAAATCCTCGTTGTTCGGCGCGGCTTCCACTGCGGCTGAACAGGTTCCGGGCAAGCTGGTGTATGTGCAGCCGGTCGCTATCGCCTATACGCGGGTGCATGGCATGGCCATGGGTCGTTACCACCGCGTCATTGCCGCCTGGCCGGGCAGCATCACGCTCGTGCCGCATCTGCTCGGCATCATCAGGGCCGGTGCCATTGATGTCGACGTGACATTCGGTGACAGCGTTCCGTTTCACAGCGCTGACAACCGCAAGCGACTGGCGACCGATGTTGCCGCCACCATCCGCTCCATGCTGGCCTTCAGCCTGCGCGGCGGCTGGCGGAATTCGTGAGATCGTAGCTTTTCCGGCATTTTTCTGTTTAATCTGGCCGGGAAAAACACTAGATAGCCGCCATGACCCAGGAAACGCTTGGCCTTGACGCCCAATCCATGATCGCCCCCGAGGGCTCGAACAGCCGCAAGGTTTTCATCAAGACCTATGGCTGTCAGATGAATGTCTACGATTCCGTCCGCATGAGCGATGCGCTTGCGAAGGATGGTTACGTTCAGACCGAGGATATGGGCGAGGCCGATCTGGTTCTGCTGAACACCTGTCATATCCGCGAAAAGGCGGCTGAAAAGGTCTATTCGGCGCTTGGCCGCCTGCGTGACATGAAAAAATCCCGCGAAGAGCAGGGCCGCGAATTCATGATTGGCGTTGCCGGTTGCGTGGCACAGGCGGAAGGCGAGGAAATCCTGCGCCGTGCGCCTGCCGTCGATGTCGTCATCGGCCCGCAGACCTATCATCGCCTGCCGGATGCGCTGAAGCGCGTACGCGGCGGCGAGCGCGTCATCGAAACCGAATACGCCGTCGAAGACAAGTTCGAGCATCTTCCGGTCGCCGAAAAGGCGACGCTGCGCACGCGCGGTGTCACGGCGTTTCTGACGGTGCAGGAAGGCTGCGACAAGTTCTGCACCTTCTGTGTCGTGCCCTATACGCGCGGTTCGGAAGTCTCGCGCCCCGTGCGCCAGATCGTCGATGAAGCGATGAAGCTCGTTGATGCCGGCGTGCGCGAAATCACACTGCTTGGCCAGAATGTGAATGCCTGGCAGGGCGAAGGCCCGCAGGGCGAGAAATGGGGACTTGCCGAATTGCTGTATCGGCTGGCGGAAATTCCCGGCCTTGCGCGGCTTCGCTATACCACCAGCCATCCGCGCGACATGGATGATCGCCTGATTGGCGCGCATCGCGATCTGCGCATCCTGATGCCCTATCTGCACCTGCCGGTGCAGTCTGGCTCCGATCGCATTCTGAAAGCGATGAACCGTCGCCATACGGGCGAGGAATATATCCAGCTTATCGAAAAAATCCGCGCCGCCCGCCCTGATATCGCCATGTCGGGAGACTTTATTGTCGGTTTCCCCGGTGAGACGGATCGCGATTTCGAAGATACAATGGCGATGGTCGAGACGGTAAAATACGCGCAGGCCTTTTCGTTCAAATATTCCACCCGTCCCGGCACGCCGGGCGCTGATCTCACGGATCAGGTTGCGGAAGAGGTGAAGGCCGAGCGTCTGGAGAGATTGCAGGCGCTGTTGCTGCGGCAGCAGAAGGAATTTGCGGAATCGCTGGTCGGAAAAACCATGGATGTGCTGTTGGAAAAGCCCGGTCGCATGCATGAGCAGTTGATAGGTCGCTCTCCATGGCTGCAATCCGTGAATCTTGATGCAAAGACGTTGAAAATCGGTGACATTGTTAATGTACGAATCACCGCAACGGGTCCAAACAGCTTGTTTGCCGAGGTGGCAGAGAGTTAGAGTGAGGAGCCGACACTGATTGGGACAGGAGCCTGACCGCTTGAACGCACATGAATTGGTATCACCTTCATCGCGCCAGCCACGCCAAGCCGCGACCGACGCCAATCACTTTGTCCTCACGTTCGAGAATAACAGGATAGCGGGAGAGCTATTCGGTCAGTTCGATCAGAACCTGAAATTGCTGGAACAGCGCCTCAATATCGATGCGCGCCCGCGCGGCAATTCCGTTGCCATCACCGGCGATGTGGTCGCTACCAACCAGGCCCGCCGCGCGCTGGATTTCCTCTACGAGCGCCTGCTTAAGGGCGGCACCGCCGAAGTTTCCGACGTGGAAGGCGCGATCCGCATGGCCATGGCCGCAGACGACCAGCTGACCTTGCCGACGATGGAGCGCAAGGCGAAGATTTCCATGGCGCAGATTTCCACCCGCAAGAAGACCATCGCTGCCCGCACGCCGACGCAGGATGTCTATATGCGGGCGCTGGAACAGTCCGAGCTGGTTTTCGGCGTCGGTCCCGCCGGCACCGGCAAGACCTATCTGGCAGTGGCGCATGCGGCCCAGCTTCTGGAGCGTGGCGCGGTCGACCGCATCATCCTCTCACGCCCCGCCGTCGAGGCAGGCGAGCGTCTGGGCTTCCTGCCCGGCGACATGAAGGAAAAGGTCGATCCCTATCTGCGCCCGCTTTATGACGCGCTTTATGACATGATGCCGGGCGACAAGGTGGAGCGGGCCATTCAGGCGGGTGTCATCGAAATCGCGCCGCTGGCCTTCATGCGCGGACGCACGCTCGCCAACGCCGCCGTCATTCTGGACGAAGCCCAGAATACGACGACGATGCAGATGAAGATGTTCCTGACCCGTCTTGGCGAAAACGGCCGCATGATCGTGACCGGTGATCCGAGCCAGGTGGATTTGCCGCGCGGCGTGAAATCCGGTCTTGTCGAGGCCCTGCAAATCCTCACCGATGTCGAAGGCGTGTCCGTCGTCCGCTTCAAGGATGTCGACGTCGTGCGTCATCCGATGGTGGCGCGCATCGTCCGGGCTTACGAATCCCACACGGCCGTGCCGGACGAAAGCCTCGTGAAGGGCGACTGACGCAAAGACAATGACAGCTCTGGATATTCAAATCAGCGTCGAGGCCGAAGGCTGGTCCTCGGAAGAGGACCTGCTTGCCTTTGCAACCAAAGTGCTGGATGCGGCGGTTGAGTTTTTGAAGAGGGAAGAGGAGCAACCCTTCCCGAAAACGCCCGTGGAACTTTCGCTGGTCTTCACCGACGATGAAAATATCCGGGAAATCAACGCCGAGTGGCGCGACAAGGACAAGGCGACCAATGTCTTGTCTTTCCCCGCTTTTCCGCTGGAACCGGGCGGAATGCCGGGCCCGATGCTGGGCGATATCGTCATCGCGCGCGAGACGGTTGAACGCGAGGCTCTTGAACTTGAGAAGAGTTTCGAGGATCATCTGACCCATCTTCTCGTCCACGGGTTCCTCCATTTGTTCGGTTATGACCACATGGACGAGGAAGAAGCGGAAGAAATGGAGTCGCTTGAGACTCGCATTTTGGCGGTGCTTGGCCTATCTGATCCCTACGCGGGTCAGGAACCGCTTTAAATATTGTCTGGAGCCATGAACGAACATTCTGCACGACCTGCCAATGAGGGCAGAGAAAACGGCGAGCAGTCCTCTTCGGAGGAGGGCAGTAGTCACTTACGTCACGACTACAATGCCAAGCCGAAATCGACCATCTGGTCACGCATCGCACGGTTGCTGAAACCATCCCAGGGTGAACGCCTGCGCGAGGATCTGACCGATGCACTGATGGACGACACCGAAATCGGTGCGGCCTTTTCGCCTGAAGAACGGGCGATGCTGAACAATATCCTCCGTTTCCGTGAGATCAGGGTCGAAGATATTATGATCCCGCGGGTCGATATCGATGGTCTCGACCAGAACATGACGATCGGCGACGCGCTGATCCTCTTCGAGGAAACCGGACGTTCCCGGATGCCGGTCTACGATGAGACGCTGGATAACCCGAAGGGTATGATCCACATTCGCGATCTGCTGGCCTATGTCGCCAAGCAGGCCCGCAACAAGCGCCGCGCCGGATCGCGAAGCGTCGCTTATGGCGAGGTGAAGGCGCCGCGCTCACCGCGGCCGAATTTCGATCTGGCTCGGGTGGATCTTGAGCAGACGGTCGCCGATGCCGGGCTGGTGCGCAAAATTCTATTCGCACCGCCCTCGATGCTCGCTTCCGATCTCTTGAAGACGATGCAGGCGCAGAGAACACAGCTTGCACTTGTTATCGACGAATATGGCGGCACGGACGGCCTCGTCAGCCACGAGGATATCGTTGAGATGGTCGTAGGCGATATCGATGACGAGCACGACAAGGACGAGGCGATGTTCTCGCGCCTTTCCGCCGATGTGCTTGTTGCCGATGCTCGTGCGGAACTCACCGAACTTGCCGAGGTGATCGGGCCGGAATTCGACGTGCGCGAACATCTCGAAGAAATCGACACGCTCGGCGGTCTCATCTTTTTCGCACTCGGCCGCATTCCGGCCAAGGGCGAGGTGGTTCGCGCGGTACCCGGTTTCGAGTTCCAGATTCTCGATGCGGATAGCCGGCGCATCAAGGGCGTTCGTATCGCCCGGGATCATGGCTCCGAAGGTGAGGATGACCGCGCTCCGGGCGAAGCCAACGGGGTCATTGCGCTGCCCGCGCCGGATGTTCGCCTCATCACGCACCAGCACAACGCCGATTAGGAAAGGTGACGGGGATGCCCCGTCACCTCCGCCACGCAGCAATTTGACAGGCCGGAGCGGCCAAAAGGCCGCACGGCGTTCCGGTCGTCATCCCTCCTGTGGACTGCGAATCTTTTTTCCTTTACGTCGAGTCTGAGGGGAAATTCCGTGGCTGCGGGCTTTTCCACACGCGCATAAACGGAGATGGCATGGAGCGTCTTGCAGGCAAGGTAATGCTGGCCGGCGGCATGAGCCGCGCAGTGATGGCGATTGCTGCAGGTGCGGTCGGGGCGCTTGCCTTGCCTCCATTCGGCTTTTTCGCGGCGCTATTTCTGTCTTTTACCCTGCTCGTCTGGCTCGTGGACGGCTGCACGGGAAAGCCCGGCGGCGGCCTCTTCAGCCGTATTCTGCCGGCTTTCGGCATAGGCTGGTGTTTCGGGCTTGGTTATTTCGTGGCCGGCCTGTGGTGGCTGGGCAATGCGCTTCTGCTGGAGGCTGATGAATTCGCCTGGGCACTGCCACTTGCCATCCTCGGTCTGCCGGCGTTTCTGGCGCTGTTTTACGGTTTTGCGGTTGCCGCCGCCAATCTCCTCTGGTCGGATGGCCTTGGCCGCATCGCGGCGCTTGCCGCGGCCTTCGGCCTTTCGGAATGGCTGCGCAGTTTTCTGGCGACCGGCTTTCCCTGGAACGCCATCGGTTACGGCATCATGCCCATCCCGATCATGATGCAGTCAGCGCATCTGCTCGGTCTTTTCAGTATCACGACGCTGGCGGTTTTCATCTTCGCTGCACCGGCGCTGATCGGTACGAAAAAAGGCATGGGACCGGGGCTGGCGCTGGCGGGCCTGCTGCTGGCCGCCCACTTCGGTTATGGCTTTTATCGCTTGCAGACGCCGGCGGAGATCCCGGCGGACGCCCTGACGGTGAGGATCGTTCAGCCTTCCATCGATCAGTCCCGCAAGATGTTGAACGACGACCGTGCCGAGATTTTCAGCGATCATCTGCGGCTGACGGCCCTGTCGCCGGGCGCAGGGAAAAAACGCCCTGATATCATCGTCTGGCCGGAAACCTCCGTCCCGTTCATCCTGACGCAAAACCCGGATGCTCTGGCGGAAATCGCCAGAACGCTGGAGGATGGACAGGTGCTGTTCACCGGCGCTGTCAGAATGGAAGATCAGGGGGCCGGCCGACCGCCGCGTTATTATAATTCGGTCTATGCGATCGACAGCCAGGGCGAGATCATCGGTGCGACCGACAAGGTGCATCTGACCCCCTTCGGCGAATATGTCCCCTTTGAAGGCATCCTGCGGGAATTCGGTATCGACAATGTCATTGCCCTGCCGGGAGGTTTTTCCGCGGCCTCTTCGCGTACGCCGCTCACGCTGCCTTCGGGCAAGACCTTCTATCCATTGATCTGTTACGAGATCATTTTCCCGGGCGAGATGACGCCCGGGCTGGCCGGCTCGGCCGCCATCCTGAACGTGACGAATGATGGCTGGTTCGGTGATACGCCCGGCCCCTATCAGCATTTTCTGCAGGCGAGAGTACGGGCCGTTGAGACGGGCGTGCCGGTGATTCGCGGCGCCAATACCGGAATTTCTGCCGTCATCGATCCCTATGGCCGCATTATTGCAGGGCTGGACTACGGTCGGGTCGGAATTGTTGACGCCACTTTGAGTGGTGGGTCAAACGACGCATTTACCTACGACACACATCGGACGTATTTCTGGTTGATTTTTTCCATCTTGATAATCGTCGCGGTATTGCCTGCGTGGAGTTTTGCGCGGCGCCAGAATTGACCGCGAACCCCCACAATTGCATAGTGAATACGTCAGTCGTAAAACAAGTTTAGCCGTTGTCGAAATACCGGCTCATTTCTTCGAATAGTACTGAAGCGAGATATCAACCCTTTCCGAGTGTCAGGACCGCATGATGACCGAGAATAAGAAAAAGCCTAACCCCATCGACATTCATGTCGGAAGCCGAATTCGCCTTCGCAGAACCATGCTCGGAATGAGTCAGGAGAAGCTGGGTGAAAGTCTTGGAATTACCTTTCAGCAAATCCAGAAATATGAAAAAGGCACCAACCGCGTCGGCGCCAGCCGCCTGCAGAATATTTCCGGGATCCTCAATGTACCGGTTTCCTTTTTTTTCGAAGATGCGCCCGGCGATCAGGTCGGCGGTACGACCGGCATGGCGGAAGCGTCGAGCTCCAATTACGTGGTCGACTTTCTGTCCTCGGCTGAAGGTTTGCAGCTGAACCGCGCATTCGTGAAGATCGCCGACCCCAAGGTTCGCCGTCGCCTCGTTGATCTCGTCAAGGCGCTCGCCGCCGAGGGCGATGCCGAGTAGAGCCTGGTCCGCACAGCGCAGAAAATTTCCGGCATGGGATGCCGGGCACTCAACGGTCCGCAAGGACCGTTTTTTTGTACCGGATTGGAAAGGAATTCTCACATAAAGATATATTTATGTGGTTGTGTCCTTGTTTTTCGCGGCTGAAATGACTAACAAACTCCAAGACCGTTCTTTGAGGGGAATCCCGCATGCGTGCCAATTACCTGTTCACCAGCGAGTCCGTGGCCGAGGGTCATCCGGACAAGGTTTGTGATCGTATTTCTGATGAAATCGTGGATCTTATTTATCGTGAAGCGTCCAAGACGGGTGTCGATCCCTGGACCGTGCGCATCGCATGTGAAACGCTTGCGACGACCAACCGCGTTATTATTGCCGGTGAGGTTCGGGTTCCCGATACGCTTCTGAAAAAGGACAAGGACGGCAAGATCATCAAGGACGCCGCCGGCCATCCGGTCATCAACCCTTCGAAGTTCAAGTCCGCCGCCCGCAAGGCGATCCGTGACATCGGCTACGAGCAGGATGGTTTCCACTGGAAGACCGCCAAGATCGACGTTCTCCTGCACCCGCAGTCGGCAGATATCGCGCAGGGCGTGGACAATGCTTCCGACAAGCAGGGCGACGAGGGCGCCGGCGACCAGGGCATCATGTTCGGTTACGCCTGCAAGGAAACGCCGGATCTGATGCCGGCGCCGATCTATTATTCTCACCGTATCCTCCAGCTGCTCGCCACCGCCCGCAAGAGCGGCGAAGGTGAAGCGGCGAAACTTGGCCCCGACGCCAAGAGCCAGGTGACGGTTCGTTACGTCGACGGCAAGGCTTCGGAAGCCGTATCCATCGTTCTGTCCACACAGCATCTCGATGCAAGCTGGGATTCGAAGAAGGTTCGCGCTGTTGTCGAGCCCTATATCCGCGAAGCTTTGGGCGACCTGAAGATCGCCGACGATTGCCAGTGGTATATCAATCCGACTGGTAAGTTCGTCATCGGCGGTCCCGATGGTGATGCGGGCCTCACCGGCCGCAAGATCATCGTCGACACCTATGGCGGCGCTGCCCCCCATGGTGGTGGCGCATTCTCCGGCAAGGACACGACCAAGGTTGACCGTTCCGCCGCCTATGCCGCCCGCTATCTTGCCAAGAACGTCGTGGCTGCCGGCCTTGCCGAGCGTTGCACAATCCAGATTTCCTACGCGATCGGCATCGCCCAGCCCCTGTCGATCTATGTCGATCTGCATGGCACCGGCAAGGTCAGCGAAGATCAGGTCGAGAACGCGATCCGTAAGGTCATGGACCTTTCGCCGTCGGGTATCCGCCGTCATCTCGATCTCAACAAGCCGATCTACGCCAAGACGTCCTCATACGGCCATTTCGGCCGCAAGGCCGGCCGTGACGGCTCCTTCTCCTGGGAGAAGCTCGATCTGGTGAAGCCGCTTAAGGAAGCTTTGAGCGCCTAACACTTGTTATTTGACGGCGATTGAGAGATACCGTCACCAACTTTTGTAACCCGCACAATGCCTCATGTGGCGCTGTGCGGGTTAAATCTATTTGTTCTTGAGAGTATGAGATGACGGAAGAACGGCGTTCGCGCGCAACGGAAGCGTTTTTTGGCAGACGCAAGGGCAAGCCCCTGCGCAATCAGCAAGTCGATACGATCGAGAACCTGCTGCCTTTGCTGAAAATCGATCTGGAAAGCGCTCCGCCGCAAAATCTCGCCGCTCTTTTTCCGGCGGATGTGCGATCGATCCGTCTGGAGATCGGTTTCGGCGGCGGCGAGCATCTCGCCCACCGCGCGGTTGAGAACCCAGAGACGGGTTTCATCGGGGTCGAGCCCTTCGTTAACTCCATGGCCAAACTGCTCGCCACCGTGCGCGAACGCGAGCTGATGAATATCCGGCTCTATGACGATGACGCGACGCAGCTGCTCGACTGGCTGCCAGAGGGGTCGATCGATCACATCGATCTGCTTTATCCCGATCCGTGGCCAAAGAAGAAGCACTGGAAGCGCCGCTTTGTCTCGGACGTCAATCTCGCCCGTTTCCATCGCGTGTTGAAACCCGGCGGCAAATTCTGCTTTGCGTCGGATATCGATACATACGTCAACTGGACGCTGCAGCATTGCGCCCGGCATGGCGGTTTTGAATGGACGGCGACGAGCGCTGACGACTGGCGTACGCCCTACGCCAACTGGCCGGGCACGCGCTACGAAAACAAGGCGAAAAGAGAAGGCCGCAGCTCGGCCTATCTCACCTTCATCCGTCGTTGAGCGATTGAGCCCTCAGAGGGCCGCATCCACTTCCGCTGCCAGCGGAATGGAAGGCTGGGCACCGGCACGCGTGCAGGCGAGCGAGCCTGCAACGGCGGCACGCTTCAGCGCCCTTTCGAAATCCATCCCCTGATCGAGGCTGGCGGCGAGATAACCGCAGAAGGTATCGCCCGCACCAACCGTATCGACCGGCTCGATCTTGAGGCCGGAAGCCCTGTAGACCTTGCCGTTGCGCATGGCGATCACGCCGTCCGCCCCAAGCGTCACGATCAATGTCTGGCCGGTCCTGTCGTGAAGGGTCTTGAGTTCGTTTTCCCGCTCGACGCTGGAGAGGCCATTCTTGCCGATCAGCAGCTCGAACTCGGTTTCATTGGCGATGACGATATCGGCAAGGCCAGCAAGACGCGGACCGTCTGCGGTCAGCGGCGCTGTGTTGATGACGGTGGTGATGCGCTTTGCCTTGGCGGCCGTCAGCGCCGCTTCGATGGCTGCGGCCGGTATCTCGAACTGCAGCATCAGAATATCGCCAGCGGCCATGTCGGATACGGTCTTTGCGGCATCGGAGGCGGAGACCTCGCCATTGGCGGCGGGAATGACCGAAATCATGTTCTCTCCGCCTTCACCGATCAGGATCACCGCCGTTCCCGTCGGGCCGGGCGCAGTCTTGACCAGAGACAGGTCGGTGCCAGCATCACGCAGTAATGTCAGCGCCGGTGCGGCAAAAGTATCATCGCCCGCAGCCCCTGCCATCTTGACTGCGGCGCCTGCACGCCGTGCGGCCAGCGCCTGATTGGCTCCCTTGCCGCCGGCGGCCGTGGAGAATGTCTCTCCCGTTACGGTTTCACCGGGCTTGGGCAGGCGTTTGGCGGTCGCGACGAGGTCCATGTTGATGGAGCCGAAAACAGTAATCATGGGGCGCTGGGTCCATATGAAATTTGAGCAAGGCGGCGACTTTGCCCGAGACGATCACTCGTCGTCAACTACCCGCAATTTGGCCGCACCGGCCCTGTTTTCGGCAAAGCGGCGCGCCTGCTCGATTTCACCATGCGGGGCGTCTTTTTCCGTTGGCGAGAAATCAAGTCCTTCGATCTTCTGGCCGCGTGCCAGCACCTTGTCCGAGGAGATGAGCATCATGTCGACGTCCTTCTGCGCCAGCCCGAAATGGGCCTGCAGCTTGCGCGTCCGGTCGTCCAGCCGCCGCACATCGTCCATCAGAAGGGCAACTTCACCCTGGATGAGGTGCGCCTGCTCCCGCATGCGCTGATCCTTCAGCACGGACTGGATGACCTGCACCGACAGCATCAGAAGCGACGGCGAAACGATGACGACACGGGCGCGGTGAGCGCGCTGCACCAGATATTCGAAATGCTGGTGGATATCGGCGAAGATCGATTCGGACGGCACGAAGATGAAGGCGGTATCCTGTGTTTCGCCACGGATGAGGTATTTCTCGGCCACATCGCGAATATGCACTTCCATATCACGGCGGAACTGCTGAACGGCGGCACGTTTGGTTTCCGGTGTCTCATCCGCCTTGATGGCATTCCATGCCTCCAGCGGAAACTTCGCGTCGATGACGAGCGGCGGCGCATTGTTCGGCATCTTGATGGTGCAGTCCGGCCGGTAACCGTTCGAAAGCGTCGGCTGAAGCTGGAAAGCGCCGGCGGGAAGGGCATCGGCGATCAGAATTTCCATGCGTGCCTGTCCAAAGGCGCCGCGCGTCTGCTTGTTGGAAAGGATGGCCTGCAGTCCGACCACGTCCTTGGCCAGATCCTGAATATTGCCCTGCGCGGCGTCGATCACCGCGAGGCGCTCCTGCAGTCGGCTCAGATTTTCATGGGTCGACCGGGTCTGTTCCGTCAGTGTTTCGCCAATGCGCTGCGACATGCCGTCGAGGCGCTGGTTGAGCGTCTGGCTCATCTCGGTCTGGCGGGTGCCGAGCGTTTCCGCCATGGCCGCGATACGGCCATGCAGTTCGGACTGTGTTTTCAGAAGATCGGAGATTTCACCGTCGGCTCCCGCTTTTTTCACGCGGTTTGTCGTGACCAGCCAGGTTGTGACCAGACCGAAAACCAGAGCCGCGAGCAGCGCGCCGAAGCTGATATCAACGGAGCCGGCCCGCAGCGCGGGATCAAGGAGAACGGAGAAATCTATACTCATGATTAAATCTAGCAGATTTCCAGTGATTCGGAAGATCAAAACAAGAACATTCCTGTGGCGGAAATGAGTCGGGCGGGGTGGATGCCCGAGGCGATTTGAACCTCGTGTTTTTTATTTCCTCCGCGCAAGAGATACGTTATGGGAAGCCATGACCATCAAACCGCTTATCATTTTGCCCGATCCCGTGCTGCGCCAGCAATCGAAGCCCATCGAAAAGGTGGATGCAGAGGTTCTGCGTCTTGCCGACGACATGCTCGAAACCATGTACGATGCGCCGGGTATCGGTCTTGCCGCTATCCAGATCGGCGTGGCGCGCCGCATGCTGGTGATCGACGTTGCGCGTGAAGGCGAGGAAAAGACCCCGATCGTCTTCATCAACCCGGAAATCCTCAAGGTGTCGGACGATGTCTCGACCTATGAGGAAGGCTGCCTCTCCATTCCCGACTACTACGCCGAGGTCGAGCGTCCCGCCTCGCTCACGGTGCAATATGTCGGCCGTGACGGCAAGCAGCAGACGGTCGAGGCGGATGGTCTGCTCGCTACCTGCCTGCAGCACGAGATCGATCACCTCAATGGTGTTCTGTTCATCGACCATATTTCGCGGCTGAAGCGCGACATGGTCATCAAGAAATTCACGAAAGCGGCCCGCGCAAAGATCTGATCCGTCCTCTCTGGACCGGAATGGACGACAGGGCAGGGGGCGATAATGGCTCTTCGCATCATATTTATGGGCACACCGGATTTTTCCGTTCCCACATTGCGTGCATTGGTGGAGGCGGGCCACGAGGTTGTCGCTGTCTACACCCAGCCGCCGCGTCCCGGCGGCCGCCGTGGTCTCGATCTGCAGAAGTCGCCGGTGCATCAGGCTGCCGAACTGCTGGGGCTTCCGGTGTTTACGCCCGTGAATTTCAAGGCTGAGGAAGACCGTCAGCAGTTCCGGGAATTCAATGCTGATGTGGCGGTTGTCGTGGCTTACGGGCTGCTGCTGCCCGAAGCGATCCTCTCCGGCACGCGTCTCGGCTGTTACAATGGTCATGCCTCGCTGCTGCCGCGCTGGCGCGGTGCTGCCCCCATTCAGCGGGCGATCATGGCCGGCGACCCCGAAACCGGCATGATGGTCATGAAAATGGAAAAGGGGCTCGATACCGGTCCCGTCGCGCTGACCGCGAAAGTCGCGATCGGCGATAACATGACGGCCGGCGAGCTGCATGACAGCCTGATGCTAACAGGCGCGCGGTTGATGCGGCAGGCGATGGACAAGCTGGAAGCAGATGACCTGCCGCTCGTCACACAGGCGGAAGAGGGTGTTCTCTATGCTGCGAAGATCGACAAGGGCGAGACTCGCATCGATTTTTCTCGGCCCTCGCAGGATGTGCATAATCACATTCGCGGCCTTTCGCCGTTTCCCGGCGCATGGCTGGAAATGGACATCGGCGGCAAGACGGAGCGCGTGAAGGTTCTCGCCTCCGAACTGGCTAGCGGCATGGGAGAAGCGGGCGCAGCGCTCGACGATGCTCTGACCATTGCCTGCGGCAGCGGGGCCGTGCGGCTCACCCGCCTGCAAAAGGCGGGCGGCAAACCGATGTCGGCGGCTGATTTCGTTCGTGGCACCCCCGTTCCGGCCACAACGAGGCTCGGCTGATGCCGCGTTTCCGCATGACCGTCGAATATGACGGCACGCCCTATTATGGCTGGCAGAGACAGGATAACGGCCCCTCGGTTCAGGGTGCGCTGGAGGCTGCGGTTCGCTCGCTGACGGGAGAGAGCGTCTCCATTCGCGGCGCCGGTCGCACCGATTCCGGTGTGCATGCCGTTGGGCAGGTTGTCCATGTCGATCTTTTGCGCGACTGGGAGCCCTACAAGCTTCGCAACGCCGTCAATGCGCATCTCGCCATGGCGGGCGAAGCCGTGGCCGTTCTCGACGCCGCTTCCGTGACCGAGGATTTCGACGCCCGTTTTTCCGCCCTTCGTCGGCACTATCTCTACCGCATCATTTGCCGCAAGGCCCGGCTGGCGCTGGAGCACAAGCGGGCATGGTGGGTGTCGAAGGATCTCGACCATGAGCGCATGCATGAAGCCGCCCAGATGCTCGTCGGCCGGCATGATTTCACCACCTTCCGCTCGGTCCATTGCCAGGCGAACAGCCCCGTGCGCACGCTCGACCGGCTGGATGTGACGCGCAATGGCGATCTCATCGAGATACGCGCGACGGCGCAGAGCTTCCTTCATAACCAGATCCGCTCTTTCGCCGGCACGCTGAAACTGGCGGGCGAGGGCACGATGACGCCGGAGGACGTGCGTGCCGCACTGGAGGCACGGGACCGCAAGGCATGCGGCCCTGTCGCACCGCCGGACGGTCTTTATTTCATGCAGGTCGATTATCCCGACGTCATTCCGCCGCGCCGGCGCGCCGAAGTCGACATGACCGAGGATGCGGACTGACGTTTAAGCTGTGCCAGTTCTCAGGCGGGATAGACACCGAGAAAACGCTGCAGCGCTTCCGATAGAAGCATGCCCGGCACCAGCAGCGTCATGACGATGGCCGAGACGAGCAGCGACTGATCGCGGATGAAAAACCGCACGATCCGCGAGAAGGCGAAGACCAGCGATAGAAGCAGTGCCAGCCAGAGAACGGCGATCAGTCCTTGCAGCGGCGGCAGGAAGAACGCGATCAGGATCAGAACCGCATAGGCATAGGAAAATGGCAGCGACAGCCAGTTCATGGTGGTGACGAGCGGCGCGAATTTTTCCCGAGCGCCGAAGGCGTATAGTAGCATACCGATCAAAAGCAGCGGCACGATCCAGCAGATGGCCTCAACCATCGCCAGACGGAAGAAGAAGATGAACCCCGTTCCGGTGCCGGGCGGATAGCTGGCGAGGAAGGCAGCCCGCAGCCACAGCCAGGAAACCAGCATGGCCGGCAGACACCAGAGGGCGGAATAGAAGGATCGCCACATGCCGCGCTCGGAGAGATCAAGATAACGCGCACCATTATGGTCACCCAGCAGCAGAAGCCACAGGCCGGTCAGATAGAGCCTTATTTCACTTGCCGTCGGCATGGGCGAACCAGCGTTCGATAAAGGTCTCGTAAATGCGCGTCAGCGTTTCGAGATCGGCAACGGCCACGCGTTCATCGACCATATGCATGGTCTGCCCGACGAGGCCGAATTCCACGACAGGGCAATAATCCTTGATGAAGCGTGCATCGGATGTGCCGCCGGTGGTCGAAAGCTTCGGTTCCCTGCCGGTAACGGCTTCAACCGCGCCTGAGAGCGACGAGATAAGCGCATTGTTCCGCGTCAGGAAGACATGCGACGGGCGGTCGGCCCAGACGATCTCATATTTCACCGGTGCGCGGTCGGGGCGAAGCTCACCTTCGGCCGCAGCGGCGTCGAGGCGGCGGATGATCTCCGCGCGCAGGCTTTCTGCTGTCCAGGTGTCGTTGAAACGGATGTTGAAGGCCGCTGTCGCCCGCGCCGGGATCACATTGGTGGCGGCGTTGCCGGTGTCGACGGTCGTCACTTCCAGATTGGATGGCTGGAAATCATCCGTGCCGTGATCGAAGGGTGGATGCATCAGCGCATGGGTCAGCTGCAGCAGGCCGCGAATGGGGTTGTCGGCGAGATGCGGATAAGCGGCATGGCCCTGAACGCCATGAACCGTGATGCGGCCGGAAAGCGAACCCCGGCGGCCGATCTTGATCATGTCGCCAAGCTGGTCGGGATTGGTCGGCTCGCCCACCACGCAGGCGTCCCATGTCTCGCCGTTGGCGGCGGCCCATTCCAGCAGTTTGGAGGTGCCGTTGATCGACGGACCTTCCTCGTCGCCGGTGATCAGGAAGGAAACGGAACCCTGCGGCTTGCCGTGTTTTTCGATATGGCGGGCGATGGCGGCGACGAAACAGGCGATGCCGCCTTTCATGTCCACTGCACCGCGACCGAACATTTCGCCACCGGCGATTTCAGCCGAAAAGGGCGGATGGCTCCACGCCGCCTCGTCGCCCACGGGAACGACATCCGTATGGCCCGCAAACATCAGATGCGGACCCTCGGTGCCGAGCCGGGCATAGAGGTTTTCCACGTCAGGCGTTCCCGCCTCGCTCGCCACTATCTTGTCTACCTTGAAGCCGAGCGGCGAAAGCAGGGTGTCGAGCAAAGAAAGCGCGCCGCCTTCGGCAGGCGTCACCGAAGGGCAACGGATGAGGGCGGCGAGATTGGCAACGGGATCGGTCGTGGTCATGGTAGTCGCTTTATATCAGTCGCGCAGAAGCTCGTTGATGCCGGTCTTGGAGCGGGTCTTTTCATCGACGCGCTTGACGATCACGGCGCAATAGAGGCTCGGGCCCGGCTCGCCGTTCGGGAAAGGTTTGCCCGGCATGGTGCCGGCAACGACGACGGAATAGGGCGGCACTTCGCCATAGGTGATCTCGCCGGTGGCGCGATCGACGATCTTGGTGGACTTGCCGATGAAGACGCCCATGCCGAGAACCGCGCCTTCGCGCACGATGCAGCCTTCCACGACTTCCGAACGGGCGCCGATGAAGCAATTATCCTCGATGATGGTCGGGCCTGCCTGCAGCGGCTCCAGAACGCCGCCGATGCCGACGCCGCCAGACAGATGCACGTTCTTGCCGATCTGTGCGCAGGAGCCGACAGTCGCCCAGGTGTCGACCATCGTGCCTTCATCGACATAGGCGCCGAGATTGACGAAGGAGGGCATCAGAACGACGTTCTTGGCCACATAGGCGGAGCGGCGGACGACGGCGTTCGGCACGGCGCGGAAACCGGCGGCGCGGAACTGGTTTTCACCCCAGTTTTCGAACTTCGACGGCACCTTGTCCCACCAGCTGGATTCGCCCGGTCCGCCGGTGACGATCTCCATGTCGTTCAGACGGAAGGAGAGGAGCACGGCCTTTTTTAGCCACTGGTTCACCTTCCAGTTTCCATCCGCCTGCTTCTCAGCAACGCGTGCCTTGCCGCTATCGAGAAGTTGAAGAGATGTGTCCACGGCGTCGCGAACCTCGCCCTTCGTCGATACGTTCACGCTATCGCGGTTGTCGAACGCCGTTTCGATGATGGTTTCGAGGGAGGTGAGATCCGTAAGGCTCATGGAAAATTCCTTAAAGTCGCGTGGTGTTCATGGTCACGGATGGTACCGCGCCGCTGGAAGGCTTTGGTCATTTGATCTAAGGGAGTGTTGGAAAGGCGTCAATGTGATTTGGGTGATTTGGCGCGTCAGACGAAAGGCATGGAAATGACACGACTGAAAAACGGCAAGTTGCGGCGCAAGGACGGGGTATGGGACCCGTTGAAGCGCAGTGCTGTGGACAAGCAGCAGGCCGAGGTCGTTCAAAAAACACCGCAGTCGGACTCCCCGTCCTATCGCCTCGCCTATGTGGACATGGATTTTCTCTGCCGCGAGGAATTGCGCCCCGTCAGGTTGCAGCTTGAGCTTCTGAAGACGGAAATGGCGCTCACCGAGCGCGGCATAAAATCCACCGTCGTCATGTTCGGCGGCGCGCGCATTCCCGAACCCGGCGGCGAAGCCTGGGCGGCGCGCAACGAGACGCAAAAGCGCAATCTGGAACAATCCTCCGTCTATTACGATGAGGCGCGCAAGTTTGCCCGTCTTTGCACCGCCTATGCCGCAAAATCGGATCACCTCGAATATGTCGTGGTCACCGGCGGCGGTCCGGGCGTCATGGAAGCGGGCAATCGTGGTGCGGCCGATGTGGGCGGCCCGTCCATCGGCCTTAATATCGTCCTGCCGCACGAGCAGGCGCCGAACCCCTATGTGACACCGGAACTGAGCTTCAACTTCCACTATTTCGCCATTCGCAAGATGCATTTCCTGATGCGGGCGAAGGCGGTGGTGATCTTCCCCGGCGGTTTCGGCACGCTGGACGAATTGTTCGAAGCGTTGACCCTGATCCAGACGAAGCGCATGGAGCCCATTCCTCTCATCCTGTTCGGTGAGAAATTCTGGCGATCGGTGATCAATTTCGAGTTCCTGGCGGATTTCGGTACTATCGCGCCTGAAGATATGAATCTTCTGCATTTTGCTGAAACGGCTGACGATGCATGGAAAATCATCTCGGCTCACTACGAGCACTGATTATGCTTGGCGCGACGAAGTAATTTTAGGGCTTAATTAGCAATCTTCTTCTAATTTTGCCCCGTCGCGCTGCAGCGCACTGTCCCAAGGGGACGGGCCTCCATGACGGAGATTTATCATCCGTTGAAGTCAGCCTTTTCAGGCGGGCGATTTGATCGAGGCCAAAATGTTCAATTTCCAAGTGAAGTCGCTTGCGACCAAGCTGATCCTCGTAACCGGCTGCGCTATCACCACGGTTCTCGTTGCATCGAATTCCTTCCTCATTTCCCAGACTAGCGAGCGCGTGCACGCGCTGACCATGGATCAGGCCAATACCGAAGCGCGCGCCATCGCCAACGTCATCGCCGCTGATGTGGGTGAACTCGGCAGCGCCGCACGCTCCATGGCCGGTGTCATCGGCCGTGCGCATCAGGCGAAATCAATGGATCGCCCCGGCATCGTCAACATCCTGAAGGCCAATGTCGAGCAGAACGCCTTTGCCTTTGGCAGCTGGTTCTGTGAGCAGCTCGGCCTTTTTGACGGCCAGACGACGGAGATCGCCAACAGGCTCGATCTTGGCACCAATGCCACCGGCGCCTTCGCTCCTTACTGGTCGAAAACCCAGAAGGGCGAAATCCAGTTCTCGACGTTCAAGAATGATTATGCGGCGGAATGGTATGCGCTTGCCGCCAAATCCGGTAAAGGCGCGATCACGCAGCCCTATCTCGCCGAAGGCACGGAAGTGCCGACGACGATGACGTCACTTGCCTATCCCGTCATGTCCGATGGCAAGATGATCGGTGTGGCTGGTGTCGATATCTCGTTGGCCTCGCTGTCGCAGAAGCTGCAGGCGCTGCATCCTTTCGAGACCGGCCGCGTGACGCTCGTTTCGCAGGGCGGCCAGTGGCTGGTGCCGCCGACACCCGAGCAGAACATGAAAGCCTATGACGGAGACGGTGCAAGCACCGTTCAGGCGGCAATCACGTCAGGCAAGCAGGGCCTCATTGAAAATCTCGGCGTTGATACGGACGCGCCCTATAACCGTCTCGTTTATCCCTTCGCCGTTCCCGGCCTCAACGCGACCTGGGTGGTGCTGGTGGATATTCCCCATCAGGCCCTGAACGCACCGGTTCAGGAACAGACCTACATGATGATCATCGGCGCGATTGTCATTCTCGCCGCGGTCATCACCGCGCTTTATTTCGCCGTGCGTTATTTTGTTCGCAATCCGCTTGCCTCGCTGGTCTCCGACGTCAGGACGCTGAGTGACGGTCGCTACGATGTGCCGGTTTCCGGACAGGAACGCCGGGATGAAACGGGCGCCGTGGCCACCGCGCTGGAAGGTTTCCGCGCGAAGCTTGCCGGCATCCGCGAGATGGAGGCTGAAGCCGATGCCCAGCGTGGTCACGCCGAGACGGAGCGCCAGCGATCCGAATTCGAGCGCAACGAGAACAGCCGCATGCAGCAGCACATTGTCGGCGTGCTGGGTGCAGGCCTCAATGCGCTCTCGCAGGGCAATCTCACCTACCGCATCGAGGACGAGTTCCCGGGCGAATATGCGAAGCTGCGCGAGGACTTCAACTCTGCGCTCGCCAGCCTCGAGGAAACGGTTTCCACCGTCAATGCAACCGTCGTCAGCATCGGCAACGGCACGGGTGAGATCACCCGCGCCGCCAGCGATCTTTCGCACCGCACGGAACAGCAGGCCGCAAGCCTGGAGGAAACCGCTGCCGCCCTCAATGAGTTGACCGCACAGGTCAATTCCAGTGCGGAAAACGCCGCACAGGCGGCCGGCGCCGTCAGCCATGCCTGCGACGACGCCGGCAAGTCGGGCGAGGTCGTGCAGCAGGCCGTGAACTCCATGGAAGGCATCGCGCAATCCTCGGCCGAAATTTCCCGTATCATCGGTGTTATCGACGAGATTGCCTTCCAGACCAACCTTCTGGCGCTGAACGCGGGCGTCGAAGCTGCCCGCGCGGGTGATGCCGGCAAGGGCTTTGCCGTCGTCGCACAGGAAGTACGCGAACTGGCACAACGGTCCGCCACCGCCGCCAAGGAGATCAAGGGCCTCATCAACACTTCGGCCACCCAGGTTGGCGAGGGCGTCCAGCTGGTCGGCAAGGCCGGTGAGACGATGAAAAAGATCGCCGATCAGGTTCTGCAGATCAACCAGCTGATACGGCAGATCTCCGCCTCCGCCAGCGAACAGGCAGTGGGTCTGAAGGAGATCAATTCCGCCGTTACCCAGATGGACCAGGTTACCCAGCAGAATGCGGCGATGGTGGAAGAAACTACCGCGGCGAGTGTAACGCTGAACAGCGAAGCCGAAACGCTGAAATCGCTCGTTGCCGGTTTCTCCGTTTCCGGTGGTCATTCCAGCCAGCAATTGCGCGCCACTGCCGCGGCGATGCGCGCACCCGCCGCTCCGGCGCAGGCATCGGGCCGCCCGGCCGCGCAACGCGCCCGTCCGAGAACCAGCGGCGCAAACGCACTGGCGCAGGATGACTGGACGGAGTTCTGACGCGCCATTTCCGCCTCAAATAAAAAGGGCCGCTGGTATCGCCAGCGGCCCTTTTTTTCATGTCCGCTTCCGTCAGAGACGGGCTAAACGTTCCGTCAGCAACTCGAAGAAACCGTCGGCATCCACATTGCGCATAACGCGGGCATTGGCGGGACGTTCGGTAACATTCCACCAGTCCACCACGGTCATGCCCATGGTCAGTTCGGAATGGACCTCGATTTCGACGTTGCACTCGCGACCCTGAAACAGTTCGGGTTTGACGAGATAGGCAATGACGCTCGGATCATGCAGCGGGCCGCCATCCGAACCGTATTTTTCGATGTCGAAGCGTTCGAAGAATTCCAGCATTTCCGCCATGGCGATGGCCGGCCGTGTGCCGATCTCGCGAATGCGGCTGACCCGGGCCTTGGTCGTCAGCAACTGATGGGTGACATCGAGCGGCATCATCACAACAGGCATGCCGGAGCGGAAGACGATGTCGGCGGCCTGCGGGTCGACATAGATGTTGAATTCCGCCGCCGGTGTGATGTTGCCGCCCTCGAAGAAGCCGCCGCCCATCATCACCAGTTCCTTGACTCGATCGGCGATCTCAGGCGCCTTCAGGAGCGCCAGCGCCACATTAGTCAGCGCGCCGAGCGTGCAGAGCGTTACCGTGCCGGCGGGCTCGCGCATCACCGTCTCGATGATGAAATCGACCGCGTGCTGCTTTTGCGCCTCCATGGACGGTTCGTCGAGAACCGGGCCATCGAGGCCGGTGCTGCCGTGAACATGTTCGGCGGTGATGGGCTTGCGCACCAGCGGCTTCTCGGCGCCCTCATAGACTGGAATATCGGTGCGCCCGCACAATTCGCAGATGATGCGGATGTTGCGGCTCGTCAGCTTCAGCGGAACGTTGCCGGCGACGGCGCACAATCCGAGAATGTCGATTTCCTCCGGGCTTGCGAAAGCGAGCATGATTGCCGCTGCGTCGTCCTGGCCGGGATCGGTGTCGATGATGATTTTTCTGCGTTCTGCCATGTCTTGCCCGCCGTTGAGATGAGCGCTTTTTTCGAGCGGCGGGTGCTCACTTGTCAAGTCTCATTCCTGCGGCTTGCCTTTGCCCCGCGTTTCGTCTTGCGCATCGTGGTTCGGCTTCCCATATTGCTGGGGCCGGTGCGATTGACCGGCAAGGTTGCCGGAAGCGGGACCGCGAAACGTCGCTTGGTTGCAAGGACAGAAGAGACATGAGCCGCATGACGCCATTCACCCACCCGCTTCTGCTGGGTTTTGATGCCATGGAAAAAACGCTGGAGCGCATGGCGAAGGCCAATGACGGCTATCCTCCCTACAACATAGAGCGCCTGCCCGGCAGCGAAGATATGCCCGAACGCCTGCGCATCACCATCGCAGTCGCCGGTTTTTCGCAGGACGATCTGGATGTGACGACGGCCGATAACCAGCTCGTCATTCGGGGACGACAGCAGGAACAGGAGAAGCGCGATTTTCTCTATCGCGGCATCGCGGCGCGCCAGTTCCAGCGGGTTTTCGTGCTTGCCGATGGCATGCAGGTCAGGGAAGCGCGCCTGCGCAACGGCCTTCTTTCCATCGATCTGGTCCGGCCGGAAATTTCAAACGTGGTGAAGAAAATTAATATTTCCGTCTCAGAGTAGAACGTGAACGCCAGAATCCGACACGAATCGCTCGGCGTGAAGAAGGAGGCTGAAATATGCTTTTGAAAGAAGCGCATGCGCGTCTCACCCAATCCCAGCTCGCCCATATCGGCGAAGGAGAAGTGGGATATATCCGCAAGATCCGGGCGGAAGACGTCAGCCGCTGTTTCCCGGAAGCGCCTGATCTCGATCCGCAATTGGATCTTTGGGCACTGTTCGGTGCGGATGGTACGCCAATCCTCCTCACGGACAACCGTTCAAGCACGTTTTTCAAGGCTGCCGAAGACGATCTCAAGACCGTCAGCCTGCATTGAATAAAAAAGCCCGCTTTTGAGCGGGCTTTATGCTTAGTGGATCAAAGGAACGGGCGGTCCGGCATGTCGTCGATGGAGATGACGCCGTCCTTGTTCCTGTCCAGCCGTTCGAACATCTTTTCGCCGGCGGCGGTGAATTCGGCCTTGCTGACCTGACCGTTCTCGTCGGTATCGGCCATGCGGAACAGTGCGTAGGCTCCACCCTTGCCGCCATGTTTGCCCCAGCCCTGACGGCCGCCATGTTCGCGCTCGGCGCGCTTGCCCTCGGGACCCTTGCCTTCATCCGCCTTGGCTTCCTCCCGCTCCGGACGCGGATGGGCGGCGCGGAAGGCTTCCATCTTCGCCTGGCGGTATTCGCGGATTTCCTTCGGCGTAATCGAGCCGTCTTTGTCCTTGTCGATCTCTGTGAAGAGCGCGTCCTGACGGGCGGCGAATTCCTCCTTCGAAATCTTGCCGTCCTTGTTGGCGTCGGCCACCTTCAGCAGGTGAACGAAAGCCGCTTCCGGACGGATCGGCATGCGATCCTTGTGGCCCTTGCCGGGCGCGGCGAAACTGGCCGTTGCGGCCGTGCTGAGCACAAGGGCTGCGCCAAGAGCAGAGAGGGCGATTTTGCGTGTGGTCATCGTCATTACCTTTCTTTGGTGTCCCTGAAGAAAAGATAGTGACGTCCAGCAAGCCTCACCACTTAAACATCCGTAAGGTGGATGAAGCTTCGGTAATGTTCGCTGCTCAGCGGGTGATGGTTTTCGTCAGGAACCCGGTCAGGTCGTCGGTGATGTAGTCGATATGCTCATCCGTCACGGCCGGAATTTCCCAGCGTTCCATGATGACGCCCTCAAGGTTTGAAGGCACGAGCAACACGGTCTTCATGCCCAGCGCCTTGGGGGCGGCAAGATTGCGCGGCAGATCCTCGAACATGGCGGCTTTTTTCGTGTCGAGTTTCGAAAGCGCCGCGAATTTCTCATAGGTCGCGCCGGCTGGTTTCGGCAAGTATCCCGCGGCGACGATATCGAAAATATCCTCGAAATGATCGAGAATGCCGAGCGCGCCGGCCGCAGCCTGCGCGTGTTTCACGCTGCCATTGGTGAGGATGAACTTGCGACCGGGCAAAGCCTTGATTGCCTCACCAAGTTCCGGATGCGGTTTCAATGCCGAATAGTCGATGGCATGGGCGCGTTCCAGAAACTCGTCCGGGCTGATGCCGTAATGGATCATCAGGCCCTGCAGCGTCGTGCCGTGGTCGTGATAATACCGTTTCTGCAGCACCCGGGCTTCCTCGGGGTCAAGCTTCAGAAGTTCCGCCACATAGGCCGTCATGTTTCGATCGATCTGCGAAAACAGATTGATGTGATGCGGATAGAGCGTGTTGTCGAGATCGAAGACCCATTCGCTTACATGGTCGAAATCGGCGGCTTCGGGCAGGTTTTTCGGCTTTGTGTCCATGGGCTGCTTTATGCCCGTTTCGAATGACGAAGAAAATCGAAAAGACGACTATTGGTCAGAAAATCGGGCTTGGCTGCGGCCTCCGGCGCATGATACCGCCAAAGCCATGGAACTCTGGATAGGTATTACTTTCGCAAGCGCGTTCTTGCAGAACCTGCGCTCGACCCTGCAAAAGCACCTCAAGGGCATGATGGGCACCACGGGCGCGACCTTTGTGCGCTTCGTGTTCGGCATGCCCTTCGCTCTCGCCTATCTCGCTTTTCTGCATTTCGGGCTCGGTCGCCCGCTGCCGGTGCCCAACATGTCCTTCGCTTTGTGGGCGACGGTCGGGGCCATGGCGCAGATTGCCGCCACGTTCCTGCTGGTGCACCTGTTCTCCTTCCGCAACTTTGCAGTGGGAACGGCCTATTCCCGCACAGAACCGGCGCAGGCGGCACTGTTCGCGCTTATCTTCATCGGTGAAAGCGTCAATGGCGGCACATTGGCGGCTATTGCCATATCGGTCGCCGGTGTCATGCTGATTTCGGTGGCACGCACGGAAGTGACGCCCGCTTCCTTCCTGACGTCGATCTTCAGCCGGACGGCGGGCATCGGCCTCGCCTCAGGCGCTTTCTTCGGCCTGTCGTCGGTTGCCTACCGATCGGCGTCGCTCGCGCTTGCGCCGAGCCTTCCCGTTCCGGACGCGATGATGCAGGCGGGCTTCACACTCGTCGTCGTGATCGTCATGCAGACGGTGTCGATGTTCCTGTGGATCATCTGGCGCGAGCGGGAAGAATTGCGGCGTATCGCCAAGGTTTGGAAACCGTCGCTTGCTGTCGGTTTCGTGGGCGCCACGGCCTCATTCGGCTGGTTCACGGCGATGACCCTGCAGCAGGCCGCCGTGGTGAAGGCGCTGGCGCAGGTGGAGATGCTCTTCGCCTTCGCCTCGACCGTGCTCTTCTTCAAGGAGAAGATCAACCGGCTCGAACTCTCCGGTTGCCTGCTGATTGTGGTGGGTGTGCTGTCGCTTCTGGCATTCGGTTGAAGGCCTGTCGTGGCGGACAGGCTTGCCGTCCGCCACCTGAAGCACATCAGGGCACGATGAGCGTGCCGGCGCCTTCCGTGAAGATTTCCAGAAGGACGGAATGGGGCGTCTTGCCGTTGAGGATCACCACGCCCTGAACACCGGCCTTGATGGCGTCGATGCAGGTCTCGACCTTCGGGATCATGCCACCGGAAATCGTGCCGTCCTTGATGAGCGCACGCGCCTGCGAGACGGTGAGTTCCTTGATGAGTTCCTTGTTCTTGTCGAGAACGCCGGGAACGTCGGTGAGAAACAGCAGACGCGAGGCGTGAAGCGCGCCCGCAATCGCGCCGGCGAAGGTATCGGCGTTGATATTGTAGGTGGCGCCATCGCGGCCAGGCGCGACCGGGGCGATGACCGGGATCATTTCCGACTTGGCGAGCAGGTCGAGCAGGGTGCGGTCGACTTCGGTGACTTCGCCGACGAAGCCGAGATCGAGCACACGTTCGATATTGCTGTCAGGATCGATGACGGTCTTTTTCGCCTTTTCGGCGAAGACCATGTTACCGTCCTTGCCGCACAGGCCGATCGCCCATTCACCCGTCTGGTTGATGAGGGCGACGATTTCCTTGTTGATCGATCCGGCCAGAACCATTTCGACGATCTCGACCGTCTTGGCGTCGGTAACGCGAAGGCCGCCCTCGAACTTCGATTCGATGCCCATCTTGGTCAGCATCGCGCCGATCTGCGGGCCGCCGCCATGCACGACGATCGGGTTTATGCCTGATTGCTTCAACAGCGCGATGTCTTCCGCGAAAGCCTTGCCGAGTGTGGAATCCCCCATGGCGTGGCCGCCATATTTCACCACGATGGTCTTGTTCTCGTATTTCTGCATAAAAGGCAGAGCCTGTGCGAGCAGCCGCGCCTGAGTTTCGCTTTCGGAAGACGTCATCTAAAAACCTCGGTCTGTGGTTGCGGCTGTTGAGAGCCTGTCACCGCTCTAAAGCAAGTCTTTGACGGATGAAATAACCTCTCGGCCTTATTGTGTCGGCAGCAGTCAAATTTCTTTTTTTTGGCGTTCCGGGCCCTGTAATGCGATTGACATAAAGGCCCAATGGGACCAGCCTTGCAGGGGAAAGGGGAGGGGTTAATTCAGGGCGACAGAAGATGTCGCGCGCCGCGCAAGCGATGCTGACCTGAACGACCGAGGAGCGAGAGACCACATGACGGCACCCGATCGAGACAAGCAAAGCGGTTTGCGGGACGAAGTCCTTGCGGGCGAATATGTGCTGGGTGCCTTGCCGCCGGAAAGCATGGCGGAGCTTGCCAAACGCATCAAACGTGACCGCCAGTTCGCGGCCATGGTCAGGCGCTGGCGGGACAATCTGGCGGAAACCGAATACCGCGAAAATGCGACCGTCGCCGCGCTGCTGGAACGGGATCCAAGCCGCTCCGGCCTGCCATTCAGGAGCCAGCCGCTGCGCGGTGGCAGCATGTTCGCAGCCATGCTTTCGGAGGTCTGGCATTCGGTGCGCTTCTGGCGTCTTCTGGCACTGACGGCGATGCTGTGGACCGCCGTTCTGCTTTTCACTATCGCCTGAGGGGCGCGCCTCTCAAAGGGAGATCGTTCTGACGATCTCGGCCCGCAGGCTATCCAGCCCGAATGATTTTTCCGAGGACGTGGCGAGAACTTCCGGATAGGCGGCAGGGCGCTTGCGGATTTTTTCCAGCGTTTCGCCGATCAGCCGCGGAACGCCGACATCCTTGATCTTGTCCGTCTTCGTCAGCACGATCTGGTAGGACACGGCTGCCTTGTCGAGCAGGGTCAGAACCTCCTCGTCATTCTTTTTCACGCCGTGGCGGGAATCGATCAGCACGTAAACGCGCTTCAGCGTCGCACGGCCGCGCAGATAATCGAAGACAAGCTTCGTCCAGGCGTCAACATGATCCTTGGGGGCCTGCGCATAACCGTAACCGGGCATGTCGACCAGCGCCATCGGCGGCAGGTCGCCCGCTTCGCCGGAATAACCATCCGGAACGAAGTAGTTGAGTTCCTGCGTGCGTCCGGGCGTGTTGGACGTGCGGGCAAGCCCCTTGTGGCCCACCAGCGCATTGATGAGCGAGGACTTGCCGACATTCGAACGACCGGCGAAGGCAATCTCCGGCGGGCCTTCGGGCGGCAGGAATTTCATTGCGGGAACGCCGCGAATGAAAATCCAGGGTCGCCCGAACAGGGGCTTTTCGGTTGCCGTGCCGGTTTCACTCATTTCGATTGCACCGGCTTTCGCTTGAACAGCCCCTTGATATTATCGAACAGCTCGATCTTGGCGCCCTGACGCTTCATGATGACGGCCTGCTGGGTGATGGAGAGCGTATTGTTCCATGCCCAGTAGATGACCAGACCGGCCGGGAAGGAGGCCAGCATGAAGGTGAAGATCAGCGGCATCCAGTTGAAGATCATTGCCTGCGTCGGATCGGGCGGCGTCGGGTTCATGCGCATCTGCAGGAACATGGTGATGCCCATGACCAGCGGCCAGACGCCGATCATCAGGAAATGCGGCACGTCGTAAGGCAGAAGGCCGAACAGGTTGAAGAGCGATGTCGGATCGGGCGCGGAAAGGTCGTGAATCCAGCCGAAGAACGGTGCATGCCGCATTTCGATGGTGACGTAGATGACCTTGTAGAGCGCGAAGAAGACCGGAATCTGCAGAAGCATCGGCCAGCAGCCGGCAACCGGATTGATCTTCTCTTCCTTGTAGAGCTGCATCATCGCCTGCTGCATGGCCATGCGGTCATCGCCATGCTTGGCCTTAAGCTCCTCCATCTTCGGCTGCACGCGCTTCATGTTCGCCATGGAAGCATATTGCTTGCTGGCGAGCGGGAAGAAGAGCGCCTTGACGACGATGGTGGTGAGCAGGATGGCCACGCCGAAATTGCCAAAATAACGGAAGAAGAAATCCATCATTTTGAACATCGGCTTGGTGATGAAGTAGAACCAGCCCCAGTCGATCAGAAGGTCGAACTTCGGAATGGAATATTCTTTTTCATAGCGGTCGACCAGCGGCACTTCCTTGGCGCCGGCGAAGACAAGGCTCTTCAGCTCGATGGACTGGCCGGGTTCGACCGTCATCGTGTCGCTCTTGAAATCCGCCTGATAGCTCGGCTGATTGCCGGTGATATGCGAAAAGCGGGTTTCGAACGGTGTTGTCTGCGGCGGAACGATGGCAGCAGCCCAATATTTGTCGGTAATGCCGAGCCAGCCGCCGGTTGCCTTGGCAATAGTTACCGGTGCTTCTTCAACATCCTTGTATTTTTCTTCCGTCAGGCTGCCGTCTTTGCCCGAAACGCCGAGAAAGCCTTCATGGATGACGAAGACGGGCGGGATCGCCGGCTTGTTGTTGCGCGTCACGCGGCCATAGGTGGCGAAGGAGACCGCAGCCTGTCCCGGGTTCTCGACCTTGTCGGCGACCGAGATCATATAATGCTCGTCGATCGAAATCGTGCGGGAGAAAATCACGCCCTTGGAATTGGTGTAGGTGAGGGTGACCGGGGTGGTTTCCGTCAGCTTCTCGCCGCTTGCCAGCGTCCAGACGGTGGTCGGACCGGGAACGCCGCCGACTTCCTGTGCAGCAACAAAACCGAGTTCGGTGAAGTAGCCGTCCTTGGTGTCGGAGGGCGAGAACAGCGTGATGATCGGGCTCGAGTCATCGACGGTCTCATGGTAATCCTTGAGCCGGATGTCATCGAAACGGGCGCCGGCGAGATTGATCGAACCGGCGATGGCGTTGGTGTCGATGGCCACACGCTGGGTTCTTGCAATCGACTCTTCACGGGTCGCCGTTGCGGCGGTCTGCGGCGAAGAGGCGGGCGGTGTGCCTTCGACGGCTGCACCAGGCGCGGCACCCGGTGCCGGCTGCTGTTGCTGCGTCGTCTGCTGCTGCTGCGCCTGGCGGGCCTCTTCGGCACGGCGCTGCTGCTCGATACGCGGATTCATGTAAAGGAATTGCCAGGCGAGGACGA
This sequence comes from Agrobacterium sp. CCNWLW155, assembly GCF_036888815.1. Taxonomy (NCBI): domain Bacteria; kingdom Pseudomonadati; phylum Pseudomonadota; class Alphaproteobacteria; order Hyphomicrobiales; family Rhizobiaceae; genus Agrobacterium; species Agrobacterium sp. CCNWLW155. The sequence continues at coordinate 361,801 of NZ_JBAKFW010000002.1, forward strand.
TGACAACCGAAAGGGCTATCGCGATGAAGTAATTGCGGTTCTTTTCCATCATTCTTTCCTGGAGCGGGTCTCCTGGGACCGTTTCGGTTTCGCCGTTCCTTCAATGCGCTCGGCAAGGAGAGACTGAAGTTTCGGGAAGGTTGTATCGAGCACATCCCTGCGGGCGACAATCACATAGTCATGACCGGGCTTCATTGCGACCCCGGCAGAAAGCCTGACGGCTTCCCTGAGACGGCGGCGCATGCGATTTCGCTCGACCGCGTTGCCTTGTCTTTTTGTTACGGTAAAACCGACGCGAGGCTCGGTTTCCGGGGCTTTCCGGTCAAGCACTTCCAGAAGAAAGGTGCTTCCCCGCCGTTTTTCCCCCGCCTGAACGGCAAGAAACTCCGACCGGTTTTTAAGCCGGCCGGGGTGTTTTTCAGTCTTGCTCATGTGCCCACGACTTTCATCGGGCCACAGGCTCGGCAATTAAGCCGACAGACGTGCGCGGCCGCGCGCACGGCGGGCTGCGAGAACCTTGCGACCGCCGGCGGTAGCCATGCGGGCACGGAAACCATGACGACGCTTGCGAACAAGCTTGGACGGTTGGTAAGTACGCTTCGACATTTATTTAATACCGCGGTGTGCGGCCCTTCTTGAATTTGCAATTATTTGCAAGAGCGTTTCGTTTTTTGCACGGCTAACCCCGCCTGGGCGAGCTTTCAATGGCCGAGCGTGCGCGGCTTATAAGGGCATAGGCCGAGCAAAGTCAATTGCCGAAGGGGTTTTCGCGGTTCACCTTTTGCGGAAAACGCACCGCAATCTCCTTCGCCGACTGCCGATAGAGGCTGATTCCGACGCGCAATCGATAAAATCCGAAATTCTTTCTTAACGCCGCATTGATAAATCTTGTGACGCGAAAAGTTATGCCAGCTTCCCATTTTCATTGCGCGGCTGGTTTTTGTTGGGGGAACGAAATTGAGAATTCGCGGTCGTATCAATCTACTTGTCGGGCTTATGAGCCTTGTTGCCTGCACCATCGGCGGGCTGTCCATCTATGCGATCAACGAATTCCGGGTCCGGTCGCATCATTTCGAGGAAGCTGCCGAAAGGGCCTACAAGGGCGAGGCGCTTAACCGTCTGGTGACGGCGGTCGTCATGGAGGCGCGTGGTGTCTATGCGGCAGCCGATGTGGCCGCAGTCACCCCCTTTGCCGACGGCATGGTCAAAAACCTTGATGCCATGGAAAAGCTGATTGCCAGCTGGGCTCCGCTCGTGCCGGCGGAACAGCGGGCGAGTTTCGACAAGCTTGTCGGCCGGTCCAAGGAATTCCGGACCTTCCGTCTGGAGACTGTCCGGCTGGCGAAGGAGAGCGGGCCGCAGGCAGCCGCCCAGCAGGGCAACAATGAGGCGAACCGCGCCAACCGCAAGGCCTATCAGGCGGAGATCGATGGTGTCGTGAAAAACGACATTGCCGAACTGGAAGTCGTAAAGGCAGGAATGGATTCTTTCAGCACCGCCATATTCTGGGCGATCGTCGCGGTGACGGTTGCAGGTGTCGGCGCGGGAGCCGCCTTCGGTCTCTACATCGGAACGCGGCAGCTCAGCGCGCCCATCCGCCGGGTTTCGCAGGTGATGAATGCGGTGGCCGATGGAAATCTGGACGCGGAAGTCCCCTATCTCGGCCGCAACGACGAGATCGGCGAAATGGCTGCCGCCGTCGAGGTCTTCAAGAACAACGGCCGCGAGGTGCGCCGCATGAATGCGCAGGAGACCGCCATGCGCGCCAAGAGCGACGACCTGCAGGCCGGCATGGCCGTCGTCGTCGACGCCGCGGCCCAGGGCGATTTCAGCCGCCGCATCAACAAGGATTATGGCGACGAAAACCTCAATCGTTTCGCCGCGACGATCAATTCGCTCCTCACGGGGGTCCATAACGGCGTATCCGAGACCAGCCGCGTCATTGAAGGTCTGGCGCGGGGTGATCTGACGGAGAGGATGGACGGCGAGTTCCGCGGCGTGTTCGGCGAACTCCAGGAGAACGTCAACCAGACGCTGACCAAGCTGCGCGAGACAATGAGGGAGGTGCGCGGCAGCACGGAAGGCATCAGCGGCAACGCAAGCGAACTGCGCTCGGCGGCCGACGACCTGTCGAAGCGGACGGAACAGCAGGCTGCGGCGCTGGAGGAAACCTCCGCCGCACTGGACGAAATCACCGCCGTCGTCCGCAATTCCACCGACCGTGCGCAGGAAGCCAGCGCCATGGTTGCCGAAACCAAGCAGAAGACGGAGGAATCCGCCAGTGTCGTGCGCGATGCCGTCTCCGCCATGGATCGCATCGAGCATGCCTCGCGTGAAATCAGCCAGATCATCAACGTCATTGACGAGATCGCCTTCCAGACGAACCTTCTCGCGCTGAACGCAGGCGTGGAAGCGGCACGTGCCGGCGAGGCCGGCAAGGGCTTCGCCGTCGTCGCGCAGGAAGTGCGGGAACTGGCGCAGCGTTCCGCAACGGCTGCGAAGGACATCAAGGCGCTGATCACCAAATCCGGCCAGGAGGTCGGACGCGGCGTGTCGCTGGTGCAGAAAACCGGCAGCGCACTGAGCGAGATCGAGACCCGCGTTCTGGCGATCAATGAGCACATCCATTCGATCGCCACGGCGGCCAGGGAGCAGTCCACCGGTCTGCACGAGGTGAATACCGCCATCAACCAGATGGATCAGGTGACGCAGCGCAATGCTGCCATGGTGGAGGAGACCTCGGCCGCAACCCACAAGCTGAGCAGCGAGGCGGATCATCTCGTGACGCTGGTGACTCGTTTCAATGTTGGCGCCGAAAATGTGCAGCACAGCCACCGTTTCGAGCAGCCCGCAAGACCGGTAACGGCATCCACCGGACCGGTTGCGGTCTCCGGCAGGACGGCGGCGGTGGCGTCCCCGGCCCGCAAATTGATGAACAGCGTCAGTCGTGCACTCAATGCCCAGCCCGCTGCAGCACCGGCGCATGGCGACTGGCAGGAATTCTAGGCGACCTGCAGTTCCGCTTCAAACAGGCTTACGCTGCGAACGCCGCCCTTTTCGGGCGGCGTTTGTTTTCCGGCAATGAAAACGTTTGTTTTGCAGCGCATTGGAAAAATATCCATTAGGTCCTATTATCGTCGCTGCATATAAACCGAGCCGTTCCACGCAAGCAGCGGCGCGCATACAGGATCATGGCCCGGTGTTTTCTAAAGGCGTAGACAGCTTGGACCGCACGCAAGACGATCCGGTGCACTGCATGCCGGGATTGACCGCCGGTCTTTCCGGACGGCTGCTGCTGCTCACGGTCATTTTCGTGATGATCGCCGAAGTGCTGATCTTCGTGCCTTCCGTCGCCAATATGCGTCTTTCCTGGCTGCAGGACCGTCTGAATACGGCCGCCGCCGCCGGCGCGGTGATTGATGGCCTGCAGGCCGAACTGCCGCGAAGCGTGCAGAACGACACGCTGATGGCAACCGGGGCAAAGCTTATCGCGCTGCGAAAGGACGGCACCTCGCGCCTGCTCGCAGTGGCGGAAACACCGCCCGGTGTCGACGAGCAATATGATCTTTCCGATGTTTCGCAGGTGGCGGCGGTGCGGGATGCCTTCTCCACCCTGCTGTTCGGCGGCAACCGCGTCATCCGCGTCTTCGATGTGGTGGGCGACAGCGATACCATCATCGAACTGGTGCTGGGCGAAAACAAGCTGCGGGCGGCGATGCTTGCCTATGCCCGCAACGTTTTCCTGATTTCCATCGTCCTGTCGCTGATCACGGCCGGCCTGATATTCATCTCCATCAACCGCATCATGATCCGGCCGATACGCCGGCTGACGCTCGGCATGCAGAATTTCTCCGAGGATCCAGGCAATCCCGAGCGGATTTTCGTGCCCGAGGAGGGGACGGACGAACTGTCGGTTGCGGGCCGCCATCTTGCGGATATGCAGACCGAACTGCAGAAAACCCTGCGCCAGCAGAAGAACCTTGTGGATCTCGGCCTTGCGGTGTCGAAGATCAACCATGACATGCGCAACATCCTCTCCTCCGCGCAGCTGATGTCCGACCGGCTTGTGGATGCCAAGGACCCGATGGTCAGGAGCTTCGCGCCGAAACTGCTGCGCACCATCGACCGCGCCGTGGCCTATACGGGCGAGGTTCTAGCCTATGGCCAGGCGACCGAAGGCGCGCCGAAACGCAAGATGGTGCAGTTGAGCCTTCTGGTGCGGGATGTGCGCGACATTCTGGCGCTCGATCCCGACAGCGGTATCGAGTTTCACGACAGCGTCCCCCCGGATCTCACGATCGATGCGGATTCCGAACAGCTTTTCCGGGTCATCCATAATCTCTGTCGCAATGCCGTCCAGGCTCTGCAATCCGATGCCACAAATGCCGCGCCGAGACACCTTTCCATCCTGGCCCAGAGGGCCGGCAGCGTCGTCAGCATCGTCATCGACGACAATGGGCCGGGAATGCCGCGCAAGGCCAAGGAGAACCTGTTTTCCGCTTTCCGGGGTTCGGCCCGCTCCGGCGGCACGGGCCTCGGGCTGGTCATTGCCCGCGAACTGGTGCTCGCCCATGGCGGCACCATCGCGCTCGTCGAAAAGCCCGGTCCCGGCACGCAGTTCCGCATTGAAATCGCCGACCGCGCCGCCTCCGTGCAGGCCGCCAGAACCGCCTGAAAAACCCGCGCCGCGACAGGCCCGCGAAATCATTATCTCCGCCGGAATTGACATGGTCTCAGGCCCGTGGAAAACGAGGTTCGTAGAATTTACAATATAATCAATAAGATACATGAATTGCTGCGGAAAAATGACAATTTCCAAACGAAATCGCTTGCATTCGGAATGAGGACGTTTTAGAGGATCGCCACGCCACCGGAAACGACCGGAACGGCACGCACCCGTAGCTCAGCTGGATAGAGCACCAGACTACGAATCTGGGGGTCAGGAGTTCGAATCTCTTCGGGTGCGCCATTTCCTTTCCTAAAAAACGGGTCTTGAAACACGCGATGTTTCTCGCTTGCCATGTGGCTTGAAACGGCGAGTTCGTTCCGCCAGATGCTTCGGCTGCTGCGACACCCGGCAGGACCGAACGAATTCCGAACCTTCCGAATATATGTTAAAATCATCCGGTCATCAGATGGCCCGGGGTGAAAGCCATGTTGGAAGCAGACAAGGTATTTGCAGGTTCGATTCCGGAAAATTACGACCGCTATATGGTGCCGTTGATTTTTGCGCCGTTCGCCACTGATCTGGCGCGACGGGCGGCGGCTTTGATGCCGATTGATATTCTGGAGATTGCTGCGGGAAGCGGTGCCGTCACGCGCAAACTGGCTCCCCGATTATTGCCTGCCGCAAACTATGTGGTGACCGATCTCAATCAGCCTATGCTCGATTTTGCCGCGTCGCAGCAGGCGCCGGATCACCGCATAAGATGGCAACAGGCGGACGCCCAGACCCTACCTTTTGAAAACACTGTTTTCGACCTCGTCTTCTGCCAGTTCGGTGCGATGTTTTTCGGTGATCGCCCGTCGGCCTATCGAGAGGCAAAGCGGGTGCTGAAGCCCGGTGGGCATTATTTATTCAACGTCTGGGATCGCATCGAGGAAAACCACTTCGCGAATGATGTGACGAACGCCTTGGCACGCCTGTTCCCCGATGATCCGCCGTGAACTGGAGGATGCCGGGTTTTCGCGCGTGACGATCGAGACGGTGGCGATGCAAGGCCGCGCCTCTTCGCCGCGTATTCCAGCTGTCGCTTATTGTCAGGGAACTGTTCTGCGGACGGAGATCGAGGCAAGGGCTCCGGGGAAGCTGGATGCCGCGACAGACTACGTCGCCGCGGCCATTGAAGCGCGCCATGGCGGCGGTGAGGTTGCCGCCAAAATTCAGGCGCATGTGATTCTCGCCGCCGTATAAATCGGTGTCTCAAGGCTGGTTTCTCAGTCTATAAACAAGCACCGGGAATATCCCCCAATATTAGTGGTTTTGGGTAGAGGCCTACACAGCAAGGTTTTCCGATCACCCGACATTTCCGGGCTTTCGAGTGTCATCGAACTTTCCCCGAACCTTCGTCATATTGTCATACAATAAAAGCATATGCGCTCCAGAAAAGGAGCGCAGAATGACGCCACAATCACTTGAACTTTCGGGCATCGGCAAAGGCTTCGGGGCCGATGATGTTCTGAAAGAGATCGATCTCTCAATCCGCCCAGGCGAGTTTTTGTCCCTCGTTGGTATGTCGGGCTGCGGCAAGTCCACGCTGTTGCGTATCATTGCGGGTCTGGAAACGCCGGATCGCGGTTCGGTTTCGATCGGCGAGCAGGATGTGACAGAGGTTGATCCGAGCGATCGCAATCTGGCGATGGTTTTCCAGTCTTACGCCCTTTATCCGCATATGAGCGTGCGCCAGAACATCGCGACGCCGCTCAGGATGCGGCGCCTGCCTTTCGCTGCTCGCCTGCCACTGATCGGACGTTTTGCAGCGCCTGCTGAAACATTGAAGCAGATCGATGCCGCCGTTGAACAGGCGGCCGAGACGCTGCAGATCGCGCATCTGCTGGATCGCAAGCCGGCGCAGCTTTCCGGCGGCCAGCGTCAGCGTGTGGCGCTCGCCCGGGCGCTGGTGCGTTCGCCTGCAGCCTTCCTGATGGACGAGCCGCTTTCCAACCTCGATGCGAAACTTCGCGCCCATATGCGTGAGGAACTGGCGGGCCTGCACCGCCGGCTTGGGGCAACCTTCATCTACGTCACCCATGACCAGATCGAAGCCATGACCATGTCCGACCGTATCGCCCTGATGTCGGAAGGCCGCATCGAGCAGCTGGGCACGCCGGACGAGCTTTACCGCAAGCCCGCGACGCTGACGGTCGCGCGTTTTATCGGCACGCCATCGATCAACCTGCTGCCGGTCGAAATCGATGCGCAGGGCAAGATCACGGCTTTTGGACGCGATCTTGCTATTGAAGGTGCCGGCCGTGATGCCGGCCCGGCGACGCTCGGCCTTCGTGCCGAAGACCTGCGCCCGGGCGAAGAAGGTTTTGCCGTGCGCGTGGTGCGCAGTGAAACCCACGGCGCCGATCGTTTCGTGAGCTGCCGCCTGCTGAGCGACGAGACCGTCGCCATCACCCTGCGTCAAGTCGCGGGCGAGGCCCTGGGTGCCGATGCGAATGGCGTCATGAATCTCGGCTTTGCACCGGAACGCGCGCATCTCTTCGCGGCCGATGGCCTGCGTCGCAAGGTGACGGTGCGCGAACGGGTGCCGGCATGACGGCGGTTGATTTCTCCTCGGCTGCACGGGCGAAGGCTCGCCCGCGGCTGTCGAAGGCGGACCGGCGGATGATCTGGCGCGGCCTGATGTTCGCAGCCCCCGCAAGCCTGCTGCTTCTGGCGATCTATATTGTTCCGATGCTCGTTCTGGCCGGTTTTTCCGTCACCGATTACCAGCTGGGTTCGCTCTCCACCCGCTTTGTCGGTCTTGGAAACTTCGTCAAGGCGTTTCAGGATCCGGTTTTTCTGCGCGCCCTAGCCAACACCGCCATCTATGCGCTCATCGTCATTCCCTTCGGCGTCTTTCTGGCGCTCGGCGTGGCTTTGCTCGTATATAACCGCAAGCGCAGCCGCGCTTTCTGGGAAGTGGCTTATTTTCTCCCCGTCACCGCAACACTCGTCGCCATGGCGACCGTGTGGCAGTTCCTGCTGCACCCTTCGCTTGGTCCGGTGAATGCGGCGATCAAATGGCTTGGTCTCGAACCGGTCGCCTTCCTCTCCAATCCCGTACTCCTCATTCCCACCATGGCGCTGATGGGCGTCTGGCAGATCCTCGGGTTCAACATGGTGCTGTTCCTTGCCGGCCTCACGGCCATTTCGAAGGATCTGCACGAGGCGGCGCGGCTGGATGGCGCCAAGAACCCGGTCGACCGGTTCCTGACCGTGACCTGGCCGATGCTTGGGCCGACGACCATGTTCGTGGTGGTCACCACCTCCATTTCGGCCTTCAAGGTGTTCGAGACGGTGGCTGTGTTGACCAAGGGCCGCTTCGGATCGGAAACCCTGCTGTTCGATCTTTATCTCGAAGGTTTCGAATATTCCAACACCGGTTATGCCGCCGCGCTGACGATTATCTTCCTCGCGATCGTGCTGGTCCTGTCTATCGGCCAGACGCTGCACATGGACCGGAAGGTGCACTACTGATGGCCGCATTGCGCAAATATTTCCCGCATCTCGTGCTTGCGCTGGGCGCTTTCGTGATGCTCCTGCCGTTCTACTGGATGGTGTTGACCTCGATCCGCTCGCCGGCGGAAATCTTCGATGTCTCGCTCTGGCCGATCCCGCAAAAATTCGACGCTGTCGATAATTACGCCCGGGCGGCGGGTCAGGTGCCGATGGCGCGTTTCATGCTGAACGGCGTCATTGTCTGCGTCGGCATTCTCGTCGTGCAGGTGCTGACATCGGTTCCGGCTGCCTATGCGCTGGCAAAGCTCCGGTTCCCGGGCCGCAAGCTGCTGCTGGGCCTCGTTATTGCGGCGCTCTGCGTTCCCATTCAGGCGCTTGCATTGCCGCTTTTCGTTGGTCTGGCCAAGACGGAACTTCTGAATACCTATTTCGCGATGATGATGCCGTTCTTCCTTTCGGTCTTCGCTATCTTCCTGTTCAACCAGTCCTTCCGCAGCTATCCGAATGAAATCATTGAGGCTGCCCGCATGGACGGGTTCTCGGAAATGGAGATTTGCTGGGGACTGGTCCTTCGCGGGTCGTTGCCTTCGCTCGCCGCCTTCTCGATCTTCTCGCTCGTTGCCCACTGGAACGACCTGTATTGGCCGATGATCGTGGTCTCCGACACCAATCTCGCCCCGCCGCCGCTTGGCATGATGCTTTTCGCCGATGTCGAATCCGGCGCGAATTATGGTGCGCTGATGGCGGGCGCCACACTGATTACCGCGCCGATGGTGCTGTGCTTCCTCCTCGCACGACGGCACTTCATCGCCGGTATTACCATGACCGGCGTCAAGTGACGCCGTTCAGACTTCCTCCTCCCAACCTCTCTGGAGACTGACATGAAACTCAACCGACGCGCTGTGATGGGCGGTCTGGCTCTCGGCATGGCTTTTGCGGGCCTCGCTCAGCCGGTTCTGGCCAATGAAATCACGCTCAACGTTCTCTACAACCTGCCGGGCTTCACCAAGTTTCATCAGCCGCTGGCCGATGAATTCATGAAGAAGAACCCTGATGTGAAGATCAACTTCCTCGCTCCGGCTGCCGGTTACAACGAAGGCCAGCAGCAGGTTCTGCGCTCTGCCGTCACTGGCAATCTGCCTGACGTTTATTTCTCGGGTTACAACCTGACGGCGGAACTCGTTCACACGCTTGCACCGCGCAACCAGATCACCGATCTCGGCCCGTTCATTCAGGCTGAAGGCGGTCAGGCTTTCCTCGACAAGAACTACAGCCCGAAGATGGCGGCACTCGGCCAGATCGACGGCAAGCAGTACGGTCTGCCGGTCAACGCCTCCTCGCCGATCATCTACATCAACTCCGACCTCGTCACCAAGGCTGGCGGTGATCCGGACAAGATGCCGACGACCTTTGCCGAGCTCATTGCTCTTGCAAAGAAGATCAAGGCTCTCGACCCCAAGTTCGCCGGCATGAGCTACGACATTAACGGCTGGCCGGATGACTGGTTGTGGCAGGCGCTCATCGTCGAACAGGGCGGCAAGCTCGTTGACGAGAAGGCCAAGACCGTTGGCTTCGACAACGAGATCGGCCTCAACGCCCTGAAGATGACCCGCCAGTTCGTCACCGAAGGCGGCCAGAACCTGCTCGACTGGGATCAGTCCCGCCAGCAGTTCGGTGCAGGCCTTACCGGCTTCATCTTCTCGACGCCCGCCCACGTTCAGACGATCCAGGGTCTGGTCGGCGACCGCTTCAAACTGAAGACGGCGACCTTCCCGCTCGACAACAAGGAAAAGGGCGGCGTTCCGACCGGCGGCAACTCGGCTGTTATCCTGACCCAGGAAAAGGCCAAGCAGGACGCTGCCTGGAAGTACCTGAAGTGGATCACCGGTCCGGAAGCGCAGAACACCATCGTTCGCATCACCGGTTACCTGCCGACCAACAAGCTGGCAACCGGCCCGGACTTCCTCGCTCCCTATTATGTCGAGAACCCGAATGTGAAGACCGCTTCGCTTCAGGCTGACCGTTCTCTGCCCTGGGCCGGTTATCCGGGTGGCGATTCCGTCCGCATCTGGCGCACGCAGCGCGACATCATCGGCACGGTCATGCGCGGTGAGGTGACGCCGGAAGCCGGTCTCAAGCAGATCGTCGAGCAGACCAACGCCCTGCTGAAATAAGCAGAACGACTGAAAAGGCTGCGGGGAAATCCGTTCCCGCAGCCATTTTGTGCAGAAAGACCCGTTATGAAGATCATCCAGATTACCGACACCCATCTCGTACCGCCCGGCATTGCTGTAAACGGCGTCGACCCGGAAAAGCAGCTGCGTGCGGCGGTGGCCGATATTGTCGAAAAACACGCCGACGCCGATCTTCTTGTCATGACGGGTGATCTTTGTAATTACGGCGAGCCGGAAGCCTATGAGCTGCTTCGCGATATCCTCACACCGGTCTCCATGCCGGTGAGGCTGATGCTCGGAAATCATGACCGTCGACCGGAATTCGTGGCCGCCTTTCCCGAGCAGCCGCGCGACGATAACGGTTATATCCAGTCCTTCATCGATACGGATTTTGGCCGTTTGCTGTTTCTCGACAGCCACGAAGCCGATGTCATAGGCGGCATGTATGGCGCGGATCGTCTGGCATGGCTGGAGAGTGCGCTGGAAGGCGCAGGCGATCTGCCGGTGACGGTTTTCATTCACCATCCGCCGATGGATTGCGGCATCCGCCATTTCGAACATATCGGCATGCATGATGACGGTGCTGTCATGCGCCGCCTCTCCGCCCATCCGGCCGGCATACGTCACATCATTTTTGGCCACATCCATGTGCCGATGGCGGGCACGACGGCGGAAGGCATAGCTTACAGCTCCGGTCAGGCTTGCGCACACCGTTTCATCACCGATATCGATGTTGTCGATCCGCTGTGGACGGGCGGCAATCCCTGTTACCGGGTCATAAGCCTCGGCGCATTTGGCCTGCGTGCCTATGATGCGGAGGTGGGGCAGGTCGTGCTCGGTCAGGCTCCTGTCTGCGAAGGCCCCTGACACCGGACGATTTCCGTGTTGCAGAGATGACCTCCGCCTCGTCGCCTGTTGCGGGTGGTGAGGGAGAGGTCTTTGCCGACTACAAGGCTGCGGTGGTGAGAAGACCCCGCGGCCTGTCGCGCCGATGCGTCACTTGAGGTTTGTTGAACGGATTTGATACGCGAGAGCCATGGTTCCGTTCGCACCCTTGATCTATGTCAGTTTCATCGATGAAACTGCGCGCCATAGTCGCCGTGAGGTGGCCAGCCAAATGCCGTGCCATCGTGATGACAGATCATGGAGAAGTGCATGCTTGAAAAGCGTATCCGCAACGCGTCCCTCTTGAACAGGATCGTCAGCGCCGAAGAGGCCGCCAGTCTCATTCAGGATGGCATGACGGTAGGCATGAGCGGCTTTACGCGGGCCGGGGAAGCGAAGGCCGTGCCGCTGGCGCTGGCCGAGCGCGCCAAGACACATCCCATGAAAATCACCCTTATGACCGGTGCGTCGCTGGGCAACGATCTTGACAAGACCATGGTCGAGGCGGGAATGCTGGCGCGCCGCATGCCGTTCCAGTCCGATCCGGCTTTGCGCAGGGCGATCAATGACGGCAAGGTGATGTTCATTGATCAGCATCTTTCCGAAACGGTCGAGCAATTGCGCGGCGGCCAGATTCACGGGGTCGATATCGCCATTGTCGAGGCCGTGGCGATCACGGCGGAAGGCGGCATCATTCCTACCACCTCCGTCGGCAATTCCGCGAGCTTCGCCATTCTGGCCGACAAGGTCATCGTCGAGATCAACCTGTCGCAGCCCGAGGTGCTGGAGGGGCTGCATGACATCTTCATTCCCGCCAGGCGCCCGACCCGCATGCCCATTCCGGTGGTGGCAACGGATAGCCGTGTTGGCCTGCCCTTCATTCCGGTGCCGCCGGAAAAGATCGCCGCCATCGTTCTGAGCGACAAGAGCGACAGTTTTTCAACCGTGCTGCCGCCTGACGATGGGACCAAGGCCATTGCCGGCCATCTCACCGAGTTCCTGTTGAACGAGGTGCGTCACGGCCGCATGACCCATGAACTCCAGCCGCTTCAGGCCGGCATCGGCACCATCGCCAATGCTGTCATGCATGGTTTCATCGATACGCCGTTTCACGACCTCAAAATGTATTCGGAGGTCTTGCAGGATTCGACTTTCGAACTGTTTGATGCGGGCAAGCTGACCTTTGCCTCGGGTTCATCGATCACCCTGTCTTCCGCCATGAACGAGCAGGTCATGCCGCGACTGGCCGATTACAAGAGCAGATTGATCCTGCGCCCGCAGGAGGTCAGCAATCACCCGGAAGTCATCCGCCGCCTTGGCATTATCGGCATCAACACGGCGCTGGAATTCGATATTTACGGAAACGTCAATTCCACCCATGTCGGCGGAACGCACATGATGAACGGCATCGGCGGCTCGGGGGATTTCGCCCGCAACGCCTATATGTCCATCTTCGTCACCAAATCGATCGCCAAGGGCGGAGCCATTTCCAGCGTAGTGCCCATGGTCAGCCATGTCGATCATACCGAACATGATGTCGATATTCTCGTGACCGAGACCGGGCTTGCCGATCTGCGCGGTCTCGCACCTCGCGAGCGCGCGGCGGTTATCATCGCGAACTGTGTGCACCCCCAATATCGTGATGCGCTGACGGATTATTATCAGCGCGCGGTGGCGCGGGGAGGGCACACGCCGCATCTCATTGAAGAGGCGCTATCCTGGCATGAGGCGCTGCGCGAAAGGGGCACGATGCTGCCGCAGAAATAGGCCTGCGTTTTTTAAAGGTGCCCTCGCTGCCGGCTCAACCGCCATACAATTGGGTCCGTTTGGACACACCGGGGCGGAAATTGTCCGCTCTAGTGGTCAGGTTGCTGGCGCGGCGGTTCCGCCTCCGGTAGAAAATCCTCTCCCCCGGCTGCTTTCCGGCTGCCTCTGGGTTGTAGGAGAGTGATGTGATGCCCATTCGCTTCGTGGCCGTAATCGCCATTGTCGCCCTGCTCGCCGGTTGCGGGGGGCGTCCGATCGGGGTCATGACGCCGACGGGGCAGACCGTGGCGGGAACCACGCCGGTCAATCTTCTCGTCGCCACCACCCGCGCGCCATCGGAAAACGCCGCCGTGCTTTTTGGCGGCGAGCGTGGAACGGGTCTGAAGGTGGATGCGGTGACGGTTTCCATTCCGCCCAACGCCAACCGCAAGGTCGGGCAGGTGCAATGGCCGAAGAAGCTGCCGCCCAATCCGCTGAAGGATTTCACCACGGTGGCGGTGGAGCCCATTCGCTCCGAAGCCGAGACCAGAAGCTGGATCGGCAGACACATCCAGAAGGACCGGCGCGTGCTGGTCTTCGTTCACGGTTTCAACAACCGGTACGAGGAATCCGTTTATCGCTTCGCGCAGATCGTCCATGATTCCGGCACTGACGTCGTGCCCGTCGTCTTCACCTGGCCGTCGCGAGCGAGCATCTTTGACTATAACTACGACAAGGAAAGCACCAACTATTCGCGCGATGCGCTGGAGGAAATGTTGACCCGCCTCGCCAAGGACAGGTCCATCGGCGAGGTCACGGTCATGGCCCATTCCATGGGCACCTGGCTTGCGGTGGAGGCGCTGCGCCAGATGGCCATCCGCAATGGCCGTGTCGATCCGAAGATCGGCAATGTCATCCTCGCGGCGCCGGATCTGGATGTGGACGTGTTCAGCCGGCAATTTGCAAGCCTCGGCAAAACCCCGCCGAAATTCACGCTTTTCGTTTCGCAGGATGACCGCGCGCTCAGCCTGTCGCGCCGCATTTCTGGCAATGTCGACCGTCTCGGCCAGATCGATCCATCTGTCGAGCCCTATCGCAGCGAGCTTGAAAAAGCCGGTATCACAGTTCTCGATCTCACCAAGCTGCAATCCGGCGACCGACTGAACCATGGCAAATTTGCCGAGAGCCCCGAGGTCGTGCGTCTGATTGGCGACCGCCTTATCGCCGGGCAGACGGTAACGGATTCCGACGTCGGTCTCGGTGAAGCTCTTGGCGCTGTCAGCATTGGTGCTGCGCAAACCGTTGGGACGGCGGCCAGCGTGGTGGTCAGCGCACCGATTGCAGTCTTCGATCCGCGCACACGGGAAAATTATGGCAGGCAGGTGGAACGACTGGGCCGCTCCATGGAAAACACGGTCGGATCGGTGGGTGATACGGCCGGCTCCGTGGTGGACGATCAGGCGCTTCAATCGTCAAGGGTGAACTGCGATGCTGCTGCCAACCGAAACCGGGCGGAATGCCGTAACCGCTAGACTACGATGCGAGAGAGGGGGGCGGAAACGCTAAGCGTTTTTGTCATCACGCTCCCGTAGTTTTGTATACAGCTTGTATTTTTATCTGTATGGTCCGGTTAACAGCTCAACTTCCGGAGTAAGACCCCATGCGTTGGAAACGCACTCTCCAGCTTCTCGATGTCCATTGCGAAGGCGAAATCGGCCGTGTCGTCACCGGCGGCGCGCCGAAAATTCCTGGCAATACCGTGGCCGAACAGCTTCACTGGATGAATACCGATCCGCAGGGAGAGGCTCTGCGCCGCTTCCTGACACTGGAACCGCGCGGCACGCCCATGGGCTCGGTCAATCTTCTCCTGCCGCCGAAACATCCGGATGCGCATGCGGCTTTCGTCATTCTCCAGCCGGATCAGGCGCATGCCAGCTCGGGCTCCAATTCCATCTGCGCAACGACGGCGCTTCTGGAAAGCGGCATGGTGGAAATGCAGGAGCCGGAAACCGTCATCATTCTGGAAACGGCGGCCGGTCTGGTAAAGGCCACGGCCACCTGCCGCGACGGACGCTGCGAAAAGGTCAAGCTGACCATGGTGCCGTCCTTCGTGCACGAGCTGGATGTCAGCATCGACACGCCCGAATGGGGCAAGGTGACGATGGATATCTCCTATGGCGGCATTTTTTATGCGCTGGTCGATGTCCGCCAGATCGGTCTCACGATCGAAAAGGCCAATGCCGCGAAGCTGGTCTCGGCGGGCATGATCCTGAAAGATTTGGTCAACCGCGAAATGACGGTCGTCCATCCTGAAATCCCGGCCATCTCAGGCGTCGCCTATGTGATGTTCCGGGATGTGGATGCGGACGGTTCCATCCGCACCTGCACCACCATGTGGCCGGGCCGGGCGGATCGTTCGCCCTGCGGAACCGGCAACTCCGCCAATCTTGCCACGCTTTATGCGCGCGGCAAGGTGAAGGTGGGAGATGAATATAAATCCCGCTCGATCATCGGTTCGGAATTCGATGTCGGCCTTTCCGCCGTCACCGAGGTGGCGGGCCGTCCTGCCGTCATTCCAACCATCGCCGGGCGCGGCTTCACCTTCGGTCTGCATCAGGTTGGTCTCGATCCCTTCGACCCCCTGGCTGATGGTTTCGCGATGACCGATGTCTGGGGTCCGGAGGCGGGTAACATCTGAGCCACGCCTCAAAAAAATGACATTTACAGCTGCCTGATGGACTTTGGCGGCTGTTTTCCCGCGGCAAAAGATGCTAAGCGGGCGCCAATTCCGTCATGCTCCGAGGTATCCCGATGAAGTCGCTCACCCTGCGCCGCCCTGATGACTGGCACCTGCACCTGCGTGACGGGGCAATGCTGGAAGGGGTGATCGGGGATACGAGCCGCCATTTCGCCCGCGCCATCATCATGCCGAACCTGGTGCCCCCGGTCGTCACCACGGCCGATGCCCGCGCCTATCGCGAACGCATTGTCAGGGCCATTCCGGCGGGCGATCGTTTCGAGCCGCTGATGACCCTCTATCTGACTGAAGACACGCAGGCCGACGACGTGGAAGAGGGCAAAAAAAGCGGCCTCATCACCGCCGTAAAGCTCTATCCGGCTGGCGCGACCACCAACTCCCACGGGGGTGTGCGCGATTTCAACAAGGCCATGCCGGTTCTGGAGCGCATGGCGAAAATCGGCCTGCCGCTCTGCGTGCATGGCGAGGTAACGACACCGGAAGTCGATATTTTCGACCGCGAGAAAGCCTTCATCGATACGGTTCTGGAACCCCTGCGCCAGCGTCTGCCGGAACTCAAGGTGACGATGGAGCACATCACCACCCACGACGGCGTGGATTATATCAAGTCGTCCAAGGCCAATCTGGCCGGCTCGATCACCACGCACCACCTCATAATCAACCGCAATGCCATTCTGGTTGGCGGTATCAAGCCGCATTATTATTGCCTGCCCGTTGCCAAGCGCGAGGAGCACCGGCTGGCGCTGCGGGCTGCTGCGACTTCGGGCGACGCCCGCTTCTTCCTCGGCACGGATTCCGCCCCGCATGTGGACCCGCTGAAGGAATGCGCCTGCGGCTGCGCCGGCATTTACACCTCCATCAACACCATGAGCTGCCTTGCCCATGTCTTCGAGGATGAAAACGCCCTCGATAAACTGGAAGCCTTCGCTTCGCTCAACGGCCCGGCCTGGTATGGTCTTGCACCGAACGAGGAGACGATCACGCTGATCAAACGCGAGGAGCCGGTGTCGTTTCCCGCCAAGATCGAGACGGGCGCCGGGCCGGTGACCGTATTCGACCCGATGTTCCCGCTCCATTGGGATGTAAGCTGATTTTTTTGACCGCCGGCACTGCCGGCGGTTTTGTTATGGTCCTCAGGCATCCACCCATAAATTTCGGTGCCGCCTGCGGATGCCTGCAATGCTGAATCGAGATGCTGTGCTTTCCGAAAACCGATCCGGGTTTTCGGAGCGATAAACCAAGGCCGAAAAAGGAGAACGCCTATGAACCATTTCACATTCACTGACCGCACCGTTGTTGCGGAACTGGTTGCGAAGATGTTGTGGGAAATCAAGGCGGTCCATTTCAATTCCGAAAGCCCCTACACCTTCGCTTCAGGCATGAAGAGCCCGGTTTACATCGATATGCGCAAGCTCATCTCCTTCCCGCGCATCCGCTCGGCGGCAATGGATTTTGCGGCGGCGGCTGTCATGCGCGAGGCCGGTTTCGAGAAGTTCGACTGTGTGGCGGGCGGTGAAACGGCCGGCATTCCCTTTGCCGCCTTCCTTGCCGAGCGCCTTGGCCTGCCGATGATCTATTGCCGCAAGAAGCCGAAAGGCCATGGCCGCAACGCCCAGATCGAAGGCCATATGCCGGAAGGCGCACGCGTTCTCGTCATCGAGGATCTGACGACGGCCGGCGGCTCGATGTTCACCTTCATCGACGCCATCCGTGCGGCGGGCGGTATCGTCGATCACGGCATTGCGCTCTTCTATTACGGCATCTTCGAAGAGGCCGAAGCGCGCTTCGCCAACGGCAATGTCAAGCTGCATTACCTGACGACCTGGCGCGACGTTCTGGCGGTCGCCCGCGCTGAAAAACTGTTTGACGAAGAGACCCTGTCCGAGGTCGAGGCCTTCCTCGATAACCCCCTGCCGTGGTCGGCAAAGCGCGGCGGTGTCAGCGAATTGCCGCAATCGTGATTTCGGATGCGGCCAGCCCGGTTTTGCGGCTGGCCTTCCGATCGATCTTCGTCTAAATCGATTTAAGTCCATTTGATTTGCTGTTTGAGGAGGACCGTAATGATCCTGTGTTGTGGTGAAGCCCTGATCGACATGCTGCCCCGGCAGACGACGCTGGGTGAGGCTGGTTTTGCCCCCTATGCAGGCGGAGCGGTCTTCAACACGGCGATTGCGCTGGGGCGTCTCGGCGTCCCATCCGCGTTCTTCACAGGTCTTTCCGACGACATGATGGGCGATATCCTGCGGACAACCCTGCGGGCGAGCAATGTGGATTTCAGCTATTGCGCAATGCTTTCGCGGCCGACCACGATCGCCTTCGTCAAGCTCATCGATGGCCATGCCACATACGCTTTTTATGACGAGAATACCGCCGGCAGGATGATTACCGAGGCCGATCTTCCGGCGCTTGGCGCGGATTGCGAGGCGCTGCATTTCGGCGCCATCAGTCTCATTCCGGAACCTTGCGGCAGTACCTATGAGGCGCTGCTGGTACGCGAGCACCAAAGCCGCGTCATTTCGCTCGATCCGAATATCCGCCCCGGTTTCATCAAGGACAAGCAGGCGCATATGGCTCGCATCCTCCGTATGGCGGCGAAGTCTGACATCGTAAAATTCTCCGACGAAGACCTTGAATGGTTCGGAGTGGAAGGCGACGAGGAGACGCTTGCACGCCACTGGCTGCATCATGGCGCAAAACTCGTCGTGGTCACCCGGGGCGCCAAGGGTGCCGTTGGTTATTCGGCCAATTTCAAGGTGGAAGTGGCGTCCGAACGGGTAGAGGTAGTCGATACGGTCGGTGCGGGCGATACATTCGATGCCGGCATTCTCGCTTCGCTGAAAATGCAGGGCCTTCTGACCAAGGCGCAGGTTGCCTCGCTGACGGAAGAGCAGATCAGGAAGGCTTTGGCGCTGGGTGCGAAGGCTGCGGCGGTCACGGTCTCGCGGGCCGGCGCGAATCCACCCTTTGCGCATGAGATCGGTTTGTGATGGGCGCGGTTGAACCATTTTGAACAGGTGGTTCAACACTCTTCCCGCCGCTAAAGCCGTAAAAAACCGTTATTTCGATATTATGAAGCTTGTGTCCGCTGTTTTTTCACGAAACAAGCATCGCATGAGCGTTCCCAAGTCCCATCCTTTTGATTTCGACCCGACCTATGGCATGCAGCGTGAACAGTTGCTGGCCATCACCCCGCCCGAGGCGCCGCCGGGCTTCGATGATTTCTGGAAAAAGCGCCATCGCCGCGCGCTCGCCACGGATCCTCGACCGGTACTGCGCAAGAGCAGGCTCAGCGACCCCCGCTGGCATGTCCTCGATATGACCTACACCTCCACCGGCGGTTTTCGTATCGGCGGGTGGATGCTGCTGCCGCGCGAGGGGCAGGTGCGTCGCGGCCTCGTTGTGGGCCATGGTTATGGCGGTCGCGAGGCTCCTGATTTCGACGTGCCGGTGGAAGAAACAGCCGTGCTGTTTCCCTGTTTTCGCGGGCTTTCGCTGAGCGCCTGCCCGCCGATCTCGTCCGACCCGGCCCTCCATGTTCTCTATAATATCGACAGGAAAGACGATTACATCATTGGCGGCTGCGTCGATGATCTGTGGGTTGCCGTTTCCACGCTCATAAGCCTTTATCCCTGGCTGGAGGGGCAGGTGGGTTATAGCGGCATCAGTTTCGGCGGCGGCATTGGCGCCCTGGCCATCCCTTTCGACGAGCGTATTGATCGCGGCCATCTGGTGGTCCCGACATTCGGACACCGGCCGTTCTGGCTGACGCTGCCCACCGTCGGCAGCGCGGATGCGGTTCAGACGTACCAGAAGACCCATGCCAATGTGCTTGAAACGCTGCGCCTGTTCGATGCCGCCTGCGCCGCCGCCCGCATAAAAGTGCCGATGCTGGTCGCGCCTGCGCTTTTCGATCCGGCAGTGGCGCCGCCTTGCCAGTTCGCGGTGGCCAATGCGCTGCCACAATCAAAATTTAATGAAATCTTCATCCTCGACGCCGGACATTTCGATTACCCTGACAGCGCATCGCAAGATGCGGTCCATAAGGACAAGGTCAGACGGTTTTTCAAGGTGCTATGAAACGCGAATATCTCCGCTGGTATAGTCAAAGGCTCCATCGCGACATGGAGCTGTTAATATTCGGCCATTCTGGCGCCAAGGTGCTGATGTTTCCCACCCGCGATGGGCGTTTCTTCGAATATGAGGAACTGGGCCTTGTCGGCAGTCTGGCCGACAAGCTGGAGGCGGGCCACCTTCAGCTCTATTGCATAGAGGGGCTGGCCAGAGAGACCTTCTATGCGGCCGGGCATCATCCCGCCGATCGCATTCGCCGACATGCCGCTTTCGAAGAGTATATTCTGAACGAAGTGCTGCCGCTGATGGCCGAGAAAAACCCGAATAGTGACACGATCGTGCAGGGCTGCAGTCTCGGTGCGTTTCAGGCCGCCAGCCTCGTCTTTCGCCACCCGCATCTTTTTCGCAAGCTCGTCGCCTTTTCCGGTCGTTATGATCTGACGATGAAGGTGGAATCTTTCGGTGACCTGTTCGATGGTTATTACGATGACGATGTTTATTTTCACATGCCGAGCCATTTTCTGCCGGGCCTCGCCTGCCCATGGCGGCTTGATCACCTGCGCCGCATCGACATGGTCTTCACCATCGGCGATGCCGACCCGTTTCTGGACAACAATCATCATCTGAGCCGGGTTCTGTCGGACAAGCAGGTGGGGCATCAGATGCACGTCTGGGACGGCCGCGCCCACCGTGCGGGTGCGTGGCGCAAGATGGCGGCGCTTTATATTTGAGGTCTGGCCCGCGTCTCAGGCGAGCAGAAATTCCATCAGGGCATTCTGGGCATGTAGGAGAAATGCCTTCGCTGCCCGGCTCTGGCAGGCCGGGTGCACCATGGCGTCCGCCGTCACCTCCTGACCACGCGCGACCGGCGGGCAGGGCAAAAAGATCGCATCTGGTCGCATCCTGTCGAGAAGGGATGCGAAGATGCGGTAATCGGTCAGATGATGATCGGGGCCGGCTGGCAAGGAATCGGTAATGACCACATCCGCATCCAGCAACTCTGCCATATCAGTGCTCACCCGGAAGTTCGGATTGACGAGCGCGGCATCGGTGACGTGCCATTGATCGCGGTAAACCTGTGTGACCTGAATGGGCAGGGAAATCGAGGCTTCGACCCATGAGCGTAAAATATTGGCGTCCGGTGCCACACCGACGATTTTGAGGCCGTCTATCCGGCCTCTTACGCTTTTGACATAGGCCAAATCGCCAAGCGTTTCGCATGGATGATTGGACTTTGTCCGCGCGTTGATGACAGGCGCGCGCATTTCGGCTGCAAGCGCCCGGAGGGTCGAGAGTTCTTTCGTGCGGACGATCAGCAGGTCGAACCAGTTGTCGAGATAGCCCGCCAAATCGGCAATGTCTTCGCGGCCGTTAAAGCTGATCGGAACGGTAACGCAAATGCCGCCCATCGCCTGAATGCCGAGATCGAATGCCGCGGTATTGCGCCAGCCGGTGTCATCAACGATCAGCCCGATGCGCTTTCCCTTCAGGGTCTGCGGCGTCGCGGCCTTTGACCAGTCCTCGGCCAGAGCGCCCGCGCGGTCGATGATCGAGAAGACCGCATCCGCGGGCAGGTCGTGAAACTCCAGAAAGTCCTTGCCCGGCGGCAACGGCATATGCGCCTCCAAAACGATATTCGACCAACGCTGTATTGAAAAAAGCCGGAAGTCTGCTTCCGGCTTTCGTAAATTGCGGCGTGTGGGGTTTATCCCGCCAGTCCCGCCAGCGCCTTCACCAGTCCCTGTGTCGAGCTGTCATGGCCGGCAGCGCTTTCCTTGCCTTCAACGACGGGAAGCAGGCCGGTCGCCAGTTCCTTGCCAAGCTCCACGCCCCACTGGTCGAAGGAGTTGATGCGGAACAGCACGCCTTCCACGAAGACGCGGTGTTCGTAAAGCGCGATCAGGCGGCCAAGCGCAAACGGCGTCAGCTTGTCGTAGACGAAGGTGATGGACGGACGGTTGCCGGTGAAGACGCGGTGCGGCGCGATGAAATCGGCGAGCTTGTCTTCCATGCCCTTGGAGGTGAGCTGGGCTTTCGCTTCGGCCAGCGTGCGGCCCTTCATCAGCGCTTCCGATTGCGCCAGGCAATTGGCGATGAGAAGCTGGTGCTGATGGCGCAGTTCTGGCTCAAAACCGTTGGCGGCGATCATGAATTCCGCCGGAATGACGCTCGTGCCCTGATGGATGAGCTGATAGAAGGCGTGCTGGCCGTTGGTGCCGGGCTCGCCCCAGACAACCGGGCCGGACTGGCCTTCGACCGGCGTGCCGTCGATGGTCACACCCTTGCCGTTCGATTCCATGTCGAGCTGCTGCAGATAGGCGGGGAAACGCGAGAGCCGCTGGTCATAGGGCAGGATCGCCCGGGTCGGATAGTTCAGCACGTTGCGGTTATAAAAACCGATGAGGCCGAGCAGCATCGGCAGGTTTTCGCGGATCGGCGCTTCACGGAAGTGCCTGTCCATGGCGTGTGCGCCATCCAGGAACTTGCCGAAATTATCCGGGCCGATGGCAAGCATCAGCGGCAGGCCAATGGCCGACCAGATCGAATAACGTCCGCCGACCCAGTCCCAGAAACCGAAGATGCGATCGCTTTCGATACCGAAGGCGGCGACCTTGTCGAGCGCGGTCGAAACGGCGGCGAAATGGTGCTTTACGGCCTCTTCACCCAGCTTTTCGGCGATGAAGCGGCGCGCGGTGGCGGCATTCGTCATCGTTTCGATAGTGGTGAAGGTCTTCGACGCGACGATGAAAAGCGAGGTCTCGGGATCGACGAGCTTCAGTGTGTCGGCAATATGTGCGCCATCGATGTTGGAAACGAAATGCGCGCGCGGGCCATCATGGAAAGGTGCGAGCGCCAGCGTCGCCATGACCGGGCCGAGATCGGAGCCGCCAATGCCGATATTGATGACATCAGTAATCTTCTTGCCAGTCGCGCCCTTCAGCGAACCGGAACGGATCGCATCGGCAAATTTGCCCATGGCCGCCAGAACGGCGTTCACATCAGGCATCACGTCCTTGCCGTCAACGAGAACCGGCGTGTTGGAGCGATTGCGCAGCGCGGTATGCAGCACGGCGCGGTCTTCGGTGAAGTTGATTGCCTTGCCGGAGAACATCTCCTCGCGCTTTGCCTCGACGCCGCCTTCGCGTGCGAGCTGTTCGAGAAGCGTGACGATCTCCTCATTCACGGCGCATTTGGAATAATCCATCAGCAGGTCATCGAATTTGGCGCTGAAACGGCTGAATCTCTTGTCGTCGGCCGCAAAGGCGGCGCGAAGATCGGTTGCGGCTGTGCTGCTCGCCGTTGCTTTCAGTTTTTCGATGGTGGCCTGCATCTTGTGCTCCTCGGCTTCCGTGGAAGGATGAGGAAACTATTCTTTTTCAGGCGGCCAAATCAAGGCGACTTTGATAAAAGAAAAGGGCCGGGATGAAAGAAAGAGCCGGTCGCCCGGCTCTCCCCATTGGCTGAGACAATCAGTTCAGATTGCGCAATTCGCGCCGCAAGATTTTGCCGACATTCGATTTCGGCAGTTCGGTGCGGAACTCGATGATTTTCGGCCGTTTGTAGTTCGTCAGGTTCTTGGCGCAGAAGGCCTTGAGCTCCGCTTCCGTCAGGGACTGATCCTTCTTGACCACGAAAAGTTTGACGGTTTCGCCGGAATGTTCATCCGGAACACCGATTGCCGCGCATTCCAGCACACCCGGATGGCTGGCCGCCACTTCTTCCACCTCGTTCGGATAGACGTTGAAGCCGGAAACGAGGATCATGTCCTTCTTGCGGTCGACGATCTTGGTGTAACCGCGCTCGTCCATGAAACCCATGTCGCCTGATCGGAAGAAGCCGTCCGCGGTCATGGCCTTTGCCGTTTCATCCGGCCGCTGCCAGTAACCGGCCATGACCTGCGGCCCGCGGATGCAGATCTCGCCGACTTCCCCTGTTGGCAGGCTGTTGCCGTCCTCGTCGCGAATATCGATTTCGGTCGACGAAATCGGCAGGCCGATGGTGCCGCTGAATTCCGTGGAATCAAGACGATTGACCGTTGCAACGGGTGATGTCTCGGAGAGGCCGTAACCTTCGGCAATCGGGCAGCCGACGACGGAAAGCCAGCGCTCCGCAACGGGCCTTTGCACCGCCATGCCGCCGCCGAGAACCAGAATGAGGGACGACAGATCGAGCTTGCGGAAATCCTCGTTGTTCATCAGCGCGTTGAAAAGCGTGTTGATGCCGGGGAAAACATGCGGCTGATAATGCGCCAGCTCCTTCACGAAGCCGGGAATATCGCGCGGATTGGCGATCAGCAGGTTATGGCCACCGAGCGCAATGCCCATCAGCGAATTCACCGTCAATGCGAAGATGTGGCAGAGCGGCAGCGCGCAGATGAAGTTGAGAACCTCCGGGCGATCTTTTTTGCCATTGAAGGCCGCGTCCAGCCACAGGCTGATCTGGACCTTGTTGGCCAGAAGATTGGCATGGGTGAGAACCGCACCCTTCGATACGCCCGTTGTGCCACCGGTATATTGCAGGAAGGCGATGTCCTGCGCCGTGAGACTGACCGGCTTCAACGAAAATCCCTGACCTTCCTTCAGCATCGCCTTGAAGCCGATGGAGCCGGGGATGGTGTAGGCGGGCACCAGTTTCTTGACCTTGCGAACCACCAGATTGACGATATGTCCCTTGAGACCAAGCAGATCGCCCATCGCCGCGACGACCACATGCCGGACGGCGGTTTTTGGCACCGCCTGCTGCGCCACATGGGCGAAGTTTTCCAGCACAAAGATCGCCTTTGCGCCGGAATCCTTAAGCTGATGTTCCAGTTCGCGCGGTGTGTAGAGCGGATTGACATTGACCACGACCATGCCAGCTCGCAGGATCCCGTATACGGCGACGGGATTTTGCAGGATATTCGGCATCATCACGGCAACCCGGTCGCCTTTTTCCAGTCCTCTGGATTGCAGCCAGGCGGCGACCGCGCGGGTTTCAGCGTCCAGTTCCCGATAGGTCAGGGACTTTCCCATGCTGGAAAAGGCCTTGCGGTCGGCAAATTGCGCACAGCTCTTTTCGAGAAGTTCGACAAGGGAGGCATGGGCGGATGCGGGGATTTCGGAAGGTACGCCCGGCGGATAGGATGCCAGCCAGCGCTTCTGTGCGCCGACATTTTCCGGGTGTCCCAGGGACAGTTCACTCATGCTTCTCCTCCCAGAGTCTTTGTTGCGCCGCGCATTCATTGAAATACGTTAACGGCGCTTTCGGCTGCCTGATGTTCACGAGGCTCCCGCATTCAACCGGCCCAATCGGCCGGGTTGAGGAAACCTCATGTGGCGTCACCGGATCGACCGCTCCTCTCGCTCCCCGGTAACGAATGATAGACGCGTAATCCATTGGCGTCCATCTCGTCGGCAAAACCTATTTAACTCTAACGTAAACGTCAATATTGCTGCCGCACATCTCGCCAACTCGTGAAGGGAAATACATTTTTCCCGGCTTTTTTGACTTTAATCCTGATTTGAGCGATCAACATAATTCGCAAAGCAGGGCAGGATTGGAAATGGCAGGCAGGGCAGCGCTTGAACTGAAATCGGTTGGGAAAAGATTCGGCGATACGGACGTGCTGTCCGATATCGATCTTTCCGTCGAACGTGGCGAAATCATTTGTCTGGTGGGGCGCTCCGGCTGTGGAAAATCGACCCTGCTGCGCATTGTGGCGGGCGTGGAGACGCCGGATCATGGCAGCGTTTCCCTGAACGGCGCTGTCGTTGCCGGCCCCGCTGTTTTCGTGGAGCCGGAAAAGCGCAATATCGGTTTTGTCTTTCAGGATTACGCGCTGTTTCCGCATCTCACCGTCGAGCAGAATGTCATGTTCGGTCTTCGCACTTTGCCGAAGGTGGAGGCCCGCCGCCGCGCTGCCGAGATGATCGAACATGTTCACCTGCAGGAGCTGGCAAAACGTTATCCGCATACGCTTTCGGGCGGTGAGCAGCAGCGCGTGGCGCTTGCCCGTGCGCTTGCCCCGCAGCCCGGCCTGCTGTTGATGGACGAGCCCTTTTCCAATCTGGACAGGGGGTTGCGCGACAACGTGCGTGAGGAAACGCTCGGCCTCCTGCGGCAACTGGGCACGACGGCGATCATGGTCACCCATGATCCGGAGGAGGCGCTTTCCGCAGGTGACCGTGTGGTTCTGATGCAGCGTGGACGTATCGTGCAGAGCGGCACGGGTTACGAAATCCACGACAATCCCAAAACCCGCTATGCCGCCGATTTTTTCTGTGCCTTCAACAAGATCGAGGGCCGGGTGAGAGAGGGTCGCGTCGAAACGCCGCTCGGGCTGTTGGGTGACGCCTCCGATCTGCCCGATGGTCTCGCCGCCGTCGCTTATGTTCGCCCCAATGCGATTTCGATCATCGAGGACGGCGCCGCGAAAGAGGGGATTGCCGGCGAAATATCGAGCCGCGTTTTTCTCGGCGAGATCGAGCAGCTTGGCATAGCCGTGCCCGGACTGCCTTCCGACCTGCGGGTCAGGACGATGCAGCGCACACCCGCCCGGACCACGGCGGTGCGCTTCGGTATAGACCCCAAAGGGGTTCTCATCTTTACCTGAAGTTGAATGAATGGACTGGCGCTTTTATTCCCTGTCTATTTTCAACTCTTGGTGATCGCAGCGGCTCAAAAAACCAGGAAATAAAACTTGATTTGGGCCGTCATGTATGATGTCTGCTCCCCCTATATTGCCGCTATCGGAGAGGGAGACAAAACATGACGAAATTTACGAGATTTACCCTGCTTGCCAGCACGGTTGCCTTTGCGGCCGGAACGGCCAGCGCTGCTGAACTCAACATCTACACTACCCGCGAACCGGGCCTGATCCAGCCCCTGCTGGAATCCTTCACCGCTTCGAGCGGCGTCAAGGTCAACACCGTGTTCCTGAAGGACGGTCTTGCGGAGCGCGTTCTGAGCGAAGGCGCAAGCTCGCCGGCCGACGTTCTGATGACGGTGGATGCGGGCAACCTCGTTGATCTCGCTGAAAAGGGCGTCACCCAGGCAGTTGAATCCGAGACTCTCACGAAGGCCATCCCGGCTGAACTTCGCGACGCCAAGGGCCATTGGCTCGCGCTTTCCATGCGCGCCCGCGTTCTCTACGCGGCGAAGGATGTCGATCTCGCCTCCTTCAACTATGAAGATCTGGCGGATGCAAAGTGGAAGGGCAAGGTTTGCATTCGCGCCGGCCAGCATCCCTATAACACGGCGCTGTTTGCCGATTACATCGCCCATTACGGCGCTGCGGACACCGAGAAGTGGCTTGCCGGCGTCAAGGAAAACCTGGCCCGCAAGGCAGGCGGCGGCGACCGCGACGTTGCCAAGGACATCCTCGGTGGCATTTGCGACATCGGCATCGCCAACTCCTATTATGTCGGTCTGATGCGCTCGGGCAAGGGCGGCGAGGAGCAGGTGAAGTGGGGCGACGCCATCAAGGTGGTTCTGCCGACCTTCAAGAACGGCGGCACGCAGGTCAATATCAGCGGCGCGGCTGTGGCCAAGAATGCTCCGAACAAGGCGGAAGCCGTCAAGCTGCTGGAATATCTCGTTTCGGACGAAGCCCAGAAGATCTATGCTGAAGCCAACTACGAATATCCGGTCAAGCAGGGTGCTGCTCTCAACGAGATCATCGCTTCCTTCGGCACGCTGAAGATCGATAACAAGCCGCTGACGGAAATCGTCTCGCATCGCAAGCAGGCGAGCGAGCTGGTCGACAAGGTCGGTTTCGACAAGTAAAGGCCAATCAGCGATAACATGGTGGAAGGCGTTCGCATCTGCGGGCGCCTTTCCGCGTATTTTCCAAAAGCACATGAATCCAGACGCCATCCAGCCATTGACACCTCGTGCCCGAGTCAGGTTTTCATCCTCCTTCTGGTGGCTGTGCCTCTCCGTGCTGGCGGTCTGTGGCGCCATGGTGCCGGTTCTGGCGCTTGTCTCACAGGCTTTGCAGGGGTCTGAAGGCCTTTGGGCGCATCTCGGCTCGACCGTGCTCTGGACGGCGCTTCCGGATACGGCGATCCTTCTCGCTGGTGTCGGGCTGCTGGCCGGTGTCATTGGAACCTATGCCGCCTGGCTGGTCACCGCCTATGATTTTCCCGGCCGCAGATTATTGGAATGGGCACTGCTGCTGCCGCTGGCCATGCCCACCTATATCGTTGCCTATGCCTATCTCGATATCCTGCATCCCATCGGGCCGGTGCAGGGTGCGATCCGCTGGCTGCTCGGTTATTCAAGCCCACGAGAATTCCGCCTGCCGGACATAAGGTCGATGACGGGCTGCATCGTTCTCCTCGGCTTCGTGCTGTTTCCCTATGTCTATATTCCCGTGCGCGCCATGTTCCTGACGCAAGCGGGCAACCTGCTGGAAGCGGCCCGCACGCTCGGCGTTTCAAGACGCGCGGCTTTTTTCAAGGTCGCGGTGCCGCTGGCGCGCCCGGCGATCGCGGTCGGCATCAGCCTAGCCTTGATGGAAGCGCTGAATGATATCGGCGCATCGGAATTCCTCGGCGTCCGCACCCTCACCGTTTCCGTCTACACCACATGGGTCACGAAATCCGACCTTCCGGGTGCGGCGCAGATCGCGCTCTCCATGCTGTTCATCGTTGTCGCCCTTGTGGCGCTCGAGCGCTGGGCGCGGCGCAAGCAACGTTACGCGGTTTCTGCACAGAAAAGCAGGGAACTGGAACCGCTGCGGCTCACCGGCCTGAAGGGCTGGGGCGCCTTCGTGCTCGGCAGTCTGCCGGTCCTGATCGGCTTCGTAGCACCCGCGAGCTATCTCGTCATTGAGGCTTGGAAGCGCTTCCGCTTCAGCGGCCTGTCGGCCCGTTTCGCCGATGAGGCTCTTAACACCATCCTCTTTGCCGGGCTGGCGACGGTGATCACGCTTATCCTGGGCCTTGCCGTTGCTTACGCCATGCGCCTTGCACCGGGACGTCTCGCGCTCTGGTCCTATCGTCTTTCGACAGTGGGTTATGCTGCCCCCGGCACGGTCATCGCCATCGGGGTATTGATTGCACTCGGCGGTTTCGACCGGTTTGTCGACCAGACCATGCGTGACTGGTTCGGCATCTCCACCGGCCTGATCTTCATCGGCAGCGGCGCGGCCCTCATCTATGCCTATTCCGCACGTTTCCTCACCATTGCCGCGGGCGGTGTCGATGCCGGCCTCAGCCGTATCCCGCAATCCTTCGATCACGCCGCGCGAACGCTCGGTCGATCCGCGACGCAGACATTCCGCCAGATTCATCTGCCGCTTTCCAAGGCGTCGCTTGCGGCGGCGGCGCTGCTGATCTTTGTCGATTGCGTCAAGGAACTTCCCGCCACGCTTCTCCTGCGTCCGCTCAATTTTGAGACCTTCGCCACCCATCTTTATGGCGAAGCGGCGCGCGGCACCTATGAGGAGGCGTCTATCGCAGCCCTTGCGATTGTCGTCATCGGCATGCTCCCCGTGGTGCTGCTTGCGAGGATCGGCCGGCGCAAGGGCTGACATCCACGCCCTGCCTCACAAATGACGGGTCCGAAACTGTGCGAGAAGCCAATAAGATTCAAATCCGCCCCGAAAACGACAAGCATCCCGCCTTAATCCTGATGTAAACACTCATCTTAATTGAGGTGCTGCGGCCTGTCGGATAGGGACATCGGCCGCGATCTGTTTCGGGGCATATCTTGAAAAATTTGCATGGGATGTTTTTGAGCCGTCTGGCTTCGGGCACGGCCGCCATTGTTTTGCTGGCGCCAGCGATGGGCCACGCGCAGGACACGACCGTTCTGCAGCAGATTACCGTTGAAGGGCAGGGCGCGGGAAACGCGACTGGCCCGGTCCGCGGTTATGTCGCGAAGAAAAGCGCCACCGGTTCGAAAACCGAGACGGAAACCAAGGATATTCCGCAATCCGTATCGGTCGTCGGCCGCCAGGAAATGAACGACCGCGGCGCGGTGACGAAAATCGATGAAGTGCTGCGTTACACCCCCGGTGTGACGGCGGAACCCTTCGGCACGGACCCGGACACGGACTGGATTTATATTCGCGGTTTTCAGGCAACCCAGACCGGCGTGTTCCTCGATGGGCTGAACCTGTTCAGCTACGGTTTCGGCGGTTTCCAGATGGATGCCTACGGTCTGGAGCGCGTGGAGGTCCTGAAAGGCCCCGCCTCGGTGCTTTACGGCGGCGCCAATCCCGGCGGCATTGTGCAGATGGTCCGCAAGCGCACGCAGGATGAGTCGGTGCGGGAAACGGAAATCGGCATCAATAATTTCGGCAATGCCTTCTTCGGCTTCGATCTCGGCGACAAGGTCGATGAGCAAGGCGTGTGGAAATACCGCGTCACCGGCAAGGTCTCCGGCGGCGACAATTACACCGACTATTCCGAGGATTTGCGCGGCTTCATCATGCCGCAGATCACCTTCGAGCCGGATGCGCAGACAAGCGCTACGCTCTACGGCTATTTCTCGGCGCTCGATCAGGTCCATATCGGCAACGGCTTCCTGCCCTATGTCGGCACGGTCGTGGACGCGCCCTTCGGCAAGCTCGATCGCAAGGCCTTTTATGGTGAGCCGGATATCGATAATGGCCGCGTCTACCAGTCGATGGTGGGTTACGAAGTCAGCCATGAATTCGACAATGGCTGGAAGATCAGCCAGAACGCCCGTTACGGCCACCTCTACAAGCACGAGACCGGACCCTATGCGGGCGGCTGGGCCAATGCGGACGCTAATGGCCAGCCGATCCTCGATGCCACCACCAACGACTATATGCTGACCCGCTTCGGTTATGACGGCGTGTCGAAGGTCGACAGCTTCGGCGTGGATAACCGTGTTGAAGGCGAGTTCGATACCGGCGCGGTCAACCATTCGCTGCTCTTTGGCCTCGACTATAAATATTACCGGCTGGATCAGGTGCAGGCCTGCTGCGGATCGAATTCGATCGGCGCGCTCAACCCGGTCTATGGCTCGACGCAGGGAACGAATTTCGTTTATGCCGACAATATCGTGACCCAGCAGCAGATCGGCATCTACGCCCAGGATCAGCTGCGTTTCGGCGATGGCTGGCTGGTCACGCTGAACGGCCGTTACGATTATGTCGATACGGAACTGAACAACAGGCTGCCTGCCGGCCTGTCCCGCCGCTCCAATGACGATGCGTTAAGCGGCCGCGCCGGTCTCGCCTATGAATTCGACAATGGCCTGACGCCCTATGTCTCGGCTGCCACCTTCTTCAATCCCCTCATCGATACGCTTGCCGACGGCACCCCCGCCGTACCGGAGGAGGGACACCAGTTCGAGGCGGGTATCAAATATGAGCCGACCTTCTTTGACGGCAGCATCACCGCCTCCGTCTTCAAGCTGGTCAAGGACAATGCCATCGTGTCCTATACGGCGGGCGGCGTGACCACGAGCGGCCAGTTCGGGCAGGTGGAATCCACCGGCTTCGAGCTGGAGGCCAAGGCCAATCTCAGTGAGAACTGGAAGACCATCGCGTCCTATTCCTATACCGATCTGGATATCACCAAGGATGCCAATCCCAACCTGATCGGCAAATCACCATGGATCGTGCCCGCCCACACCGCCTCGCTGTGGCTGGATTACGCCTTTACCAATGATGCGCTGGAAGGCCTAAGCCTTGGCGGCGGCGTGCGGTATCAGGGCAAATCCTGGGCGGATGCGGCCAATACGCTGCGCGTGCCGGATGCCGCCGTCTTCGACGCCGCGATCCGTTATGAGAAGAACGACTGGACCGCATCGATCAACGTCGCCAACGTCTTCGACAAGGAATATGTGAAGAGCTGCGCCGGGGTCTCCGTCTGCGGCTGGGGCGATAGCCGCACCATCACTTTCAAGCTTTCCAAGAAGTGGTGATGGGCGGCCAAAGGCCGTAGTTGCGGGAAAATTGGTTTGCCACTATAAACATGAATAGATTTATCATGTTATAGTGGCGCCATGGCGCCCTGCGGGATCGAGAGGCCATGGCTTTCCGCGTGCGGATGGAAAATGAGATCGAGGGTTTTGCCGTCATTGGCGGCCCGCGCTCGAGGATGTGGAACGGCATCGTCGCCGATCTCTGGGACGTGCGCTGCGCCCCGAAGGCGGGTGGCCGTTATGTCGGCAAGGACCCGCGTTTCGTTTTCCTGCTCGATATGGATGGGACGGATGACGGCCGCTTCATGATGAACCGCTGCCGCCGCGATAATTACGGGTCGTCAAAGGCGAACCGGATTTCCTTCGTTCCCGCCGATCTGGATGTTCATGCGGAACTGAGCAATGTCTCCTTCGTGCGCCACCTCGATCTGCATTTCGATGCGGGATTGCTGGGTGCCCGGCTGGTGCAGGGCTTCGATCCGCACGGGCTGCTCGATCCGCATCTGATGTTCGAGGATGAGCGCCTACTGGCGCTGGCGCGACTGATTGCTGCCGAATGCGATAATCCCGATCCGCTGCATGACCTCTATGGCGAAAGCCTCGTGCTGGCGCTGCTCACGGATTTCCTGAAAGTGAAGCGGGAACCGGTCAAGAAACGCAGCAAGCTCGCCGCCTGGCAATTAAGGGCGGCGACGGACTATATCCGCGAACATTGCCTGCGGTCGATCCGGCTGGAGGAGCTGGCGGAACTCACCAACCTCTCGCAATCCCATTTCAGCCATGCCTTCAAGGCCTCTACCGGCGTGCCCCCGCACCAGTGGCAGATGCAGGCGCGCATTGATCGCGTCAAGGAATTGATGATGCGGACCGACATGGCGTTGACCGATGTCGCCATCGCCGCCGGTTTTTCGGACCAGGCGCATTTCTCCCGCGTCTTTCGCAAGATGGTCGGTGTTTCCCCCTCCGTCTGGCAGAAGATCCGTCAGTAGGCACGGATTTTGTTCCATTTTCCTCCAAAAAAATTCCCGCCGAGGCGACTGGAGCGCAGGGGAACGAATTGCCTGTCGCGGGGTTTACCAGACGTGACCTCAAAGAGGAAAAACAAGGAGGAAAGGCACATGATGCATCAGGAACCCCGCGCCGGACAGGACCCCTATGTCAAGGATACGCCGAGCCTGATCGCCAGCGACAAGGTGGAAGGCACCCGCGTTTATGGTGCTGATGGCAAGCATATCGGCTCGATCCAGCGCATCATTCTGGAAAAACGCGGCGGCCGCGTCGCCTATGCGGTATTGAGCTTCGGTGGCTTTCTCGGAATCGGCGACGACTATTACCCACTGCCCTGGGAAAAGCTGCATTATGACGAAGAACTCGACGGCTACCGTATCGATCTTACCAAGGAAGAGATCGAAAACGCGCCGCACTTCGCCAATCTGGATGATAACGACCTGCTGAACGCCAGGGACCGCAAGGTCTATGACTATTACGGCGTCGCTCCGTATTGGATGTAAAATCTGCTAAAAGGCGCTTCCGGCTGTTCTATCTCCGGAAGTGTCGCACATAAAGGAACGGCTCCTTTTCAGGAGCCGTTTTTCGTTTGGCGCGTCAATGCGTGTTGTTCTGCATCTCGGAAACCGCATCGGTAAAGCACTTGCGTGCCTCTTCGGGCGATTTGCGCCCGTCAAGAGCGGCGCGGCAGGCGCTTCTCGCTCTTACGAAGCTCAACCCCCCGATTTTGGGCCAGCCTTCGGTCAACAATGTCAGTGCTTCGAAGGGGCCGGCGATGACACTCTTGCCATTCGCCTCAAGATTGACCTCTACAGGTTCTGTCCATCTCTCGTTCTTCATCGTGCACCTCCCAGAGCAACGCGATCCCGAAATACACCCGACAGCGAAGCAACCCATGAACGCAGTCGTGTGTCACTGCCGCTTAGGATATGCGCAAGCGATCGAATTGACAACGGGGATCAACGGAAGCCGAAAAACGACAGGATCGCCAGAACGATGACGACGAGGCCGACGATGTAGATGATCTGGTTCATGATTTTCTCCTTGGCTGGTGTCATCACCATAACGTGAGGGAGAAGACGAGGTTCCAGCAGCCAATGAGAATTTAATCACGTACTAAAATGTTGCGAACATCCCATCGTCGATAAAAGGCTATGTCACCTGCGCAGGATTACCCAGATGGCGTGAATGATGCCGGGAACATAGCCGCAGAGTGTCAGGAGAATGTTGATCCAGAAATGCAGGCCGAGCCCGACCTGAAGAAAAACGCCGACGGGCGGGAGGATGATGGCGATCAGGATACGGATGACGTCCACAGTGGGTGCTTTCAAGTTAACCAAGACTAGACAATCAACGTAAGTGGAGCCCGGTTGGTTTCAACGTCCTATTGATGACGAATACCTTCCTTCATCTGGCAACCGGAAGCCGCCAATTCTGAGGGATCCACTCCCGTGTGATGCATTAGGCGAGCGGGCTCAGCACCATTCAGCCCTCGTTCAGGCCTGCCGCATCACTCTTGCTCACGGAACCGAGGACACAGACAGACGTTGAGGTCCGTCATTGGGAGATGAGATCATGAAGATTCTAACCGCAGCAATCTGCCTCCTATCGGTCGGCATCCTGAGCGGATGCGTTGACGATGGTGGTTACCGCACAGGCGGATATTACTCGTCCGGCGTCTATTATCGATCTTATGATCGAGACAGATATTACCGTGATTACGACCGCCGGAACTGGCGACAACACAGAGAGTGGCGGGATCGCAGGGATTGGCGCGGTGATTATCGCTACCGCCCGCGTCCACCGTCTGACGGTCAGTTGTATGGCGTGATTGTTCGTTAACGACGGCGTTCTTATCGGGCCGGTCTGCATGGCCGGCCATGTGATTCGGGTGATTCCCGACAGCGCGCGTCTATTTAGATAATAGTCTGGGAGAAAAATGGTGCCGCTTACGTGACTCGAACACGTGACCCCGTCATTACGAATGACGTGCTCTACCAACTGAGCTAAAGCGGCCCGATTGTGACCCGTTTGTTGCGGATCAGCTTCATGGCGGGCTGATACAGGCAATGCTGACGGATTTCAAGCCTTGAATGTGCCGGTTTTGAAATTTCCGCAAAAAGCTTTGCCTGTCCGTTGTTTGGCGGTGGCGTCAGCCTTTCCCGCAGATGCGGTTTTTGGCCGTTTCATATTCATTTGCCAGACGATCGACGAGTGCTGCCACGGGTTCCACCGTTTTCACCGCGCCGATGCCTTGCCCTGCGCCCCAGATGTCCTTCCAGGCCTTTGCGCCACCGGTGGCGGTTTCAAAGTCCATCTTCGAGGGGTCGGCTTCGGGCAGATTGTCGGGGTCCATGCCGGAGGCGACGATCGAGCTTTTCAGGTAGTTTCCGTGCACGCCCGTGAAATAGTTCGAATAAACGATATCCTTGGCCTGGGCTTCCACAATCGCCTGCTTGTAACCTTCGGAAGCGCGCGCTTCCTGAGTGGCGATGAAGGGGGTGCCGATATAGGCCATGTCAGCACCCATGGCCTGCGCGGCGAGAATGGAGCCGCCATTGGCGATGGCGCCGGCCAACAGCAGCGGGCCGTCGAACCACTCGCGGATTTCCTGAACGAGGGCGAAGGGCGAAAGTGTGCCCGCATGTCCGCCGGCACCCGCCGCGACCGCAATCAGCCCATCCGCACCCTTGCGGATGGCAGAGCGGGCATGGCGGTCGTTGATGACGTCATGTAGCACGATGCCGCCATAGGAATGCACGGCTGCATTGACCTCTGGCACCGCGCCAAGCGAAGAAATCACCACCGGCACTTTGTATTTCACGCAAAGGCCGAGATCGTGTTCCAGCCGCCGGTTGGACATGTGCACGATCTGGTTGACCGCGAAGGGTGCGGCCGGGCGCTCGGGATTGGCACGGTTGTGCGCGTCGAGTTCCTCGGTGATCATCGCCAGCCACTCGTCGAGCTGGCTTTCGGGTCGCGCGTTGAGCGCCGGGAAAGCGCCGATGACGCCGGCCTTGCATTGCGCCAGCGTCAGTTGCGGATGTGAAATAATGAATAGCGGTGATGCTATGACCGGAAGACGCAGATTGTCTTTCAGCACGGACGGTAGCATGTCTCCTCCCACGAATTACGTTTACGCGCACGTAAGTCAATATCGCGTTCGGGAGCAGATTGAAAGCGAAAACAGCGTGGCACTTGCATCTCGAATCTGCGTTCGTAGCGCCACAATGGATCGATTTTCCTGAAAGCAATCCGGTCTTTATCATAAACGAAGCTTGCGGAGGGGCGGTATAGCCGTTACCGAATCGTGAACCCATGGCGCAGCGCCGCATATTTTTTGCAAAGCGTAATAGAACAAGGATCGGTCGTGAGCGGACTGGAAACGGCAATTAGAAATGCTCTGGAAAAATCGGACAGATCGAACGCCGAAGTTCGTGCACGGATTTACCAATCGTCCCGTCAGGCGCTGGAAGCAGGCCTGCGCAAGCAGGGGATAGACGATCCGCAGGTCGTCGCCCAGCAGCGGCAGCGGCTTGAAGGCCTGATCCACCAGATCGAGAATGAAGAGCGCAACAGTCTTCTGGACAGGGTGGAGCAGCAATTGCGCCCACCAGCACCGGAAAGTCCGGCGCAGGATGATCACGCGGTCGATCCCGTTTCGCAGGCGCCTCACCACGGCGATTTGGGTGTTGAGCCGGAACTGCGCGGTGAAACGCGCGATGTGCAGCCGGGTGCTGCCGTTGCTCCGGCGCCGCTGAATGCGGGGCAGCGCAATGGAAAGCCGCCGAAGAGAGGCTCCCGCGCCAGCGACTCCTCGCTTGCTTTCCGTCCGGAGGGCGCGGTTGGCCGTCGCAAGCGCCGGGGGCTTTTTGCCCGGCTTTTTATCTATGTGACGCTTCTGGCTTTTATCGGTTTCGGCGCCTGGTGGGTTTATTCTTCCGGCCTCCTGCTGTCTCCGGAGCAACGTGATACCAGCGTACCCAATCCGCCGGCGCAGGTGCAGGCGGAGGATTTCAACGGGACGGAGCCTGCGCCGAGCCTTTCCGCCGGCCGCGGTTTTTCCGATGACTGGGTTGAGGTCTTCAATGCGGAGCGTGGTAGTTCGGGCGTTTCGGCCGGCCAGCGCGCCAATGTCGAAAACATCGCCACACCCGCCGGCAAGGCTATAAAGATAACCTCGAGAAGTGTGGCGCAGGATGGCGCCGTCAGCGTCGAGGTTCCGGTGGAGGTGATGCGGGATATGGCGGGCAAGTCCTCGACCATTTCTATCACTTTGCAATCCTCCAGCGACCGGCAGACCCAGGTTTCAGTCGCCTGCGATTTCGCCACATTGGGCGATTGCTCCCGCCACCGCTTCACCGCCACGGCCGAGCGCGCGGACATGCTGCTGAACACGACATTCGAACGATCTCTCGCCCCCAATGCGCCGGGGAAAATCTTCATCAACAGCGATATCGACGGCAGCGGCCGCCCGATCAATCTTTATTCCGTGCGCATTCTGCCGGGCCAGTAACGGAAAAACGACAGGCGCCTCGAGTGGCGGCGCCTGTCATCGTCTTCCGGTCTCATTTGAGAAAATCCGGTCCTGATCCCAATATCTTGTCGTCGATTTCGCCGATCGCCTTCTCGTCTTTACCCTCATAGTCGAGCGTAAGAAGAATGTGACGGATGAGGTTCACCCGCGTGCGGCGCTTGTCGTTGGCGCGCACCACGGTCCAGGGGGCGGCATCGGTGTGGGTCTTTTCCAGCATCTCGTCGCGCTTTTGCGTATAGTCGTCCCATTTCGTCAGCGCGGCTATGTCCATATCCGAAAGCTTCCAGCATTTCAGCGGGCTGTGGCGGCGATCATGGAAGCGCTCGATCTGCGTTTCGCGACCGATGTCGAGCCAGAATTTGAAAAGATTGATGTCTTCATGGGCCAGCATCTTTTCCAGACGCGGCGTTTCCTTGAGGAAGAGCTTGTGTTCTTCCGGCGTGCAGAAACCCATGACCGGCTCGACCCCGGCGCGGTTATACCATGAGCGGTCGAAGAGAACGAATTCGCCGGCGGTCGGAAAATGCGAGATATAGCGCTGGAAATACCATTGGCCGCGCTCGGTTTCCGTGGGTTTGGTGAGCGCCACCACGCGGGCATAGCGGGGGTTGAGATAGGCCCGGGCCGCGAAGATCGCGCCACCCTTGCCCGCCGCATCGCGGCCTTCGAAAACCGCCATGACCCTTTTGCCGGTCGCCTGCAGCCAGAACTGAACCTTGACCAGTTCCACCTGCAGCGCCTCGAGAGCGGTGTCGTAGTCCTCCCGCTTCATCTTCTTGTCGTAGGGAAAATTGCCGGCGGAAAGTTTCTTTTCCTCAACCCATTCAGGAAGAACCGGATTGTCGATGTCGAAGCTGCGCAGTTTGCCGCCAATGGTGATCTCGACCGTCCGCTTCTTCGTTTCTTCGCCCATGGGTTCCTCCAGATGTTGTTGTGTAAAGGCAACTCGCCGCCAATGAGTTCACATCCATTGCCAGAATTCAAGTGAAACAGGACCGGTTGACCGGGATGCGGCGGCGGGAGCGATTGCCGCGTCGATTTTGCGCATATACGTTGTGGAAAATGCGCGATGATGAATCTCTGTCATGAAGCTGGCCTATGAGATTTCGATGCGCTGTCAGATGAGAATGGAAAGAGCAGGCTGAAATGGCAGTCATGAAAGGCGATGGTGGATTAAGGCTTTTGGGAAGGAAGCTCGGCCGGAACTGGTTGCCCGTTCTCATCGTCAGCATGCTCGCCATCGTGGCCGTTGCGGAACTCCATACACCCTATATGCCCGCCGCCCTTTGGCTTTGCGCCGTCATTGCCATTCTGGCCGTTGCGGAGGGCCCGGCGGCCGCCTCCGCAAAGGACGGAGTTGCGGCGGCGGAGACGGATGAGCCGGAAGTGCCCGGCGAAAACGTCATTTCGGGCGTAAGGGCGGGCCTCGCGGTTCTGGATACCCCCGTTTTCATTCTCGACAAGAACGCCAGCGTGCTGTTTCAGAACGGTGCTGCCGAACGCGCCTTCGGCCAGCTGCTTGCCGGTGCACATATTTCCGCCCGGCTGCGCTCTCCCGGCCTGCTGGATGTCATTCGCGAAACCATCACCACCGGCCAACCCAACCAGGTCGAACATTCGGAGCGCTTTCCTTCCGAACGGGTCTTTATCGTCCGCATCGCCCGTGCGGATGTAGGAGAGGGGGCCAGTCCGCCGTTCTACATCCTGTCGTTCCGCGACGTTTCGGAGCTTCGTCGCATCGACCGCATGCGTAGCGACTTCGTCGCCAATGCGAGCCATGAATTGCGCACCCCGCTCGCCTCGCTCCGCGGTTTCATCGAAACCATGCAGGGGCCGGCGCGCAACGACCCGAAGGCACAAGAGCGTTTCCTTGCCATCATGCTGGATCAGGCAACCCGCATGAGCAGGCTGGTGGACGATCTCATGTCCCTTTCGCGGCTGGAACTGCGCGCAAACATCGCGCCCGACCAGAAAGTCAATCTCGTTCCCGTCATCGGCCATGTGCGCGATACGCTGCTGCCCCTTGCCGACGAGCTTGATGTAACCATCACGCTGCACCTGCCGGACCGGCCGGCGGAAGTGCAGGGGGATCGCGACGAACTGGTGCAGGTATTCCAGAACCTAGTTGAAAATGCTTGCAAATATGGTCAGGAAGGCAAGGTCGTGGATGTCTGGCTGCGCGCCGAACCCGGCAAGCCGGTGGAGGTGAGTGTCATCGACAAGGGGCCGGGCATTCCCGCCGAACATGTGCCGCGCCTGACGGAGCGTTTTTATCGTGTCAGCGTCGCCGACAGCCGCTCGAAAAAGGGCACGGGCCTCGGGCTTGCCATCGTCAAGCACATCCTCACTCGCCACCGCGCCCGCCTCATCATTAAATCGGAATTGGGCAGCGGCACGGACTTCACCGTAAGATTCTGACATAAAATATGCATCTGCTTTTAACGTCGTGAATATTTATAAATTAAATCAGTAATTTAGACTGTCACAAATCTTTCGTCAAAGTGACATAAAAGGATGTGGCTACGGTGGTTAAGAAAAGGTCGCCGAGCGCAAGCTAAGAGCGAGTGTCGCTATCGGCTGCGTCCACAACAAAGCCCACGACGGGAGAGACAAATGAACATCGTTAAATTTTCCGCAGCAGCTCTGGTGGCTTCTGTCGCCTTCGCTGGCGCCGCCGCTGCTCGCGACCAGATCCAGGTTGCCGGTTCCTCCACGGTTCTGCCCTACGCCAAGATCGTTGCCGAGACTTTTGCCGAAACCTTCCCGAACTTCAAGGCTCCGGTTGTTGAGTCCGGCGGCACGGGCGGTGGTCTGAAGGCATTCTGCTCGGGCGTGGGCGAAGGCACCATCGACATTGCAAACGCTTCGCGCAAGATCAAGAGTGACGAACTGGCTGCCTGTAAGGCTGCTGGCGTCACCGACGTTCAGGAAGTGAAGATCGGTTACGACGGTATCGTCTTTGCGATGGACTCTTCCAACAAGGACATCAAGCTCGAGCCGAAGGATCTTTACCTCGCTCTCGCTGCTGAAGTCGTCAAGGACGGCAAGCTCGTTGCCAACCCCTACAAGAAGTGGTCGGAAATCAACAAGGAACTGCCTGACGTAGCGATCGCCGCTTACATCCCGGGCTCCAAGCACGGCACGCGCGAAGTCTTCGAAGAGAAGATCATGGCTGACGGCTGCAAGGAAGCCGGTGCCACCGATGTCATCAAGACGCTCATCACCGACGCCAAGCAGGCTGCTGCAAAGTGCGTTGCAGTCCGTAAGGACGGCGCAGCTGTCGACATCGACGGCGACTACACCGAAACGCTCGCTCGTATCGATGCCAACAAGACCGGCCTTGGCGTTTTCGGCCTGGCTTTCTATGAAAACAACGCTGACCGTCTGAAGGTCGCAACCGTTTCGGGCGTCGTTCCGTCCACCGAAACCGTTGCCAGCGGCAAGTACCCGGTTTCCCGCCCGCTGTTCTTCTACGTGAAGAAGGCTCACCTGGGCGTTATCCCGGGCCTTAAGGAATATGTCGAGTTCTTCGTTTCCGACGAGATGATCGGCCCGGATTCCCCGCTCGCCAACTACGGCCTGGTTGCCGCCCCGGACGCAGAGCGCGAAGAAATCCGCTCGAAGTTCTCGGCCGGTTCCACGATGTAATAGAAAGAGGGGTGCGGCTCTGCCGTGCCCCTCATTCCGCTTCGCTGAGGCCGTTATCCGCGGTTGACAGTTCCTACTCATCGCCATCCACATGATTGTCGATGGATTACAGATGGATAGGATGTATCAACCTTGACGCTTGCCAGACGATGATACAGTCAGGCGGCAGGCATCATGGGATGGTCCAGCGGTCTCGTTTTGATGACTTTTTGATTTGCCCGATATCGCACCGTGCTCTTGAGGCACGCCGAGGGAACTCTAATGAACACATCGATCCTTTTGCTGATACTGGCGCTCATCGGCATCGGCAGCTATCTGCTCGGCAGCCGCCGCGCCGTTGCCCTGTCTGGTGGTCGCCCCTCCAGCATGCATTCCCGTGCCGGTTATCACGGCTCTTACGCGGTCGTCTGGGCTGTTTTGCCCGCGGCGTTCATTCTCTGTGCCTGGCTCGTTATCAGCCCCCTGTTCGTCACATCGGCGGTGCGCGGTAATTTCCCCGAGGACGTGCGGGCGCAATCCGAAGCGCAGCAGAGCCTGACCTATGGTATGGTGACCTCCATCGCCCGCGGTCTTCAGCGGCTGACGCCGGAAGAAACTGCTCAGGTTGAGGCCGATACGGCTGCGGTCCGGCCTCTTCTGGCATCGAAGGGTGTGGCGATCGCCGGTGATCCCGAGCGCTTCATGGTTGATGCCGCCCAGACGCTCAACGGCATGACCTCCACCAGCCGCATCGCGATGATTGCCGTCGTGCTGCTGGCCGCGCTCGGCGGCGGCGCCTATGCGCTGCGTGCGATCGCGCCGCGCTTCCGGGCGCGCAACCAGGTCGAGAAGGTCATTCTCGCTGCCCTGCTCGTCGCCTCGTCCATCGCTATCCTCACGACCATCGGTATCGTCCTGTCGATGCTGACGGAGGCGATCCAGTTCTTCACCATGGTCCCGGCGCACCAGTTCTTCTTCGGAACGGTATGGGATCCGCGTTTTGCGGCAGCCGGTGCGACCGACTCCTCCGGCCAGTTCGGCCTGATCCCGCTGCTCGCAGGTACGCTTTACATCGGCTTCGTCGCCATGCTGGTCGCGGTTCCCGTGGGTCTGTTTTCGGCGATCTATATGTCCGAATATGCCTCGCCGCGTCTGCGCTCCGTGGCAAAGCCGCTGCTCGAAGTGCTCGCCGGCATCCCCACCATCGT
Source organism: Agrobacterium sp. CCNWLW155 (assembly GCF_036888815.1). Taxonomy (NCBI): domain Bacteria; kingdom Pseudomonadati; phylum Pseudomonadota; class Alphaproteobacteria; order Hyphomicrobiales; family Rhizobiaceae; genus Agrobacterium; species Agrobacterium sp. CCNWLW155. Next base: position 403,868 of record NZ_JBAKFW010000002.1, read on the forward strand.
CTACGGCTTCTTCGCGCTGACGACGGTTGGTCCTTTCCTCAGAGACATTTCCACGCAGATCAATGGTCTGGCGACGGGTAATTACGCCAACTTCATCCAGGCGCAGAGCGTCATCACCGCCGGCTTCGTCATGGGCATCATGCTGATCCCCTATGTCTCGTCGCTGTCGGACGATATCATCACCGCCGTGCCACGCTCGCTGCGTGACGGTTCCCTCGGTCTCGGCGCTACACGGTCCGAAACCATCAAGAGGGTCATCGTTCCCGCCGCTCTTCCCGGCATCGTCGGCGCTGTGCTGATGACGGCATCGCGCGCCATCGGCGAAACCATGATCGTGGTTCTCGCGGCCGGCGTTGCGGCCCGTCTGCAGCTCAATCCATTCGAGCCCATGACCACCGTGACGGTCAAGATCGTCAGCCAGCTGACCGGCGACCTTGAATTCACCTCGCCGCAGACGCTGGTCGCCTTTGCGCTCGGCATCACGCTTTTCGCCATCACGCTTTGCCTGAATATCTACGCGCTTTACATCGTGCGCAAATACCGGGAGCAATATGAATGACCGACATCGTCTCTCCCGCAGCCGGCGCGAACGCCGCGAACAGGGCCACGCGCCGTGATATCGGCATCAAGCGCCGTTATGCCGCCGAACGCCGCTTCCGTGCTTACGGCATGGCAGCGATTTCCTTCGGCCTCATCTTTCTCTTCCTGCTGCTTTTCTCGGTGGTTTCCAAGGGTTACACTGCCTTCCAGCAGACGATGATCACCGTTCCGGTCGAGTTTTCCGAACAGATCATCGATCCGAAAAATGAGCGCGCCACCAATCCGGCGAAGCTGATGACGGCCAATTATCCCGTTGTTGCCCGTGACGCGGTCGCCAAGGTCCTTGGTGTTGCGCCGACGGACCGCGCCGGTCTTCGTGCCGTCAACCTCTTGATCTCCGACAGCGTGCGCACGCAGCTTCGCGACATCGTCGTCGCCGATCCCGCCGTCATCGGCACCACGCGCACGGTCACGCTCCTGGCCTCGGGCGACGTCGACAGCGCCTTCAAGGGCCAGGTCGATATGACCGCCGATGAAGCCAATCGCCGTATCTCGAACCAGCAGCTCGGCTGGATGAACCAGCTCGCCGAAAGCGGCCAGCTCGGCAAACATTTCAACACCGGCATTTTCGTCAACGGCGCTTCGAGCCGTCCGGAAGCGGCGGGTGTCGGCGTGGCGCTGATCGGTTCCTTCTACATGATGCTGATCGTGCTGGTGCTGTCATTGCCGATCGGCGTCGCGGCCTCGATCTATCTCGAGGAATTCGCCCCGAAGAACCGTCTGACGGATCTTATCGAGGTGAACATCAACAATCTCGCGGCTGTTCCTTCGATCGTTTACGGTCTGCTCGGCCTCTCCGTCTTCATCAACTTCATGGGCTTTCCGCGCTCGGCTTCGCTGGTCGGCGGTCTTGTCCTGACGCTGATGACCCTGCCGACGATCATCATCGCGACCCGCGCTGCCCTGAAAGCCGTGCCGCCGTCTATCCGCGCCGCAGCCCTCGGCCTCGGCGCTTCCAAGATGCAGACGATCTTCCACCATGTGCTGCCGCTCGCCATGCCCGGCATTCTGACCGGCACCATCATCGGTCTCGCCCACGCGCTGGGCGAAACGGCGCCGCTGCTCCTGATCGGCATGGTGGCATTCGTTGCGAATTACCCGACAACGCCGATGGATCCGTCCACGGCCCTGCCGGTGCAGATTTACATGTGGGCGAACGAAGCCGAGCGCGCCTTTGTCGAAAGGACATCCGGCGCTATCATCATCCTGCTTTTGTTCCTCATCGTCATGAATGTTGGCGCAATCCTGTTGCGTCGCCGCTTCGAGCGGCGCTGGTAGAGGGAGATTGAGCAATGAACATGTTGTCGGAAGCAGCAGTTGAAAAGGCGCTGGACAAGAAAATGAATGAAGTCTCATACAAGATGATCGGCAAGGACGTTTCGGTTTATTACGGCGAAAAGCGCGCGCTTTACGACGTGAACCTCAACGTTCGGGAAAATACGGTGACCGCGCTTATCGGCCCGTCCGGCTGCGGAAAATCCACCTTCCTGCGCACCCTGAACCGTATGAACGACACGATCGACGGTTGCCGGGTCACCGGCAAGATCACGCTCGATACCGACGATATCTACGATCAGGCGATCGACGTTGTGGAATTGCGCGCCCGCGTCGGCATGGTGTTCCAGAAGCCGAACCCCTTCCCGAAGTCGATCTACGAGAACATCGCTTATGGCCCGCGTATCCACGGTCTTGCCCGCAACAAGGCGGATATGGACCAGATCGTCGAGCACAGCCTGCAGAAGGCGGGTCTCTGGAACGAAGTGAAGGATCGCCTGCTGGAGTCCGGCACCGGCCTTTCCGGTGGTCAGCAGCAGCGCCTGTGCATCGCGCGCGCGGTTGCCGTCAGCCCGGAAGTGATCCTGATGGACGAGCCCTGCTCGGCGCTGGACCCGATCGCGACCGCCAAGGTCGAGGAATTGATCCACGAGCTGCGTACCAATTACACCATCGTCATCGTTACGCACTCCATGCAGCAGGCGGCGCGTGTTTCCCAGCGCACGGCCATGTTCCACCTTGGTCATCTTGTCGAAGAAAACGAAACCGACAAGATGTTCACCAATCCGGACGACCAGCGCACGCAGGACTACATCATGGGCCGCTTCGGCTGATCCCGGCCGGCGCTTTATCGAAACCGAACAAGACTGGTGCCCTCTGCCGTGCCCGCTTCCGGGTACGCGCATGCAGGCCAAGCCGGAGGACTAGACCATGACACAGACAACGACCCATTCGCATATCCTGTCGGCCTATGACGACGAACTGAAATTCCTGACGCGCCGCATCGCCGAAATGGGCGGTCTCGCGGAACAGATGTGTGCCGATGCCGTGCGTGCGCTCGTCAATTCCGACGCCGCGCTCGCTCAGAAGGTCATTTCCGATGACGCGATCCTCGATCATTCCGAGCGCGAGATCGGCGACAAGGCCATCGTCACCATCGCCAGACGCCAGCCGATGGCGGCCGACCTTCGCGAGATCATCGGCACGCTGCGTATCGCCGGCGACCTTGAACGCGTTGGCGACCTTGGCAAGAACACTGCCAAGCGTGTGATCGCGGTTGCCGGAACCGGTGTGCCGCGCAAGCTCGCCCGCGGCATAGAGCACCTGTCGGAGCTTGCGCTGGTGCAGCTCAAGGAAGTCCTCGACGTCTATTCCACGCGTTCCGCCGAGAAGGCCAATGCCATCCGCGAGCGCGACGAGGAAATCGACGCCATGTATACGTCGCTCTTCCGTGAGCTTCTGACCTACATGATGGAAGATCCGCGCAACATCACCACCTGCACGCATCTTCTGTTCTGCGCCAAGAACATCGAGCGTATTGGCGACCACGCCACCAATATCGCCGAGACGATCTATTACATGACCACCGGCAGCCAGCCGGAAGGTGAGCGTCCGAAGGACGACAGTTCCAACACGCTCGGTTCGGTGACCGAGTAACAGACGAGCAGCGGCTTGCGGAGTTAGCATATGGTGCCCAAGATTGCAGTTGTGGAAGACGAGGAAGCGCTGAGCGTCCTCCTTCGTTACAATCTCGAGGCTGAGGGATATGACGTCGACACGATACCCCGTGGAGACGAAGCAGAAATCAGGCTGCAGGAACGTATTCCGGACCTTCTTATCCTGGATTGGATGCTTCCCGGCGTTTCCGGTATCGAACTGTGCCGTCGGCTCAGAATGCGGCCGGAAACAGAACGCCTGCCCATCATCATGCTGACGGCGCGCGGCGAAGAAAGCGAACGGGTTCGCGGCCTTGCCACCGGCGCCGACGACTATGTCGTCAAGCCGTTTTCGACGCCGGAACTCATGGCCCGGGTCAAGGCCATGCTGCGCCGGGCCCGTCCCGAGGTTCTCTCCTCGGTGCTGAAATGCGGTGATATCGAGCTGGATCGCGAGACCCATCGTGTTCACCGCAAGAGCCGCGAAGTGCGCCTCGGCCCGACGGAATTCCGCCTGCTGGAATTCCTGATGACCTCTCCAGGCCGGGTTTTCTCCCGCTCGCAATTGCTGGATGGCGTGTGGGGTCACGATATCTATGTGGATGAGCGCACCGTCGACGTGCATGTCGGACGCCTGCGCAAAGCGCTCAATTTTTCGCATATGCAGGATGTCATCCGTACCGTGCGTGGCGCCGGATATTCGATGGAAGCCTGAGCAAGACTCGACCGACGAGTTACACTCGGGGCAACATCCCGCCAAAAACCGAAAGGCCCGAAACCGGAATGGTGTCGGGCCTTTCGGTTTTTTGGGCGCTCCCAAACGCGACAGCTTCATCCTTTTTGATGGGATGACGGACAATTGGCTGAAATCCCGCCCGCTCAATCGGGATTGTGGGTCGGGTTTGACAGCGATGGAAGATAGGGTTCGGCGCTTCGCCCGTGAGTTGACCCCCGGAACCGCCTGAATTTTGTCATAAAAAAACGGGCCCGAAGGCCCGTAGTTTTTGAGTGTCGAATGCGTGCCGCAACACTCAAGCCTTGCGGCGCTCGCTTACCGGCTGATAGGCGAGTTTCGCATGGAACTTGCAATAGGGCGAAGATTCCAGCGCTTCACAACCGCAGAAATGGAAATCATCCTTCAGCGGATCGCCGACCGGCCACTTGCAGGTGCGCTCCGTCAGTTCCGTCAGCGTCAGGCGACGGGAAATCGGCGAGACCACGTTTTTGGAAGGAACGTAATCAAGAACCTGTGCGGTCTCGATGTCGATCTCCTCATTCAGCGCGGTTGCCGCGTTGGAACGGGTGAGGATTCGCGCCGGCGCCGCATTGACGCGGCCTGCAAAGGTCGTCGCGCGTGGGGCAGGTGCAGCGGTGCGCTTGGGCGCAGAGCGCGCCGAAGTGACCGGGCCGCCAGCCTTGACGCGTCCCGGCAGATTGAGACGATGGACCTTGCCGATCACGGCATTACGGCTGACGCCGCCGAGCTGCGCTGCAATCTGGCTGGCGCTAAGGCCCTCGGACCATAATTTCTTGAGTTTCTCGACTCGTTCGTCTGTCCAGTTCATGCCGCTTCTCCGCTCGTCGCGTATAATGTCGGCAGAATCCTTCTCCGTCTCGCGGGCGTGCCGCGAGCGTGGTTTCTGCCGGATTTTTGGTGACTAGTTCCGCCGCAATGCAGTCTAGTAATTAGCGATTAACCTAGTGCCACGCAGACTCCGTGGCAAGAGTCACGGGAATCATCTCGAATCGATTTTCCGGTTTTCCCCAACTTGCTGGCGAGTTGAGTCTGAAAGGCAACACCTTGGGCCTCGCGGGCCGCCACCTACTAGGGCTTGAGAAGCCCGGGAAATACGGACTTTTGTTGACATCGGCAGGCGAAGTGACAATAGTGCCCCTGCCGCCGCGAGGCGGCATTTTTGATTTTCAGGCGAGGGATAACCCTCAGAGCCTATTGACAACCGTCTGACAGCGCATCCGCGCAAGGAGTGATACAGCCATGGCCGAAGCCGCCGCGCCATTGTTCGATACGTTTGCAAGAGCCCCCCTGCGCTTCGAGCGAGGCGAGGGCGTCTGGCTGTTCACGGAGAGCGGCGAACGATATCTGGATTTTGCGGCCGGCGTAGCGGTCAATTCGCTGGGCCACGCCCATCCGCACCTCGTGGAAGCGATCAAGACCCAGGCCGAGAAGGTCTGGCACGTCTCGAACCTTTATGAAGTGCCGGGCCAGGAAAAGCTCGCCAAGCGCCTGACGGAAGCGACCTTCGCAGACAAGGTCTTCTTCACCAATTCCGGTGCGGAAGCGCTGGAATGCGCGATCAAGACCGCGCGCCGTTATCATTATTCCAAGGGGCATCCGGAAAAGTTCCGGATCATCACCTTCGAAGGCGCCTTTCATGGGCGTACGCTGGCGACGATCGCCGCCGGCGGCCAGCAGAAATATCTCGAAGGTTTCGGTCCCAAGGTCGAAGGTTTCGACCAGGTGCCCTTCGGTGACGTTGAGGCGCTGAAAGCCGCCATCACGGCCGAGACGGCTGCACTTCTGATCGAGCCCATTCAGGGCGAGGGCGGCATCCGTGCGCCCAGCAAGGAATTCCTGCAGCTGCTGCGGTCGCTCTGCGATGAGCATGGCATGCTGCTGATTTTCGATGAGGTCCAGACCGGCGTCGGCCGCACGGGCAAGCTGTTTGCCTATGAGCAGACGGGTGTCGCGCCCGATATCATGGCGGTGGCCAAGGGTATCGGCGGCGGTTTCCCGCTCGGCGCATGCCTTGCGACGGCGGATGCCGCTTCCGGCATGACGGCGGGCGTGCACGGCACCACCTATGGCGGCAACCCGCTGGCCATGGCTGTGGGCAATGCCGTGCTCGATGTCGTCCTCTCCGAGGGCTTTCTGGAGAAGGTCCGTGATGTCGCGCTGGTCTTCCGCCAGGGCCTTGCTTCGCTGAAGGATCGTTATCCTGATGTCATCGAGGAAATTCGCGGCGAAGGCCTGCTTCTCGGCATCAAGGCGAAGGTCCCGTCGGGCGAACTGCTGCAGGCCATGCGCGGCGAGCATCTGCTCGGCGTGCCCGCGGGCGACAACGTCATCCGTCTCCTGCCGCCGCTCGTTACCACGGCGGAAGAAGCCCGTGAGGGGCTGGCACGCGTGGAAGCGGCCGCCGCTTCCCTGACAGCGAAACAGGCAAAAATCGCCTGAGGAAACAATAAAGGGCGGGCCTCTTCCCGGAGGCTCGCGAGCATGGGACGTTTGAAATGGCTTCACCTAAACATTTTCTTGACCTGTCGGCCGTCAGCTCGCAGGACCTGCGGGCAATTCTCGACGATGCCCGCGCGCGCAAGGCCGCAACCAAGGCCGGAACGGCGGAAAAGCCGCTTGCCGGCAAGATGCTGGCAATGATCTTCGAAAAGCCCTCCACCCGCACCCGCGTCTCCTTTGATGTCGGCATGCGCCAGCTTGGTGGCGAGACGCTTTTCCTCTCCGGTACTGAAATGCAGCTCGGTCGTGCCGAAACGATCGGCGATACGGCCAAGGTGCTGTCGCGTTATGTCGACGCCATCATGATCCGCACGACGGATCATTCGCGCCTGCTGGAGCTTGCCGAGCACGCAACCGTGCCAGTTATAAACGCCCTGACTGACGACACGCATCCCTGCCAGATCATGGCTGACATCATGACCTTCGAGGAACATCGCGGCCCGGTCAAAGGCAAGACCATTGCCTGGACGGGTGACGGCAATAACGTCCTGCATTCCTTCGTGGAAGGCTCGGCCCGCTTCGGTTACCGCATGACAATGGCGGTGCCGATGGGTTCCGAACCGCATGACAAGTTCCTGAACTGGGCCCGCAACAATGGCGGCGAGATCATGTTGTGCCACGATGCCGACAAGGCCGTGGCCGGGGCCGATTGCGTCGTCACCGATACCTGGGTTTCCATGAACCAGGAACACAAGGCGCGCGGCCACAACATCTTCCAGCCCTATCAAGTCAACGAAGCCCTGATGGCCAAGGCGGAAAAAGACGCGCTGTTCATGCATTGCCTGCCGGCCCATCGCGGTGAAGAAGTGACGGATGCCGTGATCGACGGTCCGCAATCGGTGGTCTTCGACGAGGCGGAAAACCGCCTCCACGCGCAGAAGTCCATCATTGCCTGGTGCATGGGCGCCATCTGAGCAATTTCCCCCGGCCTGACACGCGTCACGCCGGGTGCTTGAACTTGCCCGCATAGATTACCATCTGTGGGACTTCGAAGAGGCTCGTCGGTTTTGCTGGCGGGCCATCATCACGATTTGCACGTTTTTCCCGGAAGCGGTTTCTCTTCCCGGGTCTCTGTGCGACAAGCGGAAAAAGCACATTTTAAAAGCCGGACTTTTGGACGGTAGCGGCGCCACGGCTGCGCCAAGGAGTATGACATGGCAAATGTAACGGTTGAACTGGACGATCTCGATTTTGCTGGCGACGACAAGGTTGTGCCCTTTCAGGTCGAAGGTCTGGATGTGCGCGGCCGCGCCGTACAGGTTGGGCCGCTGCTGAATGCCATTCTCGAGCGGCACGATTATCCTGCCGCGGTCGCCCGCCTGCTGGCGGAAGCGACTGTTCTGACGGCGCTGATCGGCACGTCGCTCAAGTTTTCCGGCAAGCTGACCCTCCAGACCAAGGGCGACGGCCCGGTTGACCTGCTGGTCGCGGATTTTACCGCGCCTGAAAGCATGCGCGCTTACGCCCGTTTCGACGAGGAGCGGCTGGCGGCGGCGATCGCGGAAGGCGCAACCTCGCCGGAGCAATTGCTCGGCACCGGCATTCTGGCCTTCACGATCGATCAGGGCGTGGGCATGCAGCCTTATCAGGGCATCGTGCCGCTCGATGGCTCATCGCTGGAAGACATTGCCGGGGTTTATTTCCGTCAGTCGGAACAGCTGCCCACCCGCGTGCGGCTGGGCGTTGCCGAGTTCTTCGACCGTGATGGCGAAGGCAAGCCGCGTCATGGCTGGCGTGCGGGCGGCGTTATCGCGCAGTTCCTGCCGCAGGCGCCCGAGCGGCTGCGTATGCGCGACCTGCATGGCGGCGACGGCGATGAAAGCGGTCACGAGGTGCAGGAGGATGATGCCTGGATGGAAGCCGTCACGCTGTTGAACACGGTGGATACCGACGAGCTGACCGATCCGCAGGTGCCGGTGGAACGCCTGCTCTTCAGGCTTTTCCATGAGAGCGGCGTGCGCATCTATGATGCGCAGGCGGTTTTCGACCGTTGCAGCTGCTCGCGGGACAAGATCAAGGGTGTGCTGTCAGGCTTCACCGCCGAAGAGATCAAGGCGAGCGAGGAAGACGGCGCCATTGCCGTGACCTGCGAGTTCTGCTCCACCACCTATCGCTACGATGTCAGCGAATTTGAAAATGCCTGAATAGAGAGCCGTGCCCCACAAAGGGTGCGGCTTTTTCATTGCCGGGCGAGTGGTTAGTTCAGAACCCGCATCAGGCCCGGTGAATCCAGCGAAAAGGCGGGTATGGTGACGTTGAACACCTCGCCATTTTCCGTTTCCATTTCATAGTGGCCGAACATCAGGCCCGAAGGTGTGTCCAGCGGGCAACCGGAGGAATATTCGTAGCTGTCGCCGGGTTTAAGATGTGGCTTCTCACCCACGACGCCAGGCCCATAGACCTCATCGACCTGTCCGTTCTGATCGGTGATGTGCCAATAGCGATTGACGAGGGTAACCGGAATATCGGAGTTGTTCGCGATCACGACTTTGTAGCCCCAGACGTAACGATCGTCATCCGGGTCGGATTGTTCCTCGAGATAATACGGGTCGACCGTTACCTCGATATCCCTTGTCAGAGCACGATACATACGCGCCACACCTCGATATTATGCCTGCCGCCACATCCTACACTATAGGTTCTAGCTATCGTCAAGAAAATGAATGACTTGACGGGCAGGGGGCATCTCCTGTTGCGCTGCTTTCCACCGTTAGGGATAACGGGAAAGGTAAATATTGGTTGCCTGATAGGGTCTTTTCGGACCGCACCGGCGAACCATGGCCCGACACGCGGTCAGGCCATGGCGATTTGCCGATTGAATTTTCAGGCCGAAACGGCCGCCAGACCCTTCGCCAGGTCTTCCAGCAGATCGTCGGTATCCTCGATGCCGCAGGAAAGGCGCAGGGTGCCGCCGGAAATACCGAGTTCAGCACGCGCCTCGTCGGAGAGGTTCTTGTGCGTCGTCGTGCCGGGATGGGTGATAAGGCTCTTGGCGTCGCCGAGGTTGTTGGAAATCTTCACGATTTCCAACGCGTTCTGCAGCTTGAAGGCCGCTTCCTTGCCACCCTTCAGTTCGAAGGCCACCAGCGTCGAACCGCCGGACATCTGCCGTGCGATGATGTCGGCCTGCGGATGGTCGGCGCGGCCGGGATAGATGACCTTGGCGACCTTGCCGTTATCGGCGAGAAAATCGGCGATTTTGCCGGCATTGGCCGTCTGCTGTTTCACACGCAGCGGCAGGGTCTCGATGCCTTTCAGCAGCGTCCAGGCATTGAACGGCGACATGGCCGGGCCGGTATGGCGGAAATAATCCTGCAGCTCTTCTTCGATCCACTTCTTGTCAGAAAGGATCACGCCGCCGAGGCAGCGGCCCTGGCCGTCAATATGTTTGGTGGCCGAATAAACAACGATATGGGCGCCGAGTTCGAGCGGCTTCTGGAAAAGCGGCGTCGCAAAGACGTTGTCGACCACCACCTTGGCGCCGATCTGGTTGGCGAGCTTCGCCACGCCGGCAATATCCACCACTTCGAGCGTCGGATTGGTCGGGCTTTCGAGGAAGAATAGCTTGGTGTTGGGCTGGATCGCTTTTTCCCAATTGCCGAGATCCCGACCGTCGATCAGCGTGCATTCGATGCCGTATTTCGGCGCGAGCGTTTCGACCACCCAGCGGCAGGAGCCGAAAAGGGCGCGGGCAGCAACGATATGGTCGCCGGCGCGCAGCTGGCACATGATGGCGGCGGTGACGGCGGCCATGCCAGAGGCAAGTGCGCGGGCGTCTTCAGCACCTTCCAGCAGGCACATGCGCTTTTCGAACATGTCGTTGGTAGGGCTCGCATAACGGGCATAGATAAAGCCATCCGTTTCACCCTTGAAGCGCGCTTCGGCGGCTTCGGAGTTTTCGTAGACGAAACCCTGGGTCAGATAGATCGCTTCCGACGTTTCACCGTAAGGGGAGCGTAGCGTACCGCCGTGAACGAGCTGGGTTGCTGGGCGCCATTTATTGCTCATGTGATCACCTTCAAAACAAAAAAACCGGCCGCAAAAGCAGACCGGTTCCTAGCACCCGGTCTTTTTAGCCACTTGTTTAACGTGGCTGCAAGCCGACCGGCCAAATCACCACGGGATAAGCTTGCCATACTGCCGTTACCGGCTTGCGTCAATGCTTTCCTTTTGGTTTTGTCGCTGTAAAAAGGAATGATGACCATGACGAGAACCACGGGCATTTTGGCGGATGGCGCGATCAAGGCGCTGTTTGCAGGCGGCAAGCTGAAGAGCGAGGCCGATCTCGATGCTGATCAGGTGCAGCCCGCCAGCCTTGATCTCAGGCTCGGCTCGAAGGCCTATCGCGTGCGCGCCAGTTTCATGCCCGGCCCCGGAACCCACGTCCTCGACAAGCTCAATCGTCTCAGCCTGCACGAGATCGACCTCACCCAGGGCGCGGTGCTGGAAACCGGTTGCGTTTATATCGTTCCCTTGATGGAAAGCCTTGCGTTGCCGGCGGACATGTCTGCCTCGGCCAATCCGAAAAGCTCGACCGGCCGTCTCGATATCTTCACCCGCGTCATGACCGATAACGCGCAGGAATTCGACAAGATACCGGCTGGTTATGCCGGCCCGCTTTATCTGGAAATCAGCCCGCGCACATTCCCCATCGTGGTGCGCCGGGGCTCACGCCTGTCGCAGATCCGCTTCCGCATTGGCCATTCGCTGCTCAACGAAAGTGAACTGCTGAAGCTGCACGAGACGGAAATGCTGGTCGCAAGCGACACGCCCAACGTGACCGGCGGCGGCATCGCGCTTTCGATCGACCTCAAGGGTTTCGGCGAAGACGGGCTGATCGGTTATCGTGGCAAACATCACACGGCGGTGGTGGATGTCGACAAGAAGGCCCAGCATGACGTTCTCGATTTCTGGGAGCCGCTCTACGCGCGCGGCCGCGCCGAACTGATCCTCGACCCGGATGAATTCTATATTCTCGTTTCGCGCGAAGCTGTCCACGTTCCGCCGCTTTACGCGGCTGAAATGACGCCATTCGACCCATTGGTGGGCGAATTCCGTGTGCACTACGCCGGCTTCTTCGATCCGGGCTTCGGCCATGCGCAGGCCGGCGGCACCGGCAGCCGCGCCGTGCTCGAAGTGCGCAGCCACGAGGTGCCCTTCATTCTGGAACACGGGCAGATCGTTGGCCGGCTTGTTTACGAGCACATGCTGCAGAAACCGGAAGGCCTCTATGGCAGCGGCCTCGGCTCCAACTATCAGGCGCAGGGACTGAAGCTCTCCAAGCATTTTCGCGCGGAATAACGAACCCGGCGGGTGCTTGACACCCGCTGCGAACTATCCGATGTCTTATGCGCGCGCGGGTGTAGCTCAATGGTAGAGCAGCAGCTTCCCAAGCTGAATACGAGGGTTCGATTCCCTTCACCCGCTCCAGCGATGCCGCGATCCATGTGCCGGAATATTAAAGGTCATAAGAGAAAGCCGCATCCCGATGGCGCAGTCCCTCAGCGAGATCAGTAAATTTCTAAGCTATGTCCTTCGTCACAAACCGGATGCGATCAGTATCGAACTCGACGCGGAAGGGTGGGCCAATATCGACGAGTTGATAGCAAGAGCCGATATTCCCCTTACGCATGAGTTGCTGCTTGAGATTGTCGATACCAGCGACAAGAAGCGGTTCGCCATTTCTGCCGATGGGCAATTCATCCGGGCCAATCAGGGCCATTCGGTGGTGGTGGATCTCGGTCTCGAGCCTGTCGAGCCACCCGTTTTGCTCTATCACGGCACAGCCACCCGTTTTCTCGGCAGCATCAGGGAAAAGGGATTGCTCCCGCAGAACCGGCAATATGTCCATCTCTCCGCTGATAAAGAAACAGCGAGAAGAGTTGGAGAAAGGCACGGAAAACCCGTCATTCTGACGATCTCCGCCCTGGCGCTGCATCAGGGAGGCCATCGTTTCTTTCAGGCCAAAAATGGTGTCTGGCTTACGAATGAGATAGAGCCGGGCTCTCTTCCGGGGCTGCCGGAAGAGGTGGGCTGAAGCCACTATTTTCCGCGGAACATCCTGAAATGGTGGGGATACGGTCTTGGCCGGATCGTCGTGGAGCCGGCTTTTGGGAGTAGTACACAATTTAGCTTGACTACGATTAAATTGCACGTAATAGTTGATGCAGTCGTAACATAGGGAAAGTGTTATGAGTCGCAAACTTCTTTCGGAATTTCTGGGAACCTTTTGGCTCGTATTCGGAGGATGCGGCAGCGCGGTTTTTGCCGCCGCCTTTCCCGAACTCGGCATCGGCTTCCTTGGTGTCGCTTTCGCTTTTGGTCTGACCGTTCTGACCATGGCCTACGCGGTTGGCGGCATTTCAGGCGGTCACTTCAATCCGGCTGTTTCAGTTGGCCTCACGGTTGCCGGTAAATTCCCGGCGGCAAGCCTCGTGCCTTATATCGTGGCGCAGGTTCTGGGGGCGATCGTCGCGGCTGCGGCGCTTTATGTCATCCTCACCGGCAAGGCAGGGGCTGACATTGGCGGTTTTGCCGCCAATGGTTATGGCGAACATTCGCCGGGCGGATATTCTGTCGTATCGGCGCTGCTGATCGAAGTCATTCTGACGGCATTTTTCCTTATCGTCATTCTGGGGTCGACGCATGGCAGGGTTCCGGCCGGCTTCGCGCCGATCGCCATCGGTCTTGCCCTTACCCTTATTCATCTGATTTCCATTCCGGTCACCAACACATCCGTCAATCCGGCCCGCTCGACAGGACAGGCGCTGTTCGTCGGCGGATGGGCGCTGCAGCAGCTCTGGCTGTTCTGGCTCGCTCCGATCCTTGGCGGCGCCATCGGGGCCGTGATCTGGAAAATTTTCGGCGAGGAAGAGAAGGCCGGCCACACCGGTTCGGTTCAACCTGCGCAGACATGAATAAGAGGCTTTGTTTCCTCGAATGGTCGAGGAAACGACTGAGGAGGATGACATGGATCTTGCTTCGATATTGGCCCAAATCGTTGGCGGTGCGGTAGGCGGCACGGCCGGTGGAAAGATAGTGAAGGACTCCGATCTTGGTTCGCTCGGCAACCTGATTGCCGGCGTCATTGGCGGCCTCGGCGGCGGAACCGTGCTCGGATCGCTGCTTGGCGCGGCCGGAGGTGCAGCAGCTGGCGGCGTGGATATCGGCGCTCTTGCCGGTCAGCTCGTTGGCGGCGGTGTCGGTGGTCTGATCGTGCAGATCATCGTCGGCCTGATCAAGAACAAGCTCGTTGCCAAGTAGAGCGGTTCGGTCGCCTTCAGGATGAAATGACGGACCTTGCCGAAGGAGGAGCTTCGTTCGGCAAGGCATTGGCTTCTATTATTGATGACACCGGTAATGCAAGGCCTGAAGCGGCTTTGCGGATAACAGCATGTCGCTGAAACCATGAAGCGTCGCCGCGGTTGACCGAAAGAAGCACCAAATCTATTTTGACTGTTTTCGAAAATGCCGGGTCAGTCGGTTTTTTTGACGACCGGCGCGTGTGGTGTCTTGTTCCATGTGAAGGGTTTGGTTTTGAGCTCCACCACGGCCCGCCAGGCCGCGACTGATAACATCAGCCAATATGCGGGCATCGCCAGCCATCGCCTTCCGACATGTCGTCTTTCATAGGCGATCATTCTGCTTCGGCCCATCAGCACGAAGATCGTGTAGCTCCCGGCGATATTCAGCACATCGATAAAAAACAGCAGACCTTGCCAGGTCAGTAGCAGATCAGCACCGTTTTCCCGGATGGCGATAGTCATGAATGCCAGGGAAACGAAGAGCAGGGGATGGGCAAGCGACGACAGAAGCATGCCACCGATCAGCAGCTGAAAAACCATATAGGCAAACCATCCCATGTCGCGCGCGGTCGCAAAAGGCGCACGGGTCATCACCAGCCAGCTTTGCAGCCAACCCTTGTACCAGCGTGTTCGCTGGTTCAGCCACACGGGCAGCGAGGTCGGCGCGTCCTCCAGCGTCTGTCGCCGGATGACGCCGCAACGATAACCGAGCCGATGCAGCCTGAGTCCGAGATCGGCGTCCTCGGTTACATTATAGGGATCCCAGGCGCCGGCCCGCCGCAGCACGGCGGTCCGGAAATGATTGGAGGTGCCGCCAAGCGGCAGCGGCAAGCCGTGTGTGGATAGCACAGGTAACATGCAGCGGAAGAGACCGGAATATTCCAAGGCGAAACAGGCGCTGAGCCAGGAGGAAGAGGCATTGCTGATGATAAGCGGCGCCTGCAGGCAGGCCACCTCGTCTGGCTCATTGCGGAAGGTGGTATAGGCTTCACGCAATTGCTGCGGATGGGGCCGGTCCTCGGCATCATAGACCACAATGAATGCGCCGCGCGCGCCGGAAAGCGCATAGGTGAGGGCTTTGGGTTTGGTGCGCGGCAGGGAAGGCGGCACCCTGACAACCTCTATATGCGGGCCGGGGTTTATCCGCCGGATCGCCTCGATCGTTGCGTCGTCGTCAGCCTCGCAGACAAGCTTGATGTCCAGTCGGGATCTGGGCCAGTCCAGACGTTCCAATGCGCCGATGAGCTGCCCGACGACGGCCTCTTCCCGGTAAAGCGCCACCAGAACGGTATAGACAGGCAGTTCGTTTTCCTGCCGAGAAAGCGAGACGGCACCGTTTTCCGTGGGTGCATGGACGAGGGCGAACAGCCTGAAAAGTAGGGTAAAGAGGTAAAGAAGCGTCAGGGTGATATGCAGATAGGCAAATGCCGCTTCCGTATAAAACAGCAGCGACAGAATGAGCAGGGTAACGAGAATGCCGCTGCAGAAACCCTGCTGGCCGTGCAGCGTGATCCTCGCGGAATGGTGTGGCGCCATGTTGAAAAGCCGCTGCTGGGTTTCCGCCAGGCGGCGGGCCTCGCCCGCTTTCCAGATTGCGTTGCGCATGGCTTGCGGTGTGGTTACGGCAAATTCGTCGAGAAGACGCGGGCGCTGATCCAGCATGTTTTTCAGAGACGCCATACGCGCCAGTTCCGGCACGATCAGCAGCGTCGGCGTGCCGTGCAGCGGTGTCAGCCGCAGCAACCTTGGTTCGGCAAGTTGAGTGTCCAGTCGGTTCAGGTCCACCACCCGGCCCGGGCTTATTTCCGGAAGAAACGGCAACCGCAGCAATCTGGCGAAAGCGCTGAAATAGGCATCCGCCGTTACGAGACTGCTTGCCAGCAATTCGTCTTCTACAGTCGAGCCATTTTCCAGCGCCCGCTGTTCGAATGCCTCGATATAGGGCTTGCCAAATCCCAGCGAAGAGAGAAAGCGGGCTTGTTCGGCCTGGTCCTGTTCGGAAGCGGCCCAAAGCGGATCATCGCTGGTACGGGAAAATGCAATTTTTCGTGTCGCCGGCGTCGTACAAAACGAATCTCGTGTATATTGCCTAAAATAATCCATGCATCGCCGCCGCCGTCATGGTGCCGCCCCACTTTCTGTCACGGATAGTATAGATGAGAATGACGAATGTAACGCGGAATATAGGTATCGGTTTTACTTTAGCTCTCGCTTTAAAATTGACTGGTTTTATTGGTGAAGTTCGTGCGGAGGGATTGTCGGACGGAAACCGGATGCCGGTGTTGTTCGATGCGCAGGAGCGATTTCCGGGCGGCGACCTTTCTTCAGTTCCCCGCATCAGATTTCTGATGTCGGTCGATTTTCCGCCGTTCAATTTTACCGATCAGGAAGGCCGGCTTGCAGGTTTCCATGTCGATCTGGTGCGTGAAATCTGCGCCCAGTTGAAGGTCGAAAGCAAATGCCAGGTGCAGGCGCTGCCGTTTGACGAGCTGGAGGCGGCGCTTGAAATGGGCGAGGGCGAAGCGGTCATTTCCGGCCTCGCCACCACTGCCGATCTGCGCAAGAGTTTCACCTTCTCGCGGCCCTATCTGTTGATGCCTGCCCGTCTTGCGGTGAACAAGGCGGCGAAATTCACCGGCTCCGGCGCTGATGCGCTTTCTGGAAAGAAGGTGGGTGTGGTTGCCGGTTCTCGGCACGAACAGATGCTGAAAGCTTTCTTTCCAAAGGCCGCGGCCGAGGGTTTCGAGGGCTATGAACCCATGTATGACGCGTTGAAGAAAGGCAAGGTGGACGCCATCTTCGCCGACGGTCTGCGCCTGCCTTTCTGGGTTTCGGGAAGCGCGTCCGAAGGTTGCTGCGCGCTCTTCGGTGGTCCCTATATGTCCGACAGGTTTCTCGGCGAAGGCCTGTCCATCATGACAGTCGATCCCGACAACGTGCTTGTTCCGGCTTTCGATCAGGCGCTGGCGGCCCTTTCCCGCAACGGCCGGCTGGAAGAAATATACCGGCGTTATTTCCCTTACGGGCTCTATTAGAGAGAGCCGGCCACCAGGTTGGTTCTGAAGCCAGCTCTTATTTGGCCGGCGCGAAAACCTCTTCGTTTCGGCGCAGGCGCAGCAGCGCGATCCACACGGCGGCGGCGATCGCGGTTTCCACCATGAAATAGCTGCCGATCGTTCCCGAAATGCTGAAGGACCAGGTGAAGAAGGCGACGACGACGGAGCCGATGAGATTGCCGCTGTTCCAGATCTTCGCGCGAATATCCTGCCGTCCGGATGCGCCCAGCGCCTCAAGCGCGGTGGCGGCAACGGCCATGGGCAGAACCGCCCAGCAAAGCACGCGGGTGATGACGGGCAGCGAGACATATTCATCGCCGAACAAAAGCGGCAGGAAGGGTGCGATGATGAAAATGACGAGCGCACTGCCGGTTGCGATGAAAAGTGCAGCCTTCAGCACATTATAGGCGCGTTCTATGGTCTTGCTGATGCCCTGCAGGGCGGCGGAGGCCGAACCCGGATAGATCAGCCGGTTGAGGGCCTCGACGGAGAGATAGGAACTGTCGAGAATGCGCCGGGCGATGGAATAACTGCCCAGCACCTCGGCGCTGGCAATGGCGCCGAGAACGAGAATATCGGCATTGCCGCGCACGGCCTTGAACAGGAACTGGGTGGAGAACAGGATGCCGATGCGGATTTCCTCACGCACGATGCGGAACACCGGGCGGCCGAGTCTTGCGATCGCCTTCACCGAAATCATGGCTGCAATCGTGTGGGCTGCGAGGTTCCACAGTGCCCAGGCCTCCACGGTTTCCACCTTGAAGATGAGGCAGGCGACCACTGCGGCAATGGTGCGGGCGACGGCAAACATCACTTCCAGCTTGTTGGCGGAGGCGAAGTCGGAATGGGCGATGAAGCTCTGCGTGGAAAGCGAGATGACTTTCAGGAGGACGAGGTTGGTGAACAGGATCAGGAAGGTGGTGATCAGCGTGTGCAGCAGGGTTTCCGAGGTCGGGAAAAATACCGGGATCGTCACCATGCCGATGATTGTCAGCACCACGCCTGTCGCGGCGCTCAGGAGATAGCTGTGGCCGAGCATGACGGGAAACATGCTGCGATCCTGCGCGACGCGGCGGATCAGTGATTCCTGCGAACCGATACCGCAAATCTGGACACCGAGATTGGTGACGGCCGTGATGGATGCGTAAAGCGCGAATTGTTCGACACCGAGATGGCGGGCAAGCAGCGCGAAGGTCAAAAGCTGGGCGGCGCTGGACATGAGGAGCGCTCCGCCTGACGCCATGTAGGTCAATCCCAGTCTGACTAGATGGCCGAGCCGCGGCGTATTGAACGACACCTCATTCTCCATGTTTTCCGGCATTGCCGGGGGAATTCAAAAATGACTGCGCTGTTTTTAAAATCTGGCGAACTGAAAAAGCCGCAACCGGCCAATAATGTGAAGGTCCGCGACCCGAATGAATGGCAGTTTATCCTGTCTTATCCCTCTTGAGGTAAGAGAGGGTTAAAGCAATTGCATAATAATGATGATAATGACTGTTTATGGTTATTTGGACATGGCCCTGTTTCAGAAGGGTTTCGTTGTTCGTCACGAGGCAGGCCAATGATCCGATCATCCATATCAGGTGCAGGCGACCATGCCGCGTTTGGCTGATACGCAGCCCATTTCTGCACAGGGCAGCGCCATATCACTTGCCGGCGGCCGGCGCGACGCGATTTTTTTCGTCGCCACCATGCTCTATATCTGGATTTCCGTCGCCCCTTTCGAAAATCTGGCAGCGCCGCCGGTGCCGCACGCCGCCGCAAACCAGCTGACCGGCCTCGTGATCGCATTGATCCTCGGCGTTTTTGCGCTGCGCCACCGCCTGACGGGGCTTCTGCTGCGGCCGCGACTGCCCATTCTGCTGCTGTTCTTCTGGCTGGCGATATGCTCCGTGGTTGGAACCCAGCCCGGCACGTCGCTGCAACGTCTGGTCTTCACGGCGCTCCTGTGCTTCATCACCAGCGTTCTCGTCGTCATGCCGCGCGACCGGCGGCAGTTCGACCGGATGATGGCCATCTTCGCCATCATTCTCCTGGCGTTGTGTTATCTGGGGGTGATCTTCCTCAGTTCGCGCTCGATCCATCAGCCCTATGATCTCGATGAGAAAGCGCTCGCGGGAGACTGGCGCGGCATTTTCAACCACAAGAACGCCGCCGCTCCGGCCATGATCATTCTTTTCATGATCGGGCTTTACCTGCGCAACGCCTGGTCGACGCTGGGCGGCATCGCCATCACGCTGCTGGCCGGTTTCTTCCTGTGGAAGACCAATGGAAAAACCGCGGCCATGCTTTTGCCGGTCACCTTGGCGCTGATCTGGGTCATGGAAAGGCATGCCCACCGCACGCTGTTGATGATCGGCGGTCTTCTCGCCTTCATCAACATATCCGCGGTTGGCTCCACTTATTTCCCGAGCATACAGAATTTTGTCGAAAGCCTGGGCATCGATTCCACCTTCACCGGCCGCACGGACATATGGCGGCTGTCCTTCGACACTTTTGCGCAATCGCCGATCTTCGGGCAGGGGTTCCAGGCATTCTGGGCGAGCGACCGGCTCCTGTCGCAGGCCGATATAGCTGGCACCTGGGCCGTTACAGCCTTCCATGCCCATAATGGCTATATCGAAAGCCTGCTGAATGGCGGCTTGCCGGCCTTCATTCTCACCGTCATCTGGCTGGTCATCATCCCCGCGAACGATTTCCGCACTGCGGTGGACAAGGGTACGGATCCGGGCCTGACCCGACTTTTTGCGCGAATTTGGGTGTATGCGTTACTTTCTTCGTGTCTTGAGAGTAATTTCTTTACCGGAACCGGGCCTATCTGGTCTTCTCTGCTGATCGCAATCTATTGTTTGAGGCATCAGGCTTACGACATACTTGAACAGGGGCAGTAATTTGCAGACAGGCCGGGGGGCTTTGTATGACGCAAAAAATCGGGACTTTTGCAGACCGGATCAATAACCGGCTGGTGCGCTATTTTCCGGGACCGGCGGCACGGATCGAAACATCCGAACCGATCGTGTCCTTCACATTCGACGATGTGCCGGCAAGCGCCTGGACGGCGGGTGCGCGCATTCTGGAAAACGAGGGCGTCTGCGGGACGTTTTATATCGCCGGCGTGTTCATCGACAAATACGATGAACAGCAGCAGATGATTTCCACAAAAGGCTGTTCGGAACTGGCAGCGGCCGGCCATGAACTTGCCTGCCACACTTTTTCCCATCGCAAACTTTCGAGCTTTTCACGACGGGGGCTCGAGGCGGACCTCGATCGTAATGACACCGTGCTCGGATCATTCGATGGAGGCCGCCACGGGCGTAATTTCTCCGTTCCCTTCGGCATGGCCTCACCGGTCATGCAGTCGCTGCTGCGGCGCCGGTTCAGGACTGCACGCGGCATCATGCCTGGCATCAACCGGGGCAGCATCGACCCGTATAATCTTGCCGCAGTCGAGTTGCGTGCGGATCAGAACTACCTCGACGCCGCCGACCACTGGCTGGAAGATGTTCTGCAGAAAGGCGGCTGGCTCATCATCTTCACCCATGATGTTTCGCGCACACCAAGCTTTTACGGTTGCCCTGAAGACAGATTTCAGGGCCTCGTCCGCAGGGCGGTGTCCGGTGGTGCGAAGATCATGACGGTCGATGCCGCGGCAACGGCGCTCGGCCTGTAGAGGAAATTCTCTGCGCGTTTCCCGGGCCGCAACGGCTGAAACGGGAAGCCAGTGTCCGCAATCGCGGGCTACTGGCTGGCCCAGATGATGCGGGCAATCCACTCCACATCGGCCATGTCGAAGCTGCGATTGGGATGTTCCGGGTTGAGCGAAAGAAGCTCGATGTTTTTGGGGCTTTGCCGCGCCAGCACCTTCGCCATCACTTCGCCGTCGCGGCTTTTCAGCACGACGCGGTCACCGCGCCGCACCTGTGCGCCCGGCTCCACGATGAGGATGTCGCCGTCACGGTAAAGCGGCATCATGCTCTCACCCTGCACTTCCAGCGCATAGACGCCCTGTTTGCGCTCGGGAGAGGAGGGGAATTCTACCACATCCCAGCCCTGACCGGCCGGAAAACCGCCATCATCGAAAAAGCCGCCGGAGCCTGCCTGGGCGAAACCGAGCAGGGGAATGGCGTTGTCCGCGCCCGAAGGCTGCATCGTCTGCGCCCTGCCGAAAGCATAACCGAAAAACTGGTCGACGCTTGCCCCCGTCGCTTCCAGCACCTTGGAGACGGATTCCGTCGAAGGCCAGCGTTTGCGGCCATCTGGCCCGAAACGTTTCGATTTGTTGAACGAGGTGGGATCGAGACCGGCGCGCTTCGCCAATGCCGAAGGCGTCAGCTGATGGCGTTTAGCAAGCGTATCGATGGCGCTCCAGATCGTCTCGTGTGAAAGCATGATAGAAAGCCCGCAAGTGGAGCCGATAGCGGAAAGCTCCTGTCGTATATTGACCGGAATCTAGACCATATCCGGTCAGGAGTAAAGCAAGGAAAGGAATAAAATCCTTGCTCTACGCCACCATGGCCGACGTATTTATCTTGGCCAACTGGATCACCGCCTGCGTGCGGCTGTCGACCTTGAGCTTCAGCAGGATCGCGGAGACATGCGCCTTGATGGTGGCTTCGGAAACATTGAGCTCATAGGCGATCTGCTTGTTCAGCAACCCTTCGGCCAGCATGCCCAGAACCCGGCTTTGCTGCGGCGTCAGTGTTCTGAGCCGGCCGATGAGATCGGCCACGTCAGGATCCTGTTCCTTATCGCCCTGATGACCTGACGGTATCCAGAGATCACCTTCCAGAACCGCGCGGATGCCGTCTCTGATATCATCGATACCAGAGGACTTGGAAATGAAACCGGAAGCGCCGAGTTCGATGGATCGGCGAACGGTGGTCGCATCGTCCGTTGCTGAAACGATGACGATCGGCAGGCTGGAAAATTCCGCTCTCAGCGCCATCAGGCCTGAAAATCCGCTGACCCCCGGCATGGCGAGGTCGAGCAGCATGAGATCGGCGTCGTTGCGCGCTGCGGCTGCACTTCGGGCAGCCTCGAAATCTCCGGCTTCAACAATGGTCTGCTGCCCGTCGAGGCCGGATACGGCCTGTTTCAGGGCGCCGCGAAAAAGCGGGTGGTCATCTGCTATGATAATGACAAGTTCCGACATTCTGGCCCCCTCCCAAGGGCGTTATGCGGTTCTTTTTTGGGTACTGGCGCACTCCATTTGCCGGCGGTCGAACGCTTCCGGCTCCTTTGCCAAAGGTTGCGCCAATCGCTCCCGCATTACAAGGAAAAGCTTGTGGACAGGCGGTCTTTCAGGGCTTCCGCAATAAAAATGCCGTGGAAACTGTGGACAATTGCCATGCTTTGCGGCAAACCGCCCGGACAGGAAAGTGCTGGAAAGCCTTGGAGAGCCCCATGCAGGAAACGCCCGCGATCATCTATAAAATCGTGCCGGAGACGTTGTGGAGTGCGGCCAGGGCGAAGGGCGTCTTCGAAGGCGCAGCCATCGATCTGACCGATGGTTTCATTCATTTTTCAACGGCAAAACAGGTGGCCGAGACCGCCGCACGGCATTTTTCCGGCCAGTTCGATCTGCTTCTGATTGCAGTCGATGGCGCGGCCCTTGGCGACAAGCTGGTCTATGAACCCTCCAGAGGCGGCGATCTTTTCCCGCATCTCTACGCGTCTCTTCCCTTGACCGCGGTGCTTTGGGAAACGCCGCTTTCACTCGGCCACGACGGCCAGCACCAGTTTCCGGAGATTTTGTGATGAGCGGATTATTTTCCTCTGTCGGCCGCAAGGGCCTGTTTCTGGTCGATCCGGAAAAGGCGCATAGCCTGTCCATCGCGGCGCTGAAAAGCGGCTTTCTGCCCACCTGCATGGTGCCGCACGATCCGCGTCTGCAGCAGACCGTGGCGGGTCTCGTGTTCCCCAATCCGCTCGGCATGGCGGCGGGTTACGACAAGAATGCGGAAGTGCCGGGGCCGCTTCTCCGGCTCGGTTTCGGCTTCACCGAAATCGGCACCGTCACGCCGAAGGCGCAATCCGGCAATCCCAAGCCGCGCATCTTCCGCCTGGTCGAAGATGAAGGTGTCATCAACCGCCTCGGCTTCAATAATGAAGGTCATGCCGCTGCGCTGGAGCGTCTGAAGCAGGCGCGTCTGCGCGGCATTGTCGGCGTCAATATCGGCGCCAACAAGGATAGCGAAGATCGCATCGCCGATTATGTGCAGGGCATCGAGGCCTTTTATTCGGTTGCGTCCTATTTCACCGTCAATATTTCCTCGCCCAATACGCCCGGTCTGCGCGACCTGCAGGCGCGCGAAAGCCTTGCCGCCCTTCTCACGGCGGTGCTGGAACGCCGCAAGGCGGAAGCCGAACGTTTCGGCAAACGCATCCCGGTCTTCCTCAAGATCGCGCCCGATCTGACCGAAGAGGGGCTGGATGATGTTGCCGAAGAGGCGCTGGCCCATGATCTCGACGGACTGATTGTCTCCAACACCACGCTTTCCCGCGAAGGCCTGCGGCCCGGTCTGCATAAGGGCGAGGCCGGCGGCCTGTCCGGCAAGCCGCTATTTGAGCTTTCCACCACGGTTCTCGCCAAGATGCGCCGTCGCGTCGGCGCCAATCTGCCGATTATCGGCGTTGGCGGTATTTCCTCCGCGGAAACGGCCTTGGAAAAGGTGAGGGCAGGGGCCGATCTCGTGCAGCTTTATTCCTGCATGGTCTATGAAGGTCCCGGCCTGCCATCGGCCATCGTCAAGGGACTGTCGAAGCTGGTCGCCCGCGAGGGCGTGGAGTCGATCCGTGAACTGCGCGACAGCGCGGTGGATCGCTGGGCCGACCGTAAGCTCGGTTGAGTACGACCTGGGTGGGGTTTCTCTACCCTCATCCCTGTGCTTGTCACAGGAATCCAGCCAGCCCAAGTCCTTGGGCTGAAAGAAGTCTCTCCGCCGCGCAGACGCGCTTCGACTGGATTCCTGTGACGAGCGCAGGCATGAGGGCGCGGGGGTATCCTAGTCTCCGCCCATTCTCAGGCGCAGAGCACCATGGCCCAATAGGGTCGGTTGCGGCTGGCGGCGTCATAGGCCACCGCGACGCCGAGACCATTATAGGGCCCGAGCATGTTTTCCAGATGGTGTTTGGAGCCGATCCAGGCCTTCACCACCCGCTCGACGCTGTCTTGCCCTGCAGCCACGTTTTCCGCCGCCGGAAGCGGGACATTGCCGTCCTTCATGCGGATAAGGAAACTGTCGGTCAGGCCGATCAGATGCGCCATCTTCTGCGCCTTGACCATGCGGCCGGCCTGATAGGCGGCAGCACCGCTTGCTGGACCATTGATGGAAAGCGGGGAAAGCCCCTTCGTGCGGCGCAGATCGTTGACCATGGGAAGCGCCGCCGCCGTTTCGTCGCGGGTGCCCGATGGCATGCCCTTGTTGGTGGGCATGGAAACGCAGGCGGAAAGAACGGAACCAGCGGAAAGCAGCACGAAGCCGCGCCGTGAAAGCGTTTGAAACGTGGAATCGGTCATGTCAGCGGCGATAGCTCAGGAGGCGCAGGATGATGAAAACGGGAATGACGATCGTTGCGCCAAGGATCAGATAGTCGCCGATTGCACCGAGCGCATGGAAACCGCTGCGCCACAGGTCGACCACGAAATCGCGCGCGCCATAGATGATGTTCCACGGCGTCAATCCGAAGATCGCCATCAGAAAGCCGACGAGCAATGAAACGACGAGCAGTTTCACCACGGTGCGGGCCACCGTATCACCCAGCATTTTGTTGACCTCACCGGCCATCAGCAAGTCTCCTGTTTTATCCTGACATATGGGGCGCACCGCTTCGATGCAAGTTTTCGCGCATTATATCGCGCCATATCCGTCAATTCCACGCAGGGGCCATGAAATAGGACTTGAGTTTTTTTATGGCTTGATAAATGACAGCCAGCATCTTCTCAGGAAATAATTGATGGCCCCAAACCAGTTTTCTTCCGGTGACGTCATTGCCGACCGCCGGGCGGACTATGCCCGCATGTTGGCGGAGGGCGGTGACTATCCCGCCGCCGCCGAACTCATGGAACAGGCGCTTGAACTTGCGCCACGGTGGACGGCGGGTTGGTTTCGCTTCGGGGAATATCATGAAAAGGCGGGGGAGACGGCAAAAGCCGTGGCGGCTTACGAGAAAGTCGCTGAACTGGATACGGAAGGGCTGTTTGCAGCCGAACTGAAGCTCGCGGTTCTCGGTGCCGCGGAAACACCCGAGCAGCCGCCGAGCCGTTATGTGGAAGGGCTGTTCGACGATTATGCCGACCGTTTCGAAACCTCGCTTGTGGAGAAGCTTGACTACAGCGTGCCGCAAAAGCTGGCGGAACTGATAGGCAAGGTGGCGGATGGCGGCGTCTTCGATGCCATTGTCGATATCGGCTGCGGTACCGGTCTCCTCGGTGTCGAAATCCGCACCCTCGCAAAACGGCTTGAGGGTTTCGATATTTCCCAGAACATGCTGGCCAAGGCGGAGGAAAAGGGGCTTTACGATTATCTGGGTCAGGCTGATCTTTCGCTGGAAGCGGAGGCCTCGGGACTTTTCACATCCACCCTGGCGCAATACCGCGCCGATCTCGTCGCCGCCGCCGATGTGATGATGTATCTCGGCAGCCTCGAAACCGTCATGCCGCTCGTTTCCGCCCTGCTCAGGCCTTCAGGCTTTTTTGCCTTCTCGGTGGAGGATGCGGGGGATGAGGACGGTTTTATCCTGCGGGAATCCCTTCGTTACGCCGATTCCAAAAGCTATGTGATCGACCTTCTTGAGCGGACGGGCTTTTCCCTCCTCGAAATCCGTAAAACCACCATTCGCAAGGATGCCGGAAAACCCCTTTCCGGCATTCTTTTTCTTGCCCGCGCGAAAGCCTGAACATTCCGTTTCTTGCCTTTTTCACGATAGGTCAGTCTTGCTTACTTATCCATCTTGATCGGCTGTTTTTTGCAGTGCAAAATATACCTGAACAAAAGGAAAAAAGCGTGAGCATAACGAGAAGCGTTTACGGCATGTGGAGTTCCGATCCGGCCAGACATGCGCCGGTGGAAGACGTGCAGGGCATCGTCACCGGCGCCATCGTCTCGGCGCTCGGCTTTTATCTCCTGAACAAGGTCGGCCTTCTGACCGGCGGCACCGCCGGTGTCGCCTTCCTCCTTCATTATGCCTTCGGGATCAGCTTCGGCCTTCTGTTCTTCCTCGTCAATCTGCCGTTTTATTACCTGTCCTTCCGCCGCCTTGGTCTCGCTTTCTCTTTCAAGACCTTCATCGCCATCGGCCTCGTTTCAGTGCTGACAGAGGTGGAAGCGCGCTGGATGGTGATTGACAGCATCAATCCGCTCTGGGCCGCGCTGCTCGGCGGACTGCTTCTGGGGTACGGATTGCTGGCGCTTTATCGTCACCGCGCCAGCCTCGGCGGTATCGGCATTCTCGCCATCTATATTCAGGACCGTTTCGGCATCCGCGCCGGTCTGATCCAGCTGGCCTTCGACGCCTTCGTCATGCTCTGCGCCTTCCTCGTCATCGATCCTGCGACGGTTGTCTATTCGATTGTCGGCGCTTTTGTCCTCAACATGTTTCTGGCCATCAATCACCGCTCTGACAGATATATCGTCGTGCGCTGAATGAAGCATGCTTGAAATCCGTCCTGCTTGGGTGCAATAGCTCGGCGATGGCCTGAAAATCAGGGGAAAAGGCATGGACGATACGACTGCGCGCAGGCGCCTGAACCTTTGGGCCTCCGCGCCGGATCGTCATTCGCTGCTGGAAGACGCGCAGGGCGTTCTGGCGGGCAGCATGCTGGTCTCGCTGGGCGTCACGCTGTTTTCGTCCGCGGGCCTTTTGACGGGCGGCGTGGTGGGGCTTGCCTTCCTGGCGCATTATTCCACCGGCTTCAGCTTCGGCGTGGTGTTTTTCCTTGCCAATCTGCCGTTTTATTATCTCGCTTTCCGCCGCCTAGGCCTCGCCTTCACGGTCAAGACCTTCTGCGCCATCGCGATGACGGCGCTGCTTTCCGAATATATGCCCGGCTTCTTCGCCTTTCAGAGTATCAATCCGGTTGCCGCCGCCCTTTTCGGCGGGCTGACGGTTGCGGCCGGCATGCTGGCGCTGTTTCGCCATCGCACCAGCCTCGGCGGTTTCGGCATCTTGGCGCTTTATCTGCAGGATCGTTTCGGCTGGCGCGCGGGCCTCGTGCAGCTCGCCTTTGACGGCATGGTGCTCGCCTGCTCGTTCTTCGTGGCCACACCTTTCGTCATCCTCTGCTCCATCCTTGGCGCGCTGGTCATGAACCTCACGCTTGCCATCAATCACAGGAACGACCGCTACATCGCCATGTAGCGGCCGCCCGCTTTGGGTTTAAGAGGTCAGGCCGCCTTTGCAGCCGCATCGACCGGATGCTGCGAGCGGAAACCGACGGCGATGCGGTTCCAGGTGTTGATCGCGCCGATGGCGACCGTGATCTTCACGATGTCCTCATCGGAGAAATGCGCCTTCAGCGTCTCGAAGGCGTCATCCGGAGCGCCGGTTTCAGCAATCTTCGTCACCGCGTCCACCCAGCCGAGCAGCGCGCGTTCCTGCTGAGTATAAACGGGGGATTCCCGCCACACGCTCATCAGGTTGATCCATTGTTCGGAAAGCCCGTCATGACGGCTTTCCTTCACATGCATGTCTACACAGAAGGCGCAGCCGTTGATAATCGAGGCGCGCAGCTTGATGAGGTGAACGAAGCGGCGCTCGAGGCCGCTGCTCTGGACGTAATTTTCCAGCGCCATTACGGCCTTGAAGGCTTCGGGGGATGCTTTGGCATAGTTCAAACGGGTTTTCATGGGTCTCTCTCCATTGGTTGGGTCTGTTTAAGGGTATGCGTCATCGTTCCGGAAAGCGGTGACGCTTCCGGTATTTCGGGTGGTTGGTTCGTTTGGGTCTTAGCGCGCCGCCGTCTTGCGCTCGTTCAGCTCCAGAAAGGCACAGCCGCGTGCGGCAATGCCACCGTCGTCATTGGCGGCAAGGTCGCCCAGAATATCGGCCATGCTGGTTTTGGCGAGTTCCGCCCGATAGGCCTTCTCCGCTTTCAGCATCGCGGTATTGATGCCGCAGGGCTTGGTGAAATAACGTCCCGGCAAGGGGTTGGGGCCCCGCTGGCGAATTTCCGCACAGCGAAAGGCAGGCTGCGGCCCCTCCACGGCAAGAACGATATCGAGCAGCGTAATCCTGTCGGTCGTCCGGGCAAGACGATAGCCGCCCTTCGGCCCCGGCACGGTGGCGACTATTCCGACGCTCGACAGCGATTGCAGGTGTTTCAAGAGATAGCTCGTGGAAACGCCGTGAAATTCCGCAAGCGCCGCCGCTGAAAGCACGCCGCCTTCGGAAAGTCCCGCCAGCATGCCTACACTGTGAATGGCCTGTTCAACGCCGTCGCCGAGTTTCATCCGTTTTGCTCTTTTGTGGTTCGCTTAAGTATCGTGGATATAATTTATCCATGATTATGCATTCCTGTCAAGCGGTCCTGTTCCGCTCTTCTTTTTTCAAGGTTTCTCACTACCTTGAAAGCGTGAAACACGCTGAGTCTCCCATCTCCGGCACGCATGTCGGTTCCTTGCCCCTTCCATTCCAGAAATGGTTTGCGCAAAAGGGGTGGTCTCCGCGCGCGCATCAATTGGAGCTGATGGCGCGGGCGCTGGGCGGCGAGAACATGCTGCTGATTGCGCCCACGGGCGCCGGCAAGACGCTGGGCGGCTTCATGGCCTCGCTCACCGATCTCGCGGAACGCGGCAAGGTGCCGCCGGGCTCGGGCTTTGTCGGCGTGCACACGCTCTATATCTCGCCGCTCAAGGCGCTTGCGGTCGATATCGAGCGCAACCTCACCAGGCCCGTTTCCGAAATGGGCCTGCCGATTTCCATCGAAACCCGTACAGGCGATACGCCGCAGGGCAAACGCCAGCGCCAGAAGGTCAAACCGCCGGATATTCTGCTGACGACGCCGGAACAGGTCTCGCTGCTGCTCGCCAACAAGGAGGCCGAGCGCTTTTTCCGTGACCTGAAATATGTGGTGCTCGATGAATTACATTCACTCGTCACCTCCAAACGTGGCCACCTGCTGTCGCTGGCGCTTGCCCGTGTGCGCCGGCACGCACCCGATGTGCGCTTTATCGGCCTTTCCGCCACGGTGGCGGAGCCGATGGATTTGCGTGGTTATCTTGCACCGCAGGGGCAGGGCGAGCCACCCGCTGGCCTCATCACCGTCGAGGGCGGCGCAAAACCGGATATTTCCATCCTGAACACGGAAGAGCGCATCCCATGGTCCGGCCATTCGGCGCGTTACGCCATGAAGGATTTGTACTCTGCGCTGAAGGACCACCAGACGACGCTGATCTTCGTCAATACCCGCTCGCAGGCGGAGCTGATCTTCCAGGAACTCTGGACCATCAATGACGACAATCTGCCGATTGCCCTGCATCACGGTTCGCTGGATGCTGCTCAGCGTCGCAGGGTGGAGGCCGCCATGGCCGAAAACCGGCTGCGCGCCGTCGTCGCCACCTCCACGCTCGATCTCGGCATAGACTGGGGCGACGTCGACCTTGTCGTGCATGTCGGTGCGCCGAAGGGCGCAAGCCGCCTGGCCCAACGCATCGGCCGCGCCAATCACCGCATGGATGAGCCGTCAAAGGCGATCCTCGTTCCGGCCAACCGTTTCGAGGTGATGGAGTGTCGCGCTGCACTGGATGCCAATTACATCGGCGCGCAGGATACGCCGCCGATTGCCGAAGGCGCGCTCGATGTTCTCGCCCAGCATGTGCTCGGCATGGCCTGCGCCGAACCCTTCGATGCGGATGAACTTTATCGCGAAGTCACCAGCGCCTCGCCCTATGCCGATCTGCCGCGCACCACCTTCGACCGGGTGGTGGATTTCACCGCCACCGGCGGCTACGCGCTGCGCACCTATGAGCGTTACGCCCGCATCCGCCAGATGAAGGACGGCCGCTGGCGTGTCTCCAACCCCGCCGTCGCACAGCAATATAGGCTGAACCTCGGCACTATCGTCGAGGCGGCGGAACTCAATGTCCGCATGGTCAAGCGCAATGCCAAGGGCACGGTCGGGCGCGGCGGCATGTCGCTCGGCAAGGTCGAGGAATATTTTCTCGAGCAGCTGGTGCAGGGCGATACGTTCCTTTTTGCCGGCAAGGTGCTGCGTTTCGAAGGTATCCGCGAGAATGAATGTCTGGTCTCGCAGGCCTTTTCTATGGACCCGAAGATACCCTCCTATGCCGGCGGCAAGTTCCCGCTTTCCACCTACCTCGCGGATCAGGTGCGCTCCATGCTCTCCGATCCCGCCCGCTGGCAGGCGCTGCCGGATCAGGTGCGCGACTGGCTGGCGATCCAGAAGGAGAAGTCGATCATTCCCAGGCGCGACGAGCTGCTGGTGGAAACCTTCCCCTTCCGAAAGCGCTTCTTCATGGTCATGTATCCCTTCGAGGGACGCTTGGCGCACCAGACGCTCGGCATGCTTCTGACGCGCCGGCTGGAGCGTGCGGGCGCAAAACCCATGGGCTTCGTCGCCACCGATTATTCGCTGGCCATCTGGGCGATGGAGGATATCGGCATGCGGCTGAAATCCCGCCGCCTGTCACTGGCCGACCTGCTGGACGAGGACATGCTCGGCGACGATCTGGAAGCATGGCTGGACGAATCCTTCATGCTGAAGCGCACCTTCCGCAACTGCGCCGTCATTTCCGGGCTGATCGAACGCCGTCATCCCGGCAAGGAAAAGACCGGCCGTCAGGTCACGGTGTCTGCCGATCTTATTTATGACGTTCTTCGCAGCCATGAGCCGGATCATATCCTGCTGGAAGCGACGCGGCGCGATGCCGCGGCTGGACTTTTGGACATTGGCCGTCTTGGCGATATGCTGAAGCGAATCAAGGGTCACACCACCCACCGCGCGCTGGAACATGTCTCGCCGCTCGCCGTTCCGGTCATGTTGGAAATCGGCCGTGAGACGGTGGCGGGCGAGGCGATGGACGATGTGCTGGCCGAGGCCGCCGACGAGCTTATCGCCGAGGCCATGTCCTGACATACGCAATGAAGGAACAACGATAAAAGTGCTGAGCCGGCTGACATTGAGCGACAGGTTTTCCAATGGCTTCGAATGCCTTGGCAGCGAAACCGCCATCAACGGCGTCGCCGCCTGGTGCGACCCGTTGGGCGGGCTCTACCTGCCGGACCTGTCATTGCTCGTCGTCTCTGATCTGCATCTGGAAAAGGGCGCGGCCTTCGCCCGGCGTGGCCGCATGCTGCCACCCTATGACACCATCGCCACGCTTAAAATCCTGTCCTCCCTCGTCAGCCGCTATGATCCGAAGATCGTCGTCAGTCTCGGCGATAATTTCCACGATCGCGTCGGTTCCGAGCATCTGCCGCTGCCGCTGCGCGAACTCATCCGCGAGATGGCCCGTGGCCGCGAGTGGATATGGATCAACGGCAACCACGACCCCGACGGTACGGTCGATCTGCCGGGCTCTTCGGTGGACGAGATGTTTTATGGCAATCTCGTCTTCCGCCACGAGCCGAAGCTGGGAGATGCCGCCGGCGAAATTGCAGGGCACCT
Source organism: Agrobacterium sp. CCNWLW155 (assembly GCF_036888815.1). NCBI lineage: Bacteria > Pseudomonadati > Pseudomonadota > Alphaproteobacteria > Hyphomicrobiales > Rhizobiaceae > Agrobacterium > Agrobacterium sp. CCNWLW155. Next base: position 435,640 of record NZ_JBAKFW010000002.1, read on the forward strand.
GCATCCTTCTGCAACCGTGCGCCGTCGCGAGAAAACGGTGCGACGCCCCTGTTTCGCCACCGATGGTTCACGGCTTTTGATGCCGGCATTCGGGGTGATGAGCGGCGGGCTGGATTTGCGGCATAAAGCCATGCGCGGCCTGTTCGATCATGCCGCTCTTGTCGCGCATCTGATGGGGAGGGATCGCATCTATTCGGTGCGATTTTCAAATCTCATCGGCTGAGCGCATCGTCGCCGTTATCTCTTTGTTTTTACGCATTGTCCGGACGTAAAACCGCTACGCACTTTTACTGGAAATGCTCTATTGCCGGTAGACCAGTACCGGTATCTTCGAATTCTTCAGCACCTTGGCCGTGACGCTGCCGAGCAGCATTTCCAAGAAGCTCCTGCGCCGGTGCGAGGCCATGGCGATGAGATCGCAGCCGCTCCTGTTGGCGGCTTCGATGATCGCCTCGTCGGGCCTTCCCGCCCGCGCCAGCAGCGCTTCACAATCCAATCCCATGGACGTGGCCTGCGCCTGCGTATCGCGCAGCAGATGCTCCGCCTCCTCACAACGGTGAAATTCCTCTTCGGCAATGGCGGCAATGTCCTCGACATCGCTGGCAATCACATGAAAGGGTTCCGATACCGTCACCACGGTCACCTTTGCGCCTGCCTCCTTGGCGAGAGCGAACCCTTGGTCGATTGCGATCTGCGCCAGCGGCGAGCCATCGGTGGGAATGAGAATGTGCTTGAACATGACATTTCTCCTTTTCATCCCGGTCACAGCCACACTGGCCGCCAAGAGCTGTGTGCGTGGTTGTAACGCCTTGAATTTTACCGCAAACCGATGACGGAAGCGAATGCTATCTTTGACGCAGAGGGTCGCCTGCGCCCGATTTGCAGGAGGAAGAGCGGGTCAGTCCTTGCGGAAGATGATGCTGGCGCCCCAGCCGGTCACGACGGCGAGCAGAACGCAGAGCGCGCCATAGGCAAGCGGCGTCTGATGCGCCGCATCGGTGATCGCCTGCTCCATGCCGGTCTTGACGACGCGCAGTTTCAATTCACGCTGGGCGATGAATTTGCCGCTCTTGAAGAGATAGGCGCGGGCGGTGTGCACGCCGTTCGGCACGTTGGCGGGCAGGCGAAGTGTCGCCCAGAACAGGCCGGTGCGTTCCAGCCTCACACCGGTCGTGTCATTGCGATAGATGCCGCTTGAAAGCTTGAGCCGACGGTAGGCCTCCTGAAAATCGAAGACATTGTCGGGCACGCCGGAAAACACCGCGCTTTTCAGCGACAGATGGTCGACACCGAGCCCCATGGCCCTGAGCGTGCCGGGCGAAGCGATGTCGCTGATATTGCGCGTGCTGGCCATGGAATAGGATTCCGGCAGCGGCGTGAAGGTGATGGCGCTGGTATTGATCCAGATGCCCGCCACACGCTCCTTCTTGCGCACGGTCATATAGTCGCTCGGCCCTTCCAGCGTCACGACGATATCATATTGCCCGATGGCGAGCAGCAGCTGATCGGTATTGTTGAGCGCGCCGAAAAGCGTGAAATCCGCCCCGCGAAAATCCGACGCGATGGGAATTTCCGTCGTCGATGCGCCGATTTCGATATTTTCCAGCAGAGACCGCTGCTGCGGACCGGGCGGCAGGGCAAGTGGCGGCGTCTGCGCCGAAGCAGTTTGCCCGAGGGCAAGACATGAGAGCAGGGCAAGGGGGGCAAGCAGCAAATGGCGGGTCAATAACCTAACCCTCCGACGGCCACCGAAAACAGGTCTTCCGGCCGCACCACCAGCGCTACGGCAAGGCGGAGGGCGACCGCAAGCACCAGCAGCGCCAGAAGCGCGCGCAACTGTTCGCCACGCAGTTTCTGGCCGACGCGCACACCATATTGCGCGCCGATGACGCCCGCCACCATCAGGATGAAGGCCAGCACCACGTCGACGGAATAGTTGGTCGCGGCCTGAACGACGGTCGTATAGGCGGTCACGAAAATGATCTGGAACAGGGAAGTGCCGACAACCACGCTGGTGGGGATGCGCAGCAGATAGATCATCGCCGGCACCATGATGAAGCCACCGCCGACACCCATGATCGAGGTGAGGATGCCGATGCCGAAACCCAGTGTGACGACGGGAATGATGCTGAGATAGATCTTCGATTTCTTGAACCGCATTTTCAACGGCAGGCGATGCACCCAGTTGTGGTGGCCCGGCCGGCGCAGCGTCACGGCTTCATTGCGGGCGGCGCGGCGAAGCGCCGAAATGCTTTCCTTCAGCATCAGCACGCCAACGGTGCCGAGCAGGATGACGTAGAGCAGCGAAACGATGAGATCGAGCTGGCCGATACTGCGCAGGAAGGAGAATATCCACACGCCGACCGTCGCACCCACAAGACCGCCCACAAGCAGCACGCTGCCGAGCTTCACGTCCAGCGTTCCGCGCCGGAAATGCGTGATCGAGCCTGACACGGAGGAAGCGACCACCTGGTTTGCGCCGGTCGCCACAGCCACCACGGGGGGAATATTGTAGAAAATCAGAAGCGGCGTGATCAGAAAGCCGCCGCCCACGCCGAACATGCCGGAAAGAAAACCGACGGCCGCGCCCATGCCGAGAATGATGAAAATATTCACCGACAGTTCTGCGATCGGCAGATAGACAGTCACGGCTCGGACCTCGGGCAAATGGTTCCGGGCGGCAGGGCTTGTCCGGGTGAGGGGGCCGCGCCGCGATTTACACTTTCTGTCTGAAAAGACCGGGCATGCCCGACCTTCATCCGTCATGCCCGCGAGGGCCTGACCTGTCAACATTCAACGGTAAATACGTTGATAATTTGGAAAGATAGCGGTTGTGCGTGGGCAGGCCGCCACATTCCTGCGCGGGGTTGCCCGGAAGCGGCCAAGGGGGGCCGCTTCGCCAGTTCCAGAACGCTTACTTGTTGCGGGCGAGAAGCGCGGTCACCAGTTCGTTGGTGATGCGCCCGTCGGGTGTCTGACCCACGGACTTCTGGAAGTCCCTGATGGCGGTTACGGTGTTCTTGCCAAGCTTGCCATCGGGCTGGCCGGCGTCAAAACCGTTCTTGTTCAGGATCGCCTGAATGTTGCGGATCGCCTTTTCCATGTCCACGGAGGCGGTCTTCACACCCTCCTTGCCGGCCCATTCCTCGGGCGGGTTGACGCTGTTGGCGTCTTCCGAAAGCGGCTTGACCTTCCAGGCGTCCACCTTGGCCTTTGCACTCTGAAGCTGCTGCGGGTTCAGGGCCCCTGCCACTTCGTCGCGCTTCTGGGCGGCGTCCGCGTCACCGTCTCTGGCGGCGATGGCGAACCACTTGTAGGATTCTTCGATATCCTGCTTCACGCCGCTGCCGCGGGCGTAGAGAATGGCGAGGTTGAACTGGCTGTCGCGCACACCGAGGTCGGAGGCCTTGATGAACCATTGTGCGGCGGCGGCGAAATCCGGCTGACCGGCCGCGTCAGAGGCCTGCAGGACCGCGAGATTGTGCATCGCGCCGGCATTGCCCTGTTCGGCTGCCAGAGTGTAATAGCGCTTGGCTTCGGCAAGGTTACGTTCTACGCCGTTCGCCTTCTCGTAAAGATTGGCAAGACGATATTGCGCGGGCGCAAGACCGCGATCAGCAGCCAGCTTGTACCACTTTGCCGCTTCCGCACGGTCGGCGGCAACGCCGCGGCCGTCGGTGTAGCGCGCTGCGATCTCGAACAGCGCCTGCGTATCGCCCTTGGCGGCGGCTTGGGCAAGCGATGCGGGCTCGATGCCAGCGGGAACCGCGATGGCGTCCTGGGCAGGAGCAACCGGGGCAGCGGTTTCGGCCGGTTTCGGAGCTTCGTTCTGCGCGACGGCGCCGGAATTTGCGGGATCCACAGCGGGAACATAGGCAACCGGCGGCTCGTCCGGCAGCGGCGCACCGCCTATGGTGCGGTTATCAATGGTATTTTGCGCCGGTGCGGTATTTTCGATGCTGTCGGCCGATGCCGACTGTTCCGGATCGATGGCGAGATCGGACGGAATGGTGACGGCCTTTTCGCCGGTGTCGGGAAGTGCTGAAACCGGGCCATTGTCCATCTTCTGCTCGATGACCGGTGCGGGGGCTTCCGCGCCGCCGATCAGCGTCTTGACGAGCGGCATGGCCATCATGGCAAGAAGAATGGCGCCGATGCCAAGCAGCAGCGGGCGGCGATAGCGGGAAAGTGCCGAGGTGTCGGCCTTGCGGCTCTTCTTGCCGGTTTCAAGCTTTTCCGGCGATGTTTCCATGGCGGCGGCCTGCGCTGCGCGGCGGGCGGCGGCGATGAAATCCGTCCGTCCTTCCGCATCCGCAGCCTTGCCGCTGGCGGCCACCTGGCTAGCGCGCACGCGTTCCAGGATTTTCTTGATATCGGGCGCACCCGAACCCGGCTCCAGAAGTTCGTTCTCCTGACCTGCGGGCAGCACATCGATCGGATCGAGCGAGGGAGCGGGCTTGACCTGGGTGCGGGTGGAGGAGGCGGATATGGGCTCTTCAGCTGTTTTGGCGGTCTTCGCCGTGCCAGTCTTGAAACGCTTCGTCAGGCCTGCAAGCAGGCTTTTCTTTTCCGCTTTTGCGGGCTTTGCGGCAGCAGGTGGTACGATCGTTGCCGCGTCGTTTTCGCTGCTATCGTCGAGAATGGCCTGTTCTTCGGCAATATAGCCTTCCTCCGGGAAGATGGCGGCCGGCATGGGCGCTTCTTCGCGGGCGGGGGCGACCATCTGCTGCGCGACGTTGCGGGGAGCTTCGTTACGATAAGCGGGGGCGTTGTCGAGGCTGTCGAGTCGGCCGGCAATCTGCACCAGCGTTTCGTGCAGCGCTTCGAAGGTACGGTGCGTGCGCTCTTCGGTATTGCGGCTCAGCGCTTCGAGACTGCGCAGGTCGGTCGCAAGATCGGTCAGCATCGTCATGTCGGCGATGTTTGCGCCGGCCGAGAGATTGTTGCGGGTATAGGCATCCAGAACGGCTTCGGCAGCCTGCCGCGCCGCTTCGATGATATATTCATCGTTCGACGCCATGTAGTCTTCGATCGCCGCCATACGGGCGTCGAGTTCCGGCGACATGCCTGTCGCCTGCATCTGCACCGGCTGGCTGATCAGCGTGGAGAGATGGGCGATCTGGTTTTCGAGGCTGGCCAGCGCATGGCTGTCGGCGGGCGCGGCGTGGGCGGTCTCGTCCAGGCGGGCGGCAATATTGCCGAGCCGCTCTTCCAGACGCGAAAAGGCGCTTTCGCTGAGCCCGGATGCGGCCTGCGGCTGGCTGTAACGATAATCGAGGTCCTCGATCCGGCGCGACAGCGTGTCGAGCCGTTCGGCCAGACCGTCATTGACGACGCCGTGATCCAGCGCATCGATCTTACGGGAAATGTCGCTGAGGAAAGATGTCAGCTCCGCCTGCTGCGAGGGACGTTGCGAACGCTCCAGAAGCAGGGAGAGCTGGTCCAGCCGCTCGTGCAGCTGGGCGGCGTCGCGGGCGGTGCTGAGCTCATCGATCTTGCCGGCCAGCGCTTCAAGACGCGCGGTGAGATCGAGTGTCGGTTCCGGCTTGGCGGCGGCAAGGCGGTTGATGTCGCCGAGCTGTTCGGAAAGGCCATTCAGCCGGTTTTCCAGCCGCTGCGCCAGCGCATTGTCCGTTGCCTGCGCATTGGCGCGCGCGCCGGTGGCGGCTATGGCGCGGCTGATTTCGTCCAGCCGCTGGTCGAGGCCGGAAAATTGCTCGGTAAAGGCGGCCTCGTTCGGCTTCATATGTTTGCCGAGCTGCTCCACGGCGCTGGCAATCGCGATCAGCTTGTCTTCGAGCACGCGCACGGCCGGATTGTTGCTCATGCCGCCAAGCTGCGTCTTGATGTCATCAAGACGATAGGCGAGCGAAACGATCTCATCCTGCAGCGCGCCGGCGTCGAAACCACGCAGCGTGTCTTCCACATTGTTCCAGCGGCTTTCGATCCGGTGCACGCTGTCTTCGCGTGCAAGCTGGTCGATCGTCAGGCGCAGGTCCTCGAACTCATTGCGCAGCCCGTAGGCGTCAGGCGATGCCAGATTGCCGAGCTGGTCGATGCTGCCGGCCAGCCGTGCGATGTCTTCGCGCAGGTCGCCAATGAACTGCTGGTCTTCCGCTACTGCGCGAATATTGCGGATTTCGGCGCGCAGGCCCTGCGCTTCGCGCGCAACGCCCTCGGCAATATCGTGCTTCAGCTCATGCCGCAGATTGACGAGCGCCTGCGCAATCTCCTGCAGTGCCGCGTCGTTGCGCTGCGGTTCCTGATAGGACGGGATGGAACGCGCACGCGGGGCGGGAGCGGCGGCGGTCTGCTGCGCGTCCCTCGGACGGTATTCCGGCGCAAGCGGTCTGGTAATCGTCCGTTCCGGACGGGCGGCGGGTTCCTGCGGGCGCTGGAAGCTTGCTTCGAGGAGGCGCTGGCGCTGGCGGATTTCGTTCACGGGGTCGAGCTGCGGCGGGGTAACGCTGGCGCGTGGCTCGCGGGGCGCGGCATAAGCTTCGGTTTTGGGCTCGACCTGAGCGTTCGCACCCCGAGGGTCGCGCGGGAACTTCTGGCTCATCAACCCTTCGATACGGGCTTCAAGGCCTTCAATGGTGCGATTGAGAGCATCAAGAGACGATCTGTCGCTTGGCTGTTGGTTTTTCGATCGCAATCCGTTCATCTTTTCGCTCGCTTCGCTTCCGCCCGCCGTGCCCGGTTATCTGTCGCGACGTTGCCTGCCTGAACACGCCGTCGCCGCAACATGCAGCAATTCCAGAGCCGGTATTTGCCCCCGTTGAGGAAAATGCGCCGGAGTACGAAGCAGTTACCTCTTTCGGGAGAATTCACGAAACGTGGTAAAGAAGTGGTTAACTATGGTTGGAATTTTTTAACTTTTGTGGCGCGTGAGAGCCATGAGCAGCGCCGGCCATCCATTCCGCGGAAAAGGGGAGGCGATATTCCGCCGAAATTTGTTTGACGTTTACGCGCACGTCAAATATTGTCATCCCATATCGGCCGGATTATCGCCGGCGCCCACGATGCGGAGGAACATCGGTAATGCCTGTTTACAAGGCCCCAGTTAAAGACACGCTTTTTATCCTGAACGACGTTCTCGGCCTGGAGCGGTATAACAACCTGCCCGGCTTTGAGGATGCAACCCCCGACATGATCGAGGCGATCACCGGCGAGGCCGCAAAGCTTGCCGAGGAGCGGCTTTTCCCGCTCAACCTTTCCGGCGACAGCCAAGGCTGCAAGCGCGCCGATGACGGTTCGGTCTCCGTGCCCGATGGTTTCAAGGACGCTTATGACGCCTATTGTGAAGGCGGCTGGATCGGCCTTGCCGTTCCGCCGGAGTTCGGCGGGCAGGGCCTGCCCTATACGCTGCATGCAGCTATCGGCGAATATATGTCGTCGGCCAACCTGTCGCTGATGATGTATCCGGGCCTCACGCAGGGTGCGATTGCCGCCGTTCTCGTGCATGGCACGCAGGAGCAGAAGGAAACCTATCTGCCGAAGATGGTCGAAGGCTCCTGGTCCGGCACCATGAACCTCACAGAACCCCATTGCGGCACCGATCTCGGCCTGCTGCGCACCAAGGCGGTTCCGCAGGGCGACGGCAGCTATAAGATTTCCGGCCAGAAGATCTTCATCTCCGCCGGCGAACATTCCATGACTGACAATATCGTCCATCTGGTGATTGCCCGCATCGAAGGTGCGCCGGAAGGCACCAAGGGCATTTCGCTCTTCATCGTGCCGAAATTCCTCGTGAAGGAAGACGGCACGCTTGGCGAGCGTAACGGCGTCACTTGCGGCGCAATCGAACACAAGATGGGCATCCACGGCAACGCCACCTGCGTCATGAACTATGATGACGCGACGGGTTATCTGCTGGGCGCGGAGAACAAGGGCCTTTCGGCCATGTTCGTGATGATGAACGAGGCCCGCCTCGGCGTCGGCTTGCAGGGTCTCTCCGTTGGTGAAATCGCCTATCAGAACGCGGTCGAATATGCCCGTGAACGTATTCAGGGCCGCTCGCTTTCCGGCGCCAAGTTCCCGGACAAGAAGGCCGATCCGATCATCGTGCATCCCGATATCCGCCGCACGCTGATGACCATCAAGGCTTACAACGAGGCCGGCCGCGCCTTCCTTCTCTGGACGGCGCTGCAATCCGATATCGCCCACCGCGCCGCTGACGAAAAGCAGCGGCAGGCAGCAGACGACTTGCTCGGCCTCGTCACCCCGATCCTCAAGGGCGTGCTGACCGACAAGGGCTTCGACCATGCTGTCATGGCGCAGCAGGTCTTCGGTGGTCACGGCTACATCGAGGAGCATGGCATGAGCCAATATGTCCGCGATGCCCGTATCACCATGATCTATGAGGGCGCGAACGGCATTCAGGCGCTCGATCTGGTCGGCCGCAAGCTCGGCATGAATGGCGGCCGTGCCGTGATGGCGCTGTTCAAGGAAATCGGCGATTTCTGCGAGGAAAACCGCGCCGACGAAAAGCTTGCCCTTTACACCAAGGGTCTGAAGAAGGGTTTGAACGACCTGCAGGCCGCAACCATGTGGTTCATGCAGAACGCCATGGCCAAGCCCGACAATGCCGGTGCCGGTTCGACCGACTACATGCACCTCTTCGGCATCGTGGTGCTGGGTTACATGCAGGCGCGCATGGCGAAAGCCGCGAGCGAAGCGCTTGCGGCCGGCAGCGCTTCGGACGAGGATTACCTCAAGACCAAGCTTGTCACGGCGAAGTTTTATATGGAGCGCATCATGCCGGAAACGGCGCTGCGCAAGGCCCGCATCGAAACCGGCGCGGACACCATGATGGAACTGGCTGCGGAAGCATTCTGAGAATGAAGGTTGTTCATGGTTACGAAAGCAGACTTAACAGATTGGGTAGTTGAGGCGCTTGAGGCGAATAAAGGCGAAGGGTCAATTCTGTACGTAGCCAAGTACATTTGGGACCATCATGAAAAAGACCTGCGTGGGCATGATCTTTTTTACTCGTGGCAATATGACATGCGATGGGCGGCGACGGAGTTGAGGAAAAAAGGGCGTCTTGTTGCCGCTGATGATGATCGCCGCGGAAAATGGACGCTTAAATGAGTTTGATGCACTGAAAAATGCGGTGCAAGGGAGAGAGTTTATGACCGACGTTTATATCTACGACCATGTCCGCACCCCGCGCGGACGCGGCAAGAAGGATGGCAGCCTGCATGAGGTGCCCTCCGTTCGCCTTGCTGCCAAGACACTGGAAGCCATCCGCGACCGCAACGGGCTCGACACATCCGCTGTCGATGACATCATCATGGGCTGCGTCGATCCGGTCATGGATGCAGGTGCGGTGATCCCGAAAGCCGCCGCCTTCGAAGCCGGTTATTCCAACAGGGCGCCGGGCATGCAGATCTCGCGCTTCTGCGCTTCGGGTCTGGACGCCATCAACTTCGCGGCCGGCAAGGTCAAGGCCGGTTCGGACGATATCGTCATTGCCGGCGGCGTGGAAAGCATGTCGCGCGTCGGCATGGGCATGTCGGGCGGCGCCTGGTACATGGATCCCTCGGTCAACTTCCCGGCCTTCTTCATGCCGCAGGGCGTATCGGCCGATCTCATCGCCACCAAATACGGTTTTTCCCGTGACGATGTCGACGCCTATGCCGTCGAGAGTCAGAGGCGTGCGGCGCATGCCTGGGAAAAGGGCTATTTTAACAAATCAGTCATTCCGGTGAAGGACTCAAACGGCCTGACGATCCTCGACCGTGACGAGCATATGCGCCCCGGCACGGATATGCAGGCGCTGGCTTCCCTCAACCCCTCCTTCCAGATGCCGGGTGAAATGGGTGGCTTCGAAGCCGTCGGTATCATGGCCCACCCGGAAGTGGAGCGTATCAACTACGTGCACCATGCTGGCAATTCGTCCGGCATCGTCGATGGCGCTGCCGCCGTGCTGGTTGGCTCGAAGGCGGGCGGCGAGGCGATGGGCGCGAAACCGCGCGCCCGCATCAAGGCTTTCGCCAATATCGGTTCCGACCCGGCGCTGATGCTGACCGGCCCGGTGGATGTGACCGAGAAGCTCCTGAAAAAGACCGGAATGTCGCTTGCCGATATCGATCTTTTCGAGCTCAACGAAGCCTTCGCCGCTGTGGTCCTGCGTTACATGCAGGCCTTCGATATCGACCACGAGCGGATGAACGTCAATGGCGGCGCAATCGCCATGGGCCATCCGCTGGGTGCAACAGGTGCGATGATCCTCGGCACTGTGCTGGATGAGCTGGAGCGGCGCGATCTGAACACCGCGCTCGTCACGCTCTGCATCGGCGCAGGCATGGGCACCGCGACGGTTATCGAGCGGGTTTGAGAGGCTTCGGCTGATACCGCAACGGTTCCTCCGTCATCCTCGGGCTTGACCCGAGGATCTATCCCCAGTGCTTAGATCCTCGGGTCAAGCCCGAGGATGACGGAGAAAGCGAAGCGGCCATTAAGATTCAGGGAAGAGGAATCCCAAATGAGCACTTATACCAATTTCACCATCGAGACGGACGCAGACGGCATTGCCCTCGTTACCTGGGACATGCCGGAAAAATCCATGAACGTCTTCACCTCTGAAGTGATGGACGAGCTGAACGCCATTGTTGACGCGACCGTCGCCGACGCTGCCGTCAAGGGCGTCGTCTTCACCTCCGGCAAGAGCACGTTTTCCGGCGGCGCTGATCTTTCGATGATCAAGTCGATGTTCTCCTTCTATAATGACGAGAAGGCGAAGAACCCGGATGAGGCGGCGGCAAAGCTGTTCGAACTCGTCGGCCGCATGACGGGCCTGTTCCGCAAGATCGAGACCAATGGCAAGCCCTGGGTTTCCGCCATCAACGGCACCTGCATGGGCGGCGCTTTCGAGCTCTCGCTCGCCTGCCACGGCCGCGTGGCCTCCAGCGCCAAGAGCCTCAAGATCGCCCTGCCGGAAGTCAAGGTCGGCATCTTCCCCGGCGCCGGCGGCACCCAGCGCGTGCCGCGCCTGACGGATGCGCAATCGGCACTGCAGATGATGACGACGGGCCAGTCGCTGACCGGCGCGCGCGCCAAGGCCATGGGGCTGGTGCATCAGGTGGTCGAGCCGGATCAGCTGGTCGCCACCGCAAAGCAGATGATCAAGGACGGCCTGAAGCCGGTCGCACCCTGGGATGAAAAGGGCTTCAAGGCCCCTGGCGGCGGCATCTGGACGCCTGCCGCAGCCCAGCTGTGGCCTGCCGCTCCCGCCATCCTGCGTCGTGAAAGCGCCGGCAACTATCCGGCCGCGCTTGCCATCCTCAAATGTGTCTATGAAGGCCTGCAATTGCCCTTCGATACGGCGCTTAAGGTGGAGCAGCGTTATTTCACCGAAATCCTTCGCTCGAAGGAAGCCTTCGGCATGATCCGCTCGCTGTTCATTTCCATGCAGGAACTGGGCAAGGGCGCGCGCCGCCCGGCCGGCCAGCCGAAGACGGAGTTCAAGAAGGTGGGCGTCGTCGGCGCGGGCTTCATGGGCGCAGCTGTCGCTTATGTTACCGCCGCAGCCGGCATCCCCGTCACGCTGGTCGATCGCGATCAGGAAGCGGCGGACAAGGGCAAGGGCCATTGCGAGGAAAGCGTCAAGGCGGCCATCGGCAAGGGCAGGCTGACGCAGGATGAGGGCAAGGCCCTGCTCGACCTCGTTACTCCGACGGCGGATTACAAGGCGCTCGCCGATGCCGATCTCGTCATCGAGGCTGTCTTCGAAGACCGCGACGTGAAGAAGGCCGTCATCGAGGCCGTGGAAGCCGTGTTGCCCCAAGGCGCGATCTTCGCCTCCAACACCTCCACTTTGCCGATCACCGGGCTTGCGAAGAACTCGAAGCGCCCGACCGATTTCATCGGCATTCACTTCTTCTCGCCGGTCGAGAAGATGATGCTGACGGAAGTGATCCTCGGCAAGGAAACCGGTGACAAGGCGCTGGCCGTCGCGCTCGATTACGTGGCGAAGATCAGGAAGACGCCGATCGTCGTCAACGATACGCGCGGCTTCTTCGTCAATCGCTGCGTGCTGCGCTACATGGCCGAAAGCTACGACATGCTGATCGAAGGCGTACCCGCCGCCATGATTGAAAATGCCGCGAAATTCGCCGGTATGCCGGTCGGCCCGCTGGCGCTGAATGACGAGGTGGCGATCGATCTTTCCTACAAGATCCTCAAAGCCACCGTCGCCGATCTCGGCGAAAAGGCCGTCGATCCGCGCCATATGGAGCTGGTGAAGAAACTGGTGGAAGGCGAAGGCCGTTTCGGCCGCAAGAACGCCAAGGGCTTTTACGACTACCCGCCGAAGCCCGCCAAGAAGTCCCTCTGGCCCGGCCTGAAGAATCTCTATCCGCAGCAGAAGCCTGAGGACGTGGATATGGAGGTGCTGAAACAGCGCTTCCTCGTCACCGTGGCGCTGGAAGCGGCGCGCACGGTGGAAGAAGGCATCGTCACCGATCCGCGTGAGGCGGATGTCGGCTCCATCCTCGGTTTCGGCTTTGCGCCCTATACCGGCGGCGCGCTGTCCTATATCGACGGCATGGGCGTGAAGACTTTCGTCGCTCTGGCCGAAAAGCTGAGCGAGGCCTATGGCCCACGCTTCAAGCCGACGCCGCTCCTGAAGGAGATGGCCGCCAAGGGCGAAACTTTCTACGGTCGTTTCGATCCTTACGCCAGCGCTACCAAGGCGGCGTAAGGTTTCAGGAGAGATTACTGAACAGGCCCTTCGGGGCCTGTTTTTTATGCCGCTCTCCCTGCTTTCCGTGCATCCTTTGCCCGGCTGAGGCGTTGAAAGGGCGTGACCGGGCGAAAGACGCCCGCCGCCGCAATTCAGCACGCCTCAGGAGACAGCGATGAAAGCACCACTGCGATCCCACGGTTTCGACAAGCCATCCGACCTTGACGACGAACTGGCCGAACTGGACGAAGAGGCCGAGGCTGTGGCCGCCGAAGCAAAGGTGGCAAAACCCGCTGCGAGGAGAACGCGTGCCGCCAATATCATCGACCCGGCGCTACGCGCCGAACTGGACGAGCTTCGCAAACAGGTCGACAAGATCCGCCGCGATGTCAAACGGCTGGAGGCGGCCCAACATTCCCGTCACAGGCCCGCACAGCCCCACCATGAGCGCGACCGCGAGAATTCCCGACTGATGACGGTGGTGCGCTCCGTCGCCGTCACCTCGCTTGCCAGCCGCATCTTCGCGTCTTCGCCCGTCATGGCAGCGCTGGTGGCCGTGGTGCCTTTCGCGCTTGGCCTCGCCGCACGGCGCAGTGAAGGGGCATAGCCGCTCTACGCTGCGCCCTCTCGTAACCTTGCGACCCTTTCCGAACGCGTCCGCCCGTCGAATGCCGATCAGGCCCGGCTGATGGCGGAGAGTGGATTTCCAGCCAGGATCCGGCCTCGGCCGGACACGCATTCCAGCCATCCACAGGCGCCGTGAAAAAACTGTCAAAAAACTTCGCGATGGCGCTTGCCATGTCCGAACAAGATGTTATAACCCCGCTCACTTTCGGGGCACCAAACGGCCCCGCCCGCCAAAAGCGGAGGTTCTTCAAGGACCTGAAGTGCCCGGATAGCTCAGTTGGTAGAGCAGCGGATTGAAAATCCGCGTGTCGGTGGTTCAAATCCGCCTCCGGGCACCATTTCTCTCAAATTAATTATCTAGTGAATTGGTTATGTGGTGGCTTGCCCCTTCACAAGGCGGGGCCTTCCGGTCATCGGCTCTCCCTATCATATGCTTTTGACAGTTCCGATGTAGCCATCTGCCGAGCTTGTTTATTTCAAGTCGATGGAGGGCGCTCGCAAATGAATCATGTCGGTGCATCCCCTTTGCCGCCAGGCGTCATGTATTTCGACGCCTTCGTCTCCCCCGAAGAGGAAGCCACCCTCGCAGCCATATTGGATAACGGTGCTTGGAGCACTGAGTTGAAGCGCCGTGTGCAGCATTTCGGTTATCGCTACGACTATAAAGCGCGCACTGTTACCCCAGATGCCTATCTCGGGCCATTGCCACAGTGGCTCGGTATCTTCGCTGAGCGATTGGTTACGGAAGGATATTGCCGAAATTTGCCGGACCAGGTGATTGCGAACGAGTATCTTCCGGGCCAGGGCATCAGCGCACACATCGACTGTGTTCCCTGTTTTGACGATACAATCGTGTCGATAAGCCTTCTATCCGCATGTGAGATGGTTTTCCACGATGTGCGCGGACCAGCCGCGTGCGGTGTTTTGCTTCAACCTCGCTCCGGCGTCTTGCTGAGAGATTCCGGCCGCTACGGCTGGACTCATGAAATTCCGGCTCGCAAATCGGATATCGTGAATGGAGTTAGGACAGACCGAAGCAGAAGAATTTCCCTCACTTTTCGCAAGGTCATCGCTCCGAAATGGTCTTGATCTGGGCGAATTACAAATGCTCCCGGTTATCCGAATTCTGCTCCGCCCGATCCCGATAAAGTGCCGCCCGGCCGAGCAGCATCAGGGAAACCGGGGTCGTCACCGTCATGAAAATGCCGATGAAGATTTCGTGGAAGGCGAAGCGGTCGCCGGACACGGAGAAATAGATGATCGATGCCATGACGATGCCGCCGGTGCCCCAGCTGGTGCCGAGGGTTGGCGCGTGCAGGCGCTCATAGAAGCTGTTGAGCCTGGCAAAGCCGATGGTGCCGATCAGCGTCAGCGAGGCGCCGAGCAGCACGAAAAAGGCTACGGCAATGGCGGCCCAGAGCGGAAATTCTGCAGCATTGTTCATTCGATCACCTCGCCGCGCATCAGGAATTTGGAGAGGGCGACGGTGGAGACGAAGCCCAGAATGGCGATCAGCAGCGATGCCTCGAAATAGATGTCGTTGCCGGTGCGCAGGCCGAAGGTCAGGAGAAGCAGCATGGCGTTGACATAAAGCGTATCCACGCCCAGCACGCGGTCCTGCGCACGCGGGCCGATGGCGATGCGATAGACTGATATCGTCATTGCGATGGCGAGCATGAACTGTGCCAGCGAAAAGGACCAGAAAAGGATAATCGAACTCATTCGAATATCTCCATCAGCAGTTTTTCATAACGGTTCTTGATGAGGCTTATCCAGGCAGCCTCATCCACATCATCGAGAACGTGAATCAGAAGCGTGCCCTGGCTGGAATTATATTCGAGCCATGCGCTTCCCGGCGTCGAGGTCAGGATCGTCGCGAGAACGGCCAGCGCCATGGGGTCGCGAATATCGAGCGGCACCGCGAGGAAGCCGGATTTGCGGTTCTTTTCGCGCTCGAACAGGATGATCCTCACGACCGAGAGGTTGGACCTGACGATATCATAAAGCACGATGAAGATCAGCTGCACCAGCCTGTGCCAGTTGCGGATGCGCGGCTTGGCTGGCCTCAGCGACGCCATCGCCCAGGAGGCGATAAGCGCGACACAGGTGCCAAGCAGCAGGTGCCCCGGCGAAAAGCTGTTGATCGTCATCCAGAAGAAGATCAGCGAGATCGTCAGCAGCGGATAAGGCAGGATACGGCTCATCATGGTTCCGCCTCCGGGTTCGTTCCCGCTCTCGGGGCGGAAATGACGCCCTGAATATAGCTTGCCGGCAGATCGAGAATACGCGCCGTTTCCTGCATGTAACGCATCACTGGTCCTGCCTGCACGGTCATGGCAAGCGTCAGGCCGAGCAGCAGCATGATCGGCGCGATTTCGATGACGAGCACGCGCGGCACGGTTCCTTCGATGGAGGCCCAGAAGGTGCGGATGCCGGCGCGCGTCATCGAGATCAGCGAGGCGAAACCGGCAAAGACGATCAGGAAGACAAGCCACCAGGAAAGCGTGGAAACGCTGTCATTGGCGCCAAGCCCGGAAGGGTTGAGAATGGCGGTCAGCATCGAGAATTTGGCGATGAAGCCTGAGAGCGGCGGCAGGCCGGCGAGAAGAATGCCGCAGGCGGCAAAACAGGCGCCGAGCACCGCCATGGTGGCGGGCATGGTCACGCCGACTTCTTCCTCCTCATCCTCGTCTTCGCCCTCGCCATAGGCTTCCATGGTCACGGCAAGAACGTTCGCGCCCGCATCCTGCCCGCGTTCCACCAGCTCGATCAGCATGAAGAAGGCGCTGATGGTGAGCGTGGAACTGACCATGTAATAGAGCGCCCCGGCCGCAACTGTCGGATTACCGGTGCCCATGGCGGCAAGAAGCGTTCCGGACGATACCAGAACCGAAAAGCCGGCGAGCCGCCCGAGCGCCTGTGACGCCAGAACGCCGATGGCCCCGAAGATGATGGTGGCGATGCCGCCGACAAGCAGGGCATCATGGCCGAAACCGGCGGATTCGCCGGCCGTCTGCCCGAAAAGAAGGAAGGACAGGCGGGCGATGACATAAATGCCCACCTTGCTCATGATCGCAAACAGCCCGCCGACCGGGGCCGACGCCGCGCCATAGGCGGAAGGCAGCCAGAAATTCAG
The DNA here is from genome assembly GCF_036888815.1 of Agrobacterium sp. CCNWLW155. NCBI lineage: Bacteria > Pseudomonadati > Pseudomonadota > Alphaproteobacteria > Hyphomicrobiales > Rhizobiaceae > Agrobacterium > Agrobacterium sp. CCNWLW155. Next base: position 452,091 of record NZ_JBAKFW010000002.1, read on the forward strand.
CGGCCACATGCCGGCCTTGACCAGGAACGCGACGCCCAGAACCGCCGCTCCGGTTTCCAGCAGCATACGCTGGTCGGGGTTGAGGCCTTCGATACGATGGGCGAGGTCACCCATGTTCAGCGTGCCGGTCACACCATAGATGAGGCTGACGCCGATCAGGAAGAACAGTGCCGCAACGAGGTTGATGGCGATGTAATGCAGCCCCGCCTTGACGCGCTGCTGGCCGGAACCGTGCAGCAACAACCCATAGGAGGCCGCCAGCATCACTTCGAAGAAAACGAAGAGATTGAAGAGGTCACCGGTCAGGAACGCGCCGTTGACGCCCATCAGCATCATCTGGAACAGCGAATGGAAATGCGCACCGGACTTGTGCCACTTGGCCATGGAATAGATCAAAGACGGAATGGCAAGCAGCGCCGTCAACAGCACCATCAGGCCTGAAAGACGGTCGGCGACGAGCACGATCCCGAAGGGGGCCGGCCAGTTGCCGAGCAGGTAGACGCCGCTCGAAACCACCGCGGCGATCTCGGTATTGACGGTCGAGTTCACCTCGCGGAACAGCAGGATGGCGACCACCAGCAACAGCACGGTGGAGGTGAGGCTGATGGCGGCTTTCGCCACGCGCTGGCGCTCGTCGAAGAACAGCAGCAGGGCTGCAGTGATCAGCGGCACCAGAATGGGGGCGATGACGATGTGGAAGGGGAACGACATCATTTCGACTCCCTCCCGTCCACATGGTCGGTGCCGGTGAGGCCGCGGGCGGCAAGCAGCACGACGAGGAACAATGCGGTGGTGGCAAAGCCGATGACGATGGCCGTCAGCACCAGCGCCTGCGGCACGGGGTCGGCCAGCGTTGAGCTGTCAACGCCGTTCACCAGCACCGGCGGCGCATTGGTCTTGATGCCACCGACACCGAAGATGAAGAGATTGACGGCATAGGACAGCAGCGAGAGCCCGACAATGACCTGGTAGGTTCGTGGGCGCAGCACCAGCCAGACGCCGGAGCCGGTCATGATGCCGATGCCGATTGCAAGAATGAGTTCCATTACACGTCCTCCGCTTTTGCGGCTTCAGGCGTGCGAACGCGGTAGTTACGCAACGATTGGTGTGCCAGTGCTATCAGGATAAGAACGGTGGAGCCGACGACCAGCGAGAAGACGCCGAGGTCGAACAGCAAGGCCGAAGCTGTCGGCATTTTGCCGATATAGGGGATCTCCGTATATTGGAAATAGGAGGTCAGGAACGGGTAGCCGAAATACCACGAGCCGATACCCGTCGCCGCCGCCATCAGAAGGCCGAAGCCCATCCAGCGCAACGGCAGGATGCGGATGCGGTCTTCCGCCCAGCGTGCGCCGCCAGCGAGATATTGCAGCAGGAAGCCAATCGCCATGGTGATGCCGGCCGCAAAGCCGCCGCCCGGCATATCGTGGCCGCGCATGAACAGGAAGATCGAGAAGGTGATGATGACAGGGAACATCCACTGCATCACGATTGATGGCACGTAGAGATAGTCGCGAACCGTGTCCCCATTGCTGCGGTCGGGTCTTTCCGCATCGAAGGCGTTCTGCATCTGCTGCTGTTCCGGCACCCCGATGCTTTCATGGGCAGGGCGGAAACGGCGAAGCAGCGCAAAGACGGTAAGCGCCACGATCGCCAGAACAGCGATTTCGCCGAATGTGTCGAAGCCGCGGAAGTCGACAAGGATGACGTTGACGACATTGGTGCCGCCGCCTTCCGTATAGGCGCGCTCCAGGAAATAGGTCGCAATCGCGTTCGGCACGGGCAGGGTCATCACGGCATAGGCGATGACGGACATGCCGATACCGCTTGCAGCTGCCAGCAGGAAGTCACGGGCGCGGCGGAGCTGCGCCGGGAATTCATTGCTGCTGTCGACCTTCTCAAAGCGTTTCGGCAGCCATCTGAGGCCAAGCAGGATGAGAACCGTGGTGACGATTTCCACCAGCAGCTGGGTGATGGCGAGATCCGGTGCGGAAAGCCAGACGAAGGTAAGGCAGGTGACGAGCCCCGAGACGCCAAGCATCACGAGGGCGGCGAGGCGGTGATATTTCGCCTGCCAGGCGGCACCCATCGCGGCGATCATGCCGATCAGCCAGAGGATGGCGAAGATCGGATCGAAGGTCGTCACGCGCGGTAGCGATAGGGAGAACTCCGAAAGGAACAGAGGCGAGAAACCGGCAAGAAGCGCGACAAGGATCAGAAGCCTCAGCTGCGGCTGCAGACGCCGCGTGCCGAGCGTGCTTTCCAACCACCGCGCCCATTTCCAGGACACGGTGACGAGAATGCGCTCGAAGATGCGCTGTCCCCGCAAATGCCGGAAGACTGGCGGGCCGTCGTCGCAGCGCGAGAAATAACCGCCAAGCAGGACATAGATGGTGACGCCACCGATCAGCGCCGCAATACTCATGATGAGCGGCAGGTTGAAACCGTGCCAGATCGACAGGCTGTAGACGGGTGTCTGCGGGCCGAGAACGGAAAGCACGGCCGAATGCAGGAACGGGCCGATCGAAAGGCTCGGAACGATGCCGACGATGAGGCAGGCGAAAACCAGGAACTCGATCGGGAAACGCATCCAGCGCGGCGGTTCGTGTGGATTGGGGTTCGGCAGATCAACGGGTTTGGGGCCGAAGAAGACCGTGTGGATGAAGCGTAGCGAATAGGCGACGGCGAATGCGCCGGAAAGCGTCGCGACATAGGGCAGCGCGCGGTCGAGCAGCGAGTCGGCATGGGTTTCGACGGCCTCGGCAAAGAACATTTCCTTGGAGAGGAAGCCGTTGAACAGCGGCACGCCGGCCATGGCCGCGCTCGCCGCCATGGCGAGCGTCGCGGTCGCGGGCATATAGGTATAAAGCCCGCTCAGCCGCCGCATGTCGCGGGTGCCGGTTTCATGGTCGATAATGCCGGCGGCCATGAAAAGCGAGGCCTTGAAGGTGGCGTGGTTGACCATGTGGAAGATGGCCGCAACCGCCGCAAGCGGGCTGCCGAGGCTGAGCAGCGTGGTGATGAGGCCGAGGTGGCTGATGGTGGAATAGGCCAGCAGCCCCTTCAGATCCTGCTGGAACATGGCGAAATAAGCGCCGAGCAGCAGCGTGATGATGCCGGCCGCACCCACCAGCCAGAACCATTCCGGCGTGCCTGCCAGTACCGGCCAGAACCGTGCGAGCAGAAATACCCCTGCTTTCACCATGGTGGCGGAGTGCAGATAGGCGGAAACGGGTGTGGGCGCCGCCATGGCGTTGGGCAGCCAGAAATGAAATGGAAACTGCGCGCTCTTGGTCAGCGCGCCGCCGAGAATGAGGATAAGCGCCGGCAAATAGAGGGAATGGGCGCGAATGGCGGCACCAGCCTCGATGATCTTGTCGAGATCGTAGCTTCCCGCCATATGGCCGAGGATCAGCAGCCCAGCCAGAAGGCTGAAGCCGCCGATGCCGGTCACGGTCAGCGCCATGCGCGCACCGTCGCGAGCGCCGGCATTCTGGTGCCAGTAGCCGATCAGCAGGAACGAGAAGATACTCGTCATTTCCCAGAAGATCGACAGCAGGATGACGTTGCCAGAGAGGACCACGCCGAGCATTGAGCCCATGAAGGCGAGGAAGAAGGCGAAAAAACGCGGGATCGGATCTTCAGCCGACATGTAGTAACGGGCGTACAGCACCACCAGCAGGCCGATGCCGGTAATCAGCATTGAGAAAATCCAGGCGAACCCGTCCAGCCGCAGGGTAAAGTTCAGGCCGAGCTGGGGCAGCCATTCCACATCATATTTAAGAACCGCGCCGCCACTGACGCTCGTATAAAGAAAGATGCTGCTGACAAGCCCGAAAAGGGCGACTGCGCCCGCGACGGAGGCGGGGGCTGCGGCTACACCCTCGCGCGGCATGAAAGCCGTCAGGAGCGCGCCAACGAAGGGCAATGCGACAATAAATGGGAGAATGATTGCAAGTGTCATATGCGGCGGCGGTTTTCTCTCTGGAATGGGAGCCTACGGCGGGTTTCCGACGCCTCCGATCCCTCAAGGTTCGCAATGAACCCGATGATGATGACCGCCGGAATGACTAATACATAATATGCGGAGGCGCGCGTGGAACCACGCTGGCAAAGTCTCGGGAAGTTTGTGGCACGATGGCAACAGCAGCGAGCGAGGCTTCGGCGTGATCCCTGAGGTTCGGGGCGAATGAAGCGAACTCGCTGTAGCGAAGGCCCGAACCGGCATCGCCGGTCCTGCAGCCGACATCGTTGCCGCTATCGCAAGCTTTTTCGCGAAGGGAAACGGAACGGCCCGGATCGACGCTCTGCAATCGCTCGAGGCGGCTGGTTTTGGAAAGGGGCTTGATGCCGGAGGGCGCCTGAAAGCCGATCATGACGAGCAGGCTCGCGACCACGAGACCGATCAGCACTTGCGGATGGCGCCTTGAACTGCGGCCTTTCTCCATCCATGGCAAGTTGGCATCTCCTTGATCGTAAAGGTCTCTTTAAAGCATCACCGTTGAGCGAATATCCTGTTGATTTGTTTTAGGGGAAGCCGGACATGCTTGTCCAGCGCGCAGGCGGGAAAAACCGCCCGCAGCGTCCGATTCCTTTTCGTTTTTGCCCGTTTGCGGCAAAGTGAGGGCGGCATTGGCTAAAAGCTTTTACAAATTTTACCGTTTGACGCCGACGCCTGTGTTTCTTAACTTTCAAGCAAGGAATTAACCATAAAGATTGATGGTATTTCCACGGCGGAATGGGGTTCTCTCCCCTTCCAGGCATGACGCCGCACTGCCGTACCGGTGCCGATCCGGTATTTTCGTTTCTTGGTTCAAGAAGGTCTGGCAAGCGTCGATGCCGCATCGTCCGCGATGGGTATGTTCGTTCAAAAATCCCCTTTAGGGTGCTGGCGTTCTGAACCTTGGCCAATTTGGCCGGGTTTTACCGGCCGTCATGTTATTGGGGACGTCGGTTGGGGCAGGACTTGCCATCAGATCAAGCGCGCAGGTCGGCAGGCGGAAGCCTGGCGGGACGGTTGCGTTTTGCCGGCCTCGATGAGACGCAATCCGATTTCCTGCGCAGCTATCGCAGCATGCTGGAGCCTTACGTCAAGGCCGGCCTGCGGGACGTGATGACCCGTTTCCAGTCCATGCCGGACTGTTCCCCGTCCTTCGAAAGTGAAAATCAGCTCGACCGACTGCACGATCTGCAATCCTCGCACTGGAGCGTTTTGACGGATGCGCGTTTCGATGCGCTTTATGCCGAGCGGGTGAAGGTTCTCTCTGATAATTCCAGCCGCATGGGGCTTGATCCGCGCTGGCAGATCGCCAGCCACGCGGTGGTTCTGGAACATCTTGTCGGCGGACTGGTGGCCGAACATGCGCCACGCTCCATCCTGCCCGGCAACCGCAAGAAAACCCGTGAACTGGCGGAAGCCGTGAAGAACGTCGTCCGTCTGGTGATGGTCGACACCGAAATCGCCGTCTCGCTGCGTTTTAACGAATTGCGCCTGCGCCATGGCCGGGAGCTGGCCGAGCAGCGTGACAGTGACCGCTCGGAAGCGGCGACGTTGCTGGGCACCGCATTGACGGCCTTTGCTGCAGGCGATTTGCAGGCCCGCATCGGCGGCGATGTACCTGAAGCCTATCGCGACGTTGCGGTTTCCTTCAATACGGCTCTGGAAACGATCGGCGCATCGTTGATCGCGGCGCAAAACAACATCGGCGAGGCTGAGGCGCTCGGCGCGCGGTTTGCCGATATGGGCCGCTCCATCGCGGAGCGTTCCCGCCAGCAGGCCGAAGCCCTTGCCGAGACCTCCCGTGCGATCCAGGCGATGATCGGTAACGTTGCCGAAAACGGCGCCCGCATAGCGGCGACGGAAAAGGCGGTTTCCAGTGCCCGCGACGCGGCTGTCGAAAGCGGCCGGGCGATCGGCGAGGCGATCGACGCCATGTCGGACATCGAACAATCCGCCGAACAGATCGGCAGGATCATCGGCACGATTGACGAGATTGCTTTTCAGACAAATCTTCTGGCCCTCAATGCCGGCATCGAGGCGGCGCGCGCGGGTGATAGCGGCCGTGGTTTCGCCGTCGTTGCGCAGGAAGTCCGGGCGCTCGCCCAGCGGTCTGCAGATGCGGCAAGAGAGATCAAGAGCCTGGTCGGCACCACGAAGACGCAGGTTGAGGGCGGCGTGCGCATGGTCAACCGCACTCAGGACGCAATCGGCGGCGTCGTCCGGCAGGTTTCAGGCATCAACGACATGATCGCGGAAGTCTCCCGGCATACGGCCGAGCAGGCCGGCGAACTGCAATCGGTTGCCGCCGATATTGGCGGGCAGAAACGGCAGGCGGACCGGAATGCCATCGATATCAGTGCGAGCGCCTCCGAGGCCGACGCGCTTCAAATCGTCATTCTGGAACTCGGCCGCACCATCCGCGAATTCCGCATTGCCCGTCAGGCGCAGGCGCAGGCGGTGTCCGGTGCGGACCGGCAGGACACTTCATTTATGGCCCGTGCGGATAACCGCACGGATTACGGCCAGGATTACCAACAATTCAGACGCCAAGGAGTCATGTAATGGCAGCCAGAAAAGCAGCTGAGGCGACGCTGAAACTGTCACCGGTGCTGGATCTCAACGAAGCATCGGCCCTGCACGGCAAGCTGATGACGCTGAGAGGAGCACCGTTGTCGGTCGACGCGTCCGAGGTGGAGCGTATCGGTGCACTTTGCGCCCAGGTCCTCATGGCCGGCGCGAAGTCCTGGGAGGAGGATGGCAAGCCCTTCGGTTTTGCCAGGGTGTCCGATGCATTCGACAAGACCATGAAACTGATAGGCGTCGATATTGACCATTTGCTCCCCAAGGAGATGCAAAAGTGAAGAAAAAAGTTCTTACCGTGGATGATTCCCGGACGATCAGGAACATGCTCCTGGTCACGCTTAACAATGCCGGTTTCGAAACCATTCAGGCCGAAGACGGCATCGAGGGCCTCGAAGTGCTCGAGCAGAGCAACCCCGATGTCATCGTGACTGATATCAACATGCCCCGTCTCGATGGTTTCGGCTTCATCGAGGGTGTGCGTCGCAACGAAAAGTACCGGGCGATCCCGATCCTCGTTCTGACGACCGAAAGCGATGCAGAAAAGAAGAACCGCGCCCGTCAGGCCGGTGCGACCGGCTGGATCGTCAAGCCGTTCGACCCTGCAAAACTCATCGATGCCATTGAACGCGTAACCGCCTGATACGGGACATTTCACGATGGATATGAACGAAATCAAGGAAATCTTTTTCCAGGAATGCGAGGAGCAGCTCGCCGAACTGGAATCGGGGCTTCTTAAATTGAATGACGGCGACCGTGATCCGGAAACCGTCAACGCCGTTTTCCGTGCCGTTCATTCCATCAAGGGCGGGGCGGGTGCCTTCGGTCTCGATGATCTCGTGGCTTTCGCCCACGTTTTTGAAACGACCCTCGACTGCGTCCGCTCCAACAAGCTGGAGCCGACCCAGGATGTTCTGAAAGTCATGCTGCGCTCCGCCGACGTGCTGGCGGACCTGACCAATGCGGCAAGAGACGGCGGCAGCGTCGATGAAAGCCGCACCCGTGGCCTCGTGAAGGAACTGGAAGCGCTGGCAAACGGCGAAGCCGTTCCGGCATCCGCGCCGGCTCCCGTCGCCGTAAAGGCACCGGAACCCGTGAAGGCCAAGCCGACGGATGAGAGCGGCTTTGAGCCGATCCCGTTCTCTTTTACGGACTTTGCCGACGAAACCACGCCGCTGATGGAAGTGCCGTCCTTCCAGATCACCTTCAAGCCGCATGCGTCGCTTTATTCGAAGGGCAACGAGGCGGCACTTCTGCTGCGCGATCTCTCGCGCATCGGCGAGATGAGCATCAATTGCGACATGTCGGAGCTGCCTTCGCTCGACAAGCTCGATCCTGAAGCATCCTATCTCTCCTGGACGGTTTCGATCGCGACCGACAAGGGCGAAGAGGGTATCCGCAGCGTCTTCGAATTTGCCGAATGGGATTGCGATCTGGAAATCGTGCCTGATGTTTCGGCCGTCGCAGGCGGCGATGAAGAGCTTCCGATGATCCCGGTGCCGTTCGACCTTTCGGCTCTCGATAGCGGATCGGAAGAGCAGCCCATCGTTGAAATCGCTACGGCGGAAGCGTCTTATGCTGCAGCAGCCGTCGAAACGGCCGTCGCGACGACGCAGATCGCCCAGAGCGTCAATGCCGCCATCGAAAAGCGCGAGGCTGCGGCCGCGCCTGCGGCAACGCAGGCGAACGCCAACGCAGCGGCCAATGCCAGCGCCGGCCAGACCATCCGTGTCGATCTCGATCGCGTCGACCGCCTGATCAACCTTGTCGGCGAGCTCGTCATCAATCAGGCGATGCTGTCGCAGAGTGTCATCGAAAACGACGCAAGTGGCACGTCGGCCGTCAATATGGGCCTCGACGAGCTGCAGCAGCTGACGCGCGAAATCCAGGACAGCGTCATGGCGATCCGCGCGCAGCCGGTAAAGCCGGTGTTCCAGCGCATGTCGCGTATCGTCCGCGAAGTCGCCGACATGATCGGCAAGCAGATCCGCCTCATCACCGAAGGTGAAAACACCGAAGTCGACAAGACGGTCATTGACAAGCTGGCGGAACCTCTGACGCACATGATCCGCAATGCCGTCGACCACGGCATCGAAACGCCGGAAAAGCGCGAGGCTGCGGGCAAGAACCCCGAAGGCACCATCAAGCTTTCGGCCAAGCACCGTTCGGGTCGCATCCTGATCGAACTGCAGGACGACGGCGCCGGCATCAACCGCGAGCGTGTTCGCCAGAAGGCGATCGACAACGATCTGATCGCCGCCGATGCAAACCTGACCGACGAGGAGATCGACAATCTGATCTTCGCGCCGGGCTTCTCCACGGCAGACAAGATTTCCGACATTTCCGGCCGCGGCGTCGGCATGGATGTGGTCAAGCGCTCCATTCAGGCGCTTGGCGGCCGCATCAGCATCTCCTCGCGCCCGGGCCACGGTTCGACTTTCACTATGAGCCTGCCGCTGACGCTTGCCGTTCTCGACGGCATGGTGGTGACTGTTGCCGGCCAGACGCTGGTGGTGCCGCTGACCGCGATCGTGGAAACCCTGCAGCCGGAAGCGAAGAACATTCACTCCTTCGGCGCCAACCAGCGGCTGATCTCCATCCGCAACTCCTTCTGCCCGCTGGTGGATGTCGGTCGCGTGTTGAACTTCCGTCCGACCCAGGCCGATCCGGTCGAAGGTGTCGCCCTTCTGGTGGAATCGGAAGGCGGTGGCCAGCGTGCCCTGATGGTCGATGCGATCCAGGGCCAGCGCCAGGTCGTCATCAAATCGTTGGAGGCAAACTATACCCATGTTCAGGGCATTGCCGCCGCCACTATCCTCGGTGACGGGCGCGTCGCTCTCATTCTGGATGTCGATGCCATCGTCAGCGCCTCGCGCGGACAGCCACTGAAGCAGGAAATGTCGCTTGCGGCGACAGGTTGAAAGCGGATCATCCATGGCAGCACTTAATTTCAGCGACCAGCGCCAGTCTCCCGACGACGTCCTTGCCAGCGGTGAATATCCGCTGACGAGACGCGACCTGTCGGAAATCGCGGCGATGATCTATGCCGATGCGGGCATCTATCTCAACGACACTAAGGCGTCGCTGGTCTATTCCCGCCTCTCGAAGCATATCCGCAATCTCGGCCTGTCAGGGTTCCGCGAATATTGCGCCCTTGTATCCTCACCGGAGGGCGCGCCGGCGCGGCGCGAAATGCTGTCGCACCTGACGACGAATTTCACCCGCTTCTTCCGCGAAAACCATCATTTCGAACATCTGCGTGATGACGTCCTGCCGGGCCTCATCGCCCGGGCGAAATCCGGCGGGCGCGTCCGCATCTGGTCGGCGGCCTGTTCCGACGGGCAGGAGCCCTATTCGATTGCGCTCACCGTGCTCGCCATGTTTCCGAATGCGGCGGATTACGATTTCAAAATCCTCGCGACGGATATCGACCCGAAGATTTTGGCGCAGGCCCGCGCCGGGGTCTATGACGACAACGCGCTCGAAACCGTGTCTCCCGCCATGCGCAAGCAATGGTTCGCGGAAGTCGATGCCGGCGGTCGCCGCAAGTTCCGCATTGATGACAAGGTCAAGCGCCTCATTACGTTCAACGAGTTGAACCTGATGACGCAGTGGCCCTTCAAGGGCAATTTCGACGTGATCTTCTGCCGCAACGTCGTCATCTACTTCGACGAGCCGACGCAGATGCGCATCTGGTCGCGTTTCGCCGGGCTGCTGCCGGAAGGTGGTCATCTTTATATAGGTCATTCCGAACGTGTGTCCGGTGACGCAAAGAACCTGTTCGACAATACGGGCATCACCACCTACCGCTACATTGGTCACGCATCCGGGAGGAAGGCATGAGCGCACTCGCACGGGTACTCGTCGTCGATGATTCTCCGACGATGCGCGGCCTGATTTCGGCCGTCCTCAAGGCCGATCCCGAAGTCGAGGTGGTCGGTCAGGCCGGCAACGCCATGGAGGCGCGCGCCGCCATCAAGCAGCTCAATCCCGATGTCGTGACGCTCGACATCGAGATGCCGGAAATGAACGGGCTGGAATTTCTCGAAAAGATCATGCGCCTGCGCCCCATGCCGGTCATCATGGTCTCGTCGCTCACCCACCGCGGCGCGGACGCGTCGCTGGCCGCGCTTGAAATCGGCGCTTTCGACTGTGTCGGCAAACCGGCGCCGGGCGATGCACGCCCCTTCGGCGATCTCGCCGACAAGGTGAAGGCTGCTGCCCGCTCGCAGCATGCCGCTTACCGCGCTGCGCGCCCGGAAGCCGCTGCCGCGCCGCAGCCGGTCCCGGTCAGCGAATATCGGGCGGGTCGCAAGGTCGTCGCCATCGGCTCCTCCACGGGTGGTGTCGAAGCGCTGATCGCCGTGCTGCAGAAATTCCCGGTCAACTGCCCGCCGACCGTCATCACCCAGCACATGCCGCCGACCTTCACCAAGAGCTTCGCCGAACGGCTGAACCGCATCTGCGCCCCCGTCGTGGAAGAGGCGACTGATGGCGCGCGCCTGCAGACCGGCAAGATCTATCTTGCACCGGGCGGCGAACGCCATCTGCAGATCGCCAACCGGTCTGCACCCTGCTGCCGGCTTGTCGAGCGCGATCCCGTCAACGGCCATCGCCCCTCGGTCGATGTGCTCTTCGATTCTGTCGCCGAGCTTGCCGGCCGCAACGCCGTCGGCGTCATCTTGACGGGCATGGGCCGCGATGGTGCGGCCGGGCTCTTGAAAATGCGTCATGCCGGTGCGCGCACCGTCGGCCAGAACGAAAAAACATGTGTCGTCTATGGCATGCCCCGCGTGGCTTATGAGCTTGGCGCGGTGGAACAGCAATTGCCGTTGGCCTCCATCGGTGAAGAAATCCTGAAACTAACCACTGCCCGCAAAGAAGGTGCTGACTAATGTCTCTCGCAGAAAAGATCAAAGTTCTGATCGTCGACGATCAGGTGACCAGCCGGCTGCTCCTCAGCGATGCGCTGACACAGCTCGGCTTCAAGCAGATCACCGCCGCCGGCGACGGCGAGCAGGGAATGAAGATCATGGAGCAGCAGCCCCATCATCTCGTCATCTCCGATTTCAACATGCCGAAGATGGATGGTCTCGGTTTCCTGCACGCCGTGCGGGCCAACCCGACCACCAAGAAGGCCGCCTTCATCATCCTCACCGCGCAGGGCGACCGCGCGCTGGTGCAGAAGGCAGCCCAGCTCGGCGCCAACAACGTGCTGGCCAAGCCCTTCACGATTGACAAGATGCGCGCTGCCATCGAGGCGGTTTTCGGATCGCTGAAATGATTGAAGCTGCGGCCAAGCGCGTACATATCATTCAGGGCGAGTACAAGGTCATCAGCGATCCCGACGTGGTCATGACGACGATACTCGGTTCGTGCGTGGCCGCCTGTCTGAGAGATCCCGTTGCCGGCCTCGGAGGCATGAACCACTTCCTGCTGCCGGGAACGGGCAATGTGACCGGCGGAGATGCGACGCGTTACGGCGTGCATCTCATGGAGCTCCTGATCAACGGCCTCCTGAAGCAGGGCGCGCGGCGTGACCGGCTGGAAGCCAAGGTTTTCGGCGGCGCGAAGACGATCGCCAGCTTTTCCAATGTCGGCGAGCAGAATGCCATCTTCGCCATGCAGTTTCTGAAGGATGAGGGTATTCCGGTCATAAGCTCCTCCACGGGCGGGGAACACGGCCGCAAGATCGAATTCTGGCCGGTCTCCGGTCGTGCACGTCAGCATCCGCTCAGCGGCGCGGAAACCCAGAAGACGGTTGCCTTGGAAACGCGTCCGGTGCCGGCCCCAAAGCCCGTCGCCAACGACATCGAATTTTTCTAGTCACGGAGTTTCCAATGCAGCTTGCAGAGCACACCGCCACCACTCCGTTCGAAGAAGCCCTGCCGGATGTTCTGATGCGCGTGGTATCGGAATTGCACGATGTCGCCTACCTTATAGAGCGCATCGAACCGCAATTGCTTGAAGTGACCAACGGTCAATTGTCGAGCGACGGCGTCAAGCTCCTGCAGGGCATCGACCTTGCCGTCCAGAAGACCCGTGGCCTTGCCGAATTCATCGATACCGTCACCGGCTCCATTCCCGGAGACTGGATCGTGGATGTCTCTACCGCGCTCAGCCTCGTCAAGCTTGCGGAAATGCAGAAGGCGCTCGGCGCCGCCTTCCGCCATGGCCATTCCCAGCCGCTCGACAAGGCCTCCGGCGACTTCGACCTCTTCTAGCGGCATTTCCGCCGTTGCCTGCCTCTTCGCGGAATGCGGAGAAAGGCAACGCTCGCGCAAGCTTCGCACCCTATTGTCATTACGGGGCCAAAAGGTCTCGGACTCTATGAATGACGGTGCGGAACAGAATGAATCTGTTAAATCAAATCCCTCAGGTCTTGAAGAATGTTGCTGCGCTGGGGCAGACACGGCTTTTGATGCTGGGCGGCGTGGGCGTTTTGTCCATGGCCATTATCCTTGCAGCAGCGCTTTACGTGAACCGTCCCGCTTACGAGACCCTTTATGTGGGGCTTGAAAAAAGCGACCTCAACAAGATCAGCATTGCGCTCGCCGAATCGGGTCTGGACTTTCAGGTAGGGACCGATGGTTCCAGCCTTCAGGTTCCCGTTGGGCTCACCAGCAAGGCACGGCTGCTTCTGGCCGAGCGCGGCCTGCCGGACAGCGCCAATGCCGGTTATGAGCTTTTCGACAATGTCGGTTCTCTCGGCCTGACCTCCTTCATGCAGGAAGTGACGCGCGTTCGCGCCCTTGAGGGCGAAATCAGCCGCTCCATCCAGCAGATTGACGGCATTGCCGCTGCACGCGTCCATATCGTCATGCCTGACGTCGGCAATTTCCGCCGTGGCGAACAGAAGCCCACCGCATCGGTCATGATCCGCGCCAGCGCCACCGCAGGGCGCAAGGCATCGGCTTCCATCCGTCACCTCGTCGCCTCGGCCGTTCCCGGCCTCGAGGTCGATGATGTGACTCTCCTCGATTCGACCGGCCAGCTTCTGGCCTCCGGCGACGACGTCACCAACGCCGCCATGAACCGCTCGCTGACACTGGCGCAGAATGTTCAGCAGGAAATCACGACCAACATCGACAAGGCGCTGGCGCCTTTCCTCGGCATGGACAATTTCCGCTCCAGCGTGACGGCGCAGCTCAATACCGACAGCCGCCAGATTCAGGAAACCGTCTACGACCCGGAATCACGCGTCGAGCGCTCCATCCGCACGGTGAAGGAAGACCAGAAATCCCAGGAAACGCAGCCGGATACGGCCGCGACCGTGGAGCAGAACGTACCGCAGGCAGCGCCCCAGGGCGGCGGCAGTGGCCCGCAGTCTTCCGACCAGTCGGCCAAGAAGGAAGAGCAGACGAACTACGAGATCAATTCCAAGACGGTCGCCACGGTCAAGAACGGCTATACCGTCGAGAAGATTTCGGTCGCGGTTGTCGTCAACAAGGGTCGCATCGCCAAGATGGTCGGCGAACCCGCCGATCAGGCCAAGATCGACGCCTATCTCGCCGAGATGCAGAAGATCGTAACCTCGGCGGCCGGCATTTCTTCCGATCGCGGCGATATGGTGACGCTCACCGCTATGGACTTCCTCGAAACGCAGCTGCTTGATGAAGCCGTAAGCGGGCCGGGCATCATGGAAGTGCTGAGCCGCAATTCGGCCGGCATCATCAACTCGCTCGCCTTCGTCGCCGTCGCCTTCCTCGTCATCTGGCTCGGTGTGCGTCCTCTGGTCCGCACGGTTACCGCCAACGGTGCAGCAGCGGGTCAGCTCAGCCAGGAGACTGCCGGTCTGGAACTGCCGGACTTCTCTCCCGGCATGGATGCCGGCGCAGGTGGTCTCATGGAAGGTTTCGGGGCGGATTTCGGCTTCGACAGCACCGACGATCTTCTGGCAGGCGGCGATGGCGAGGGCACATTCAACCGCCGGGTTCGCGAAGGGCCCGAACGCAGGCTCTCCCGCATGGTGGAAATCAGCGAGGAACGAGCCGCCAAGATCCTGCGCAAATGGGCGGTGGAAAAAGCAGCATAATATCAAAAAGGCCGGTTTTACCCGGCCTTTTTTCTGTTTTCGGGCTTTTTGCTATCCTTGGCGGGCGCATCGTGGCAATCTCGTTTTAGGACAGTGTTTACAAAAAATTCAGCAACGATACAGTTTGCTGGGAATTGGCTGAGAATGCCGTTTATGGATTGAACAGCTTTTCAGTATGTTTTTTTAGCAATAGACGAACAGTGAAATACGTGGAAAGGCTGGTGTCAGGTAATGGCAAATCCCAGTCCGTTCCATAAAATGAAGTGATTCGGTCTCCGGGGGCTTGCCGTCCCATTTTGGTAAGCTTCTCGAATGGAATGATTCCATCCCGAGGTATAATCTCCCACTGGGAGCAAGAGGGCGTAGGCGATTGAAAGTCGATGTTGATATCCGCAGGCTGTCTGCCAAGCCTATGGAGGGCATGGGTAAGCCCTTGCCACGCGATCAGCTTGCTAAAAACGTCGCAGCCACGGCTGCTGCCGGTAACGTTGCAGGCGCACTGGATCTGCTCGTAACCTATGCTGGCGCCTCGCATTATCTGCTGGCGCGGGATGATCTTCTCGAAGAAACCGGACTGAAATTCATCGTCACCTCCGACTGGCCTTTTGATCTGGTCCGCAGGCTTGGCCTTGAACTGGCCAACAGCCAGAACAGATCAAGCGAAATGGAGAAATGCCTTTCGCTTCTGCAGCCACGGCTGCTTTTCCTTCCCGATGATGTTGCGGTTCCCTACGGCATAGACCGGCAATATTCGGCGCTCTCCTTCTGCGTGGGCCGCATCCGGCTTTCTCTGCTGCTGCTGTTTCCCGAAGAAGCGGTGCCTTCGCCGGAAAGACTGCGCGAAATCGCCCTGCTGACGGGTTATTGCGTCAGTTTCGGCATTGCCAGCGAAGCAAAGACCGTGCGCGATATCGATCTCACGGAGCGTGAGCTTGAGTGCCTGTTCTGGATCGCGGAAGGCAAGACAAGTGACGAAATTGCGATGATCCTTGGCATTTCACGCAATACGATCAATAATTACATCACAAGCGTGATGCGGAAAACCGCGACAAAAACCCGCTCGGAGGCAATTGCCTACGCCGTGCGCAACAACCTCGTATAATGGTCGGACGGATGGTACAGACGAAAGACAATGAGGGTACAGGTCAAATGGGCATGTTTTACCGCAGCCCTGTCGTGACGAGCCGGTCGGATCTGTTTCCGAAGCTTGTCGCCATGCAGAAGCTGGTCGGCGCGCGCAATTTCGTGGTGACGAAAGCTGCCGCTTCCGGTTTCCCGAACAAGAAGAAGTTGACCTGCGAGCTGGAAAACTGGGGCATGAATGCCGCAGAACAGAGCACGCAGTTCATCCGCGCCGTCGGCGATATTCTTCTCGATCATATCGAGACATCGCTTCTGCCGGTGATATGGCGCAACAAGAATGCCGGCGGCTTTGCCGATCTTCCCGATGTGCCCGCACTTCTGCGCCGCATCGAGAACGACACATTGCCCTATGCGGGGCTCGCCCTGCCGGTGCGGCTTGGCACTATCGGCAACGGTTATATCGTCTTCTGCGGTACCAACCTCGTTCTCGACAATGAGGTCGTGATCGAGCAGCACATCAAATGCTGCGAGATCATGGTGGACATGCTGGCGCTGGACGAGCGCAAGGCAGCACCCTCCGAAGCCCTGAGCGAGAGGGAAATCGCCTGCCTGCAACTGGCGGGGGATGGCCGTATCAGCGAAGAAATCGCGGTCAAGCTCGGGCTTTCCGTGCACACCGTCAACGCTTATCTCGGTTCGGCGACGATCAAGCTCGATTCCGTCAACCGTATCCAGGCGATCGCCAAGGCTATCAGGCTCGGTTACATCCATTGATGGCGGGCGGGTTTTCCCGCCCCTCCCAGGCCGGCGGCCCCGAACCGGCATTTGCGCGCCCCCTAAAAGGCGCTATCGGCACTTCGCGTTTTTTTAACAGTTGCCTACTAGAACTTTTATAAGTTTGGCTTTGGGGAACTGTTTCATGCACAACCGGCTCTTTAAGTCCGTTGCTGGCAAGGTCGTCGCGTTGACGATCGGCCTGATCACGCTCAGCGTGGCGGCAGTTGGTTTTTCGACCTATATTCGCTTGAAGGACAACATCATCACCACCGCGCTGCGTGATACGCACAGCGCGATGCGCGGCATGTCTATCCTTTATGAGATGAAGGTCGGCGGCGTTGCCCTCGAAATGGTGGATGGGGACCTCAAAAGTGTGGGTCGCGCCAGCATCGGAACGATGCGCGACAATGATCTCGTCGACCGCACCGCAGCCGGTAACGGCGGTATTTCTACCGTGTTTGAAGCCAAGGGCGGCGAATTCATTCGCATGACCACCAATCTGAAGAACGAAAAGGGCGAGAGAGCAGCCGGCACCAAGCTTGCTACCGATCATCCCGCTTTTGCGAAAGTCTCCAAGGGTGAGGCCTATTTTGGCACCGCCACGCTGTTCGGCACCAGCTACATGACCGGTTACATGCCTGTCACGAACAAGACCGGCGCAACCGTCGGCATCCTGTTCGTGGGTGTTCCCATGGACGTCTACGATGCGCAGATATACAGCCTGCGCGACATGATGCTCATCTGCGGCGCGCTCGCCATGCTTGGCGTCGGACTGCTCGCCTACTTTGTCATCAAGCGCACGCTTCAACCCCTTGGCAAGTTGACCGATGCGGTGAAGTCCCTTTCGGACGGCAATCTCGATACGCCGATCCCTTACGCCACCAATACCAATGAATTTGGCAACATCGCCCGCGCGCTGGTGATTTTCCGCGAAAATGCGCTTGAGAAACTGGCGATCGAGGGCAAAAGCGCCGAAGAACGCTCTGCGGCGGAGTCCGAGCGTTACCGCAACGACGCCGAGAAACAGGAACTCGACAGCCAGATCGAATTTGCGGTCGGCGAGATCGCCTCTGGTCTCGGCAGGCTGTCGCGTGGCGATCTGAGCCGCACGATCGAGACGCCTTTCGCTGGCCGTCTCGACCGTCTGCGCACGGATTTCAACGAATCCCTCCTCAACCTGCGCGATGCGCTGGGGCAGATTCGTGAGCGCACGCTCATCATCCAGCATAGCGGCTTTGAAATCGAGCAGTCGTCGGTCGATCTGTCGAAGCGCACCGAGAATCAGGCCGCCTCGCTGGAAGAGACCGCTGCCGCTGTAGACGAAATCACTGTCACCGTCAGATCCTCGGCCGAGCGTGCGCGGGAGGCCAATGAGGCCGTGCGCATCACCAAGCAGAGCGCCGACAGTTCCGGTTCGGTCGTCAGCAACGCCGTCGACGCCATGGGCCGCATCGAAGATGCCTCGCGCAAGATCGAGCAGATCATCGAGGTCATCGACGACATTGCCTTCCAGACCAATCTTCTTGCCCTGAATGCCGGCATCGAGGCGGCGCGTGCGGGCGAAGCGGGCAAGGGTTTTGCCGTCGTGGCGCAGGAAGTGCGCGAGCTTGCACAACGCTCTGCCGACGCGGCGCGTGAAATCAAGCAGCTCATCAACCAGTCGACGCAGGAAGTCAGTTCCGGATCGAAGCTGGTGCAGGAGGCGGGCACCGTACTTTCCGCCATCAGCCGGCAGATCGTCACCGTCAGCCAGCATGTCGAAACCATCGCCACGGCAACGCAGGACCAGTCCTCGGCACTTCATAACGTCAACAGTTCCGTCAACCAGATGGATCAGATGACCCAGCAGAACGCGGCCCTTGCCGAACAGTCGAGTGCGGCCAGCAGCATATTGTCCGGAGAGGTGGAAGCGCTGCTCGATCTCGTTCAGCGTTTCCAGATGGAACATGGCTCGGCGACCGGCAGGGATCGATTGAGCCGTGCGGCCTGACACGCTTATTCAGACGTAAACACCTCCCGGATCGCAACATCCGGGAGTTTTTTATTCTGCCGCCGCGCGGGCCGTGCTGGATATCTGGTTGATGTAGGCCCGCAGCGCTGCCGGTTTGACCGGCTTGTGCTGGACGGAAATCCCGTATTTTTCCGCATCGCTGCGCACTTCCGGGCTGCGGTCCGCCGTTACAAGCAGGGCAGGGATCGTCTTGCCGTAAAATGTCCTGATGAGGCGGATGGCGCTGATGCCGTCGCCATCGTCCAGATGATAATCGGCGACGATGACATCGGGCGCTGCGGCCAAGGTGAGGAAGGGCTCCTCCAGCGTCGCCACGGAACCTGCGGGCAAAACCTCGCAACCCCATCCCGTCAGCAGCAGTGTCATGCCCTCGAGGATTTTCGGCTCGTTGTCGACGCACAGGACCCGGACGCCCTGAAGGCGGTCGCTGGCTGCGGGACTGGTTATCCCGCCATCGGTTTTTGCCGGCACGAGGCGATCCGCCTCGCGCGGCAGGTGGATGCGGAAGGTCGTGCCTTTTCCGGGGGTGGAGGTCAGCTGTACCGGATGGTGCAGCATGCGCGACAGTCGGTCGACGATGGAAAGACCGAGTCCGAGGCCGGATGCCGTTCTTGCACCCTCGTCCAGCCGGGCAAATTCCTTGAAGACGGTGCGAAACTTGGATGAGGGAATGCCGATACCGGAATCCGTCACCTGAATGACGACTTCACCGCCACGCCGGCGCGCACCGACGACCACCTTGCCCCTCAGTGTATATTTGATGGCGTTGGAAACGAGATTCTGTATCAGACGCCGCAGGAGGTTGGGGTCGGAGCGGACGGTCAGCGAGGTTGGCATGACCACGAGGTCCAGGTTCTTCTCCTGCGCCATCGGTGCGAAATCGGTCTCGATGCGTTTCAGCAACTCATTCAGCGGCACGGATGTCATGCGCGCCTTCATAGAGCCGGTGTCGAGACGGGAAATATCGAGGACAGCACCAAGAATGGTCTCCACCGATTCCAGCGCCGAATCGATATTGTGGACGAGATCGCTTTCGCCAGAAGCGCCAAGCCGTTCGACCAGCGAGGAGGAATAGAGGCGGGCGGCGTTCAGGGGTTGGAGAATGTCATGGCCGGCGGCGGCGAAAAAGCGTGTCTTGCCGATATTCGCCTCGTCGGCGGAGGCTCTTGCCTCCGCCAGTTCGCGGTTGACGCGGGTAAGCTCAACGGTTCGCTCCGCCACGCGCTGCTCCAGCGTTTCGTTTGCCTGTTTCAGCGCCTGATCGCTCGCCACCCGCTGGGTGATATCGGTGAAGGTGGCGACGATGCCTTTGTCCGGCATGGTGTTGGAGCGCACTTCGATGATGCGCTCGCCGCCCGCCAGCACCAGCGAGAAGGGCAGATCCATGGTCAGGAAGCTGGTGATCAGTTCATTCGTGTCACCGGCGGGCATATCGCCGCGTTCCTGCAGCATCGAAACGATATCCGTGAGCGGTACGCCCACCTGCCCGAACTGCTCGGGTAGATCGAGAAGGGTGCGGAAACGCCGGTTCCAGATGGTCAGCTGCTGCGAACTGTCGAAAACGGCAATGCCCTGATCCATCTGGGCGAGCGCGGTCTGCAGCATGTCCTGGTTATATTGCAGGGCCTCGCTCGCCTGATCGAGCAGCCATGCCGTATCCGCACTGGTGTCTTCCGCCTTCTGTAGAATGATCGAAAGCACCAGACGGGCGGAGGAGGAGCCGATGGCGCTGCCCAGCAGCTGTTCGGAGAAATGAATCAGCGCCATGTCCGCCGGCTGGTCGTCATTGAGCTTCCTGCCTGCCGTCTTTTCATAGGTCGCGAGTGACCGCAGCATGCGCTCCTCGCCGAGATAACGGGCGACCGCGCTTTTGAGATCACCGACGCTGACGCGGGTTTTCCAGCCGCGGGTGGCGAATTGCGATTTCGAGTGGCGCTTGACGAAGATGCCGGACTGGATGCGCTCCACCGGCCTCGGATTTCGCGAAAGCGAGCCGAGCACGAAGGCGAGGCTGTTGACGAGCAGGCTGAGAATGACCGCATTCACGAATGGGTCGGCTTCCGGCCCATTGAATACTGTGCTGCCGGAAAACAGGAAACCGAGAATATTGGCTGCCACCTCGGAATTGTCAGGCCCGCCGAAGCTTGGCAGGAACAGCAGATACGCCCAGACGAAGAAACCCGAACTCAGCCCCGCGATCGCGCCGCGGGCATTGGCGCGCCGCCAGAACAGCCCGCCGAAAAGGGCAGGGGCCATCTGCGCAATGGCGGCGAATGCCAGAAGGCCGATGGAGGCAAGGCCCGTGGCGCTATCGGCGGCGCGATAATAGCCATAACCCAGCAGCAGCACGGCAAAGATCGCCGTTCGGCGGATGTTGAGCAGCGTCTTGGCGAAGTCGTCCCGGTGCGGTGAGCGGTTCAACAGCTTCTGCCGCAGGAAGATCGGCATGACGATATCGTTGGAAATCATGATCGACAGCGCCACCGAAGCGACGATCACCATCGCGGTCGCCGCCGAAAAGCCGCCGATGAAGGTGATCAGCGACACGACCGGCATCTGATGATTGAGCGGCAATTGCAGCACGTAGAGATCGGCATCGCCATTGGCGCCGAGCGTCAGAATGCCGGCAAGCGCGATCGGCAGCACGAAGATGTTGATCGCGATGAGGTAGAGCGGCAGCAGGAACCCGGCCATACGCAGCTCTTCCGGCGTGCGGTTTTCAACCACCGTGACGTGGAACTGGCGCGGCAGCAGGATGATGGCGAAACCGGAAAGCAGCGTCATCACGATCCAGCGGCTGACGGGCGTGTGATAGGATATGGCCCGCATGGCCTGCTCATTATCCGTGGCAAGCTGCCACAGATGCGCGGGACCGTCGAAGAGGACGAAGAGTACGTAAAAACCGACGGTGCACATGGCGACGAGCTTGACCAGCGATTCCATCGAAATCGCCAGAATAAGCCCGTCCTGATGTTCGGTGGCATCGGTGTGGCGGGTGCCGAACATGACGGCAAACCCCGCCATGACGATGGTGACGACCAGTGGCAGATCGAGGAAATAAAGATTGCCGCTGCCAATGCCGTAATCGCCGGGATCGACCATCGTCGCCACCGAGCTGGAAACGGCTTTCAGCTGCAGCGCGATATAGGGAATGGCGCCGACGAGCGCGATGATGGCGACGATCATCGCCACGGTGGAATTCTTGCCGTATCGGGCGGCGATGAAATCCGCGACGGAAGTCAGTTTTTCCGTTTTCGCCAGTTCAACGATGCGGCGGATGATCGGCATGCCGATGGTGAAGGCGAGGATCGGCCCGGTATAGATGCCGAGAAATTCCAGCCCCCTGTCTGCCGCGAGCCCCACACCGCCGAAATAGGTCCAGGACGTGCAATAGATTGCCAGGCTGAGCGCATAGACGAACGGACGCCCCTTTTTCGGAGCGTTTCTGTTGCGGCTGTTCCTGTCCCCATAGCTTGCAACCGCAAACAGCAGCAGGACATAAGCGAAGGCCGAACCGAATATGATCCACCCAGGAAGCACGCATCCTCCCCGTGCAAGAGTTCCCTGATATCAGCATAGGCGAATTCCGGGCCGTTGAGAATGAGCGCGGTCTGATCATAAAGTTCAAGGCGCGCGTGCAAAAAAGCTAATAAATGCAATCCCGCGGATTCCAAATGATGCCCGGACCCTATATGGTTGAGCGCGTAGGGACAGTCACATAGCTTCAGCTCGCGAAGCAGGAGAGAGGGACAATCTGAATGCTTAACGAATTTAAAACCTTCATTGCCCGCGGCAATGTCATGGATCTGGCCGTGGGTGTTATTATCGGTGCGGCTTTCAGCAAGATCGTCGACTCCGTCGTCAACGATCTCATCATGCCGATCGTGGGGGCGATCTTCGGCGGGTTCGATTTTTCGAACTACTTCCTGCCGCTGAGCTCCAGCGTCAATGCCACCTCGCTCGCCGCCGCCCGCGATCAGGGCGCCGTCTTCGCTTATGGCAGCTTTCTGACGGTTCTCATCAACTTCCTTATCCTCGCCTGGATCATTTTCCTGATGGTCAAGGGCGTCAACAAGCTGCGCGATTCGGTTGAGCGCAAGAAGGTTGAGGAAAAGGCGGAAGCAGCTCCGCCGCCGGAAGACGTCAAGCTCCTCACCGAAATCCGCGATCTGCTGAAGACGCGTTGATTGCCGGCATTGTCCCCGGCCTGATTTGCCGGCCCGTGCGGCCGGCGATCTGCTGCCGGGGATGATCCATAAAGAAAATCCATGATCGCCTCACGGAATATCATGCACATGGCTGGTTCGATGCGATAAGAAGGCACCAAACGGAGTGTCTTTAATGTCCATTTTGAACAGTCTGAGTGCGCGCTCTCTGGCGGCTCCCGAGAGCGGCATTGTTGAAGTCGTGAATTATGCCCGGGGGCGAGACAATCTCCTGCCGCTCTGGGTCGGCGAAGGTGATCTGCCGAGCCCGGACTTCATCAATCAGGCCGCCATCGATGGGCTGAACAATGGCGAAACCTTCTACACCTGGCAGCGTGGCATTCCAGAATTGCGCCAGGCGCTGAGCCGTTATTACGAACGCCATTTCGCGGCATCGCTGCCGCCGGAGCATTTTTACGCTACCGGTTCCGGCATGCAGGCGATTGTGCTTGCCGTGCAGGCGCTGACCTCACCCGGCGACGAAATGGTCTATCTGTCTCCGACATGGCCGAATATCGTTGCCGCCATCGGTGTGGCAGGCGCGAAGGCGGTTCCAGTGGGTATCGATTTCCGCGACGGCCGCTGGGATCTCGATATCAACAGGCTGGAAAGCGCGATCACCGGCAAGACGAAGGCGCTTTTCATCAATACGCCCTCCAACCCGACCGGATGGACGGCGACACGCGATAATCTTCGTGATGTTCTGGCACTCGCCCGCAAACATGATCTGTGGATCGTCGCCGACGAGATTTATGCGCTTTATCATTATTCCGGCAGCCGTGCGCCGTCCTTCCTCGACGTCATGGAGCCGGATGACAAGATCGTCTTCGCCAATTCCTTTTCGAAGAACTGGTCCATGACCGGTTGGCGTGTCGGCTGGCTTGTTGCCCCGCCGGCCATCGGTCAGGTCATCGAAAACCTCATTCAATATTCCACTTCAGGCGTGGCGCAGTTCATGCAGCGCGGCGCAGTCGCCGCCCTCGATCACGGTGATGGTTTCGTGCGCGAGAATTACGAACGCGCCCTGACCTCCCGCGACATTCTCTGCGATGCGCTCATCGCGACGAACCGTGTGGAAACTCTGAAGCCCGATGGCGCTCTCTATGCCTTTCTCAAGATAGACGGCGTGACGGACAGCCGGGCCACGGCGCTTGATATCGTCGACAAGACCGGGGTCGGCCTTGCGCCCGGCACGGCCTTCGGCCCTGGAGGGGAGCTGTTTCTCCGTGCCTGCTTCCTGCGCAACCCAAAGCAGATAGAAGATGCGGCCGACCGGCTGGCATCCTATATCCTCGGCAGGTAAGCGGCGCCTTTGCGTATAATGGTTTCCCCTGCCGCGCCGGGATCGCGCTGCGGTAGGGAAATCGGCAACAAAATCACAGCGAAGACCTAAAACTGCAACCCCACGGCGCAACCATCGACGCGGGGGATTTTCTGTGCTATGCGCTCCTTGTTCCATTTATGAGAACATTTTCATCTAATAAATAAAAAGCACCTCATTGCGCTAACCAATCGTAAGCCACCTTTTTAATGGGGCGGGGGTTCGGTCGCGTATTCGCTGTGCAAGTAATCAATGATGAAGAATTATTGGCTTTGATGGGCTCAAGAAAAGCAAACAGGGAAGTATTGTCATGGCTGTTCTGGTCACGGGTGGGGCCGGCTATATAGGAAGCCACATGGTGTGGGCTTTGCTCGATGCCGGGGAAGAGGTCGTTGTTGTCGACCGGCTTTCGACGGGGTCGCGCTGGGCGGTCGCGCCGGCGGCGCGTTTTTATCTCGGCGATGCGGCGGATCGCGCCTTGCTCGACCAGATTTTCGAAGAAAACCAGATCGAGACCATCTTCCATTTCGCGGGCTCCGTCAGCGTTCCTGAATCGATCAGCCAGCCGCTCGAATATTACGAAAACAACACGGGCACGACCCGCGCCCTCGTTGCGGCGGCAGTCGGCCACGGTATTCGCAATTTCATCTTCTCGTCGACAGCCGCCGTCTATGGAAACCAGCCCTTTGATGGCCCGGTTCCTGAAACCGCGATCCTCAGCCCTGAAAACCCCTACGGCCTGTCGAAACTCGCCTCCGAAATCATGCTGCGCGATGTCGTGCAGGCGCATGATTTCAATTACGTGGCGCTGCGGTATTTCAACGTTGCCGGAGCCGACCCGCAGGGGCGCGCCGGGCCTTCTCCCACCGGTGTGGCAAACCTCATCAAGGTCGCCTGCGAAGCCGCTACCGGTCGCCGCGACCGGGTGGAAGTTTACGGAACGGACTACCCGACCGCGGATGGCACCGGCGTTCGCGATTATATTCATGTCAGCGACCTGATCGACGCGCATATGCTGGCCATGGCGCATCTGCGTGCCGGTGGCGGCACACGCACGCTCAATTGCGGTTATGGCGTTGGTTATTCGGTTCTTGATGTCCTGCAGGCCGTGCAGCAGGAATCGGGTTGCGATTTCCCGATCATCCATTGTCCGCGCCGCCCGGGCGATATTGCGGCCATGGTGGCGGATTCGGCGCGCATCCAGTCGGAGCTGGGCTGGCGTCCTCGCTTCAACGATCTGGTGACCATCGTTCGCACTGCGCTCCAGTGGGAGGCCAAACGCCAGGCCCAGCAAAGCGACAGGATTCCGCCGGTGCGGCGCAAGCTCGCGGCAATAGGCTGAGCGGACTTTGCTTTACCGAAAGCGGTCTTTCCTGACGGAAGGATAAAGGATCGGCCGATCCAGTGGAGCGGCTGGTCGAAGCCAGCGATCCCTGTCAAAGAAGCTGCGTGTCAGCTTCTACCCCGGCGATTGTTCGCTTGTGAGCAAAATCACGTTCAGGCGATGGGGTGCCGTCGTTTCCGGTTTTATGGAAACCGAAATACCGAAATGTTGTGCCTGATAGGGCTGCATCCGGCGGGCCGGCTCAAGCATGTCCGCCAGATCAGCCCAGCGGGTTTGTTCGATGATCATGGTGAGTGTTTCATCGAGTTTTGTCAGAATGGCAGCACCATCCGGCGTCTTCGGCGCAACGGCCTTCATCCTGATGGAGCGAACCTCGCCGGACGCTTCGCCCCTGATCTCGAGGAAGAGCGAGGCCCGCTCGGCCGGGCCTGCCGCGTTCGCCACCGCAAGATCGGCCATGCACTCGAAATTGCGGATGTTGACCGGGCTTGTGTGCCAGCCATGCGGGTTGGAAAAACCTGCGGCAGTAAAGCGGTCGCAAAGCTCCTTACCGGAAAGAACGAAATCGCGTGCGAAAGATGCCCTGTCACCCCCTTGCTCAAATTTCAGAAGATGGGGCGGCAGAGAGACTTTTTGGGCGACCAGTTTCTGCCGCTTGACGGGCTTCATCTTCGGCGGGGGGGCCGCGGAGCGTGTCGCGGATGCCAGATTGAGATAAATCAGCAGGCTTTTGAGATGCTTCCTGTCATTGGCCAGCAGCACCGTCGCCCCGATGGCAAGACAAACGGCCAGCACCGCAAACAGCAGCGCGCCGGAGCTCACTCTTTTCTGCAAGCCTGCGTCCATCGCAAGACCTTAAGGGGCTGGCGGAAAGGCGTCAGCCGGTTTTGATATGGCTTTTCGGACTATCGGCAGCCCGGTGAATATATGGTGTGAGCGAAGGCTCTGAAAATCTTATGCAACTCACCGCCGAAGTTTCCGGCGGTGCAGGTCTTATTCGCCGTTGTTCTTGGCCGTGTCCTGTCCAACGGCGCTGCTTTCATCGTCTGCGACCGGAATGGCGTAGGAGCCGTTCAGCCAGCGGGCGAGATCAAGCGAGCGGCAGCGATCCGAACAGAAAGGATAGTCTTCCCGTGTCGAGGGCCGCCCGCATTCAGGGCATGGCTGGGATTTGCGCAGCGGCGTGACGTTTCCGGCGCCTTCGGGAGATTTTGCCATGGCCTATCCTTCGAGCCAGCCCGAAGTCACCTCAAATCCTTCTCCGGAAAGAAGCGACATCGTCTCATAAAGCGGCAGGCCGACGACATTGGTATAAGAACCGGTCAGCTTCTGCACGAATGCGCCGGCGATGCCCTGGATGCCATAGGCTCCCGCCTTGCCGCGCCACTGGCCGGAGGCGATATAGGCCTCGATTTCGCGCGTGGAGAGGCGCTTGAAACGCACCTTTGTCTCCGCCACCTTCTGTCGGATCTTGCCGCCGGGGGTGACGAGGCAGATGCCGGTATAGACCCAGTGGCTGCGTCCCGAAAGAAGATGCAGCGCAGCCGAGGCCTCTTCCGTATATTCGGCCTTGCCGACGATGCGGCGACCAACGGCGACCACGGTATCGGACCCCAGAACATAGGAGTCTTTCCACACCTGTTCGTTCTTCAGCGCCGCCTGCGCGGCTTCCGCCTTCTGCAATGACAGACGACGGCAGAGCGTGCGCGGATGCTCAAGCTTGGCCGGGGTCTCGTCGATATCCATCGGCATCAGACGTGCCGGTTCGATACCGATCTGATGCAGCAGTTCCAGACGCCGCGGCGAGCCGGATGCCAGAACGAGCTTTTGTTTTGAATTGGTCATTGCGCTGCCCGGGCGTCCGTTGCGGAACGTGGATTACTTGAAGCGATAGGTGATGCGGCCCTTGGTGAGGTCGTAAGGCGTCATTTCGACCAGCACCTTGTCGCCGGCGAGAACGCGGATACGGTTCTTGCGCATGCGGCCCGCCGTGTGGGCGATGATTTCGTGGTCGTTCTCAAGCTTTACGCGGAATGTTGCGTTCGGCAGCAATTCGGTTACGATGCCCGGGAATTCAAGGACTTCTTCTTTTGTCATGTAAGGGTTTTCTTCCTGTTGATAGTGCCGGACGTGTCCTGTCCGGGAAAATTGCGCGGAAACTACACAATCCCGGCACATTTGTGAACCTCTAAAGCATCGGCTTGAAAATCGCGATCGATTTTAACAGGCTGAGGCGGTTTTCAGTCTTTTGAAAGCGTATCCGCCACCGGCTGCTGCCGTCCCGGCAGGCGTTCCGAGATCAGCTTTGCCAGATGGTCCCGCACCTCGCGATAGGCGTCGAGGATTTGCTCGCGCGTGCCTGTTATTACCGTCGGGTCCATGGTCGGCCAATAGACCACGTCGAGCGAATTCGAGCGCGTCAGTTCCAGTGCGGCGTGATGGGCTTCGGGTGTCAATGTAATGATCAGATCGAAAAAATCATCCTCGATCTCATCCAAAGTGCGCGGTTTGTGCTTGCCGAGCGAAAATCCCTGTTCTTCCAGTACGGCATCCACGAAAGGATCGCGCTCGCCGGCGCGCACGCCCGCCGACTGTATATAGATGCCGGGCGCCACCAGCCGTTTGGCGATGACCTCCGCCATGGGGGAGCGAATGGAGTTCATGCCGCACATGAAGAGGACCGATTTGGGCGCTCGTCCCTCGTTTGGCGCTGCGGCAGGATCGATCATCTCTAACCCCGCCAATAAAGCACGCAGACAAGGGTGAAGAGGCGGCGCGCGGTATCAAAATCCACCTTGATCTTGCCGGAAAGCCGATCCATCAGCGTTTGCGAGCCGTCGTTGTGAATACCGCGCCTGCCCATGTCGATTGCCTCGATCTGGCTCGGCGTGGAGGAGCGGATAGCCTCGTAATAGCTTTCGCAGATCAGGAAATAATCCTTGATGATGCGGCGGAACGGCGTCAGCGACAGGATATGGATCGCGACATCCTTCTCGTCTTCCGTTCTGATCGAGAAAACCAGCTTGGCGTCGACGAGCGAGATGTGCAGCCGGTATGGCCCGCCGGCATGGCCAAGCGGCTCAAAGGTGTTTTCCTCGATCAGATCGAAAATGGCGACGGCGCGTTCATGCTCCACGTCGGGCGTGGACCGGCCGATGCTATCGTCCAGTACCACGTCGCAGAGCCGGAAATCGCCTGAAGCCATCGCTTAACTTTCCGGATTGAGGCGAATGGAGACCGAACGCGCATGTGCGTCCAGCCCTTCGGAACGGGCAAGGGTAATCGCTGCCGGCGCAAGCTGGCGCAGCTGCTCGGGCCCAAGCCGCAGGATCGAGGTGCGCTTGACGAAATCTAGCACTGAAAGGCCGGAGGAGAAGCGCGCCGAGCGCGCCGTCGGAAGAACATGGTTAGAGCCGCCGACATAATCGCCGATCACCTCCGGCGTGTGGCGTCCGACGAAGATCGCACCCGCATTGCGGATGTGGGCCATCAGGGCATCCGGATCATCGACGGCAAGTTCCAGATGCTCGGCGGCGATGCGGTTGGCGAGCGGAATGGCGTCGGCGAGCTTTTCGACCAGAATGATCGCGCCGAAATCGGCCCAGCTTGCCGCCGCCGTTTCGGAACGCGACAGGCGCTTCAGCTGCCGCTCGACGGCCGCTTCAACGGCCTTGCCGAGTTCGGCATTGTCGGTGATCAGGATCGATTGCGCGCCGCGATCATGTTCCGCCTGCGCCAGAAGATCGGCAGCCAGCCAGTCCGGATCATTGTCCTTGTCGGCAATGACAAGCACTTCAGAAGGCCCGGCGATCATGTCGATGCCGACAGTGCCGAAGACCTGGCGCTTTGCGGCGGCCACATAGGCATTGCCGGGGCCGACGATCTTGGCGACCGGCGCGATGGTTTCCGTGCCATAGGCAAGCGCTGCCACGGCCTGTGCGCCGCCAATACGATAGATTTCCTCGACGCCTGCGATACGCGCGGCGGCAAGCACCGCCGGATTGACCGCGCCGCCATTGGCCGGCACGACCATGACGATACGTTCCACGCCGGCAACCTTTGCCGGCACGGCGTTCATCAGCACCGAGCTTGGGTAGCTGGCCGTGCCGCCGGGCACATAAAGGCCCACGGCTTCGATCGCCGTCCAGCGCGAGCCGAGGCCCACGCCGATATCGTCCTCGTAGATATCGTCCTTCGGCATCTGCCGCGCATGGTGTTTTTCGATACGCCGGGCAGCAAGTTCAAGCGCCTCGATCACGCTCCTGTCGACGGCGGCAAAGGCTGCATCGATCTCATCCGCCGTGACACGCATCGGGACTTTCGAGAAATCGATACCGTCGAATTTCTGGGAATAATGGGCAAGGGCGGCATCGCCGCGATGGCGGACATCGTTGATGATGTCGCGAACGGTCGCGTTGACGTCTTCGGAAACTTCTCTCTTGGTTGTCAGGAAAGCCGCGAATTTCTGTTCGAAATCAGCCGATGCCCGCTCCAGCCAGATTGCCACGCCATTACCCTTTCATTGTCCCCGCGGGAAATCCCGCGAGGTGTACGAACTTGCCACAGAAAAATTGCGGCTCTGGTATGTGGCATAAATCGAAACGGCAAGGAAAGGCAACCGTTGCGAAGGCTTGCAACGTTTATTCGCTGTCGGGATGATGCGGTTTGGTAGTGGTTTCCCAGGCGCCGCTCACATCGGTCAGCTGCGCCTCGATGCATTCGACGTCGAGTGCGATGGCGCCGCCGCCGGACAGCGTCAGTTCCACCGCGCCATCAGGCCCTTCGCCATTCTGGACGAAGCGGATGGCGAGAAGCGAAAGCACCTGTTCCTTGTCGTCGCGGTTGATGCCGTGCGAGCGGACCGCGGAGACCCGCTTCAGGAAAACCACGCTGCGGCAGCGCTCCGGCGGCAGGCTCTTTTTCTCAGTGCTTTCCCAGACGAAACGGTTGGCGGAAAGCGTGAATTGCCCGTGTTTCGGCTCGAAGGCAACGTCCTTCAGCTTGAAGACGCTGTCCTGCATATGCGTCGAAATGACGGAGAGATCTTCAGTATCCAGCGCCAGCAATTTCAGGCCGCTCATCGTTTTCTTCCTTCTTCTGCGGTGCGGACCGCTATTTCCATGACTTACAATGGAAATAGGCAGTCCGGGGCCACTCTGCAACGGGTAGAAAACGGATGAGCGGTGATGAAAGGATCAATCGCTGACGCGTTCGACCAGCGCACCGCAGCGGGTGAGCTTTTCTTCGAGGCGTTCGAAGCCGCGATCGAGGTGGTAGACCCGCGAAACCATGGTCTCACCTTCCGCCACGAGGCCGGCAATGACCAGCGAGACGGAAGCGCGCAGGTCGGTCGCCATCACTGGCGCACCCTTCAGACGGGAGACGCCTTCGATGCGGGCCATCTGGCCGGAGAGCGAAATCTTCGCGCCGAGGCGGGCCAGTTCCTGCACATGCATGAAGCGGTTTTCAAAGATGGTTTCGGTGATATGCGAGACGCCCTGCGAACGGGTCATCAGCGCCATGAACTGCGCCTGCAGGTCGGTTGGGAAGCCGGGGAAGGGCTCCGTCACGATATCGACCGGCTGGATGCCATTGCCGTTGCGCACGACGCGCAGGCCTGTCTCCGTATCGCTGATGGTAGCGCCTGCGAGCCGCAGCGTATCGAGCGCGTTGTCGAGCAGCGATGCGCGTGTGCCTTCCAGCACCACGTCACCACCGGCCATGGCGACCGCCATGGCATAGGTGCCGGTTTCGATACGATCCGGCAGAACCCGGTGGCGTGCGCCGGAAAGCGAGGTGACGCCTTCAATGGTGATGGTGGAGGTGCCGGCGCCTTCGATCTTCGCGCCCATGGCAGTCAGGCACTGGGCCAGATCGACCACTTCCGGTTCGCGCGCGGCGTTGTGGATAACGGTGGTGCCGCGGGCAAGGCTTGCCGCCATCAGCATCACATGCGTCGCGCCGACGGAAACTTTCGGGAAGGTGTAGACGGCACCGATCAGGCCGCCCTTGGGCGCAGTGGCGTTGATGTAACCGCCATCGATCTCCATCGTCGCACCGAGTGCTTCAAGGCCCTCGATGAACAGGTCGACCGGGCGTGTGCCGATGGCGCAGCCGCCGGGCAGCGAAACGCGGGCGCGGCCCTCGCGCGCCAGAAGCGGGCCGATGACCCAGAAGCTCGCGCGCATCTTGGAAACCAGCTCGTAAGGCGCTGTGGTGTCTACAATGGTGCGGCAGGTGAAATGCACGGTGCGGGAATAGGCTTCGCCCTGGCTTTCGCGGCGGCCGTTCACGGAAATATCGACGCCGTGATTGCCGAGAATGCGGATGAGCTGCTCCACGTCGGCCAGATGCGGCACGTTTTCGAGCGTCAGCGTGTCGCTGGTGAGAAGCGATGCGATCATCAACGGCAGGGCGGCATTTTTAGCGCCGGAGATGGGAATGATGCCGTTTAGCTTGTTGCCACCCGTAATTCTGATGCGATCCATGCGTCCCTACGGGCCTGTGCCCGCCTTTCTTATAGTGCCTTGCGGAAAGGCGCGTCCTTAGACGAATTTCCGCGGCGTTTCAATTTTATGCTGATGAATTCTCTAAGAGGATGATTCGTCCGTTTTTGCGGCAGGCAGGCCAATAGTATCGTCCTCTTCGCCGGCACGGCGCGCACGAACCTGCTGTTTGCGCTTCAAAAGATTTTCACGAAGCTTCTTGGCCGCCCGGGCCTTGCGCTCCACCTCGCGCTGCCGCGCCTTTTCGCCAGGCCCCGCCTGCGGCTTGCCGTCGGCCACCGGGGCGTATGCTTCTGCGGAAGCGCCGGCGGAAACCGCTGCCTTTGCCTGTTTGTCATGATGTTCGTTCATAGATTCAGCAATATCTGAAAAATGCATTTTTCAACAGGGGGCACGCTTTTTTGCCCCGCTTGATGAAGAATATCGTTTTGCGACTTGCGCTCGTCAAAAACCTATGGCAATAGGCCGCCACGCTTGATGCTGAAGCAAACGCTTCGGCACCGGATGCTGCTATAGCTCAGGGGTAGAGCACTCCCTTGGTAAGGGAGAGGCCGAGAGTTCAAATCTCTCTAGCAGCACCATTTCCACACAATTTCAAATACTTACGTAATAGCCTACACCGTTCGCATGCGGCATGTGATGTATGCCCGCGCCGCGCAGCCCGCGGCAAATGGAAAACCGCGCCCCTTGCGAAGCGCGGTTTCCATATCCGAATATTCTGTTGCTGCCAGAGCGGGACGAAACCGCCCGTAGCCATCGGGCGCCGCTTACTGACGGAATAGCGACAGGATATTTTCGGAACTGGTATTGGCGATGGAGAGCGACTGGATGCCCAGCTGCTGCTGTGTCTGCAGCGCCTTGAGGCGGGTCGATTCTTCGTTCATGTCCGCATCCACAAGGCGGCCGATGCCGCTGTCGATGGAGTCGGTGAGCTTCGACACGAAGTCTTCCTGAAGGCCGATGCGCATCTTGATCGAGCCGAGAGCGGCGGAAGCGCTGCTCAGGGATTGAAATGCGGTTTCGACATCGGTGAGAAGATTACCGATGGTGTAGGCCGGCGGCGTTGCAGAAGCGAACAGCTTGAGATCGATGTCCCATACGGAAATGCCGGAGGCTGTTCCGGGTTGTCCGATGATGCCCCTCGTGGTGTCGAGCGTCGCGGGCGAGCCGGTCAGGCCGAAAAGCACATTGGCGGTCGTCGTGCCGGCAGTGGTATCGACAAGCGTATAGTCTGTTTTCGTCACGCTGACAGTGCCGCCGCCGTCGCGAACAAAGCCGGAAACGACAGTCTTGGCGCCGGTGCCCAGCAGCCAGTTCTCGCCGCTGAAGGATGCGCCCTGCGCGATCGATTCAAGCTGCTTTTTCAGCTGGTCGATCTCTTCCTGGATCTTGGTCTTGTCCACACCTTCTTCGGTGGCGGCAACGATTTTCGATTTGATTTCCTTGATGACTTCGACCGAGCTTTCCATTGCGGAATAGGCGACATCGATCTTCGCCGCGCCGAGGCCCAGCGCATCCTGAACCGCGGAAAGGGCCATGTTGTCGGAGCGCATCGTCGTCGCGATCGACCAGTAGGCGGCATTGTCGGATGCGGTCTTGACCCGCAGACCCGAAGACACTCTGGATTGGGTATCTTCGAGCTGGCCGCTGATTGCGCGCAAGGTCTGAAGCGCCGACATGGCGGCGGTGTTCGTCAGAATACTTGTCATAATTGCCCCTCTGAGCTGGCTAAATGGGAAGGGACATTCCGGGATCGCCGGAAACGACTGAGCGGCGTGATGCCTGTTAACCTCTTTTTCGTCTTGGTTAACGAGTCGTTTCGATGCGCTGATTTAGCCGTGATTTGGTTAACGAACTCTTAATCAAAAAATCTCTTAGTTTCGCAGGCGATTAAACAAAAAAACCGCGCCTTTCGGCGCGGTTGATTTTTTCGGCTGAAGCTTCCGATTAACGGAAGAGCGACAGGATGCTTTCGGAGTTGCTGTTGGCGATCGAGAGAGCCTGAACGCCGAGCTGCTGCTGGGTCTGCAGGGCCTTGAGGCGGGTGGACTCTTCGTTCATGTCGGCGTCCACGAGGCGACCGATACCCTTTTCGACGGAGTCGGACAGCTTGGAAGCGAAATCTTCCTGCAGGCCGATACGCATGGAGAGCGAGCCGAGCTTTGCGGCAGCGCTGGTCATGGCCTTCAGGGAGTTTTCAACCAGCGTCAGGGCTTCGGCCATGTTCGTGGCGCGGTCAGCGGCTGCATACTGGGTGATATCAAGCGTGTAGACGGACTGGGCAGCGACGGTCGTGAACGTGCCGGTCGTGCCGAGAATGCCTGTCGTGTCGGGAACGCCCGTAGCGGAGTCGACCGAGCCGAACAGGGTATTGCCGGTTGCGGTGTTGTCGAGAGCGTATTTCGTGGTCGTGACGTTAACGGCGCCACCGGTGGAGCGAACGAAGCCGGCAACGACCGACTTGTCCGGGTCCGTGCCGGGGGTCGTCGCACCGAGCGTCGAAACGCCGACGAGCCAGTTTTCACCGTAGAAGGAAGCGCCCTGTGCGATCGATGCGAGCTGCTTCTGGAGCTGGCCGATTTCTTCCTGAACCTTGGTGCGGTCGACGCCTTCTTCAGTTGCCGTGACCAGCTTTGCCTTGATTTCCTTGACGACTTCGATTGCCGATTCCATGCCGGCAGAAGCGGTGTCTACCTTGGCGGCGCCGAGGCCGAGAGCGTCGGAAACGGAGGAGAGAGCCATGTTGTCGGAGCGCATCGTGGTTGCGATCGACCAGTAAGCAGCGTTGTCAGCAGCTTCGCCAACGCGAAGGCCGGAGGAAACGCGTGCCTGAGTGGATTCCATGTTCTGGCCGATAGAGCGCAGGGTCTGGAGCGCAGACATTGCTGCGACATTCGTGATAATGCTCGTCATAGTAGTGTGCCCCTTGAATGGCTGATTAAAGAAGGGACATTCCGGTTTCACCGGGAACGGCGCACAGCATCATGCCTGCTAACTGGCTGATTTTTAACGTTAGCTCGCCGTTTCGATGAGCATTAGGTAACGCGGGTTTGGTTAATGAATTGATAAGCGGAGAAAGAAATTCGGCGTCGTCAAAATTAAAAAATACAACCCTCGCGCGCACGCGCGCGTATCGCCAAAAGTTTAAAAAAAAGATAAGGCCGCACCCGTTTCCGGATGCGGCCTCATTGATGCATTCAGTCCGATTCAGCCTTTCGGACCTTTATGCCTTCTATCCCAGTCTGCGCTCGGTCAGCCCCCGATTGCCTGTGGGAAGAAATCTGTCCCCCAGCCCCGAAGGGCTATGAGAAGCTCAGCTCTTAACGGAAGAGCGACAGGATGTTCTGCGAGTCGCTGTTGGCGATCGACAGAGCCTGGATTGCCAGCTGCTGCTGCGTCTGGAGAGCCTTCAGCTTGGTGGACTCTTCGTTCATGTCGGCGTCAACGAGACGGCCAACGCCCTTTTCGATGGTGTCGGACAGCTTGTCGGCGAAGTCGGTCTGCAGGTCGATACGGGCAGACAGCGAACCGAGCTTGGCGCCGGCGCTGGTCATCTTCGTCAGAGCGGTTTCAACGGAGTAGAGGGCGTTGTCGAGATCGTCGGTGGTGACGTTCATGTCGAGAACGGAGATCTGGGTGTAGGTCTTGGCGCCGACAGTCGTCGTCGCACCGGTAGCGTTCAGGATACCGGAGTTTGCGTCGATCGTGCCGGGCGTAGCTTCCGTGTAAAGCATGGAGGCGGCGTCGAGAGCGTAGTCCGTCGTCTTGACGCTGACGTTGCCGCTGGCGTCACGAACGAAGCCGGAAACAACCGTCTTGGTGGCGTTGGCGCTGGAAACGAGCCAGTTTTCACCGTTGAAAGACGCGCTCGTGCCGATCGACTTCAGCTGGTCGAGCAGCTGCGTGACTTCTTCCTGAACCTTGGCCTTGTCAACGCCCTGTTCCTTGGCGGCAACGACCTTTGCCTTGATGTCGGTGACGACCTTGATGGCGGCGTCCATACCGGCAGACGCGGTGTCAACCTTGGCGGCGCCCATGCCCAGCGCGTCGGAGACGGCGCCGAGAGCCTTGTTGTCGGAACGCATGGTGGTCGCGATCGACCAGTAGGCAGCGTTGTCCGAAGCCGAGCCAACCTTCAGGCCGGAAGAAATGCGGTCCTGCGTGCTCGAAAGGTCGGAAGCGATGGAACGCAGGGTCGAGAGAGCGGCCATTGCGTTGGTGTTGGTGAGAATGCTTGCCATAATAAATGTGTCCCTTGTTTTTACGAGATACTGGAGTGGGGACATACCGGGTTTGGTATTACCGGTCGCAACGTTTCGGCTTCATGCCACTCGGTTCGGAAATACTTAGTTTCAGAAACCAAACCCGCTGCGTGTAAAAAGAAATTCGCAGCGAAAAATTGCACAATTATTAATTTGAGCGCTAAGAAATATTGGAAGATACTTATGGTTAGTTTTCGATTTATTTAAATGGTAATTTTTCTATTTAGAAAGATAGTTACCAAGTCGCCAGAAAAACTGGTAATCAAAGCGTTAAAACGCGCAAACCCCGCGGCCTTGGGCGCGCGGGGTTAAAAAACAGGGTTAACGGGTGTCAATCCGGCACGAATGCCCGTCAGTTGAACGATCTGACGAGACTGCCGACGAGCAGGTTCCAGCCGTCGATCAGCACGAAGAACAGGATCTTGAACGGCAGGGAAATGGAGGTGGGCGGCAGCATCATCATGCCCATGGCCATGGTGATGGTGGCGACGATGAGATCGATGACCAGAAACGGCAGGATGATGAGGAAACCGATCTCGAAACCGCGCCGGATTTCCGACAGCATGAAGGCCGGAACGAGCACTCGATAGTCGACGACGTTGTTGGTCATGACTTCCTGTCCGCGCTCGCGGGCAATGTCAACGAACAGTTTCAGATCCTTGTCACGCGTATTGGCGTTCATGAAGGTGCGGAAGGGTTCGGCGATGCGCTCTACGGCCTGCTGCTCGTTGATCTGGTTCTGCAGCAGCGGCTGCACGCCGTCGGTCCAGGCTTTGTCGAAGGTGGGCGACATGACATAGAAGGTCATGAACATCGCCATCGACAGCAGGATCATGTTGGAAGGGGTCGAGGCAAGCCCCATGCCGGACCGCAGGATCGAGAAGGCGATCACGAAGCGCGGAAAGCTCGTGACCATGATCAGGATGCCCGGTGCGACGGAGAGAACCGTCAGAAGACCGAAGGTGCGGATGATCCATGCCGCAACAGAGCCGTCTATCTGCGTGTTGAACAGATCGGACGGAAATTGCTGGGCATTGGCAAGGCCCGGCAAAGCAAGGAGGACGGCGATGGTTACAAGAAATCGAATCATTCGATGACAAAGGTCCGGAACATGACCTTGGATACGCGCCCTTGAGAGCGCAGGTCAACTCGTTCCTGAATGTCATCCTTAAGATATTGAAAGCCGCGCGGCCCTTCCAGCTGCTGAAGGGAAACAGTGCGGATATAGGCCATGATGTCCTGGTGGATATCTTCCGCCAGACCCACCTCGACCGGTCCCTTGAACATCAGCGCCACTTCCAGCCGCACCCAGTTCGTCGAGGGATAGGCGAGGTTGGTGGTGATGGGATCGAGCTGGACGATGCCGTTCGCCTCGGCCGAGATTTTCTCGACGCCCTCTTCCTTTTTCTCACCGTGTCCGCCGGCAGCAGCCGGCGCATGCGCCTCCGCGCCGGCGATCTTCGGCGCGATCATGCCACCCACGAGCCAGCCGCCCCCCGCACCGAGCAGGGTGAGGATCGCAACGCCTGCGATGGTCATGACCAGAGGGGAGGATTTTTTCTTGCCCTCTACCTGTTCGTTTTCCATGGGTCAGTCCGTTCCCGTGTACCGGCGTCAGAGCGGCGAGAACAGGTCGACGACCTGCTGCCCGACCGGGGGCTGCTGCACTTCCGTCAGACGTCCGCGACCGCCATAGGAGATGCGTGCTTCGGCGATGCGCTCGTAGGAGATGATGTTCTGTGCATCGACATCCTGCGGACGGACGATACCGCCGACGTTGAGGATGCGGATTTCGTGGTTCACGCGCACTTCCTGCGAGCCGCTGATGATGAGATTGCCGTTTTCCAGAATGCCGGTCACCACGGCGGCCACCAGCAGCGTCAGCTTTTCCGAACGCTTGGTCTTGCCCTTCGCCTGGGTGTCGGTGTCGGAGCCGTATTTGATGCTCGAGTCCGCTTCCGGGGTCCAGCCGAAGATTTCGGCCTTGGCCTTCCAGTTCAGGCCGCTGGCATTTGTACGGTTGCGCTCGGTCTCGTTGTCGAAATCGGCCTTGTCGTTGATCTGGATGTTGACGGTCAGGATGTCGCCGATGTTGAGCGCGCGCAGATCCTTGAACAGCGCCCCCTGGCTGTCGCTCCACAGCGAATAGCCGCTGGCCATGTGCTTCGGCTGCTTGGGATACATGCCCATCTGCGGCGTCTGGCTGAATTGCAGGCCGCTGCCGATCGGGCTCATCGCAGGGGCGTTGCCGATTTCCTTCAGGGTCTGGTTGTTCTGGCAGCCGGCAAGCAGAGCGAGCGGCAGGAGGAGGGCCGGAAGACGACGCGTGCTCATGAAGGATCCTTCGAAGTGTTTTTATCGGTTGCCTGCGACATGATGCCGGCGACAGTGGCGGCTTTCTGCGCATCCATCTCACTGAGAATGAGACCCGATTGGCGCGGCGGCAGCTGCATGATGATGGCGGCCGCAATCTCCACATGCATCTTCTCAAGCTGCGGTGCGGCGGCATCGGCCTTCATCGTCTTGTAGATGTCGACGAGATTGCTTTTCGCCTGATTGAGGAAATGCTCGCGGCGCGCCAGCCAGTCCTCATATTCCGCCTTGCGGTCTTCCAGCACGGCAATGCGCTCATTGACGTCGGACTGCAGCTTTTCCAGCTCCTGCTTCTGCATGAGATAACGCTGGTCGCGGGCGGCATCGGCGATGTTGGTGCAGAATTTCTGGATTTCATCCTGCGTGCTGAGTTCCGACACCACGTTCTGTTGGCTCTCGGCGCCAGCAGCGGGAAGCAGGAAAAGCAGCGAGGCGACAGCCGCGAAGCGGACAAGGCCATTCGGGAAAGCGTTTTTCTTCTGATTGTCCATCATTGCAGCACAAGCTCCGCTTGAAGGGCGCCGGCGGATTTGATGCCTTGCAGAATGGCGATGATACCATCCGCCTTGAGCCCGATGCTGTTGAGACCGGCAACCAGCGTGCGAAGATCAGGACCTTCGACGATGGCGACCTTGCTGCCTTCCTGCATTGCCATGATATCCGTCTGCGGCTGCACCGCCGTCTGACCGCGCGAGAAGGGTGCGGGCTGGATGACCTGCGGCGATTCCGTCACCTGCACGGTCAGCGTGCCATAGCTCACTGCCACGCGGGAAATGCGCACATCAGCACCGATGACGATCGTGCCGGTGCGTTCGTTGATCACGACCTTGGCCGGCGTATCCGTCTCCACCGTCAGGTTTTCGATTTCCGCCATCAGCCGGGTGAGATCAGCCACGCGGGGCTTCTGCACCGCGATTTCCTGCGAATCGCGCGGCTCGGCGATCGGATCGCCGTAACGGGCGCGGGCAAAAGCGTTGACGACATCGGCTACGCGCACCGCGGTCGAAAAATCGGGATTGCGCAGCTGAAGGACCAGATTGACCGAATCCTTGAATTTGGACGGCAGCTCGCGCTCGATGATCGCGCCGTTCGGCACGCGTGCCGAAGTCGTGACGCCCTGCGTCAGCGTTGCAGCGTCACCCTGGGCGGAAAAGCCGTTGACGATCAGCGCTCCCTGGGCGACCGCGTAAATCTGTCCGTCCGCGCCGGAAAGCGAGGTCATGATCAGTGTACCGCCACGAAGTGAGGTGGCATCGCCCAGCGAGCTGACCGTCACGTCGACACGGCTGCCGGGGCTGGCGAAGGGCGGCAGGTTGGCCGTCACCATGACAGCGGCGATGTTCTTGGCGTTCGACTGACCGCCCTGTGTGGTGATGCCGAGGTTCTGCAGCATTGCGCGCATGGATTGCTCGGTAAACGGCGAGGAGCGCAGGCTGTCGCCCGTGCCCTGCAGGCCGACCACGAGACCATAACCGATCAGCTGGTTGTCGCGCCCCGCCTGCAGCGATGCGATATCCTTGATGCGGGATGTATCCGCATGGGCTGCGGGGAGGGAGAGGAAAGGCTGGGCCGAAAACAGGATGGCCGCGGCCAGGATACGAATCACTCTCATTTCGCCATCACCTGAATGGTTCCGTCCTTCATGACCGTGCCGCTGACCATCACGCCGGAATCGATGTTGCGTACCCGCACGACTTCGCCGAGCGAGCCGTCGGTCATTGGCGTTCCCGAAGCCATCAGCGTCATGTTGCCGATTGTGAAGACGAGTTTGACGCTGGTGCCGCGCGTGACGAGCGACGGTTCGCGCAAGGCGGCAACGGGGATCGTGCGGCCGGGAAGCAGGGTCTGCTTGGAGATCATGCCTTCCACTTCGCTGATGTCGCTCGCATAACCCGAGGAAATATTGGGATTGGTCACTTCCACCGGCTTCACCTGTTCAGGCGTGATCGTCTCGCCCGGATAGATGGTGCGCGTCGGAACCAGCGCCATCGGCGCCTGAGCAAGCGCGGGGGCCAGAGCCCCCAGTGAAAAGGCAGACGCCAGGCACATACGGACGAGCGCCGTTCTGCAGCTGCTATTGTTCCGGACAAACCTCATGTTCGCCTGCCTTTCCGTTCTTACTTCAGGTTCTTGCTGACAATCGAAGCCATTTCGTCAGCGGTGGTGATGACCTTGGAATTCATCTCATAAGCGCGCTGCGCCGTGATCAGGTCGGTGATTTCCTTGACGGCATCGACGTTCGAGCCTTCGAGGTAGGATTGCTTGATGTAGCCGTAGCTCGGATCGTCAGGCACGCCGATGACAGCGTCGCCGGATGCCGGCGTCTGGGCAAAGAGGTTGTCGCCGAGCGGCTTCAGGCCAGCTTCGTTGGCGAAGTTGGCAATGGTCAGCTGGCCAAGCTCGGTGAAGTCGGCGGCGTTGCCGATACGGGCCGTCACCTGACCCGTGCGGGTAACGGTGATGTCCTGCGCGTCGGTCGGGATATTGATGTTGGGAATGACGTTGTAGCCATCGACCGTCACCAGATTGCCATCGGCATTCTTGTTGAAGGCGCCGGCGCGGCTGTAGAGCGTCGAACCGTCAGCTGCTTCGATCTGGAACCAGCCCTGACCGATGATCGCAACGTCCAGCTTGTTGCCGGTCTCGATCAGGTTACCCTGGGTGTGGATGTTACGCACCGCCGAGGTCTGTACGCCGAGGCCGATATTGGCGCCTTCGGGCACGATCGCCTGATTGGCGCGGTTCGGCACGCCCTGCATGCGCTCGGTCTGGTAGAGAAGATCGGTGAACTCCGCACGCGCGCGCTTGTAGCCGGTGGTGTTGATGTTGGCGATGTTGTTGGCAATGACTTCCAGATTGGTCTGCTGGGCGTCCATACCGGTGGCAGCGATGGCAAGAGCTCTCATGTCAATATTCCTGCTGGGCTAGATCTGCATCTTGGTAATGTCGAGATAGGCCGACACGATCTTGTCTCGGAGCGCGATGGCGGTTTGCAGTGACTGTTCGGCCGAAAGCATGGCATCGACCACTTCACGCGTATTCGCCTTGCCCTGAATGCCTTCGAAGGAAGCGACTTCCGCCTTCTTCAGATTGTTCATCGCATCAATCGAGACGTTGCCGAGAACGCTGGCGAAGCTTGCGCCCGTCTGCTGCGCGGGCGTCGTCTGCTGCTGATCGCCGAAAAGGCTTTCCGTCAGCGAGGAGACGCCGCTTGCGCCGCGGGTAAGCGAGAGGGAACTGACTTGCTTGATACCGTCGATCATTGCGATGCCTTCAGAAGGTCGATTGTGGAGGCGACGAGGTCGCGTGTCTGGCGGATGACCTGAAGATTGGCGTCGTAGCTGCGGTTGGCTTCGCGCATGTCAGCCATTTCGATCAGGATATTGACGTTCGGCATCTTCACCATGCCGTTGCTATCGGCGGCCGGATTGCCGGGATCGTATTCGTTGACGAAATCACCACGGTCCACGCCGAGCTTCTTCACCGTCACGCGCTCCACACCGCTGACACGGTCGAGCTCGGAGCCGAAGGTGACGGTCTTGCGGCGATAGGGGTCGGCGCCGGGGGTGTCGCCGGTGGATCTGGCGTTGGCAATGTTTTCCGAAACAATGCGCAGGCGTGTGGACTGCACTTCGAGACCGCTGCCGGCGATTTTGCTCGCCGCACTCAAGGGATCCATGGATTACCTCTTTACCGTCATCAGCATCATGCGATGGAAGGATTTGACGAGATTGGCGTTCAGGTCGTACTGCCGCTTGATCTCGCCGGTCTTGGTCATTTCTTCAGCAAGCGCGACCGAATTGCCGGACTCCTGCATGCCGATCTCGTTATTGATCGGGTTGTCGCGCACCGCGATATTTTCGCTGAGCTCGCTCGCCCCGAAATGGGCGGGATGAGTCTTCGCCATACCGACCTGCTGGCTGGTGGCCTGCATGACCGCTTCGAAGGGGTTGACATCCTTGGCGTGGAACTTGGGTGTGTTGGCGTTGGCGATGTTGGTCGCCACGACTTCCTGCCGCACGCTCAGCCATTCCGCTTGGCGGGATGCCAGTTCGAACAGTTGAATCGGTTGCATAGACTTCTCCATCTCGTATGGCCCGAACCTACGGGGCTAATCTTGCGTCAGACTTGCGGGGAGGGATGGCGCTGCATAACGACGGAGAAAGGGGCGTGCGCAGGCGGCATGCACAAAACAAAAAAGGCGCGCCGGCAGATGCGGCGCGCCCTTCCGTTGAGAGAAAAACCGTTATTTTTCGGGGTGGTAGGTCTTGCCGGAGGAGGTCTCTATCAGCCACTCGCCGTTGCGCTGCTCGATCTTTGTCAGCAATGCATTGTCCGGCAGGGTCGAACCGACTCGCACCATGTACATGCCCGAACCGTCCTCGATCAGGGCGCGGCCATTGGAAACATGCAGCAGACGGAAGGATGTCTGGCCGGGGAAGGGCTGGTCCTCGATCCCGGCTGCCAGATTGTTCTGTTTTTCCTTGCCGCCCGCGTTGACGGTTGCCGTCGTCAGCATGTCGGGCAGCTCCGCCGGCGGCGGGGTGTCTTCCTTGTTGCGGTTGGTCATGGCCATCGGCGAAACGCTGAAGACTTCCCGCGGGCCGGTATGGGGCAGATCGCGGGTGCGGTCGCCGCCCGCCACTTTCATGCCGAATTTGTCTTCGTTGAAGAACACGTACCATGGGAAAAAGGCTGCTGCAGCGGCAAGTCCGATGCCCGTCCATGCGAGAATACGGTCAGGCGTAAAGAAAACAGGCTTGGGCAGCACGTCTTCATCATGGCTATTGTCATTCCGCTTGTTCACGGGTCAGCCTCTCACTCTCGGGTTTACCTGGGGCTGGCCATTCTGTGCTCCCCCGCGCAGCGCGGTCGCCAGGTCGGCATAGGCGTCTTGCGCTGCCGGTTCGCTCGGCAGCTGTTTCAGCGTTTCATAGATGATCGGGACCTGCTTCACCGCCATGTCGAGATCGGGGTCGGTGCCGGGCCGATAACCGCCGATAAGGCGAAGATCCCGCGTTTCCTCGAAGCGGTGCACCAGCGCCTTGAGGCGTGACACCAGCTTTTCCTGATCCGGCGTCCAAGCCTTC
This sequence comes from Agrobacterium sp. CCNWLW155, assembly GCF_036888815.1. Classification (NCBI taxonomy): domain Bacteria; kingdom Pseudomonadati; phylum Pseudomonadota; class Alphaproteobacteria; order Hyphomicrobiales; family Rhizobiaceae; genus Agrobacterium; species Agrobacterium sp. CCNWLW155. The sequence continues at coordinate 495,679 of NZ_JBAKFW010000002.1, forward strand.
TTGGCGAGACGGGAGATCGAGGCGAGGGGATTGATCGGCGGATAACGGCCTTCTTCCGCAAGGCTGCGGTCCAGCACGATATGGCCGTCGAGAATACCGCGGGTCGAATCGGCAATCGGATCGTTATGATTGTCGCCATCCACCAGAATGGAGACGATGGCGGTGATGGTGCCGGTGCCTTCCGCGCCCGGTCCCGCCCGTTCCAGCAGTCGCGGCAGTTCGGTAAAGACCGAGGCGGGATAGCCGCGCGCCACCGGCGGCTCGCCCGAAGCGACCGCCACTTCGCGGATCGCATGGGCAAATCGCGTCACGCTGTCGATGATGAGAAGGACATTGTCGCCCTGATCGCGGAAATGCTCGGCGATGGTAACGGCGGAAAGCGGCGCCATCTTGCGCAGCATCGGGCTTTCATCGCTCGTCGCGACGACGGCGATGGACTTGCTCATATTCTCGCCCATCGTGTCTTCGATGAATTCGCGCACTTCGCGGCCACGTTCGCCGACAAGCGCAATCACCACCTTGTCGAAGGCGTCTGCCTTGGCGAGCATGGACAGCAGCGTGGATTTACCGACGCCGGAACCCGCGAAAATGCCGAGGCGCTGGCCGAGGCAAAGCGGCGAAAAGATATCGATTGCCCGGACACCCGTCTTGAAGGGCGTCTCCACCCTTTTGCGCGTCATCGAGGGTGGCGCATTGTTGGAAATCGAACGTCGCTCAATGCCGGCGGCAAGCGGCCCCTGGCCGTCGATCGGCTCGCCGAGCGCATTGATGGTGCGTCCGCACCAGCTGTCGTCGGGCGAGACGCGGAAGGCGCCCTTGCGGATGACGGTGTCGTGAATGCCGATCGGCTCGCCGGGTTCGATGGGGCAGACATAGCAGATGTCCGGTTCCACGCGCACGACTTCGCCGAGATGAATGCCGGTCGCACTGCGATGGGCGACAAATTCCCCAAGCCGCACATGCCGCGACAGGCCGGAAACCGTATAGTGCCCGGCGGCGATGGTGCGGACATGACCGCCATGCGCCACCGAGAACTCCGGATCGGCATAATGCCCGGCAAGGCTCGCCAGCTGCGCGAGCTTCGGTGAAATGGCCCCAGCCGAGAGCATGGATTCCGGCATTGTCATCACTCAGTTCCTCAACGCGCGCCGCCAAGCGTCTTGATGCCCTCGCCGAAGGTCGATTCGGTGTCCCGCATCAGCGAGGAGATGCTTTCAAAGGCGCGGTTGACCTGGATGAGCTGCGTCATCTGGGAAATGCCGTTGACATTCGACTGCTCGAGGTAACCCTGAACGACGCCGACTTCATGATTGTTGACGACCGGAACCGGCTGCGCCACCGGCTTCACGCCGCTATTGGGATGACGCAGGAAGCCTTGCGAAAAATCCGCCTGGTAGATGCCGAGCGTGGCGACGATGTTCTCGTTCTGGCGGATAGCTCCGTCGAGACCGACGGTGATAGGACCGCCATTCGGATTGAGCTGGATCGGGCCGCCGCCGGCATCGAGAACGGGATAACCGCTCGAGGAGATGAGCGCGCCGTCCGGACGCATGGTGAAACGGCCGTCGCGGGTCAGGATCTGACCATCAGGCGTATCCAGCGAGAACCAGGCATCGCCCTTGATGGCGAAATCGAAGGAATTGCCGGTCTGCTCGAATGCACCCTGACGAGTGGAGAGATAGTCGTTGCCCTGGGAAACGAAAGCCACCCTGGCGTTCATGTCATTGTGGTTCTTGGCGACCATCTCATCGAATTTCACTTCGGAGCCGCGGAAGCCGACCGTGTTCACATTCGCCATATTGTCGGAAATGGTGGTAAGACGGCGCTCCAGCGCGATCTGCGAGGACAGGGCGACGTATAGTCCGGATTGCATATCATTTGCCTCCGAGTTTCAGGGAGTTGATGGAGATCAGCAGGTCGGGGGAAATGCCGTAGCCGCTGGAGGAGCCGAAAACGGCCAAGGGGTCATAGGTCGTAGAGGGATTTTGCATTTCCCACATGATGGTGAAACGCTCGAGCAGCTTGCCGACCTTTTCAGGATCCTGCAGATCCTTGATATCGATGCTTTTTTCGATGAGCGCGGCCTGCTTGTCGACATCGGCCGCCGCAAATGCGTCGGGCAGGTTGAACGTTGTGCGGAATACCTGCGCAAGCGCGTCGTCGGCGAGGAAATCGAGGCCGGATTTTATTGTCGGCGCCTTGCGCTCGAAATAAAGGGCAAGCCGGACGCCGTTATTGTCGTCGCCCGCTTCCTGTTCCAGCGTCTGGCGCGTGTATTTACTGACGACACCTGATTTGGCTGCCTCGGTGGAGGTCGCTGCCGCACCCAGGCCTGCGAAATCCAGGGACTTTGCAAGCTCTGCATACCGGTTGTCGGAAAGCTTGTTGGCGAAGGCGTTCTTGTCCGAGGCGCCTTCCGTCAGCACCTTGCGGATGAAGGCCTTCGCATAGGCCATATCCTCGAGCCCGTGGGCTTTCAGGGCGTAATTATAAAGGCGCGTATCGGCCATGAAGTCGTCGATGGATTTCACATCGCCGATCTTTGCACGGTAATATTCGGTCTCGCGCGCCACGTCGGGCTGCTTCGACACCCGCTCAAGCGATTTGCCGATATCCTGACTGATCAGTCTGTAGCTGGTATAGGTGGAAGTCACTGAACCGCCGCTCTCGTTTGATCCCGATCTCAAGGCGCACGTCCGCCTTTGCCGGCATATTGCCGTGGCTTGCTTGTGCGAAACTGGCTGGAGGCGGGAGCATGGGGAGGCTTTGCGGACAGGTTCACGCAAGCCACATTTTCTAGACATGGCGGCATGGAACACTGTTCGGGCGTGGTCGATCAATGAATATTGTAATTGGACTTATAATCACCTTCGGCTGCATCATCGGCGGCTATATGGCGATGGGCGGTCATCTGGACGTGCTGGTTCAGCCGTTCGAATTGATGATCATTGGCGGCGCCGGCCTCGGCGGCTTCATCATGGCAAACCCCATGAAGGTCGTGAAGGATTCGGGCAAGGCGCTCGGCGAGGCCTTCAAGCATTCGGTCCCGAAGGAGCGAAACTATCTCGACGTGCTCGGCGTGCTTTATTCGCTGATGCGCGATCTGCGCACGAAATCGCGCAACGAGATCGAGGCCCATATCGACAATCCCGAGGAATCCTCGATCTTCCAGAGCGCGCCGTCGGTCCTGAAGAACAAGGAACTGACCTCGTTCATCTGTGACTATGTCCGTCTCATCATCATCGGCAATGCCCGCAGCCACGAAATCGAGGCGCTGATGGATGAAGAAATCGAAACCATCTTGCATGACAAGCTGAAGCCCTATCACGCGATCACCACCATGGGCGATTCCTTCCCCGCCATCGGTATCGTCGCGGCGGTTCTCGGCGTCATCAAGGCCATGGGCAAGATCAACGAATCGCCTGAAGTGCTCGGCGGCCTGATCGGCGCCGCACTCGTCGGCACCATGCTCGGCATCATCCTGTCCTATTCGATCTGCAACCCGCTCGCTTCGCAGGTCAAGATCGTCCGCACCAAGCAGCACCGCCTCTACATCATCGTCAAGCAGACGCTGATCGCTTACATGAACGGCTCGGTGCCGCAGGTCGCGCTCGAATACGGCCGCAAGACCATCTCCAACTACGAGCGGCCGTCCATTGACGCCGTCGAACAGGAGATGATGAACCCCGGCGGCGAAAACAAGGCGGCATGACGATGGCAAAAGCTGCAGCGCAACAAGCACCCGCCATCGACACCGCCCTTCTCGCAAAATTGACGGGAGGGCTGTCTGACCGCAAGACGATCGCCAAGATCGGTTCCGATATCGGCCATCTCTACAGCGAATTCCTGCCGGACATCTTCCACAGCGAGACCGGCATCGCGATCGATGTGGAATATGTCAGCTCCGAATCGGGCCTGATGACCGATCTCATCGCCAATGTTGGGAGCAATGTCGCGGTTGCCGATTGTTCCCTGCGCAACTGGTGCCCCAATTTCATGATGACTGTCGGCAACGGCTTCGTCATCGCGCTCATGGAGCGCATGCTGGGCGCGTCGCCGGACATGATCGGCGAACCGGACGAGCGCAGCCTGTCCCATATCGAGCTCGACCTTGCGGCCATGGTTCTTGGCCGCATCGCCGGTGTCCTGCGCTCCGGTGTCAACGCGCCCGGCGGTTTTGAGGCGGCCATCGAGCCGCCCTTCAATTCCAACGGCAAGAGCGCCTTCGAGGAAATGATCGCCGGTCTTTACGGCGTGACCCTCCGCATGAAGATCGATATCGGCAAGGTCTCGTCGGAATTTACCCTCATCGTGCCGCAGCGTCCCCTGCTCAGAACCTCCATCGTCGCTCCCAAGGCTTCGGCCCAGGCGCTGAAGAAGCAGGAGGAATGGATGGAGATGATTTCCGAGCAGGTGAAGCGATCGCAGGTCACGCTCGAGGCGCGCATCAAGCTCGAAACGCTGACGCTCAGGACAATTTCCAAGCTGGTGGCCGGTGATGTCATTCCGTTCCAGGCTCTGAAGCAGGACGATATCGGCGTCGAGGTCAGCGCCAACGGTTCCAAGCTCTATAATTGCGAATTCGGCAAGTCCGGCGACCGCTACATGGTTCGGGTGAAGAACAATGTCAGCACGGACGACGAGATCTTACGACATTTGATGGGTTAAATCCTGCCCGGCCTTTCGGGTTCTGGGCAGGCTGACGCAAGTTTCAAAGGGAATAATCAGCGCATGGCTACGAAGAAAACACCTGTGACCGATGATGCGGCGTTGCCGTCGTTTGAAGACGGCGGCGACCTCGACCAGGCTATCGGCGATCTGCGTGGCGTCCTCAAGACGGATGCGGAAGGCTCGCTCTCCGATTTTGGCGACTTCGGCGATTTCGGAAGCACGGACGAGGTTTCGACCGAAACCGACCTTTCCGCCTTTGGTGGCGGAGCGGCCGACTTTGCGATGGACGATTTTGCCGCCGCCCCGCAGGTTGCGGGCGTGAAGGCGCCGCTCGGCAGCGGCTTGTCCGAAAACATGGAAATGATCATGGACATCCCGATCGATGTCCAGATCGTTCTCGGCACCAGCAGAATGCTCGTTTCGGGGCTGATGAGCCTCGAAGAGGGCGCAACCATCGCGCTTGATCGCAAGATCGGCGAGCCGGTCGAGATCATGGTGAATGGCCGCCGTATTGCGCGCGGTGAAATAACGGTTCTGGAAGACGACGATACGCGCTTCGGCGTAAAATTGATTGAAGTACTGAGTACGCGAAAAGCCTGATCCCTGTGGGGACGGAGAGGAAAGACCATGATGGACTTCGAGGATTTCGGTAACCCCCTTGCGGGCAAGCCGTTGTCTCAGGCCGACAAGGCGGCCGCGGTGCTTCTTGCCATGGGCAAGGGCGTCGCCGGCAAGCTGCTGAAGTTTTTCACCCAGCACGAACTGCAGATGATCATTTCCTCGGCCCAGACCCTGCGCGTCATTCCTCCCGATGAGCTTGCACAGATCGTAGCCGAGTTCGAGGACCTGTTCACCGAAGGAACGGGTCTGATGGACAATGCCAAGGCCATCGAGAGCATTCTCGAAGAGGGCCTGACCCCTGAAGAGGTGGACAGCCTTCTCGGCCGCCGCGCGGCTTTCCAGGCCTATGAAGCATCGATCTGGGACCGCCTGCAGGAAGCCGAGCCGGAATTCGTCGGCAAGTTCCTGCTGCGCGAACATCCGCAGACCATCGCTTATATTCTCTCCATGCTGCCTTCCTCCTTCGGCGCTAAGGTTCTCCTCACCATTCCGGAAGAGCAGCGCGCCGATATCATGAACCGTACCGTCAACATGAAGGAAGTCAGCCCGACGGCTGCCCAGATCATCGAGAAGCGTGTGGTCAATCTCATCAATGAAATCGAGGCCGAGCGCAATGCGGGCGGTTCCACGAAGGTTGCGGATCTGATGAACGAACTGGACAAGCCGCAGGTCGATACGCTGCTCAGCTCTCTCGAGACGCTCAGCAAGGAAGCCGCAAACAAGGTCAAGCCGAAGATATTCCTCTTCGACGACCTCATGTTCATGCCGCAGCGCAGCCGCGTCCTGCTGCTCAACGATGTTTCGGCCGATGTCATGACGATGGCGCTGCGCGGCGCCACGATGGAAATCAAGGAATGTGTGCTCTCCAGCATCAGCCCGCGCCAGCGCCGCATGATCGAATCGGACCTCGCGGTGCCGCAGGCCTCGATCAACACCCGCGAAGTGGCGATTGCCCGCCGCGCGGTGGCGCAGGAGGCGATCCGGCTGGCCAATTCCGGCCAGATCCAGCTGAAGGAAGCCTCTGCGGAGGAGCAACCGGCCGCCGCTTAAGCGGAAGCCGGTTGATAACCCGCCCTTACGGCGGAACCGGCCATTGCGATGGCCGGTCACGGACGCTAGTTTCGGGATGACGGCCTGCCGGGATCGGCGGGCCCTTTTTTTTGATCCCGGGAACGTGCCTTGGCAGACGATCAGGACAAGGACAGTAAAACAGAAGCCCCGACGGAGAAAAAACTCCGCGATGCGGCGGAAAAGGGCAATCTTCCCTTTTCCCGTGAAGTGCCGATCTTTGCCTCCTCACTCGCTTTTTATTGTTACCTGGTCTTCTTCCTGCCCGATGGCGCCGGTCGCCTTGGCGTCACATTGAAGGACCTGTTCGGCCAGCCCGAACAGTGGGACCTCAGCACCAGGCCGGATGCCCTGTCGCTGTTGTATTTTCTCGGCACGTCGATCGCCTATCTGCTCATGCCGGCGATGATCATGTTCATGGTTTTCGGGCTTGCTTCGTCGTTTTTCCAGAACCTGCCGTCGCCGGTGCTTGAGCGGGTGCGTCCGCAATGGTCACGCGTCTCACCGGCGAAGGGCTTCACGCGCATCTACAGCAAGCAGGGTTTTGTGGAATTCGGCAAATCCGTATTCAAGATCATGATCGTCTCGGTCATCATGTTCTTTGCTTTGCGTGGCGATTTTTACAGCCTCATCGATCTGATGTTCTCCGATCCGCAGGTCATTTTCGTCCGGGTGGTCGAGATCGTCAAAAAAATGATGGTCGTTATTCTGCTTTCCACCGCGCTGCTTGCCGCCGTCGACGTTCTGTGGACGCGCCATCACTGGTTCAGCCAGTTGAAAATGACGAAGCATGAGGTGAAGGAAGAATACAAGCAGTCGCAGGGCGACCCCGTGGTCAAATCCCGCCAGCGTTCCATCGCCCGCGACCGTGCCCGCCGCCGCATGATCAACAATGTGCCGCGCGCAACGCTTGTCATCGCCAACCCCACACACTTTGCGGTGGCGCTGCGTTATGTTCGCGAAGAAGGCGACGCACCTGTTGTCGTGGCCAAGGGCCAGGACCTTATCGCATTGAAAATCCGCGAGATTGCGGAAGAAAACAATATCCCCGTTTTTGAGGACCCTCCGCTTGCACGCTCCATGTTTGCGCAAGTCTCGGTAGATAGTGTGATTCCACCAGTCTTTTACAAGGCTGTGGCTGAGCTCGTTCATCGGGTTTACGCCATGAAGTCATCGAAAATACGGGTTCAATAAAACCAATGAAAAAATCCGCCTATTCCGAACAGCGGGAAATGATCGTCGCAGAGGCGATCAACCCGATCGCCACCGAACTTCGATTGTTAGACCCGGCCGACCTGATTTCGCTGCTCAGATTCGAGTGCTACAGCAGTATCGCCGACCTCGTTTCGTCGGCGGCTGAGCTTTATTATCATCCCGGTACGATCAATTTCGGCGCCGGCGGCGAATACAAGCTCGAATGGGAAGGCGCGCCGGAGATCGTCCTCGATCTCGAGCTTAAGCCAAAGGGCGCCACGGTCTATGCGCGGTTGACGCTCGCCAACGAACATGCAGCGGTTGAGATCAATCACGTCTCGTTTCAGAACCCTTCCGAAAACCCGGACGAAAACACCGAGTTTCTTCGGAAAAGCCTGACGGCTGCCCGATTCGTGCCCACCCGTCAGGGCGAAGCGGCTTAACCGGATCATCCCTGAATATTGCCGTCATGTCCGTTGCTCCCGCCGAAATCGCGGGCGCAACGGCCTCGTTCCGGTGCGTTTTGACCAGAGCTTGCCTGAAGCCTGCCGGTTTATGCGAAACCCGGCTGTGAAAGGCAGGAACGCCTTGCAAATCAGTCCTGTTGTTTGTTACCTATCGCATTAACGATTTGTTAACGAACAGCAGGTCGCGGTGGTCGGTTCAGGCCATTGCCGATTCGCATGATGCTTCTGCTCGTTGTCGGCACAGCGCCGGATTTTTTCTTAAATTTTGAGTTGGGTGGACCCCATGACCAGCATTTTGACCAATGCGGCGGCGATGGCCGCGCTGCAAACCCTGCGCATGATCGACAAGAGCCTCGAGACAACACAGGCGCGCGTGTCTTCCGGCTACCGTGTCGAGACTGCGGCGGATAACGCGGCCTACTGGTCCATTGCAACGACGATGCGCTCCGACAATAACGCGCTTTCGGCCGTGCAGGACGCTTTGGGTCTGGGAGCCGCCAAGGTCGACACCGCCTACGACGCGCTTGAAAGCACGATCGAGGTCGTCAAGCAGATCAAGGCCAAGCTCGTCGCCGCCTACGGCGTTGGCGCCGACCGCGGCAAGATCCAGGATGAAATCAAGCAGCTTCAGGAACAGCTGAAGAGCATCTCCGAATCGGCCTCCTTCTCGGGCGAAAACTGGCTGCAGGCCAGCATCAGCAACGGTGGCACGCCGCCGGTTGAAGAATCGATCACGAAAAAGGTCGTTGCATCCTTCACCCGCACGGGCGCAGGCAATGTCGGCGTTACCACCGTTGATTATGTGCTCGATGGCAGTACGGTGCTTTTCGACCTCAGTGGTGGAAAGCTCGGGATTCTCGACAAGAACGCCGTTTTCGTCAGCAAGACGGAATATGAAGTCACTCAGACCTCGACGACTGCGGGTAAGGCGACGAACGCCGGTCATGTCGTCGAGAAGCTCAGTGACGCGCAGATCGGCGCGCTGAATGCCGCGACTGCGGATACGAATACGGATCCGAATGTCTATAGCGACGGGACTGCCAATTATCTCCGCCTTGCCGAAAACGTATGGGTGAAGGTGACGGCGACAAATCCGTCGAGCGGTGGCACCACCGTTTCTCCCGCCTATCGCGACACCAGCAGCAACGACTGGTTTTACGACCTCAGCGGCGGGGCGGCTTCCGCCGATCGTTCCCTCGGCTTTTCCGTGTCCACCCTCAATCTCGGTAATCTCGATGTCGTCGCCGCAGCCATGGGCGGTTTTGCCGGCGGCGGCACGACCTACACCGATGCCGACGCCATCGACATGATGATGTCCTTCGTCGACGGGCAGCTTGAGGCGATGACCAGCACGGCTTCCAGCCTGGGTTCGCTGCAGAGCCGCATCAGCATGCAGGATAACTTCGTTTCCAGCCTTATGGATGTTATCGACAAGGGCATCGGCCGTCTTGTCGATGCCGACATGAACGAGGAATCGACCAGGCTGAAAGCGCTGCAGACGCAGCAGCAGCTCGGCATCCAGGCTCTCTCCATCGCCAATGCCAACGCGGAAAATATCCTCCAGCTCTTCAAGTAACGGGTTCGACCGGCGTGGGCGCGCGGGGATGAATGGGCGCAGGCTTGCCGATCATGCCCGCCTTCATCCTCGCACAAGTTTGAACACCTAACGTCGGGTCAGTATGGGGCGGATCACATGGCGTGATCCGGCCGGGAAACGTGGAAGAGACGGGCAGGGTAGCAAGGATGACGGTGGTGCCGCCAAACGGCTTAGAGCATTTCCAGGAAAAGTGGACCCCGGTTTTCCGTCTGGAAATGCGGCGAGGCTTTTGCGATTCGCGCGGGCAACAAAACATGTCTGGCCCCTTTCTCCTGTTTTGCCGGAGGCAGGCATGAGCGCGTCCATTGCACGGTTTCTCAAGGACTTCGGTGAAGCGCAACCGCAATCGGCGGCGCCGGCCTTCGGCGACCCGTTGGCCGACAACGATTTCCTGTCCGGTTTTGCCGATGGCGCTTCCGCTTTCGACGAATTTGCCCCCGTTGACGTGGAGAGCGAGAAACAGGCGGCCTACGACCGCGGCCGCGAAGACGCCACCCGCGAGATCACCGAGAAGATGCAGGCGGAGCGGGAAGAGCTGATCGCTGCCCATGCGGCCGAGCTGGAGACCCTGCGTTCGGGCCATCTTGAAGAAATTGCGGCGTCCCTGTCCCGTGGTCTGCGCGAGGGTATCGACGCGATCGCGGCCAATCTCAGCGAACAGACAGCCAATATCCTTGCCCCCCTCCTGACGGAAAAGCTGTCGCTCAAGGCGGTTACGGCGCTGGCGGATGTGGTGCGCGCCGCCATGCCGGATGGCGAAGGGGTTACGCTTGTCGTGAAGGGTCCGAAAGATCTGTTCGAGCGGCTGAAGACGCAACCGGGCTTTGAAGAAGAAACGATGAAATTTACCGAGACCACCGATATCGATCTTTCCGTCGAGTTGGGTGAAAGCGTGTTCGTGACGCGCATGTCAGCCTGGGCGTCCAGTCTTCGCAAGGTGATGAAATGAGTGAAGGCGAGAACCACCACCACGGCAAGAACGAGATCATCATCGTCAAGCGCCACAAGGGCGGGCACGATGGCGCCCATGGCGGTGCGTGGAAAATCGCCTATGCCGACTTCATGACGGCGATGATGGCGTTCTTCCTCGTCATGTGGCTGGTCAATGCCGCCAACGAGGAAACCAAGGCCTCGGTCGCCAGCTATTTCAATCCCATCAAGCTGTCCGATGAGAAACCCTCGTCCAAGGGGCTGGAAAAGCCTGTCGATAAGGAAGAGGGCGTCCAGAAGAAAGACCAGTCCAACATCCAGGCTGAAAAGGTCACCAAAGGTTCCGCCGCGGCGACGGGCGAAGACCTGACCTCCCAGACCGGTGAGCAGTCAAATTTCTCTGAAGCGGACTTTTTCGAAAATCCCTATTCCGTGCTGGCCGAAATTGCCCAGCAGGTGGGGCAGCAGGCCAATGTCAGCGCCAAGGGCGAGGGCGGCGCTGCCGATTCCGGCCCGGCGACGGGCGCTAGCGGCGGCGAAGCCTATCGCGATCCCTTCGATCCCGATTTCTGGACCCAGCAGGTGAAAATCACCCGCGCCGATCAGCCGCAGAAACCGGTTGAACAGCAGCAACTCGCCGAGAACAAGCAGGAGGATGCGGCCGAAAACGCTCAGGCGGTCGCGCTTAAGTCGTCCGAGACACCGGCCGAAAAGGCGGAAGACGGCAAGCCGATGGAAGTCGCCGCCGTGGTGCCGCAGCAGCGTCCGGATGCCGCAGAGCAGGCAGCGCTTTCTCAGCCCAAGCCGGAGCAGCAAAAGGCCAGCGATGCCGAGTGGGAAAAGGCCGATACCCTGCGCGAGGAAATCGAGAAGCAGATCTCAGGCATTACCGGTAAGCTTTCCGAAGGTCTGGTGGTGACGCCGGCCGAAGGCGGGTTGCTGCTCACCATTTCCGACCAGACGGAAACGCCGATGTTCAATATCGGATCGGCTGTTCCCCGCCGCGAAATGGTTCTGGCCATGGAAAAAATCGGCAAACTACTTCAGGAGCGGGGCGGCAGCGTGGTGATCCGCGGCCATACCGACGGACGGCAGTTCAAGGGCGAGGCCAATGACAACTGGCGGCTCTCCATGGACCGTGCGCACAGCGCCTATTACATGCTGGTGCGCGGCGGCCTGTCGGAAGAGCGGGTAAAGCAGGTCTCGGGTTTCGCGGACCGCAGATTGCAGGTGCCGGCGGACCCTCTGGCAGATGCCAACCGCCGCATCGAAATTCTGCTTGAGGCCGATCGGGGGTGAGTGTGACGAAAACCTCGAAACGCTGGCTCCTTCTTGCGGCGACGCTTTGCGGTCTCGGCTCCGAGCCGAGCAAGGCGTTTTCGCAGTCGCAAGACAATCTGATGCCCTATGCCATGCTGCGCTCCCTGCAGTTCGTGCAGGATTCGGTGGCCATGGGCGACCATTCCGCCGCTGAAATGCAGCGGTTTCTGCTGCAGACGATCGATGAGCGGCTGAAGAGCGCGCCCTCGGCGATCTTCAAGGATCCGCGCAATGTCGATGCGGCGCTCATCTATGCGATGAGCGGCGGCAACCCGGCGACGCTGGAATTGCTGGTCGCGCGTGATGTGGATGGCAATTTCGATAGCCGCGTTGCCGATATCCTGCGCAAATACCTGTCCGGCAAGGGAACGTTGGTCGCACAGAGCATCGCGGCCATGGTGCCTGAATATCGCGGCAAGCGGATTGGCGCCTATCTGGCGCTGATCGGCGGCAATGTGACGATACCGCGCGATCCGCTGGCTGCACTCGGCTTTTACGACATAGCCCGGCTCGAAGCGCCCGGCACAATCGTTGAGGAGGCGGCACTGCGCCGCTCGCTCGCTATCGCGGTTGAAGACGGCGATGCTGCGCGCGGCGTCGACTATGCGCAGCGTTATGCGCGGCGCTTCCTGCATTCGCCCTATGCCAGCCAGTTTGCCGACCTTCTGGTCTCGCTGGTGGTCAAACGCGCCGATTCCATCGGTGAGGAGGCGATACAGGAAACCTTCGCCATGATGGATACCGAGAGGCAGAAGGAAGCCTATCTGCGCCTTTCTCGCCTCGCGGCGATCAGCGGCAAGGATTCGCTGGCGCGTATGGCGGCGTTGAAGGCGAAGGCGCTGTCTCCGTCGCTGCCGGGTGAGCCCGAAGTCCAGGCAAATCTCTATGAAAGCCTTTCCAACATCGGCACACCAGATGTGGTGAGCGCGATCGAGACAATCGGGCAAATCCCCGAAGCGCAGCTTTCGGATAGGGACAGGGCCCTGCGGGAGGCGGCAAGGGCGATCGCAGAGCAGGTGGTTCGTCCTCCTTCCCTGCAGTCCGGTGTCGGTGCAGACACTGCGGCCACGAAGGATACCGGGCGGAATGCGCCCGAAAACGAGGCGACCGCTGCTGATGCAAAGAGCATATGGCGGGTCGAAACCCAGAAGGCTGACGATGAGGGCGATAACGTCCGGCAACTCGTGACGAGCGGCCGTAGCAAGCTCGATGAAATCGACAGCCTGTTGAAGAAAGGCGAGGGGGCACCATGATCGACGCAACCATCAACGCGATAATGAATGCGCCACCATCCGATCCGCGCGCCGGCAGCGCCAGCGTCAGGGACGACGCCAAGGGCGGCAGTTTCGGCGATGCCCTTTCCACGGTCCGGGACGAGCGGCCGCCGCAGGCGCTGCATTCGCGGCATCAGCAGGACAAGAACCCGGCTGAAGAACAGCAGGCACAGGCTGATAGCGAGGCGGAAAAGATGGATGTCCCGGTCAAGCGGCCCGCAACCTTTCTGAATGCGATCGTCAACGAGCATGCCGGCGAAGGTCGTGCCCATGAGACCTTGGCCGAGTTTCAGAACGCCGTGAAAACGGCCCGCACACCCGAGAACGGCAAAACCGGCAAGAAGCTCAAGGACGACACCGACAAGGACGCCGAGACGGTAGCCGATGTGATCGATCCAAAGCTGGCGGAACTGCAGCTGGTTGTGGCCAACGCCGCCGATGTGGCGACAGCCAAGACGCCGCTTGAGGAAATTGCACAGGCGATTGCCGGCAAGACCGACACGGTGAAATCAGACCGGGCTGAACCTGTCCGGGGCAAGGCCGAGCATCTGGTCAAGGACACGCCGACAGGCATTGCACCTGCCGGTAACGAGGCGGGTTCGGCTTCCGAAAACGAAGGCGATGCCTCGGCATTCCGTTTCTCGTCTCCGCGTTCGGGCGCGGCCCGGGCTCTCGATATGAGCACGGTGCAGCGTGAGGGCCGTGTCGAGTTCGATGCACGGGAAAGCACCGGCAAAGCGGCAGATACCATCATGGTCCTCGATTCGCGGCGTTTCATCGGTCTGGCGCCTTCGACCAACGCTTCGGCCCTGACCGGCCTGATCGTCAATGATCCGGAATGGGTGAGCGCCATGCAGCCCGGCTCGTCGCTTTCCAATGCGGCGGCCCAGAGCAGCACCGGCAAGGTCGTGCATACGCTGAAGCTGCACATGACGCCGATCGAGCTCGGATCGGTGACGATGTCGCTGCGTCTTGCCGGTGACGAGCTTGCTGTTCACATGACGGTGGAGAGCGTTGCAGCCTATAAAAAGCTTCAGGACGACAGCAAGAACATCCTTGAGGGTCTCAAGGCGCAGGGTCTGACGGTCGATAACATCACCATCAGCATCGCTTCTTCCGACAAGAGTGACCAAACGGGCACACAGGGCAACAATCAGCAAAATCAGCAGGCGCAGCAGCAGGGCCAGCAGGCCGCCGCCGGGCGCAACCGTGACGAGTCCGGAGCACGGGGCAGTCGGCAAGGCAATGGCGATAATTTGGGGGTGCATAATGAAGGCATGGATGGCGCTCCTGGCTCTGCCCGTTCTTCTGCTGACAATGGCGTCTACCTCTGAAAACGCGTCGGCCTCGGCGACATCAGGCGTCTGTGAAAGAGAGATCCAGTCGGCGGCACGCAAATATGGCGTGCCGGAGGGAATTCTCTATTCGGTGGGCCTGACCGAGACGGGCCGCAAGGGGAGGCTCGACCCCAATGCCATGAATATCGAGGGAAAACCGGTATTTGCGACCTCCACCGAGGAAGCCCTGATGACTTTCGATGCGGCGAAGCGCAACGGCGCCAAGCTGATCGACCTCGGCTGCATGCAGATAAATCATTATTTCCACGGCGAAAACTTCTCATCCCCGCGGGAAATGTTCGATCCGCGTCGCAATGTGGAATATGCCGCCATGTTCCTTCGCAACCTTCACAACAGGCATGAAACCTGGACCATGGCGGTCGCCCGTTATCACGCCGGCCCCAACAATGACCCGGCGCAGAAGAAATATGTCTGCCGCGTCATCGCCAATCTGGTGGCGACGGGCTACGGGAAATGGACTCCCAACGCGAAAAATTTCTGCGACGGATGACAACCTGAAATTGCTTTTAGGCACCGCAGGACTCGTATTTCGAAATGTGGCGATAGATTGATCGAAAAAAGGCATTTCAAGCGGTTTTTTCGGAATTTTGAAATTTCTACACAAAAATTTTGTGCCATATATGGTTAATACCCACTATATATAGATCAAATCGGCACAAAATGGTTAATCAATTATTAATAACTATCGATGATTTCCTACAGTTGTCGCTGAATCCCCCGATTCGTACCAATGCCTCATTGGAAAACACCACACTGATTCGGAGGCGGACGAATGATCGTAGTGGTTGATGAGCGCGAGCTCGTTAAAGACGGCTATACATCTCTATTTGGGCGTGAGGGCATTCCCTCGACCGGGTTCGATCCGGTCGAATTCGGGGAGTGGGTCTCGACGGCGGCGGAAAGCGATCTGGCGGCTGTGGAAGCCTTCCTGATTGGCCAGGGCGACCGGAGCTTTGCTTTGCCGAAGGCGATCAGGGATCGCACGACGGCGCCTGTCATCGCGGTCAGCGACCAACCCTCGCTGGAATCCACGCTGGCGCTGTTCGACAGCGGCGTCGACGACGTCGTGCGCAAGCCGGTTCATCCCCGTGAAATCCTTGCACGTGCGGCGGCTATCCGCCGCCGGCTGCAGGTCATCTCGAACTTCACAGATGCGGGGCCGATTCGGGTTTTCTCCGACGGCCGCGACCCCGAAGTGGGTGGCGAGGTATTTCCCTTGCCGCGCCGCGAGCGTCGTATCCTCGAATATTTGATCGCCAATCGCGGACGCCGCGTTTCCAAGGCGCAGATTTTCAATGCCATCTACGGCATCTTTGATGACGACGTCGAAGAAAACGTTGTCGAAAGCCACATCAGCAAGCTGCGCAAGAAGCTGCGCAAGAAGCTTGGCTACGATCCGGTCGATTCCAAGCGGTTCCTCGGCTACAGCATTGATTGGCAATGATTTTCATTGACCCGCGTGGTCTTTTTCAAACGCGGTATTTCCGACAGCTTCACGCAAGCCAAACGCTTTACCTTCTCCCTGAAAGATGACCACGAGGGTTTTTGAATGAGTATTTTCGGCACTATGCGAACCGGTGTGTCCGGCATGAATGCGCAGGCGAACAAGCTGGGGACCGTGGGCGACAACATCGCCAACGCAAGCACCACCGGTTACAAGCGTGCATCCACGTCGTTCTCCTCGCTCGTTCTGCCCTCCTCATCGGGCAGCTACGCCTCGGGCGGCGTACAGTCCAATGTTCGCTACAGCATTTCGGAGCAGGGAAACCTCTCCTACACCACCTCGAGCACCGACCTTGCCATTCAGGGCAACGGCTTCTTCGTGGTTCAGGATGGATCGGGCACGCCTTACCTGACGCGCGCCGGTTCGTTCCAGAAGAATTCGGAAGGGTACCTGGAAAACGCGGCCGGCTTCCAACTGATGGGTTACCCCTATGGTTCCAACCCGCCGGCGGCCGTCGTCAATGGCTTCACGGGTCTTGAAGCCATCAATGTCAATAATTTCGGCCTGACGGCATCGCCCTCCACGCAGGGCAGCTTCCCGGCCAATCTTAACCGTGGCGATACGGCTGTGGCCGCGGCATCGCTTCCGGGCACCAACTCCGCAACTGCGACGTTCGGCAACAAGACCTCGTTGACGGCATTCGATAGCGGCGGTGCGAAGGTACTTTACGATTTCTACTACACCAAGACTGACGACAATACGTGGGAAGTGGCGGTTTACCGCCAGGACCAGTCGACGAATGGCGGATTCCCCTACACGGCAACGCCAATAACTGACCTTGTTCAGGAGAAAGTCGAGCTGACATTCGATCCTGCTACCAACAAGCTCACCCCCACCTCGGATAAATCGATTACGATCAATGACCAGGTCAGCGGCGTGGCGCAGGCGATCAACATCGACCTGTCTGAAATGACGCAGTTCTCGACCAAGTTTACGCCCGGTACTGCAGTTCTCGATGGCAACGGTCCGAGCCAGATCAAGGACGTCGAAATTGGCAAGGACGGCCTGGTAACGGCGGTCTATCAGGATGGCGGTCGCCGCAATATCTACCAGCTGGCATTGGCCACGGTGCCGAGCGTCGACAACCTCAGCCCGCAGAACGGTAACGTCTATCTGCCGAGCAACGAGTCGGGTGTTGTCACCATCGGCTTCGCGCAGACGGGTAGCTTCGGTTACATCCAGAAGGGTGCGCTGGAAGGGTCGAACGTCGATATCGCCAGCGAACTCACCGACATGATTGAATCCCAGCGTATCTATACAGCGAATTCGAAAGTCTTCCAGACTGGATCGGATTTGATGGACGTCCTGATCAATCTGAAGAGATAATACTTCTCACGAGGACAGATGAATGTCGCTCACGTCAGCAATGAATACTGCGCAGTCGATTTTCAATAATACAGGTAAGCAGACGGACGTTACCTCGAAAAACATTGCCAATGTCGGCAATGCGAACTACGTCAAGCGAACCGCCATTCTCGGCACGACCATGGCTGGAGCGAGTATCGTCTCCAACGGTCGTGCCCAGAATGAAAGTCTTCTCAGGCAGACAATCTCCAGCTCTTCTCTTGCTTCCGGCCAGAGCACCGTGCTCAATGGCCTTCAGGAAATGAAGAGCGTTTTCGGCGGCAACGATTACGAGAGTTCGCCGGCCACCTATATGAAGGAACTGCTGAAAAGCCTGGACGCTTACGCGGCCAAGCCGAGCGATGCCGCTCTGGCGGCGACGGCCGTCACCTCGGCCACGGATGTCGCCAGTTCCCTGAACAAGGCTTCGAGCGAATTGCAGGCGATGCGTCTGCGCGCCGACAAGGAAATCTCCCTCCAGGTCGACAAGCTGAACGGGCTGCTCGCGAAGTTCGAGGAAGCCAATAACGAGGTCAAGGCGCAGACGGCGATCGGCGGCGATCCGAGCGACGCTCTCGATCAGCGCGAAGCGCTTCTGAAGGACATTTCCTCCATCATCGGCATCAATGTCGTCAATCGCCCCAACAACGATGTGGCGCTTTATACGACTGACGGTGCGACGCTGTTCGAGATCGTGCCGCGCAGCGTGACCTTCAAGACGCAGCCGGGCTACGATGCGACGACCACGGGCAACGCCATTTATGTCGATGGCGTAGCGCTGAAGGCGGGCAGCGGCAGCAACACAACGGCGGAAGGATCGCTTCAGGGCCTGATGCAGGTTCGTGATGATCTGGCGCCGACGATGCAGAGCCAGCTCGACGAAATCGCGCGCGGCCTCATCACCATGTTTGCGGAAAAGCCCGCGGACCCGACCAGCGGTCTGCCAGACATGCCTGGCCTCTTCACCTACGGTTCGCCGTTGGCGACAACAATTCCGCCGGACGGAACTGTCTCTCCGGGGCTCGCGGCCAGCATTACCGTCAACCCGGCGTTAATTATTTCCAAAGGTGGCAATCCGGAATTGTTGCGTGACGGCGGTATCAACGGTACCGATTACGTGATCAATACCGCAACATCGGGTGGAACCGGTTTCTCCGCCCTGATCCGCAGCTATGTCACTGCTTTTGACGCGCCCATGAATTTTGCCGCGTCGACACGTATCGATACGAATACCAGCATCCTGAAATACGGCACCAACTCGATGGGGTGGCTCGAACAGGAACGTTCCGGCGCGACTTCGGCAAACGAAGCGAAAAGCGCGCTTTATGAGCGCTCCGCCACTTCCTATTCGAACAGCACGGCGGTCAGCCTGGACGAGGAACTGTCACTGCTCATGGATATCGAGCAATCTTACAAGGCCGCGACCAAACTGGTGACGACCGTTGATGAAATGCTCAAGTCCTTGATGGACATGGTGAGGTAAACGATGAAAACGTCATTCATTTCATCGCTGGCGATGCAGAACAGCATGCGCAGCACCATCCTCAAGGCTCAGCTTGAGATGACCAATCTCAATACCGAGCTGACGACGGGCAAGCATGCCGATCTCGGCGTGACGCTGGGCGCCAATACCGCCCGCAGCCTCGATCTCAATCGCGATATCGACCGCATCACCTCGCTGGTCAGCGTCAATTCGATTGCAACGCAACGCCTCAAATCCTCGCAGACTGCGCTGGACGGCATGGCGAAGGCCGCGCAGGAGATTCAGAAGGTTCTGGTCCCCAATACCAGCAGTGAAGCACCGACGCTGTCGACGGTCGCCCAGACCATCTCGAATGCGTTCAACAACTTCACGAGCTTCGCCAATACAGCGGTCAATGGCGAGTATCTGTTCTCCGGCATCAATACGGATGTGAAGCCTGTCGATGACTATTTCGCGGATGGATCTCCGCTGAAGGAAGCCTATGAGACGGAGCTGAACGCATTCATGGCGGCGCAGACGCCGCCGGTGGGTGATTTCGCCAGCCTCTCGAAACCGCAGGTCGAAGCGTTCATGACCCATATCGAAGGCGTGTTCAACGGCACGACCACGGTCACGAACCCGCCGCATAGCAGCCTGACGGCCGGCCAGAACTATGATTTCTGGACGACCTTCGGTTCGAAGGCGAGCGACACCAACATGACGAGCCGCATCAGCCAGAACGAGGTTGTCGAAACGTCGAGCAACAGCAATTCGCAGGGCATGCGTTATTTCGCATTGACCGCGATGACGTCCATGACCTTCCTCGACGCGAAGGTGGACAGCGGCATCCGCGAAATGGTGGCGATGAAGTCGGTGACCAATATCGGCACCGCCATCAACGGTCTGAACCAGCAGCAAAGCCAGCTCGGTCTTTCCGAAAGCCGTGTCTCGAAAGCCAATGATTCGCTGGAGGCCCAGAAGAAGATCATCGAAACGCATCTGCTGGATATTGAGGGGATCGATACCTACGAGGCGAAGACCCGTCTCGATCTGCTGCAGCAGCAGATTGAAATCGCATACAGCCTCACGTCGCGTCTGCAAAAAATGAGTCTGGTAAACTACCTCTGATGAACAGAGGTGGCGGCAGATAAAGGATACATGAATGTACCAGTTTTCCTACGCCGAAATCATGGAGGATGGTGTCGCCAACGCGAAAGATCGCGAGCGGCAGGCGTTGACCAAATCGATCGACCTTCTGGTGGAGGCAAGGGACTCCTCCTCGCAGCGGCCCACGAATCGAAGCACTTTTTTACACTCGACGGGTCTGGATCCGCTTCATTGAGGATCTCAAGCAACCCGACAACCAGCTGGCCATGGAACTCAGAGCCAATCTGATCTCCATCGCGATCTGGATTTTGAAAGAGTGCGAACTGATCCGGAAACGTCAGTCGACGAATTTCCAGGGCATAATTGACGTGACAACCATCATCAGGGATGGACTGAAATGAAAAGTACACTTCGAATTTCGCTGAAATCGGGCGAAAAGATTTTCATCAACGGCGCGGTTCTGCGTGTGGATCGCAAGGTGGCGCTTGAATTCCTGAACGATGTCACGTTCCTGCTTGAAAACCACGTTCTGCAGCCCGACCAGGCGACGACGCCGCTCAGACAGCTTTATTTCATCGCGCAGATGATCCTCATCAACCCGGAAGGGCGCGATCAGTCGACCAACATGTTCCGCAAGTCGGTCAGCATGCTGCTGAATTGCTTCCAGCATGACGAGGTTCTGGCGGAACTCAAGCGGATCGACGGGCTGGTTGCGTCAGGCAAGGCTTTCGAAGCCCTCAAGGCTATTCGCGGTCTTTATCCGATCGAGGAAAAAATCCTCAACAATCAGGAAATGACCCCGGCAACGATCGAACAGATTCGCAAGGAGATCGCACCATGGCGGTAGATGCAGTCAATGCGGCAGCGGCAAACCCCTGGGCGAATGCCGGGGCGAGCAGCAGTGACAAGAACGCGGCCTCGCTGAACTATGACAGCTTCCTGAAACTCCTCATCGCCCAGATGAAGAACCAGGATCCGACCAGCCCGATGGATGCGGGTCAGCAGATGTCGCAGCTGGCAAGCTTCTCGCAGGTCGAGCAGACCATCAAGACCAACACCCACCTGAAGAGCATGCTGCAGGCGGAAGCCCTGACGCGCGCGTCCGATCTCGTCGGCAAGACCGTCATGAGCTCCGACGACAAGGTCACCGGCGTGGTCAAGGAAGTGCAGGTCTATTCGGACGGCGTTGTCGCCATCACCGAAGCTGGTGACAAGGTGCTGCTGCAGGCCGGCGTGACCTTCTCGAATGGTCCAATCAAGAGTACAGCTGATGGCGGGACCGATTCGAATAAACCGGCTGGTTCCTGATATTGAAGAGGCGGCATGACGCCGCCTTTCCGGAATAAGGATGCGACGATGAACGAGGCCGATGCGCTTGATATCATGCAGGCGGCAGTCTGGACGGTTCTCGTCGCGGCCGGTCCGGCGGTTCTCGCCGCCATGATCGTCGGTGTCGTCATTGCCTTCATTCAGGCCCTGACCCAGGTTCAGGAAATGACGCTGACCTTCGTTCCCAAGATCGTCACGATCATGCTTGTCCTCGGTGTCGCCGCCCCCTTCGTGGGCGCGCAGATATCACTCTTTTCCAATCTCGTCTTTTCCCGCATTCAATCCGGCTTCTGACGCCCGTCCGCTATGGATGCCACCTTCGCGCAAGCTTCGGCGGCTAGGGATAGGTTGAAGCATCGGGCCGAATTGCGTTCGCTTTTCGAAAACCGGTGCCGCGGAACCGTGCGGCGGCTTTTCCGTCGCCCTTCTCATGAAGAGACAGGACGATTTTATGGCGCAACCACCAGTCATCTCCTTGCCCAAGGTAAGTCCGAGCATGCGAGACATCGGTTTCGCATTGGGCATTGTGGCGATCCTCTGCGTTCTCTTCCTGCCCATTCCGGTCATTCTGGTGGATATTGGCCTGGCGTTTTCGATTGCGCTTTCGGTGCTCATCCTCATGGTGGCGCTCTGGATTCAGCGGCCGCTGGATTTCTCGTCTTTCCCGACCGTGCTGCTGATCGCGACCATGATCCGCCTGTCGCTGAACATTGCGACGACGCGTGTCATCCTGTCCCACGGCAATGAGGGGCCGACGGCGGCCGGCGGCGTGATTGCGGGCTTCTCCAGCCTCGTCATGTCCGGCGACTTCGTCATCGGTCTCATCGTCTTTCTGATCCTGATCACCGTCAACTTCATCGTCATCACCAAGGGCGCAACGCGTATCGCCGAAGTCGGCGCCCGCTTCACGCTGGACGCCATCCCCGGCAAGCAGATGTCGATCGATGCGGATCTGTCCGCCGGCATCATCGACGAAAAGGAAGCGCAGCGCCGCCGCCGCGAACTGGAAGAGGAAAGCTCCTTCTTCGGTTCGATGGACGGTGCCTCGAAATTCGTGCGCGGCGACGCGATCGCCGGTCTCATCATCACCGCGATCAATATTTTCGGCGGCATCATCATCGGTTATTTCCGCCACGGCATGCCGATCGGCGAAGCGGCCGACGTCTTCGTCAAGCTTTCGGTCGGTGATGGTATCGTCTCGCAGATCCCGGCCCTGATCGTATCGCTGGCCGCCGGCCTTCTGGTATCACGCGGCGGCACCGCCGGCTCGACGGATCAGGCGGTCGTCAATCAGCTGAGCGGTTATCCGCGCGCGCTGATGGTCTCGGCCATGTTGATGGGACTGCTCGCCGTCATTCCGGGCCTTCCCTTCCTGCCCTTCATCTTCCTCGGCGGCATCATGGCCTTCGGCAGCTGGTATATTCCACGCCAGGCGGAAGCCGAAAGCGCGCTGCGGCGTCAGGAAGAGGAGAACAAGGTTCTCCAGACCACCGAGGCGGAAAAGGATTCGGTCAAGCAGGTGCTGAAGACGGCCGAGATCGAATTGGCGCTCGGCAAGCAGGTTTCCACCCGTCTTCTCGGCGCGCATCAGGAGCTGGCTTTCCGCGTCGGCAAGATGCGCAAGAAATTCGCGAGCCAATACGGTTTCGTGGTGCCCGAGATCAAGGTCGCCGACGACATCATGATCCCGGAAAAGGCCTATCAGATCCGCGTCCACGGCACGACCATCGCCTCCAGCAGCCTGCGCGTCGGCGATGTTCTTGTCGTGACGGGTGCAGGGCGCAAGCCGAGCATTCCGGGCGACGAAATCCGCGAACCCGCTTTCGGCATGCCCGCCGTCTCCATCCTCGAAACCTTCACCGAGGATCTGAAGCGCGAAGGTTTCCACCCGATCGACAACGTCTCGGTGGTGCTGACGCATCTGAGCGAAGTCATCCGCAACAACCTGCCGCAGCTCCTGTCCTATAAGGACGTCAAAATCCTCATCGACAGGCTTGATCCCGAATACAAGAAGCTGGCCGACGAGATTTGCTCGTCGCATATGTCCTATTCCGGCCTGCAGGCGGTGTTGAAACTGCTGCTCGCCGAGCGCGTGTCGATCCGCAACCTGCATCTCATTCTCGAAGCCGTCGCAGAACTCGCGCCGCATGTGCGCAAGACGGAACAGATCGTCGAACATGTGCGGGTGCGCATGTCGCAGCAGCTCTGCGGCGATCTGGCCGACAATGGCGTGTTGCGTGTCCTGCGTCTCGGCAACAAGTGGGACATGGTTTTCCATCAGGCGCTCAAGCGTGACCAGAAGGGCGAAATCGTCGAATTCGACATCGATCCCCGCCATCTCGAGGAGTTTTCGGAGCAGGCCTCGAAAGTTATCCGTGAATTCATGGATCGCGGCCTGCCCTTTGTCCTTGTAACCTCACCGGAAACGCGGTCCTATGTGCGCATGATTATCGAGCGACTCTTTGCGACCCTGCCGGTTCTCTCGCATGTGGAACTTGCCAAGGGTCTCGAGATCAAGATTCTGGGCGCCATTTCATGATAACCGACCCGC
Organism: Agrobacterium sp. CCNWLW155; assembly: GCF_036888815.1. Classification (NCBI taxonomy): domain Bacteria; kingdom Pseudomonadati; phylum Pseudomonadota; class Alphaproteobacteria; order Hyphomicrobiales; family Rhizobiaceae; genus Agrobacterium; species Agrobacterium sp. CCNWLW155. The sequence continues at coordinate 519,476 of NZ_JBAKFW010000002.1, forward strand.
AAGGGACAATTATCGCATTGTTCCTTGCTATTTGCCGTATCGGCGCCTGTTTCATGACCATGCCGGGCTTTTCCAGTTCGCGCATCTCGCCGCAGATTCGCATGCTTCTGTGCGTCGCGGTATCCATGGCGCTTCTGCCGGTGCTATGGGACACGATCTATCCGAAAGTCTCCGGCGCAAGCCAGGGCACGGTCGTCGGTCTCATCTTCACCGAGGTCGTCATCGGTTCGATGTATGGCCTGATCGCGCGGTTCTACACGCTGGGTTTTCAGTTTACCGGCGCGCTCATCGGCGCTTCCATTGGCCTCAGTGCGCCTGGCGGTGCTGATGTCATCGAAGACGTGCAGGAAAACCAGATATCCAACTTCATCACCTTGGGCGGCCTGCTGGTGCTGTTCATATTCGATTTCCACCACATCGTCCTCAAGGCGCTGGTGGATTCCTACACCGCCACACCGGTCGGCGCGCTCATCAGCGGCCAGAAGATGCTGATTACGCTGACTGATACGCTCAGGGCCTCCTTCTCCATCATGCTGCGGCTCGCCAGCCCCTTCGTGATTTACGGCCTGATGTTCAACGTCGCGGTTGGCCTCATCAACAAGCTTGCGCCGCAGATCCCGGTCTTCTTCATATCGACGCCCTTCATTCTCGCGGGCGGCATTTTCATGCTTTATCTGTCGGTCGCGGCCCTCATCCGGCAATTCGTGGATGGTTTCGGCCCGGTCTTCATCGGCTTTTGATCGGGAGAAAACGCCATGGCTTCGGACAAGCGCTCGGCCAAACTCAAACGTCTGGTAACGGTTCAGCGGCACATGGAGAAAATGGCCGAGGTGGAGCTGGCCGACACCACCCGCACCCGCACCGAAGTGGCGCAATCCATGGAGAACGTGCTGGAGGCGATGAGTTCCATGGAGCCGGTGCATCAGACATTCTCCAAGCATTATTCGGACCGCTACGGCCGTCTCGTTGTCCAGGACCGCCAGCTTGAAGGCGTCCAGCAATTTCAGGAAAACAAGGTCCTGAAGGAAAAGACCAAGGCCGACAGGCTCGAGGACAGGATGCATATTGCCCGCGATCTTGAGGATCGCGAGGCCGATGATAATGCAATCTATGATTTGTTAGAAATTACGAATGTTTCCCACACACCAGCCTCCAGCAAGGTTGGCGATCCATAATCTGTCCCATTGTTGCATCGCGGGCGTTTTTGAGGACGCCTCCGGCGATGTTTCTTGATTGAGCGGATGTGCCGGCTTTCTGTGCCGCCCATTCGTCAGCTCGGGAGATCTGGACGTGGCGATATCGGTGATAAGTGATCTGGTGATGGATGTGGTTCGCGCTGCGGATCCCCAGGAAGTTCAGGTTGCCCAGGAGAAACTCAAGGCGAACAAGGCGGCTTTTGCCGCGACCAGCCTTGCCGATGCCGGCAAGGGTTTTGGCGCCGCGGTCGACATGCTGGATGGCGCTTCCTCGAAGGCTGGCCTCGGCGACACCAATATCCGCGCGGCCCGCACCGAAATCCCGGAAACCTATCGCAAATATGAAGCCTCGGTACTCCAGACCTTCGTGGCCAACATGCTGCCGAAAGACAGCGAGGAAGTTTACGGCAAGGGTAATGCCGGCGAGATCTGGAAAAGCATGATGGCCGAACAGTTTGCCGACACGATCTCCAGAAATGGCGGCGTCGGCATTGCGGAACAAGCTTACAAGGATGCGCTGCGGAAGGCCGAAAGCAAAGGTATTACCGACGTATCGATGAATGAAAAAGACCATAATGCTGCAATTCGGATGGTGGCGGAGTTCGAGCGGCAGGTCCTCGGTGTTTCCAATGAGAAAACAGACGAGGCTTGAGAATGAAAAACCTTAACGAGGAGACAAGCATGGACCTTATGTCGAACGACCACCGTATCCAATCCGTTCTCGGCCGCCTTGAGATGATCATCGACAATGAGAACGACAATATCGGTAAGGACCCACAGTTCGACTTCAAGGTCTCCAATGCCCATAAGAGCCGTTGCCTTTATGAGCTGACGATGCTGTTCCGCGATACGCCGCGCGAGGAAATCGCCGCTGGCTATATGGAACAGGTCAAGGGCATCAAGTCCAAGCTTGCGACCAATGCCAGCCGCGTCGAGGCGCATCTGAACGCGGTTCGCGCCGTTGCGGACCTCTTGAAGAGCGCGATCCAGGAGGCCGATACGGACGGCACCTATTCGCAGGAACAGTTCATGTACGGCGCTGCCTCCTGATGTTGAAGCTTCTTCTCACCGGCGTCTGGGTTTGCGCCGTCACGCTCGGCGCGGTGTATTTCTCCGTCCAGTTGGCGACGGCGCCCGCGCCGGATGAGGCGGGGGCGAAAAAGGCCAGTCTGCAACTGGTCAAGGGCGAAAGCATCACGATCCCCGTCATCAATGACGGCGGGGTGAACGGCTATTTCCTCAGCCGGATTTCGCTCCGCGTCGACAAGACCAAGATGGCGAAGATCGAGCTGCCGGCAACGCAGCTGATGACCGACGAATTGTTCACGCTGCTCGCCGGTTCTTCCATGGTCAACATTGCCAACATCTCCACCTTCGATCCCGAAGCCTTCAAGCAGCGCATCCGCGAGGGGCTGAACAAGAGGCTTGATGACGAGGTGGTCGAGGATGTGCTGATCGAACAGCTCGATTATCTGTCGAAGGCCGATATTCGCGAGCAGAACGGTAACGGTACGCCCCGCTCGGTCAAGCTCGTCGAGGGCGAGAAGGCCGAAGTCGGAAAAGAAGCGGCTGCGGCGCCAAGTCATTGATGGCCAAGGGGCGAGGGGCTTCGGCCGGCTGCAGGATGCGGAGCATCTTTCTGGTTAATTGTCTCTTGCCGTATCCCCAAGCATTCGAGAGATTGCTTTCAAGCTAAATTCAACCTGCACCTGTATAAACAGACCCATGAACCACCATCCCGCAGGCCATGCTTCGGATCGGTGGCGATGGGTTTGGTATTGGGGGTTGGCAATGAGTTTCGCGTCAGGTTTCGCGCGGCCGGGATCGCAACGGAATATCCACGGACTGCGCGTCTGTGATCTCGATTGGAATGGGGCGCTGGAATTGGTCAGCGGCAGGGCTTCAGCCTGTGAAGGGCACACGATGCTGTCCTTTCTTACTCCCGAAAAAGCCAAGCTTTCGCTCAAGGACAATGCCTACCGACAGATTCTGGAAAGCTGCCTGCTTCTGCCGCAGGGCAAGGCAATGAGGGCCGCCGCGCGCAACGAGAATGGCGAGCCTCTGCCTGCCGCCATCGACGGCGTCGCCTTCACCATGGCGCTTCTGACCTATATGGCGGTGCCGAAGCGGATCGGTGTGGCGGGAGATGATGCGGCGCAGATCGGCGAGGTTCTCGCCAAGTTGCGGGCGCACGCGCCCTGGCACGATTTCGTCATGCTGAACCGCGATGCATCGGGCGTTAAGGTGGATGTTCTGCTGGCGGGAATGTTGAAGGAAAACCAGGAGACATGGCTGCACCGCACCGTCAGTCGCGAGAATGCGCGGGTCACCATCGCGGTTGGGCCCCTGTTCAAGGTCCTGTCATCGGAAGTGGCCGGCATGCCGGAAATTTTCCGCAAGCTTCACATGAGCTGGCTCTACAGCCTCTGCGCCGAACCCTGGCACATCGCGCTCGGCAAGAGCTGAGACAACGTCCGCAAGCGCCGCGTTAACCATTTGTTTGCCACGATCCTTTAACCTCTCGTAAGGTTTTGACAGTCGCCCGTGGCGGGCGGCACCGAGGGCGGCAGACGGCTTCAGATGGTTGATGACAATCCGGACATGATGGCGATCCGCCCTGACGAGGATGATGTCGCCGCGCCCGTATCGCAGTGGCGCAGACATTGGCTGCGGCTCCTGACGTCCGGGTGCATCGCCGCCGCCACCGTTGCCGGGGCGGCCCTTCCGCTTCTGCTCATCGATTCCGGCTTTCGCGGTTATGTTTCGCAGGCCCGGATCGAGGTCTCCCAGACCGCTTACGATGCCCCCGACGCGGCCCGTTTTCTGGCGATGGCACGCCGCACCCTGCTTTCACCCTCCGGGCTCGACCGTATAACCGCCGATCTCAAGCTGAAGTCCGCCGATATGGTCGGCGTTCGCAATCAGGGTGAGCTTGGCCTGCTTTTCGACCTTCTGACCGGCGCGGATGCGCGTCCGCTGTCCGCGCGTGAGGCGTTGAACGGTGCGGTGGGCCAGGCGATCCGGCTGGAACTGACACCGGATGAAAATACGCTGATCGTGACCGGCAAGGCCGCGACGCCGGAAACCGCCATGCGGCTGACCGACTATCTTTCGATGCGCGTGATCGCGGATGGCAAGGCCGGCACGATGACACCAGCCATGCGCGAGACGGAGAGGGCGCGGACAAGGCTCGATGAGGCGGAAGCCGCACTGAACGGTTTCCAGATGCGTCACGGTGATGCCGTGATGTCCGAGGTGCAGCAACTTGAGCAGCAGCTGCGCGATGTAAACGACAGGCTTGCCGGAATTACCCCGCAGCAACAGTCCATCCAGGCTGATTTGACGGCAGCTTCGGCCCTGAAGCCTAATGATGTCTTTGTGAAGCCTCTGCCGGCCGGCGTGGCTTTTTCGGCGCTTGAGGATGTCAGGCAGAAGCATGCGAGCGCCAGCATGGCGCTTGCTGCCGTTTCGGTCGATTATGGCCCGAAACATCCCCGCAGCATCGCCGCCCAGAATGCCGTGGACGCGGCACAGGCACTTGCCGCCCCAGCATTGCGACAGTTGCTCGAAGGCCTGCGGGCGGATGAAAAGCGCATCGTTCAGGAGGTCGCGACCGCCAATGGCGAGCAAAGGAAATACCTAGACCGCCTGAGCGAGCTCGGTGTCGCCTCCGGCGAATTCTCGAGATTACAGGGTGAACTGGAAACAGCGCGAAATGCCTATCTGGAGGCAAGCGAACGCCGTGACCTGTCCGCATCCGCCACGCCTGCGGTCGAAACACGTTTGACCAAGAAGGCAACACCGGGAGAATTGACCCGCGACCTGACTCAGGCCGCCATGCTGACGGGCGGCGGCGCATTAATTGGCCTGTTGGGCAGTCTCTATCTCCTGAGCTACCGTCGCCATGACGAAGAAGAAGAGGGCGCATTGATCGTCGAAGACGGCGCGCAACTTCCATCCTCCGTCGAGCCGCCGGTCCAGTCTCTGCAGGTTTCGGAATTCGAACCGATCGAGCCGGCTGTGTTTGAAGATCTGCCGGATCTTGCCGCAGAGGGTAACATCGAGCCGGAGGAAGACAGCTTTGCCGATTATTATGGCGAGGCCTTCAATGACGACGACGATATGCCGCTGGACGAGCGTGTGCGGCAGGTCCTGATGGGCAGCCGCACGGTCAGGGCTGCTGATCCGGTATCCTCCGGGCTTCCTCCGCTCCTGGCGGAAGCCCTTGCCGGGCGCTTCGATCATGCTCAGGCCGAAGCCGAGGAACTGATGGAATTGCGACGTCAATTGGCGTTCCTGAGAGAGCGTCTTACCGATTACGCCGATCATCGCGAAGACTACCGCAAAACAGCCTGAAAACGCCGCATTTTAGCTTGCATTCCTGCGAAGGGGGCACCATACGGAGCCTACGTAACCCAGCAGGAGCAGGACGCATGGCAGTTGTGATTGACGGGAAGGCGAAGGCGGCTTCGGTAACGGAGGCGGTCCGCAAATCGGCAGAAGCGCTTGAGGCGGAAAAGGGCACAAAGCCCGGTCTCGCGGTTGTCATCGTCGGAAATGATCCGGCCAGCCATGCTTACGTGAACTCCAAAAGCAAGATGGCCAAGCAATGCGGTTTCAACTCCATCCAGCACACGCTGCCTGAAGAAACCACGCAGGGTGACCTTCTGAAGCTGGTCGGCGAACTGAACGCCGATGCCTCCATTCACGGCATTCTGGTACAGCTGCCGCTGCCGAAACACTTCAATTCCGATGAAATCATCCAGTCGATCCTGCCCGAAAAGGATGTGGATGGTCTGAGCGTATTGAATGCCGGCAAGCTCGCGACCGGCGATCTCGCCACCGGTCTCATCTCCTGCACGCCCGCCGGCGCCATGCTTCTGGTGCGCGGCATTCACGGCGATGATCTCTCTGGCCTGAACGCTGTTGTCATCGGTCGCTCGAACCTGTTCGGCAAGCCCATGGGCCAGCTGCTGCTGAATGCCAACGCTACGGTGACGATGGCGCATTCGCGCACCAAGGATCTCGCCACCGTCTGCAAGACGGCCGATATTCTCGTCGCGGCGGTCGGCCGGGCGGCGATGGTGAAGGGCGACTGGGTGAAATCAGGCGCGACCGTCATCGATGTCGGCATCAACCGCATCCCCGCACCGGAAAAAGGTGAAGGCAAGTCGAAGCTGGTGGGCGATGTCGCCTATGATGAAGCAAGCGCCGTTGCCGCGGCCATCACGCCCGTTCCCGGCGGTGTCGGCCCGATGACAATCGCCATGCTGATGGCCAACACCGTCATCGCCGCCCATCGCGCAGAGGGTTTGACCGCGCCGAAGTTCTAAGCGGTTTAAAATGGCCAGCTACGCTTTCGGAGCCGGCCCCGTCGACGCGCGGACCACCAGTTCCGCCTTCCAGAGTTCCTGATGAGGTTCCGTCTGGTTGAGCTTGATCCGGTTGATCAGGCGCTGGCCCACACGCACCCCCGCAGCCCTCAGCGACGAGCGGGTGGTGGTGAGCGGCACAGAAAAATTATCGGGTTTCAGCAGCGGCAGCACGTCGTCATGGGCGATCAGCGAAATATCCTTGCCGGGTTTTAAGCCCCGCTGATTGAGCGAGCGGATCGCGCCGAGCGCGAGCGCGGTACTGGCGCAGAGGATGGCGGTCGGTTTTTCCGGGCGTGACAGCAGCGCCTCCATGCCGAGATAACCTTCCTCGTCGGTCATGCTGCCGTGCCTTACATTTTCCGCATGCAATGCCAGACCATTTGCCGCCATCGCCTTTTCCACCCCGAGACAGCGGCGGAAGGTGAAATCATAACCCGCCGGGCCGTTCAGCAGCCCGATGCGCGTATGGCCGAGTTGGAGGAGAAGCTGGGTCGCATCGCGGAAGGCGCCCTCATTGTCCACGTCGAGATAGGGATAGTCCTCCTCCACGCCGATGGAGCGGCCATGCACGAGGAAGGGCAGGGAGAGCGACTGCATCATGGCGATGCGTGGATCATTGTTCTTCATATAGGCGAGATAGATGCCGTCGACGCTGCCGCTGGCCGCCAGACCCCGCAGCGCTTCGCGCTCCTTTTCCGGCTCCGTCGGCATGATGACGAGATGAAAGCCGCTGCGCGACGCTTCCTCACCGAGGCCGCTCAGGAATTCGCCGAAATGCACATCCGAACGATGATGCTCGCCAATCGGCATCACAAGTCCGATGGAGCCAACCTTGCCTGTCGCCAGCCGTTGCGCCGCTGCATTCGGGCGATATCCCGTCTTTTCGGCAGCCTCCATCACGCGGCGGCGCGTTTCGGCGCTGACTTCCGGATAGCCGTTGAGCGCCCTGCTGATGGTCGTCTGCGAAATGCCCAGCAGTTGCGACAACTGTTTCAGGTTCATGTCTGTCATTCCTCCATGCGCGCGCCCGAGAATACGGCAAAGCCGCTCCTCAATTCCCAAAGCGCTTTAGATTTTTACCAGCCTCCACCGCATTTCTCAATCGAAAAGGATAGCCGCCTTCCTAATTAAATATGACTATTCATAAGGTGCTGCAACGTTTCCGAATAAAGAGCCTCTTGACTCTGTCTTAATGACAATGAGATGAATAGGCAGCCAAAGCGCTTTGATTGGAGAGGACGCTTTGAGCCTTTTATGTGATGGGAGGTAAATCACATGCGGAAGACTCTTTTGGCGACGGCTGCTGTCATGGCATTGCTGTCCGGTGCGGCCTTTGCCGCCGACCTGAAATTTGCACCCGGCGGGGACGCCAAGTTCAACTGGAAAAGCTACGAAGACTTCAAGGCGGCCCATGCCGACCTGAAGGGCCAGACGCTGACGATTTTCGGCCCGTGGCGTGGTGAGGACGAGGCCCTGTTCCAGTCGGTGCTCGCCTATTTCGCTGACGCGACCGGCGTGAATGTCCGTTATTCCTCGTCGGAAAACTACGAGCAGCAGATCGTCATCGATACGCAGGCAGGTTCGCCGCCCAATATCGCCATCCTGCCGCAGCCCGGCCTTCTGGCTGATCTCGCCGCCAAGGGCTTCCTCGTGCCGCTCGGCGATGCGACCGCCAGCTGGGTCAAGGAAAATTACGGCGCGGGCCAGTCATGGGTCGATCTCGGCAGCTACAAGGGCAAGGACGGCAACAAGGCCTATTTCGCATTTCCCTTCAAGGCGGATGTGAAGTCGCTCGTCTGGTATGTGCCTGAGAACTTTGAGGAAGCGGGCTATAAGGTGCCCGAGAGCATGGAAGACCTGCTCAAGCTCACGGACCAGATCGTTGCCGATGGCGGCACGCCCTGGTGCATCGGCCTCGGTTCCGGCGGCGCCACCGGCTGGCCGGCGACCGACTGGGTGGAAGACCTGATGCTGCGTACGCAGCCGCTCGACGTCTACCAGAAATGGACGACCAACGAGGTGAAGTTCACCGATCCGGCCGTGGTCGAGGCCATCAACGAGTTCGGCAAATTCGCCAAGAACGAAAAATATGTGAGCGGCGGTGTTGCGGCCGTGGCCTCCACCGACTTCCGCGACAGCCCCAAGGGCCTCTTCGACATTCCGCCGAAGTGCTACCTGCACCATCAGGCGTCGTTCATTCCGTCCTTCTTCCCTGAGGGCACCAAGGTGGGGACGGATGCGGATTTCTTCTACATGCCGACCTATGCGTCCAAGCCTGAACTCGGCAAGCCGGTTCTCGGCGCCGGCACGCTCGTCACCATCACCAAGGAAGCGCCGGCTGCCAAGGCATTTGTCGAATTCCTGCAGACCCCGATCGCGCACGAAGTGTGGATGGCGCAGTCCAGCTTCCTGACGCCGTATAAGGGCGTGAATGTCGAGACTTATGCCAACGAGCAGATGAAGCGCCAGGGCGAAATCCTGACGACCGCGACAAGCTTCGGTTTCGACGGTTCCGACCTGATGCCCGGCAAGATCGGCGCCGGTGCATTCTGGACCGGCATGATCGATTTCGTCGGCGGCAAGTCCGCCGATCAGGTCGCTTCCGATATCCAGAAGGCCTGGGACGGCCTGAAGTAACAATCGGCCGAGCAGATTCCGGAAAAGTGTTCTGCGGTTTTCCGATCAGAATCTGCGGTAAAAAGGCCCGGCGGCTCGCTGCCGGGCCTTACCAACGGAACGGCCCGACGACCGCATAAATCAGCGCGGCGCGGAGAGGATCAAGGGAGGGAACATGGCTCAACAACTCGTGTCTGCCATCGGCGTCATGGTAGCAGGTGTTTTTGCCTGCGCTGCCTATTACTGGCTGTCCGACAAGGCGCTGCAGGCAATCTTTCCCGTCCGCTCGGGAGACGTCATTCACGCCTCCCGCAACCTCAACCGCCGCGCCGCCGTCCGGCCGTGGCTGTTCATCGGCCCGGCGCTGATCCTTCTGCTCGTTTATCTGGTCTATCCCGTTATCGCGACGCTGATCCTGTCTTTTTATGACCGCACAGGCAGTGAATTCGTCGGTCTCGCCAATTATCGCTGGGCGTTTTTTGACGCGGGTTTCCGCCAGTCGATCTTCAACAATATTCTCTGGCTGGCCGTGGTGCCGGCCGCCTGCACCTTCTTCGGCCTCGTCATCGCCGTCATGACCGACCGCATCTGGTGGGGCAACATCGCCAAATCCATCGTCTTCATGCCGATGGCGATCTCTTTCGTCGGTGCCTCCGTCATCTGGAAGTTCATCTATGAATATCGCGCCGAAGGTCAGGTGCAGATCGGCCTTTTGAACGCCGTCGTCGAGTTTTTCGGGGGCAATCCGCAGGTGTGGATTTCCATGCCCTTCTGGAACAACTTCTTTCTGATGGTCATCCTCATCTGGATTCAGACCGGCTTTGCCATGGTCATCCTGTCGGCGGCGCTGCGCGGCATTCCGGAAGAGACAATCGAGGCAGCCGTCATCGATGGTGCCAATGGCTGGCAGATTTTCTGGAAGATCATGGTTCCGCAAATCTGGGGCACCATCGCCGTTGTCTGGACCACGATCACCATTCTCGTGCTCAAGGTTTTCGACATCGTGCTGACCATGACCAACGGCCAGTGGAACACCATGGTTCTCGCCAATCTCATGTTCGACTGGATGTTCCGCGGTGGCGGTGACAGTGGCCGAAGTGCTGTCATAGCACTCATCATCATGGCGGCCGTAACCCCGATCATGGTCTGGAACATCCGTCAGGCCAACCGCGAGATGGAGGGCCGCTGAGATGAATATCGTCAAACGCCTTCGCCGCGTCGGCCTGCCGCGCCTTATCGTCCACGCCAGCGTTCTGATCGTCGTGCTTCTCTGGCTCTTGCCCACGCTCGGCATTCTCGTCAGCTCGCTGCGTGACAAGGACCAGATCACCGTATCGGGCTGGTGGACGGCCTTTTCCAGCTCCGAACAGACAGCGGCGGTTCGCCTTGCCGACGCTGCCGTGCAGAAACAGGACGGAAACCGATACGTGATATCAGGCAATGTCTTTGAAAACGGCGCGGGCGGAAAAGTCTCCGCCTTCGGCGTGCGTGTTCAGGAGCCGAGAGCCTTCAAAGCCGGTGAGGCGGCCGATATCGGCGATGGTGAAACGCTGCTGGTCAACGCGGACGGCACCTATGAGTACAGCAAGGCCTCCAGCTTCGAGGGTTCCCGTGGCAAGCGCGTCTATATTTCCGTTGGAACGCCGCCGGTCTTCACGCTCGATAATTATCGAACGGTCCTGACCTCGGAAGGTATCGGCCAGTCCTTTGTCAACTCGTTGACGGTGGCCGTGCCTGCGACCGTTATCCCCATTCTCATCGCTGCCTTTGCCGCCTATGCGCTGTCATGGATGAGCTTTTCCGGCCGCAATTTTCTGATTGCGATGGTGGTGGGCCTGATCGTCGTACCATTGCAGATGTCGCTGATACCGCTCCTGAAACTCTACAACGAAATCGGCAATATCTTCGGCGTACCGTCCAAGACCTATGCCGGCATCTGGCTGGCGCACACCGCCTTCGGTCTGCCGCTCGCCATCTACCTGTTGCGCAACTACATTTCCGGCCTGCCGAAAGAGATCATCGAAAGTGCGCGTGTCGACGGCGCGAGCGATTTCGAAATCTTCGTCAAGATCATCCTGCCGCTGTCCTTCCCGGCGCTCGCCTCCTTCGCCATCTTCCAGTTCCTGTGGACCTGGAACGACCTGCTTGTCGCCATGGTCTTCCTCGGCACGCAGAAGGATGAGCTGGTGCTGACCGGTGCGCTAAACGCGCTGCTCGGTTCGCGCGGCGGCAACTGGGAAATCCTCACCGCCTCGGCCTTCGTTACCATCGTCGTACCGCTTGGCGTCTTCTTCGCCCTTCAACGTTATCTCGTGCGTGGCCTGCTCTCAGGCTCCGTCAAGGGAGGCTGATAATTCCATGAACGCCCATACCAGACAGGATGAGACTATGACCGCTCCGGTGACTTCCGCTTTGACGCCCAACAAGGATTGGTGGCGCGGCGCCGTGATCTACCAGATTTATCCGCGCTCCTATCAGGACTCCAACGGCGACGGCATCGGCGATCTCAAGGGCATCACCGACCGGCTGGCGCATATTGCCGGCCTCGGTGCCGACGCTATCTGGATTTCGCCCTTCTTCACCTCGCCGATGAAGGATTTCGGTTACGACGTCTCGAATTATGTCGATGTCGATCCGATGTTCGGCACGCTTGCCGATTTCGACGGGCTGATCGCTGAGGCCCACCGTCTCGGCATCCGTGTGATGATCGACCTCGTCATGTCGCACACCTCGGACCAGCATCCATGGTTCGTGGAAAGCCGCGCCAGCCGCAATAACCCCAAATCAGATTGGTATGTCTGGTCGGACAGCAAGCCGGATGGCACGCCGCCCAACAACTGGCTGTCGATCTTCGGCGGCTCCGGCTGGCAGTGGGACCCCACCCGCATGCAATATTATATGCACAACTTCCTGACCTCGCAGCCGGATCTCAACCTGCATAATCCGGAAGTGCAGGAAGAACTGCTCAATATCACCCGCTTCTGGCTGAAGCGCGGCGTCGATGGTTTCCGCCTCGATACCATCAATTTCTATTTCCATGATCTGGAATTGCGCGACAACCCGGCGCTGGCGCCGGAGCGCCGCAACGCCTCTACGGCACCTGCGGTCAATCCCTACAATTTCCAGGAACATCTCTACGACAAGAACCGCCCCGAAAACATCGCCTTCCTGAAACGCTTCCGCGCCGTGCTGGACGAGTTTCCGGACATCGCCGCCGTCGGCGAAGTGGGCGACAGCCAGCGCGGACTCGAAATCGTCGGTGAATACACCTCCGGCGACGACAAGATGCAGATGTGCTACGCCTTCGAATTCCTGGCGCCGGATGCGCTCACGCCGCAGCGTGTTGCCGATGTGCAGGCGGATTTTGCCAGGGCCGCACCGGAAGGCTGGGCCTGCTGGGCTTTCTCCAATCACGATGTCGTTCGCCATGTCAGCCGCTGGGGCGAGCATGTCGAGGATAAGGATGCTTTCGCCAAGGTGCTCTCGGCGTTGTTGATGACGCAGCGCGGCTCCGTCTGCATCTATGAGGGTGAAGAGCTGGGCCTTACTGAAGCCGATATTGCTTTTGAGGATTTGCAGGACCCCTACGGCATCCAGTTCTGGCCGGAATTTAAGGGCCGCGACGGTTGCCGCACGCCGATGGTGTGGGATGCGGGCCATGCGCAGGCCGGCTTCTCGACCTCGGACAAGACCTGGCTGCCCATTCCGGCCGAACACAAGCAGCGCGCCGTCAGCGCCCAGCAGGGCAATGAGGCATCCGTGCTGGAGCACTACCGCCGCTTCCTTTCCTTCCGCAAAAAGCATCCCGCCTTTGCCAAGGGCGGCATCGAATTCCAGCCAGTGGAGGGCGATGTGCTGAGCTACACCCGCACGCTCGGCAACGAAACCGTTCTGTGCCTCTTCAATCTGTCCGCGACGTCAGCAAAGGCGACGTTGCCGGAAGGGAACTGGGAGATTCTCGAAGGCCACGGCTTTACAAGCGGTGTGGACGGCAGAAGCGTAGAACTTCCGGCATGGGGCGCTTTCTTCGCCCGTTACGCCTGATAGAGCAGGGAGGAACAACCCATGACAAGTCTCGTTCTCAAGGATATCCGCAAATCATACGGGCAGGTAAAAGTCCTGCACGGCATCGATCTGGAGATCGAACAGGGCGAATTCATCGTTTTCGTCGGGCCGTCCGGCTGCGGGAAATCGACGTTGCTGCGCATGATTGCGGGTCTGGAGGAAATCACCGGCGGCGAAATGTTCATCGACGGACAGCTGGTCAATGAAATCCCGCCCTCGCGTCGGGGCATTGCCATGGTGTTCCAGTCCTATGCGCTTTATCCGCATATGACTGTTTACGACAACATGGCCTTCGGCATGAAGATCGCCAAGGAAAACAAGCAGGAGATCGACCGCCGCGTCCGCGCCGCCGCTGAAATCCTGCAGCTGACGCAATATCTGGAGCGTTTGCCGAAGGCTCTGTCCGGCGGCCAGCGCCAGCGTGTTGCCATCGGCCGCGCGATCTGCCGCAATCCGAAGGTCTTCCTGTTCGACGAGCCGCTTTCGAACCTTGATGCCGCACTGCGCGTCGCAACCCGTATCGAGATCGCCAAGCTCAATGAGCAGATGGCCGATACGACGATGATCTACGTCACCCACGACCAGGTGGAGGCGATGACGCTGGCGGACCGTATCGTCGTTTTGAATGCGGGTCGCGTGGAGCAGGTCGGTGCGCCGCTCGAACTTTACGAAAACCCCGCCAACCTCTTCGTGGCGCGCTTCATCGGCTCGCCCGCCATGAACATCATCGCTGGGAAGATTGTCGGGACCGGGGAGCGGACGTCGATCGAACTGGCGGGTGGCAAGACGCTCGCCCTCAATGTTCCGACCCCCGCCACCGAGCGGGGCAAGTCCGCCAGCTTTGGCGTGCGGCCGGAAGATCTGAGCATCGTCACCGGCGATGATTATCTTTTCGAAGGGAAAGTATCGATCGTCGAGGCTCTCGGTGAAGTGACCCTGCTTTATCTCGAAGCACCCAAGGGGCAGGAGCCCATCATCGTCAAGGCGCCGGGCATTGTTTCGGTCGCCAAGGGGCAAACCCTGCGTTTCGCCGCTCCGCAGGAAAAGCTTCACCTCTTTAATGCCGAGGGCAAGACCTACCGCGTCTGATTGCCGTCGACCCCAAAAACACCCCGGAACGTCCTCGTTCCGGGGTTTTTCCTGAGCTTTTTACGGCTGTGGAAAAATGACGGAAATGTCCCGCTTCCGGTCTGTTTAAGCCTGCGCTGATATGAATTGTTAAAGACTATGGCCTAGTCTCGATCCATTGACTGAGCATGGGAGTCTGGGCGTGCAGAGCGGTACGGGTGTCATCAGGAACCATTACCTGAGCAAGGAAGAATCCTTCATGTATGACCGCGAAAACCGGTTCCGCATGGAAGATACCATGAACGCAGCACGCATCGAATATACCGAAAAGGCCGTGATGCACATGGCGGCGCGCCGCTGCGACGTCATCCGCATCTCCCAGACGGAAGCGGTGCTGGCGCTGCTGACGAAATATAACCTGCCGAACCAGTTCTATCTCGATATTCCCGACGCCCGCATCACCAAGATCGGCTGCGTGATGTTGCGCGTCAACGCCAACAACACGATCCATGTCCGTTTCCTGCGCATGCTGACGCAGAAGGAACTGGACCGCATTTTTGTGTTCAGCACACATCCGGCACACAGGGACCGGAAGCTCGATATCAGGTCGTTCTGAGACCTGATGATCTGCGGCCTTAAGAAAGCCCGCCCAGAGCCGTCTGCTTCAGCTTCACATCAGGCACCTCGGTGAAGGTCAGGTCCCCGCGGCCGAAATAGGATTTCTGGTTGGTCGCGGACCAGTCGTTGCAGACCAGCTTGTAGCGCTCTTTCTTCCCGGGCTTTTCCGGCATGGCGTAGAGATAGTCGCCGGTACGTGCGGCGAGCGGAATGTCGCCATCCTGGTTGCATCGTTTGAGGATTTGCTCAAGCGCCTCGCCATCCACTTCCGTCACCATCAGCTTGCCGTCGAAACGCAGCGAAGCGTTGAAATCATAACGGCGAATATCGCCCTCAGGTAGGCCCGCGCCGAAGGAGGTGTGGCCGACGAAACCGACATCTGCGCCGGTTTTTGCGGCGATAAGCTGCGCCACATGGCGGCCCGCCTCGTCGACGGTCATCGCCTTCGCCGATTTGCCGACAACTTCCCGTTCTTCCGCCGTCAGGTGCTTTTCAAGCGTCTGCTCGATCAGGGCCTTGAGGGCAGGGGAAGCGGGAGCGCCGCGATCGATGGCGATCGTCTCGATGGCCGCAGCCTTGCCGGGAGCCGCAAAGGTCGCCACCGTCATGGAGGTGCACCATGAGCCGGTATGGACATAGCGGGTAGCACCCTGTTCATGCACGAAGTTCAGATGGTCATGGCCGCCGACAAGCAGGGTGCTATCCGGCAGCAGCGGCAGGATATCGCGGTCTGCGACGACGCCGGCATGGCTGAGAACGATGTTGATCGCGTCCGGTTTGACGATACCGGGAAGATTGGCCTTGGCCCACTCGACAGGCTGCGGAATGTCGAGCATTTCGCGCGTGGCCTTCGGGTAGGTGTTGATCGCATTGGTGGCGAGACCCGTGAGGATGACCTTCCGCTCGCCAACGCTCATCTCGGCACTTTCGGGCGCATAGGGTTTGCCGCTGCGCTTGTCGATGATGTTGGAAAGCACGGTGATGCCGAGCGCACGGGCGCGGCTGACGAAATTGGCAAGGTCATTGTCGATATCGGGCTCATGATTGCCGATATTGATGACCGTGGGAGCGAGCTTGGCGAGCGCCGTGAGGAAGGTCCATTCGATTTCGCCGGCCGAACGTGTGGCTACCGCGTTGCCGAGCTCAAAAAGGTCGCCATTCAGCAGGATGATGTGGGGCGCCTTGTCGGCAGCGATGCGCATTTCGATGGCCGCAAGAAGCTGGCCGATGCGCTCATAGGCCGAATGCAGGTCGGAGATGACGATTGCACGCAGGGCCACGTCCTGCGCCATGACAGACGTTGCCGCCACCATCAGCGGCAGCATGGCGGTGCCGGCCATAAGCTTCAGCACATCGCGGCGTTTGCTTGAGAAAATCGTCATGTCAGGCCCCATCATCCGAAACTGCGCCGTCGTCCCACGGCTGGCTGGAGAAGGCCCTATAGGGCGATCATCACAGTCGCATGACAAGTCTGACGTTTAAGATGTGGGAAATAAAGTGGTTTCTGGCGGCATCCCGGTGACACCGTAAAGTAGGGTTGAAAGGCGAAAGCCGCATCCGGCCTTCGCCTCCCCGAAATCAATGGAAGAGGACGCTGGCGCCCTGATCGGCCGGGCCGGCATTGCGGCGGAAGGGGGCGAAAAGTTCGCGGCCCATGCCCCATTCATTGCCGGAGAGGTCGGCGCGCGCCGGTTCGCGTTTTGCCAGCTCGGCGGCGGAAACCAGCACCTCGAGCGAGCCGGAAATGGCGTCGAGACGGATGATGTCGCCGTCGCGGATGAGCGAGATCGGCCCGCAATCGGAAGCCTCAGGCGTAACGTGGATGGCCGCCGGCACCTTGCCGGAGGCGCCGGACATGCGCCCATCGGTCACCAGCGCCACCTTGAAGCCGCGATCCTGCAGCACGCCAAGCGGCGGCGTCAGGCGGTGCAGTTCCGGCATGCCGTTGGCCTTCGGGCCCTGGAAGCGGACGACCGCAATGAAGTCGCGGTTGAGCTTGCCATCCTTGAACGCGTCATGAAGCTCCTGCTGATCGTTAAAGACGATCGCCGGTGCCTCGATGATGTGGCGCTCCGGTTTGACGGCGGAAATCTTGATGACCGATTTGCCGAGATTGCCAGTCAGCATCTTCAGGCCGCCCGTCGGCTGGAACGGTGTTTCGACGCTGGAGAGAACCTTCGGATCATGGCTCTGCTCGGGGGAGGGCTGGCGGACAACTGCGCCCTTCTCATCAAGCATGGCATCCACGGTGTAAGCCTCTAGCCCCTGTCCGAAGACGGTGCGCACATCGTCATGCACGAAGCCCTGTTTCAGAAGCTGCTTGATGAGGAAACCCATGCCGCCGGCGGCGTGGAAATGGTTCACATCGGCAAGACCGTTGGGGTAAACGCGGGCGAGCAGCGGCACGATGTCCGAGAGATCGGAAATATCCTGCCAGGTAAGGATGATGCCGGCGGCGCGCGCCATGGCGATCAGATGCATGGTGTGGTTGGTGGAACCGCCCGTCGCATGCAGGCCGACGACGCCGTTGACAACAGACCTTTCATCGATCATCTCGCCGGCCGGGGTAAATTCATTGCCCTGCGCCGTAATCGCCAGTGCGCGCTTTGCAGCTTCACGCGTCAGCGCATCGCGCAGCGGCGTGCCGGGATTGATGAAGGAGGAACCGGGCATATGGAAGCCCATGATCTCCATCAGCATCTGGTTGGAATTGGCGGTGCCGTAGAAGGTGCAGGTGCCGGGACCGTGATAGGACTTGGATTCCGCCTCCAGGAGCTCGGCGCGACCGACCTTGCCTTCCGCATACAGCTGACGGATGCGCGACTTCTCGTCATTCGGCAGGCCTGATGTCATCGGGCCGGCAGGAACGAAGACGGCGGGCAGGTGGCCGAAGGCGAGTGCGGCAATGACGAGGCCGGGCACGATCTTGTCGCAGACGCCGAGATAGACGGCGGCGTCGAACATGTTGTGCGACAGGCCGATGCCGGCCGCCATGGCGATAGCGTCGCGGGAAAACAGCGAAAGCTCCATGCCGGGCTGACCCTGGGTTACGCCGTCGCACATGGCGGGAACCGCGCCCGCCACCTGTGCTATGCCGCCCGCTTCTTTTGCCGCATCGCGAATGATCGCCGGGAAGGTCTCATAGGGCTGATGCGCCGAAAGCATGTCGTTATAGGCGGTGATGATGCCGAGATTGGGAACCCGGTCGCCGGCAAGGATGTCCTTGTCGGCGGGGGAACAGACGGCAAATCCATGCGCGAGATTGCCGCAGGACAGAACGGAGCGGTGAACGCCTTTTGAAACCTGCAGCCGCAGCCGCTCGAGATAGGTCTCGCGGTAGGGCTTGGAACGTTCGACGATGCGGGCGGTGATGGCCTGAATGCGGGAATCGGCGGACATGGGCGTTCATCCTGTTCGTTGGTCGGCAACCGGCGTTCCGGGAGGTGAGCGGCCGGTTGTCGTGTTTCAGTCTTCATGTCTTCGGGCGCTTGTCGCGGGGCCGCAGAGGCGGCAACCGCGTTGGCTCATGGCGCCCAGTATATATCCACGGGCGTCTCGGCCCGGTTCAGCACGGCGCGGATCGGCATTTCATCCTCATCCTCGCCAGACTGCGCCTTCTCCAGCGTCGCCTTTTTGGCCGCACCTTCGATATGCAGCACGAGGAAATCGGCATCGTGCAGGCTGGAGAAGTTGAAGGTCAACCGCTCCTCTCCCGCATTCTCCGCCGCCATGGTCAGGACGCCGCGCGGTTCATCAAGGTCGAGCGCTTCGTAGAGATTGTCTCCACCGGGGAAGAACGATGCCGTATGGCCATCCGTTCCCATGCCGAGAATGACGACATCGAAGGGATCGCAGATCGCCTCGGTCTTGACGGTCGCAAGCGTCGCCGCATCCTCGGGCGAGGCCGCCGGCTGGAACAGCGGCACGAAATAGGCCGACTTCGCCTTGTCCTGCAGCAGGTTCTCCGCAACGAGACGGTGGTTCGAACGGTCGCTTTCCGGTGGCACGAAACGTTCGTCCACCAGCGTCACGCTGATATTCGGCCAGTCGAGATCGTGTTTGGAAAGCGCCTGAAAGAACAGCTTGGGCGTCGAACCGCCGGATACGGCGATGCTCGCCGTACCGCGATCCTTCGTTGCCGCATCAAGGCGTTTGGCAACCTCCGCCGCAAGCGCGGTTGCCAGTTCGGCGGCGGTGTCGAAGACGTGGATCGTTTCGCTCATCGGTGCGCCCTCAATCGGCATCGTGCCAGGTGCGACCGTCACGCTCGATCAGTGCGATCGAGCCGCTCGGGCCCCAGGTTCCGGCGGTATAACCCTGCACGCCCTGTCCCAGATCTTCCCAGCTCTTGAGAATGGGGTCGATCCAGTCCCACGCGGCCTCGACCTCGTCGCGGCGCATGAACAGCGTCTGGTTGGAGCGGATGGTGTCCATCAACAGCCGCTCATAGGCATCGGGGCTGCGTACGTTGAAGGCTTCGGCAAAGCTCATGTCCAGCGAAACCTGACGCAGGCGCATGCCGCCCGGGCCGGGGTCCTTGATGAGGAGCGACTGTTTGACGCCTTCATCCGGCTGCAGGCGAATGACCAGCTTGTTGGCCTCGATCTTGCCGGCCGCATCGTCGAAGATCGAATGCGGGATCTGCTTGAAAGTAACGACGATTTCCGAAACGCGGGTCGCGAGGCGTTTTCCCGTGCGGATGTAGAAGGGAACGCCGGCCCAGCGCCAGTTGGCGATTTCAGCTTTGATGGCGACAAAGGTTTCGGTGTTGGAAACGCCGCCTTCCAGCTCTTCCAGGTAACCCTTCACCGGGCCACCTGCGGAAGCGCCAGCGCGGTACTGGCCGCGCACAGTCAGCTTTTCGACGTTGCTGGTGTCGATCGGCTTCAGCGAGCGCAGGACCTTCAGCTTCTCGTCGCGCACCGCCTCCGATTTCATGGAAGCGGGCGGTTCCATGGCGACGAGGCAAAGCAATTGCAGAATGTGGTTCTGCACCATGTCGCGCAGCGCGCCGGCCTTGTCGTAATAACCGGCGCGGCCTTCGAGGCCCACCGCTTCGGCAACGGTGATCTGGACGTGGTCGATATGGGCGGAATTCCACAGCGGCTCATAAAGCGCGTTGGCGAAACGCAGCGCCATCAGGTTCTGCACCGTCTCCTTGCCGAGATAGTGGTCGATACGGAAGATCTGCTCTTCCTTGAAGACGTGACCGATCGTGTCGTTGAGTTCCTGGGCAGAGGCCAGATCGCGGCCGATCGGCTTTTCAACGACGATGCGGGTCGAGCGGGTGATCAGCTTGTGTTCGCGGATCTTGTCGGCGATGTCGCCGAAAATGCCCGGTGCGACAGCCAGATAGAAGGCGCGCACGCGCTCCTTGCCTTCGTCCAGCAGCTTCTTCAGAACGTCCCAGCCGTTGTTGCCCTTGGCATCAACAGGCACGTAGAAAAGTCTGTTCAGGAACACGGCAACCTGTGCGTCGTCATATTCGCCGGCCTTCAGGTGCTCTTTCAGAGCGTCCTGCGCGAATTTGCGATATTCCTCATGGGTCATGACCGAACGCGACGCACCGATGATGCGGGTCGGCTCCGTGAACTGGCCTTCGACCTGCCGGTGATAAAGCGCCGGCAGAAGCTTGCGCTCGGCAAGATCGCCCGTGCCGCCGAAAACGACACAATCAAAAGGTTCAACAGGAATGATCTGACTGCTCATATCGATTCTCTCGATCTTCAAGGGTTGGGGGCATCAATAATCTAATCGATTTAAAAATGCCAGACTCAGTTATGTGAAATTATGAATTTTGCTTTTGCCGAGGTTTGAAACACTCATGCGATGATCTCGGTCATTCTGCCATGCGCGGGCAGAGCACTGTTTCTAAAGATACCTTTGGCAGGCGGTGGAACCGAAAAGAAGAAAAACACAAGGATAGCGGCAATCCCTCGCCAGAGTTGAAGGCTCTTTCTGGCATCCGTGGTTTCACTGCTTTGCTCGATGCTGTCCAGCAGCATCTGCGCTTCTTCGAGCTGCCGTGCGGCAACGCGAATCTCTATGCCACCAAAAGCCACGGTGTAGTGCCAGAATATCGAGGCGCATTGGGAGGGAATGGCGATCGTCGGAATTCCATAGGCCTGCAGAAACGAGGATGTCACCGCCGTATCAACGAGACCATAGCCCGTCGCGATCGTAACAAGCCTGTCATCCGGTTTTTCCATCGAAACCCCCTATGCATCCTGAAGGATTAAAACCTGTCTCGCAGCGCGTACCAGGAGAGCGCCAGGAAAAGCAGCGGCGCACGCAGCGATGCCCCGCCGGGGAAAGACGGCACCTTCAGCCGTGCGAAGGGCGCCAGCATGTCCTTTTTGCCGAGAACCAGATCGGCATAGAGCTTGCCGCAATAATTCGACAGCATCACCCCATGGCCAGAATAACCGCCGATGGAAGTGACGCCGGGCATGACGTCGCGCACGAAGACCTTGCGCGGCAGGGTAATGCCGACGGAGCCGCCCCAGGAATGGGTGATTTCGACAGCCTTCAGCTCGGGATAAATCTCGGCGATCTGCCGGCGGATATGGCTGGAAATATCGCGTGGCGCATCGGCCGTATAGGCCTCGCGCCCGCCGAACAGCAGCCGGTTGTCAGCCGTCTTGCGGAAATAACGCACCACGAAGCGGGAATCGGCGACCGCTTCCTTGCCGGGGATGATATCAGGATAGGCGTCGAGCGGTGCGGTGGCGCCGATGAAGGAGCGGATCGGCATGATGTGGGCGGCCGTTACCGGTTCCAGATTGCCAATATAGGCATTGGTGGCGATCAGTACCCGCGGCGCGGTGATCGTGCCGAAGGGTGTATCGATGATGGTCTTGCCGCCCGCCTGCCGGATGGACTTGGCGGGGGTCATCTCATAAATGGCGGCACCTGCCGCTTGCGCCGCCTTCGCCAGCCCGACCAGCAGCTTCAGCGGGTGAATGTGGCCGGTGCCGGTGTCGCGCGTGCCGCCGAAATAATGGGTGGAGCCGACGCGTTTGCGCGCTTCACCACGCTCCATATAGGAAATATGCGGATAGCCGTAGCGATTGTTCATCGCATCCACGCTTCTGCGATAATCATCCTCGTAAGCCGCCTTGTGCGCCACATAGAGCTGCCCCGGCAGATATTCCATGTCGATGCCGCGGCTGCTTGCGAAATCGCGCACGTAATTCTTGGCGTCCTCGGCAATGTCGAACAGCAGCTTCGATTGCTCGAAGCCGATCTCGGCCTCCATTTCGTCCGGAAAGGAGCGCTGGCCGGTGCCGAACTGGCCGCCGTTGCGGCCGGAAGCGCCATCGCCAAAACGATGCGCCTCGATGAGGGCGACGGAGACGCCGTTTTCGGCGAGGTTACAGGCGGCCTGAAGGCCGGTATAACCGCCGCCGATGATCGCGACATCAACTTGCTTCGATCCATCGAGGGCAGGATAGTCCGGCCGCTCGCCGACGGTTGCCTGATACCAGGAAATTCCCGGCGCAATCGGGCTTTGCCATGTCATGCTCGTGGTTCCTCACACGTTGAGAAGCAGGAACTCGCGCTCCCAGGGGCTGATGACCTGCATGAAGGTCTCGAACTCCCCGCGTTTCAGGCCCGCATAAAGGCCCACGAATTCATGGCCAAACACCCGCTCGAACTGTTCTTCGCCTTCCAGCAGCGCCACGGCCTCCAGAAGCCCGCGCGGCAGGTCGATGGAACCTTCATTGGCCGTCTCGGCGGTCGGTTCGGTCGGTTCGATATTGTTGACGATGCCGAGCCAGCCGCAGCCGAGCGAGGCGGCAAGCGCGAGGTAGGGATTGGCGTCCGAACTCGGCAGGCGGTTTTCGACGCGCCGCGCCTGCGGGCCGGAAATCGGCACGCGGAAGGCGGTCGTGCGGTTGTCGTAACCCCAGGCATTGTTGACCGGGCAGGCCATATCAGGCGTCAGGCGGCGATAGGAATTCACATAGGGCGCGAGCATGACAAGCGCGTTCGGAACGTAACGCTGCATGCCGCCGACGAAGGAAAAGAACTCCTTGGAAGGGCCGCCATCCTTGTTCGAGAAAATATTGCGGCCGCTGTCGATTTCCACCACCGACTGGTGAATATGCATGGCCGAACCCGGCTGGCCCTGCATCGGCTTGGCCATGAAGGTAGCGTAGATGCCGTGCTTCAGCGCCGCCTCGCGGATGGTGCGCTTGAACAGGAAAACCTGATCGGCAAGCTCGATGGGGTCGCCGTGGCGCAGGTTGATCTCCAGCTGCGCCGGGCCTTCCTCGTGGATCAGCGTATCGATCTCGAGGCCCTGCTTTTCCGAGAAGTGATAGATATCGTCGATCAGCTCGTCGAACTCGTTGATGCCGGCGATGGAATAGCTCTGCCCGCCGACAATGGAGCGGCCGGACCGGCCCTTCGGCGGATGCAGCGGATAATCCGGGTCGTCATTCATGGCGACGAGGTAGAATTCGATTTCCGGCGCGACGACCGGCTTCCAGCCCTTTTCCGTATAAAGCGACAGCACGTTCTTCAGCACGTTGCGCGGCGTGTAGGGGACGAAATTGCCTTCCGCATCCACGACGTCGCAGATCACCTGCGCGGTCGGGTCGCTCTCCCACGGCACGACGGAGAGCGTGGAAAGATCAGGCACCAGCTTCAGGTCACTGTCGCGCGGCTCGTAACGGAAATTAGCGGTCTCATCAGGATATTCGCCTGATATCGTATGGCGGTAGAGCGCGGAGGGCAGGGCAAGCGAGGTGTCGCCCGTGAACTTTGCCGTCGGCATCATCTTGCCGCGCGCAACGCCGGCAAGATCGGGGGTGATGCATTCTATGTCCTCGATACCGCGCGCCCTCAGCCATTGCGCGGCTTCGCGCCAGGAGGAAACGCCACGGGTGGAGGAGAGGTCGAGGGGAGGTGTCTTTGCCATGGTTGCCTGTTTCTTCGGGCGGAGCATGGTTTTCTTCGGGGGCATGTATCACCGGGTCTGTGTTTCTGGTGGAGCCATCATAACCGTAGTTTGGCAATTGGCGAGGGGGAAAGCGCCATTGACAAGCGGCGGCACTTCGAAAAGAGGAAAGGAAACGGATCGGATGGAATGATGACAGAGAAATGTGACGTGCTGATTTTGGGGGCGGGCGCCGCCGGCATGATGTGCGCCATCCGCGCCGGCCAGCGCGGCCGCTCCGTCATAATTCTCGACCATGCGAAGGCGCCGGGCGAAAAGATCCGCATCTCCGGCGGCGGCCGCTGCAACTTCACCAATATCCATGCCGGGCCGAAGAATTATCTCTCCGCCAACCCGCATTTCGCCAAATCCGCTCTCGCCCGTTATACGCCGCGCGATTTCATTGCCCTTGTCGAAAAACACCGCATCGCCTGGCATGAAAAGACGCTCGGCCAGCTTTTCTGTGACGACAGCGCCAAGGATATCATCCGCATGCTGCTTGGCGAAATGCAGGCGGTCAATGCGAAGCTGCGGCTCGAAACGTCAGTCTCGGCCGTCACCCATGACGGTGGGCGGTTTCGCGTCACGACATCAGGCGGCGTCATCGAGGCGGAAAGCGTCGTTGTGGCGACGGGCGGTAAGTCGATCCCGAAAATGGGCGCGACCGGTTTCGCCTACCAGATCGCCGAGCAATTCGGCCTCAAGCTCATCGAGACGCGCCCCGGTCTCGTGCCGCTGACGCTCGATCCCGCTTTGCTGGAAAAGCTGAGCCCGCTTGCCGGCGTCGCGGTTCCGGCTGAGGTTTCCCATGGCAAGACCTCGTTTGAGGAAGCGCTGCTCTTCACCCATCGCGGTTTGAGCGGGCCCTCGATCCTGCAAATCTCATCCTACTGGCGCGAGGGTGATGTGGTCAGCCTGAAGCTTGAGCCGCATCGCGATATAGCCGCGCTTCTGAAGCAGGCGAAACAGAAGAACGGTCGGCAGTCACCCCAGACCGCTTTGTCGGAAATCCTGCCGAAGCGTCTTGCCCAGCATGTCGTCGAACAATCCGGCCTCACCGGCCATCTGGCCGATATGTCGGACAAGGTGCTGGCGAAGCTTGCGGGCGAGGTGCAGGACTGGCAGATCAAGCCCGCCGGTTCCGAAGGTTATCGCACGGCGGAAGTCACACTCGGCGGGGTGGATACGACCGGCCTCGATTCCCGCAGCATGGCGGCGAAATCCGTGGCCGGGCTTTATTTCATTGGCGAATGTGTTGATGTGACCGGCTGGCTCGGCGGTTATAATTTCCAGTGGGCCTGGGCTTCCGGTCAGGCGGCAGGCGAATTCGCCTGAGACCTTACCCGTTAAGACCTTGTTAACGGGCGTGGAGTCATCCTGACCAGATGCCAGCAAAGCCGGATCGCCCTATGATCCCGCTGCACATGAAGTCATGCTGGAGGCTCTTAACAGGGCATGGGTCGGTTGAGTTTTTCGTCAGGAACCCGCGCATGAACAGAACAGCACATCGCCGCCCTCGCGCCATTGCCATCGCCCGCGCCGAAAGCGGGAACCGGCAGCTGGCCTTTCGCCTGAGTCTTATCGCAGCCGGTGCTATGGCAGCCCTGATCGCCCTCTTTTATTGATCGGCGGCTCGTCGTCCTCGTCAAGCCGATGACTGTGCGGAAAAACCGCCACGGCCGAGATGCCTCGGCCATATCGGCATAAAATTTCTCTTCCTGCAGAATGGCTTCGCGCCGCGTGCGCGGCTGCTGGTTTTCGATGATGGCCCGTGCTGCAAAAATCGCATGCATGTCGCTCTCCTTCTAATGCGAAGGAGCCATGATGCGCGCCGTTTTTTGATTTATCTGCGCAAGAAAATGCGCTACGTTTTTCATCCATGAAAAACGTCACCTGGGATTCCTACCAGCTTTTCCTCGATGTGTCACGCAGCGGCGGCCTGACCGGGGCCGCGGCGATAACGGGTTTGAGCCCCGCGACCATCGGACGGCGCATGATCGAACTGGAGGAGCGTATCGGCAAGGCTCTGTTTCTGCGTAGCCAGACGGGATACGCCCTGACGGCGGATGGCCGTGCGCTGTTCGACCGGCTAATGGCAATGGAGAATGCAGCCAGGGATATCGAGGGATGGCAGAAGGCGTCGTCCGCCTCATCCGTGGTGCGCATCGCCGTCGGCACCTGGAACGCCTGGCTGCTGACCGGCAACTTCTCCGCCATCTGCACCGACCGTGACGATTTCCGCATCGATCTTTTCATTGCCGAACAGAGGGCGTCTCTGGCGCATCGCGAGAATGACATCGGCATTCGCGCTTTCGAGCCGCAGGAAAAGAACCTCGCCGCCATCAAGACAGGAGAGGTGGCTTATGCGCCCTACAGGCTGCGCAACGCCGCCACTGCCGTCGCCGACCGCTGGCTGGCGGTGGCGGAGGAAAACGCCATTTCAACCTATCTGCGCTGGCCGCATGAGAACCGCCGCAATGATATCGCGGTAACGGTGAACCGGCCGACGGCGCTTCTCGATCTTGTGCTGGCTGGGGCAGGCGTCGCCGTGCTTCCATGCTTCGTGGGCGATGCGGATGCGCGGCTTGCCCGGGAAGGTGACGAGATGGAAACCCTTCGCCACAATCAATGGATCGTCATGAACAATGACGATCGCCACCGCCGCGATATCAGGACGGTGGCGGATCGGATGACCCGTCTGATCAAGGGGCATTCCGATCTTTATGCCGGGCGCAAGAGCCGCCCGGCATAAAAGAAAGGCTGTCGCTTCAGGCGGCGTCACGCCCCTGCGCGACAATGACGGGAATCAGAAGATCTCCCCAGTTGCCGCCGCCGCCATGGTGGCGGGCCGAGCGGACCAGCTCGACGGAAACACCGGCCTCGACGGCTTTCATGACGGCCTGGTTGAGGCGGTGCAGATCATTGGCCAGCATGCGGATGGCGGCCTGCTGATCCTGCGTCATGGCAGAGGACTGCTCCTCGGCGCGTTCCTTGACGTGGGTCTTGATGGGGTTGTGGGCATTCATGGCATTTCTCCTCTCTTTATTGGTTGGGGTTCTTGATCCGGTTTGCAAGCCCTTCCCGTCACCGGGAAGGGCGTTTTTTGAGGTTTATTCGGCCGCGGGGCGGAACTGGTCGTGCTCGGTGGATTCCTTCATGGCTGTCGTCGAAGACGTGCCGCCGGAGATTGCGAGCGACACGGCGTCGAAATAGCCGGTGCCGACCTCGCGCTGGTGTTTGGTGGCGGTGTAACCATTGGCCTCTGCTGCGAATTCCGCTTCCTGAAGCTCGGAATAAGCCGCCATCTGCCGGTCCTTGTAACCGCGCGCCAGTTCGAACATGCCGAAATTCAGCTGGTGGAAACCGGCGAGCGTAATGAACTGGAACTTGTAGCCCATTGCGCCCAGTTCCCGCTGGAACTTGGCAATCGTCGCGTCGTCGAGGTTCTTTTTCCAGTTGAACGACGGCGAGCAATTGTAGGCGAGCTTCTTGCCGGGATGCACCTTGTGCACGCCTTCCGCAAACCTGCGCGCCTGCTCGAGATCCGGCTTTGATGTCTCGCACCAGATCAGGTCGCAATAGGGTGCATAGGCCACCGCGCGGGCAACACAGGGCTCAAGACCGTTCTTGACCTGATAAAAGCCCTCGACGGTGCGGCCGGCATCGTAATCCACGAAGGGACGGTCGCGCTCATCGATATCGGAGGTCAGAAGCTTGGCGGCCTCCGCATCCGTGCGGGCGATGACCAGCGTTGGCACACCCATGACGTCAGCCGCAAGCCGCGCCGCCGTGAGGTTGCGGATATGCGCCGCCGTCGGGATCAGGACCTTGCCGCCGAGATGGCCGCACTTCTTTTCCGATGCCAGCTGGTCTTCATAGTGAACACCCGCCGCACCCGCCTCGATGAAGGCCTTCATGATTTCGAAAGCGTTGAGCGGCCCGCCGAAACCGGCCTCCGCATCGGCAACGATCGGCGCGAACCAGGTATCGACCGAAAGGCCCTTGCCCTCCGCCGTCTCGATCTGGTCGGCGCGCTGCAGGGTGCGGTTGATGCGCTTTGCAAGCTCCGGCGCCGCATTGGCGGGATAAAGCGACTGGTCCGGATACATGGCCGACGCCGTATTGGCATCCGCCGCAACCTGCCAGCCCGAGAGATAGATCGCCTTCAGCCCGGCGCGAACCATCTGCATGGCCTGGTTGCCGGAAAGCGCGCCGAGCGCATTGACGAAATTTTCCTCGTTGATCAGCTTCCACAGCCGGTTCGCGCCCATTTCGGCCAGCGAATGGCGGATTTCGACGGAGCCGCGCAGCCGCTCCACATCCGCGGCGGTGTAAGTGCGCTCGATGCCGTCGAAGCGTCCCTGCGGTGCACCCGGAACAAGTTTGTAAAAATCCGTCATACTTCTCTCTCCCTTGACAAATGCCGTTTCGGAAACGCGCTGCCTTCAACTTTGTGAAGCGCCGTTCGATGTGACTACATTTACATTTTTGGAGATTTGAGCGCCAGAACAAACATAAAAACAGTGACTTGAAAGAGGTTATCCTGTAGGATGCATGACAGGGTGGAGCTGTAAAATTGTAAATTTTGTAAAAGCTATTCACCCCGAGAGTTTGTAACAGGCTTGTATGAGTCGTCGGGATGGAGAGGCAAGACGGTGTCGGAAAACAAGATTTTTGCAGGCCCGCGCGTGCGCCGCATTCGCAATGGTCTGGGGCTGACGCAGACGGCCATGGCCGAGGCGCTGGCGATTTCGCCGTCCTATCTCAATCTCATCGAGCGCAACCAGCGACCGCTGACCGTGCAGCTGCTTTTGAAGCTCGCCTCTGTCTATAAGGTCGATCTTGATGATCTGCAGGGCGAGAGCGCCGGTTCCGCCGGACAATTGCGTGAAGTCTTCGCCGATCCGCTGCTGGTGGGTGAGGTGCCGTCGCCGCAGGAGCTGATCGAGGTCGCAGATGCGGCGCCCAATGCGGCAAGCGGTGTCCTCAAGCTTTACCGGGCCTACCGGGAACAGGCGCAGCGCCTTTCCGACCTTTCCGATCTTCTGGCGCGGGAAGGGCACGAAACGGCGCTCTCCTCCACCCGCCTGCCGATCGACGAGGTGCGGCATGTCTTTGAAAACCGGTCGGCCTATTTCCACGCCATCGATGCGGCGGCGGAAGAGCTCCATAAACAATTGGCGGCGGGCGATGATCTCGCCTCCGGGCTGAGGGCATGGCTGCAGAAAAACCACGGTATCGTGGTCAGAACCTTGCCGGTTCATGCCATGCCCAATCTGAGACGGCGTTACGACCGCCATTCGATGCGGCTGTTTTTATCCGAGCGCCTGTCGCAGCCGGATCAGCTGAGGGAAATGGCCATGGAGACCTGTCTTCTGGCCCTTCGCGAAGAGATAGGCGCGGAGCTTGACGGGCTTGGTTTGAAAGGGGAGGAGGCAAAGCGCATCGCCCGCTTCGAGCTGGCGCGTTATGCCGCCCATGCCCTGATGATGCCTTATGGCGCATTCCTTGCTGCCGCCCAGCGCGCGAAATACGATCTTGATGTTTTGCGGTCGCGCTTCAACGTGTCGTTCGAGCAGGCCGCCAATCGCCTCGTCAGCCTGCAACGGCCAACGGCTGCGGCAATACCGTTTTTCCTGATGGAGATCGACAATGCCGGCAACCGGTTCCGCCTCGCAGGGGCCGGTGGTTTTCCGAGGGCGCGGTTCGGCGGCCTCTGTCCGCGGCTTAATATCCATGCCGCCTTCGCCCAGCCGGGGCAGGTGCTGGTGGAGGCGGTGGAGATGCCTGACGGTGATGCCTTCCTCACGGTTTCGCGCACACTGGAAGGCCCGCAGGCGGGTTTCGGCGAGAGGGTGCGGCGAACGGCCGTGCTTGTCGGTTGCGATCTCGCTCAGGCGGGAGAGACGGTCTATGGCCCAGCCGCCTCGGGTGCGTCGCCTGTTGCCGTCGGCCCCTCGTGCCGGCTGTGCGAAAGACAGGGCTGTCTGTCGCGCGCCGAAGCGCCACTGACACGGCCGCTGGGGCTGGATGAAATGGTGACCGGCCTTAGTGTTTTCGACTTCCAGTAGGTGTTTCCATCCGCTTTTTTGCGGCCGGAACACATTTGGTTGAAAATGCTGTGCTGCACATTTCCCGCTTGCTCCCTTTTGTTTTCCTTTCTAGTCTCTCCAAAAAAAGGGGATCACGCTTCCACCGTGAGGATGCGTTAACAGGAGACATCATGAAAAACCGTTCTCTCCGTCTGACCTTGGCTCTCACCACCGCGCTCGTTGCAGCAGGCTCGGCAATGGCCCAGGAGAAGGTCGTCCATGTCTATAACTGGTCGGATTATATCGACGAATCGATCCTTACCGATTTCACCAAGGAAACCGGTATCAAGGTCGTCTATGACGTGTTCGACAGCAACGAACTTGTGGAAACCAAGCTTCTGGCCGGCAGCTCCGGTTATGATGTCGTGGTGCCGACCGGCCCCTTCCTTGCCCGCCAGATCAATGCCGGCGTGTTCCAGAAACTCGACAAGTCCAAGTTGCCGAATCTGAAGAACCTGTGGCCCGAGGTCTCCGAGCGTCTGGCGAAATACGACCCCGGCAACGAATATGCCGTGAACTACATGTGGGGCACCACCGGCATCGGTTATAACGTCGCCAAGGTGAAGGCTGCGCTTGGCGATGTTCCCGTCGATAGCTGGGATATTCTCTTCAAGCCGGAAAATGCCGAAAAGCTGAAATCCTGCGGTATCAATATTCTCGATGCGTCGGACGAAACCTTCGCCATCGCCATGAATTATCTCGGCAAGAATCCCGACAGCAAGGAAACGGCCGACCTGGAAGCCGGCGGCGAGGTCTATTCGAAGATCCGTCCTTTTGTGAAGACCTTCAACTCCTCCGCCTATATCGACGAACTCGCGAATGGTGACAGCTGCATCACCATCGGCTGGTCGGGCGATATCCTGCAGGCGAAGAGCCGTGCTGAGGAAGCCAAGAACGGCGTCGAGGTGAACTACATCATCCCGAAGGAAGGCACCTATATGTGGTTCGACAACCTTGCCATCCCCGCGGATGCCAAGAATGTCGAGGAAGCACACACCTTCATCAACTATCTGATGCGGCCGGAAGTCATCGCCAAGGCGTCCAACTACGTTCAGTATGCCAATGGCAACCTCGCTTCGCAGGCGCTGATGGATGAGTCCGTCGCCAAGAACCCGGCGGTCTATCCCAATGCGGAGACGATGAAGAAGCTCTTCACCATCTCGCCCTACGGACCGAAGGAACAGCGTGTGCTGAACCGCGTCTGGACGCAGATTAAGACCGGCAGCTAAGACCTCCGCTCGCTGGTTGAGGAACGGCCGGCGGGCCTGTTTCTCAAATCCTTTGCCGGCAGGTCCCGCGACCTGCCGGTGTCGCCCGCCCCGAAGCATCGTTCGAAAGACCAACGGGATTTGAGGGTGGGTGAATGGCGAAAACTCTGGGGCCGGTCAAACGCAAATTTAGCCCTTGGGACAGTCCCGATGCGGTGCCCTTCATCCGCTTTGAAAACGTCACCAAACGTTTTGGCGATTTTGTCGCCGTCAATAATCTGACGCTCGATATTTACGAGCGCGAGTTCTTCTCGCTGCTTGGTCCCTCCGGCTGCGGCAAGACCACGCTGATGCGCATGCTCGCCGGTTTCGAGGAACCGACTGAGGGCCGCATCCTGCTGCAGGGAAAGGATATTTCCGGCGTTCCGCCCTATAAGCGCCCCACCAACATGATGTTCCAGTCCTATGCGCTTTTCCCGCATATGTCGGTGGAAAAGAACGTCGCTTTCGGTCTGGAGCAGGATGGTCTGCCCAAGGCGGACGTCGCCGCCCGCGTCGAGGAAATGCTGCGCCTCGTCAAGCTCACGGAATTCGCCAAGCGCAAGCCCAGCCAGCTTTCCGGCGGCCAGCGGCAGCGTGTGGCGCTCGCGCGTTCGCTTGCCAAGCGGCCGAAGGTGCTTCTTCTCGATGAGCCTCTCGGCGCGCTCGACAAGAAGCTGCGCGAAGAAACGCAGTTCGAGCTGATGGATATCCAGACCAATCTCGGCCTCACCTTCCTCATCGTCACCCATGACCAGGAAGAGGCGATGACGGTTTCGGACCGGATCGCTGTCATGGACAAAGGCAACGTCGTGCAGGTGGCGACACCGGCCGAGATTTACGAGGCACCGAACAGCCGTTACGTGGCCGACTTCATCGGCGACATCAATATTTTCGACGCGAAGGTCGTCGACAATGCCTCGGATATCGGCAAGCCCGGCCTGGTGACGCTGGATTGCGAAGGGCTGAAAGTGGCGGTGGAGCAGGAATGTGCTGCCGCGACCGGCAGTGAGGTCGCTTACGCCATCCGCCCGGAAAAGGTTCGCATCTCGCTAGACCAGCCCGCCGACAGCAGCGTCAACTCCGCCTATGGCGAGGTCTGGGATATCGGTTATCTCGGCGACTTCTCGGTCTTCATCGTCAAGCTTGCCGATGGCCGCGTCATCCGTGCAGCGCAGGCGAACGTCTCGCGTCTCGTGGATCGCCCGATCACTTTCGGCGACATGGTGTGGCTGAACTGGAGGCCGGATTCCGGCCTTGTCCTGACGCGCTGAGGGAGGCTTTCATGGCGATCACCACTCCCGAAAACCGGCAAAGCCCCTGGCGCTGGCTGGTTGTCGCGGTTCCCTATTTCTGGCTGCTGCTGTTTTTCGCAGCACCCTTCTTAATCATCTTCAAGATCTCGCTGTCGGATACGGCGATCTCCATGCCGCCCTATACGCCGGTCTTCGAAGGGTTTTCGAAGCTCGGCGAATTCTTTTCGCAGCTGGATTTCGAAAATTACCTGTTCCTGACGGAAGACCCGCTCTACATCGACGCCTATCTGTCGTCGCTGCGCATCGCCTTCATCTCCACCTTCCTGCTGCTGCTGATCGGTTATCCCATGGCGCTGGCGATGGCGCGCGCACCGTCATCCATTCGCCCGACGCTGGTGATGCTGGTGATCCTGCCGTTCTGGACTTCGTTCCTGATCCGCGTTTACGCCTGGATCGGCATTCTGAAGCCCGAAGGCCTGCTGACGGTGCTGTTCCAGTCGATCGGCCTTCTGGGGCCCGACCAGCAGGTCAATATCTTCCGCACCGAGACGGCGATCTTCATCGGCATTGTTTATTCCTATCTGCCCTTCATGGTGCTGCCGCTTTATTCGGCGCTGGAAAAGCTCGACAATACGCTCCTCGAAGCTGCTGCCGATCTTGGTTGCCCGCCATGGAAGGCCTTCTGGAAGATCACGTTTCCGCTCTCCCTGCCGGGCGTCGTAGCCGGGTCGATGATCTGCTTCATCCCGATAACGGGCGAGTTCGTTATCCCCGATCTCCTGGGCGGCGCGCAGACGCTGATGATCGGCAAGACGCTGTGGACGGAATTCTTCGGCAACCGCGACTGGCCTTTGGCATCCGCCGTCGCCGTGCTGCTTCTGCTGTTGCTGGTGGTGCCCATCGCCATCTTCCAGAACCAGCAGAAGAAGGTGGGGTGAGGCCATGAAGCGCGGAAAATTCGACATCACCGTCCTCACCCTCGGTTTTGCCTTTCTTTATATCCCGATCATCATCCTGATCGTTTATTCCTTCAACGCCTCCAAGCTGGTCACCGTCTGGGGCGGCTTTTCGCTGCAATGGTATCGCTCCATGTGGTCGAACCAGGGGCTGATGGATGCTGCCTGGGTGACGCTGCGCGTCGGTATCCTCAGCGCCACCATCGGCACCATCCTCGGCACTCTGGCGGCGCTGTCGCTCACCCGCTTTGCCCGCTTCCCGGGTCGGGTACTGTTTTCCGGCATGATCTATGCGCCGCTCGTCATGCCGGAGGTGATTACCGGCCTGTCGCTGCTGCTGCTCTTCGTGGCGGTCGGGGTGGATCGCGGTTTCTGGACCGTGGTCATTGCGCACACCACCTTCACCATGTGTTACGTGGCGATCGTCGTGCAGTCGCGCCTTTTGACCTTCGACCGCAGTCTGGAGGAGGCGGCGCTCGATCTCGGTTGCCCGCCGGTCAAGACCTTCTTCCGCATCACCCTGCCGCTGATCTTCCCCGCCGTTATCGCCGGCTGGATGCTGGCCTTTACCCTGTCGCTTGATGATCTTGTCATCGCCAGCTTCGCCACCGGCCCCGGTGCGACGACGCTGCCGATCAAGATCTACTCGCAGGTCCGCCTTGGCGTGACACCGGAAATCAACGCCATCTGCACGATCCTCATCGGGCTTGTGACCATCGGCGTTATCGTTGCCTCCATCGCATCCAAACGCACGGAGTTGCAGCGGATGCGGGATGAACACGCCGCCGCTCGACACTGATCAAACGGACCTCTTCGATTTTCTCGCGTTACTGTTGAAATCGCGATTAATTCAGGAACTTTTAATTTAGTTTCGGCGCTTTACGGTCTCAGAATAGGAATTTTCGTCGGTAATTGCTCGATTTTGGTTTTAACCGCTTGTTAATAGGAGTTGGCGGAAAGTAAACCCAACGCAGGGCTGTCAAATTTCTGATGGCCGGGATTGATAATTTCCATATCGCGAGGTTGTCCCCCTTTCTCTCGTTGAAAAAAAGCACAACTAATACAGGCGGTCGCAAGGCCGCCTTTCTTTTTGCCGCGACGGCCGATGCCATTCAGCGATTTTCCGGATGATCCATCGATTTCGAGACCAGCAGCACAGGAACAAGCCCGGCGATAATGATGATGATCGCCGGTACGGCAGCATCCTGCACCTTTGAGCGGGATGCATCCTCATAGACCAGCGTTGCCAGCGTGTTGAAACCGAAAGGCCGGAGCAGGATGGTGGCCGGCAATTCCTTCATGGATTCGATCAGCACCAGAAGAAAAGCAGTCAGCGCGGCCGGCCGCATGTTCGGCAACAGCACCTTGAACAGCGTCTGTGCCCGGTTGCGCCCAAGCGTTCGCGAGGCCATGTCGATATGCGGCGAGAGCTTCTGGAAACCGGCATCGAGCGTGCCTTCCGCCATGGTCATGAAGCGTACGGCATGGGCATAGATGATGGCGAAGGCGGTGCCTGATAGCAGCAAGCCGCTGGAAAAGCCGAAATGGGAACGGATGAACCCGTCGACGCCGTTATCGAGGCTGGCCAGCGGAATGAGCACGCCAATGGCGAGCACGGTTCCCGGCACGCCATATCCCATTGAGCCGAAGCGGGCGGCGACCTTGGAGGTACGCGAGCGCTCGGTGCGGATGGCATAGGAAAACACAAAAGCGGCAATCAGCGTCACGAAGGCGGCGGAAAGCGAGACTTCGAGACTGTGTCCGAGCGCTTTCAGAAGCTTCGGGGAGAACAGCGCATCGAGCCTCTTTGCTGCGTAACCGCCGAGCACGATCACCGGAATGAAGAATCCGCTCGCCACGGGTACGAAGCAGAACAGGCCGGCGCACCAGCGCCGCCAGCCGGTCAGCGCCTTCAGCCGATGGCGCTGCGCCATGCTTGTCGCCTTCGGCGCGCCGAAGCGCTGTTTTTCGCGGGCGTTGCGTTCGATGACGATCAGTGCACCGACGATGATGAGGATGACGGCGGCGATCTGGGTCGCATTGGCAAGATTGCCGCGATTGAGCCAGGTCTCGTAAATGGTGAAGGTCAGCGTCTGGACGCCGAGATATTCGACCGCGCCGATATCGTTCAGCGTCTCCATCAAGACCAGCGACAGGCCGATGGCAATCGCCGGCCGCGCCATCGGCAATTGCACGGAGAAGAACACGTTCAGAGGCTTTGCGCCAAGTGTGCGGGCCGCATCAGCCGCAAAACGTCCCTGCATGGAAAAGGCGGCGCGCGCCGAGAGATAGACATAGGGATAGAGTACCGAGCTCAGAACGATGACAGCACCGCCGAGCGAGCGTATATCCGGAAACCAGTAATCGCGGATGCTGTGATAACCGAAGGCCGCGCGAAGGGCGCTCTGCACCGGGCCGGTAAAGTCGAGAAACTCACCGAACGCATAGGCTGCCAGGTAGGACGGAATGGCAAGCGGCAGGACAAGTGCTGCCGACAATAGCCGCCGCAGCGGAAACTCGAATGTAGTGACGAGCCAGGCGCAGGCAATGCCGAAAAATGCCGTCGTCGCGGCCGTCATCCCCAGCAGCATGAAGGTGCGAAAGCCGGCGCGCGGCAGAACATTGGCGAGAAGATGCTGCCACCCCTCCGTGCTGCCGGTCAGCGCCAGCCAGAAGATCGCCAGAATGGGCATGGCGGCAATGGCTGCGACAATGATGGCCGCAATCGGCAATAGCGAAACGCGTTTTGTCGCGGGAAGGGGAGCCGTCATGGGCATGCGAGCCTGCTGTCTTGCAAAAAGCCTTAACCGGCTGATCCTTCAGCCGGCGGCTTTCGCATTGCTACGCCCGCATGACCTCAGTTGGCAAGAACCCGCTGTGACGGAAAGCTGATTTCCACCAGCGTGCCCTCATTCGGCGTTGAGGTGATGGAGAAATTCGCACGGTTGGCGTCCACCATGGCCTTGGTCAGCGGCAGGCCGAGTCCGGTGCCGTCGCCCCGCACACGTTTGCCGGAAGAGGCCACCTGCCGGAACGGCTTCATGGCCTGCTCCAGTTCTGCGCGCGTCATGCCGATGCCGGTATCGCGGATACGCAGCGACACGCTGCCATTGGCTTCATAGGCTGTGGAAACGACGATCTGGCCGCCTGATGGCGTGAAACGGATGGCGTTCGACAGGATGTTCAGCAC
The DNA here is from genome assembly GCF_036888815.1 of Agrobacterium sp. CCNWLW155. Lineage (NCBI taxonomy): Bacteria > Pseudomonadati > Pseudomonadota > Alphaproteobacteria > Hyphomicrobiales > Rhizobiaceae > Agrobacterium > Agrobacterium sp. CCNWLW155. Next base: position 556,099 of record NZ_JBAKFW010000002.1, read on the forward strand.
GATCTGCTTGATCGAGCGCAGGTCGGCGACGATCTGCGGCACAGATTGCGCAAGGGCCGTGCGGATAATGACACGCTGGTTATTGGCTTGCGGCTGCACCAGCGACACCGCCTCGGCCACCGTCTCGTTCAGCGGCACGGCGATGAAATCCACATCCATCTGCCCGGCCTCGATCTTCGAAATATCGAGGAGATCATTGACGATATCGAGCACATGCCGGCCGGAGCGGCCGATATCATTGGAATATTCCACATAGCGCGAATGGCCGATAGGCCCGAAGCGTTCAGTCGCCATCATGTCGGCAAAGCCGATGATGGCGTTGAGCGGCGTGCGGATTTCATGGCTGACGCGCGCGAGGAAATCGGTCTTGTGGGCATTGGCGGTTTCCGCCGCGCGCTTGGCGTTGCGCAGTTCCTCTTCCGTGCGCTTCCACTGGGTGATGTCACGGATGACAACGCAATAGCCATGCGAGGATTTAAGCCGGCCGATGGTCATGAACAGCGGCAGGAAGCCGCCGGATGCCTCGCGGCCGATCACTTCGCGGCCATCATTCAGCACGCTCGCGACACCGTTATTGGCAAGGCCGGAAAGATAGTCCAGCACGGCGCGCTGGCTCTCATGGGCAAAGAGGGTGACGAAAGGTTTGCCGGCGATTTCGCCATTATCATAATTGAACAGCGCGCTGGCGGAACGGTTGAGCGAGCGGATTTCGCCTTCGTCTCCCAGAAGCACCACGCCATCGGTGGCGGTTTCCAGAATGGAGTGCAGTTCCTCCACTTCGCCCTGCAGGAGGGAGAGGCTGCCTGCTTCCGCATTTTCGATGTCGCCGGCCGCAATGTTTTCGTTGGCGGCCGCAACCGGCGCCTGCTTTTCCTCAAGCGGCACCAGCGACAGCATCAGCGCCTTGGTTTCTTCCCAGCGGATGGATTGTAGCCGCGCCTTGACCGGAATGATGTCGTTTTCGGCGCTGACGACGACCATGCCGCCCTCATTGTCAGGCATCTGTTCCAGATCCTGCCGCTGCAGCAACGCTTCCAGCCCGCCAACATCTTGCAGTTCGGCGAGAGACCCATAGCCCGTCAAGCGCAGGAAATCCGGATTGGCGTGGATCAGCCTGTCGCCGGCATGCACCAGAAGCGCAACCGGCATCTGGTCCAGCGTTTCGGCCGTCAACGCATTTGCGGGGCGAACGGACGGGCTGACCATGGAGGCGGCAATATCGGCAGTCGGCTGCTCGTCAATTGCAGTCTCCTGCTTTTCTTCAGAGCCGCTTTCACCCGCCGCTGCGCGAATAGCCGCGGGCTGCTCGCCACGAACGTAGTCCGCAAAAAGATCGTCTTCATCAGGCGGTTCGGTCGTCTTTTCGTCGGTTTCCGTGTCTGAGGGTGCGCTTTCCGGCGCATCCGCAACGATATCCTGCTGGATATCCTGTCCTGCCGGTTCGGCGGAAATGATCCCCGCATCCGCGTCCGAATTTTCCTCCGAAGCAGAATCCGCAGGCGCCAGGGCCCGGCCGATTTCGCGGAAGGCGGCCTGCTCGCCTGCGGTCAGGCCCTCGCGGGAGCGGGAACGGCGCTCCTCCAGATGGACGACCTTGTCGGAATAGGTTGGCTCCAGCGCCGGCGCTATGACAGGCGCTTCGAATTCCGGCGGGGTATAATCAAGGTGCGGTTCTTCGACAGGGACCGCATCCGATGCGCCGTCTGCCGCATCGAGGTCCGTTGCCGGGGCCTCATCCTCACCGGAATCGCCGCCTTCGTCGTCATCCTCATCGATAAAGGCCAGCAATTCGTGGCTTTCATCCTCGATAGACGGCTGCGGTAGTGCTTCTGCCGGATCGGCCTCTTCGCCATCAAGGAAGGTAAGGCCCGTGGCATGCGGGTCTTCGGTGGCATCGGCAAGCCGCACGATACCGAAACCGCGGAAACCGTCGAATTCGCGTGAGCGCGTATAGGTGGGCAGGGCGGCGAGATCGATCGGCACCATCAGCGATGTGCCTTCCACCGGCCAATAGATCGTCTTGCCCGACCAGGTGTCGCGACGGCCGAGAAGCTCGCGGATCTTGCCGTCGGGATCGAGATTGAACAGGGCCGCGACATCGGCAAAGCCCATGCCTTCCACGGCAGCAGCCTTCGCGCCCACGGCTTCCGCAAACTCATGCGAGATCGAGCTGAAGCGTCCTTCGGCGTCGATTTTCCAGACGAAACGGGAAGCGCGTGCACCAGCATTGAAGACAAAAGGCTGTGCTTCTTCGCCAGCGCCGTTGTCTGTCTCCTCGGTCTCCGTCGTTATCTCCTCATCCGCCGCAGGAGCAGCTTCTGACGGCGCGGTTTCGACGATTTCATCGTCCGCGGCTGCATTGTCTTCGGCCCGGGCCTCTTCGGCAGGGGCGTCGGCGTCGGCGATTGCTCGCTCGGTTAAGGGAGCCTCTGCTTCATCCTCATCAAGTTCGAAAAGATCGGCGATGTCGTCAGTCATCGCCATATCAGCAGCGGCGTCGGCATCCTGTGCGGAAAGCTCCGCCGGGGTCTCCGCTCCGTCTTCCGGCAACGTTAGGAGGCTGTCCTCATCCTGCTCCGCGGCCACTTCGTCTTCGGGATCGGCCGGCAGTTCCTGCACCTCTTCCATATCCTCGATGCCCGCAACGGCATCGAGCACGGAATCAAAGGAGGCGGCTGTTGCGACAACAGGCGCGGTCTCCGCAACCGGCAAGGCGGGCTCCGCGGCGGCTGGGGTTTCCTGCGGCCTGTCTTCCGCAAAACCATTAACAGGGTCGAGTGTGCCCAGCGCGGTTTCGACCACGAACATCAGGTTCAGTTCGGGCGATGCCGCGATCTGGCCGGTGGCGGCGGGCAGATAGCCCTTGCCTGTCGGCACCGGCCGCTTGACGAGATGGCCGGACTGGCCGGCTGCCATCTTCACCAGCGTGCGCGCCGTGTGCGGCGTGATGCCGAGCGACGAAAAGCCGGGCGAGGCGGCGATAATTTCGTTCTCGCCGTTCAGAACCGCCATATGAATATCGGGGTCGTCAAAACCTTCGATCATGCGCCGGGCGCATTCTGCCGTGTCGGGTGCGGCCTGATCGGTAAGGGCCGAAAACAGGATGGCCGGCTGACCGGGCTCGGCCTCGATGATTTCCGCGCGCGCGGTGACGGCAAGGCTGCGGAAACCCGATGTGATGCGAATGGTAAACGGCAGGCTGTCGCCCGCTTTGGAAAGCCGCGCCGCCGTGGCCGCCAATTGCCGGAAGGTCACGTCCTGTGGCTTCGGGCCCTGTTCCAGAAAATCATAGACAATCGGCGTGTCGAACAGCGCCGCACCCCGGCCATTGGCCCAAAGGGCATTTTTAAGGTCCAGCGAGAACAGCGCCATGGCCGCGCCACGCCCGAAACCTTCACGCACCCGTTCATGTACTGCGATATCGATAAAGGGATACTGGACGGCGGGCATGTCGAAACCTATTCTGGCACTACCGGACCTTGCGGGCTTTCGGCTTCCTCATGAAGCGCAAAACGTAAACCCGCCGAGGCATCACGTTAACAGAATTTTAAATAACTTCACAGCGCTGCCGGGTCCACCATCTGCGGGATGAATCGCCAAATAGAGTTAACATCAACAGGCCGCTGCGGCTTCTCCATGTCAGCCCGGCCCATTGAAAAGAACTTGCCTTTCGACGCCTTTTTTCGCAAAATTCGAAGAGGCACTTGCAAATGGGGGAAACACCTTTTATGTCACCCCCCGTGACGCCGCTTCGGCGTTTCATGTGCGGTTGTAGCTCAGTTGGTTAGAGCGCAGGTTTGTGGCACCTGAGGTCGGTGGTTCGACCCCACTCAACCGTACCATTCCCCTCTCCCGATAAGTCTATATGTCACAGTGACTTACCGGGAGAGGGGAGTATTCTCTTCCGTCGATGCTATTCATGCCTGCGGATCCCTGCTGAAGCCCTGACGCCGCGCAGGCTGCTTCCGATTTCCGAAAATCCCCAAAACCATTGCGTGACTGTGTCGTTCCCATGCAGCGTGGGTAACGCATGAACCCTGGGCCATACGCAGCCCGGCAAAAACCATTTGGCTAAAATCTCTTGCGCTGGTATTGTCTGCCCAACGAAACCTTATGAAAGCCAGCAGCATAGCGTCTACGCTTGTGCGCGGCGAAATGGACAAGACAGTGATCGACCCCGGAAACGGCCCAAAGCCGTCGGAACAAGGGGCGTCGGTGGCGAACAAAGGGAAAGCGAAGCGATCCCGTCGTGGCAAGAAACACAAGCGTGACGGTCAGCCCCGTGACGCTGTTGTGCTGTCGCATGATGTTGCCGCGGATGTTCCGGCCGGTTCCTCCTACGTATCGGCTCTCGAGCCGGATGCCGAGCCGCGCAAGAGAAAGCGCCGCAGGCGCTCCCGCGGCAAGGGTACGTCTCAACAGGCTGCCCCAGCTTCCAGCGCGCAGACGCAGGCTCCAGCCGCAACAGATGCGGCCAATCCATCCTCCGTGCCGCCGGGCGGCGGGCGAAAGTCGCGCCACCGCAAGCGTGGGCATCGCGATCCGCGTAGCCGTGATCCACAGGGTCGTCCGCTGGTTCCTACCCATGCGCCGAAACATGTCGGCAAGCAGAATGGCCGGGCCAACGGGGCTGGACAGGAACCGCACCGGCAATCCGAAATATCCGCCCGCCACGCAGGCCGCCAGCACGAGCATGGCCAGGAGCCGCCGGCGGATATGTATGCCGCGCTCGATCTCGGCACCAATAATTGCCGCCTCCTGATTGCGCAGCCGACGCGGCCCGGTCAGTTCCGGGTCGTCGATGCCTTTTCGCGTATCGTCCGGCTGGGTGAGGGGCTGGTGTCGAGTGGGCGGCTGTCCGACGATGCCATGGATCGTGCTGTCGAGGCGCTGAAAGTCTGCTCCGCGAAACTCTCGGGCCGCCCGATCAGGCGCATGCGTCTCATCGCCACCGAGGCCTGCCGCGCTGCGTCGAATGGCGAAGAGTTTCTGGCGCGTGTCACGCGGGAAACGGGACTGAAGCTTGAAATCATCAGCCGCGAGACGGAAGCCCGCCTTGCGGTGTCTGGCTGCGCCTCGCTCGTCGGGCGTGAAGCACGCTCCGTCGTGCTGTTCGATATCGGTGGCGGATCCTCGGAAATCGCCGTTATCAAGGTCGGGGAAAATCGCTCGAACCGGCTCGCCAATCACATCACCCACTGGACCTCGCTGCCGGTTGGCGTCGTCACGCTTTCGGAACGCCATGGCGGCCGCGATGTGACGCCGGATGTCTTTGCCGCCATGGTGCGGGAAGTCGAAGGGTTGCTCGATGCCTTCCATTGCCCGCCTCTGGCGCCGCAGATGCATCACGAGGATTTTCACCTGATCGGAACGTCGGGCACGGTGACGACGCTTGCCGGCGTCCATCTCGATCTGCCACGATACGATCGCCGCAAGGTGGATGGCCTCTGGCTTTCCGACGCCGAGGTGACGGCGATGCAGGACAAGCTTCTGGCCTGGGATTTCGCCGGCCGCGCCGCCAATGCCTGCATCGGGCCTGACAGGGCCGATCTGGTTCTGGCCGGCTGCGCCATTCTCGAGGCCATTCGCCGCCGCTGGCCGGCGCGGCGTATGCGGGTGGCCGATCGCGGTCTGCGCGAAGGCCTCTTGACGGATATGATGGCGGATGACGGCGCATGGCGGCGTAACCGCATAAGGCGCATGCAGATGACACGGCAGGACAGGACGGAAGGTTTGACATGAGCAAGGCGCCGACAAGCACCAATCGCACCGGCCGAAAGATCGGCCAGAAGGTCAAGAAGACCAAGCTCAAGGCCTCATCGCGCCGTTGGCTTGAACGTCATATCAATGACCCCTATGTGCAGCGCGCCAAGCTTGAAGGCTATCGCGCCCGCGCCGCCTTCAAGCTGCTGGAAATCAACGACAAGCATCAGATATTGAAGGGTGCGACCCGCATCATCGACCTTGGCGCCGCACCCGGAAGCTGGTCGCAGATCGCTTCGAAGGTGACGGATTCCACCGAGGACGATATCCGCGTCGCGGCGATCGATTTTCTCGAAATCGATCCCATTCCCGGCGTAAAAATCCTGCAGCTCGACTTCCTTGATCCGACAGCACCCGAAAAGCTGATGGAGGCCGTTGGCGGCACGCCTGATCTGGTATTGTCGGATATGGCGGCGCCCACCACCGGGCACCAGAAGACCGACCATATCCGCACCATGCATCTGTGCGAAGTCGCTGCTGATTTCGCCGTTCAGGTGCTGGCGGAAGGCGGCCATTTCCTTGCCAAGACCTTCCAGGGCGGCACGGAAAAGCAGTTGCTGGACATGCTGAAGAAGAACTTCAAGCAGGTGTTGCACGTCAAGCCGGCGTCCTCACGCTCGGAATCGGTGGAAATGTTCCTGCTTGCCAAGCACTTCAAGGGCCGCAAGAACGAGCCGGTTGACGCATCCGAAGCCGACGAGGCGGCGGAAGACTGATTACTCCGCCGGTTGCGAGACCTTGCCGCGGTGGCCGGAGACGGCCGCCCCGGCATTGCCGTCCATGCGGATGATCGGCACGATGGCGAACAGCGATACCAGCGCCACGATGGTGAAGGCGACGTGGAAATCGGCAAGCTGCAGATGCGAGCCTGACATCATGCTGCTGACTTCCAGAATGGAGGCGGCGAAAGCCACGCCCAGCGCCAGGCTGATCTGCTGCAGTACAGACGCCATCGAGGTCGCCTGACTGGCCTGGCTGTCCTCGATATCGGAATAGCTGAGCGCGTTCGACCCGGTGAAGAAGAAGGAACGGGCAAACCCCGCCGTGACAAGGAAGATCATGATCAGCGGATAGGGCGTTTCCGGCGTGAAGAAGCTGTTGGCAAGCGTTGTGAAGGCGCCGACGATGCCGGCCCCAATCAGCGTTGATCGGAAGCCTGTCGCCGCAAAGACCCGCTTGGCCATGAATTTCGTGGTGATCGCACCGATCGCGCCTGCAAAGGTGATCATGCCTGACTGGAACGGGTTCAACCCGAAACCGATCTGCAGCATCAGTGGCATCAGGAAGGGAATGGCGCCCGTGGAAATGCGGAAAACGGTGCCGCCAACAGAAGCCGCCCGGAAGGTGGCGTTCTGGAATATGTGGAAATCCAGAATGGGGGCAGGGTGGCGTGCGGCGTGGCGCATGTAAAGAAAACCGCAGATGAAACCGATGATCGTCGAGGCGATGCCGATGGCGGGCGGCAGGGCCGGAAGGCTGACGACCGACAGACCGAATACGACGCCGGAGGCGGCGATGCCTGAGAGCACGAACCCTTTGCCGTCCATCGGCGGTGGGTTGGTGGTTTCGATTTCCGGCAGGAAGATCGTCGAGAGCCAGATGCCGATGACGCCGATGGGCACGTTGATGAGGAAAATCCAGTGCCATGAAAAATAGGTGGTGATGAAGCCGCCGATGGGCGGGCCGGTCAGTGGCCCTACAAGCCCCGGTATCGTCAGCAGCGCCATGGCGGAGACGAGTTCGCTGCGCTTGGTCGTGCGCAGCAGCACGAGGCGGCCGACGGGCGTCATCATCGCACCGCCCATGCCCTGCAGGAAACGCGAAAGCACGAATTCGAACACCGACGAGGACACCGCGCAGCAGATCGACCCCACGACGAAGACGCCGATGGCGAAACGGAAGATTTTCTTCGCACCGTATTTGTCGGCCATCCAGCCGCTGATGGGAATGAAGATCGCCAGCGCCACCATATAGGCGGTCAGCGCGAGCTTCAGCGTGATCGGCCCAACATTAAGGTCGGCTGCAATCGCCGGAAGCGAGGTGGCGATGACGGTGGAGTCCATCTGCTCCATGAAGAGAGCGACTGCCAGGATGAGGGGAATGATGCGGTTCATGAGGCTGCCTGCGGCTTTCCGCTGCGACAAAGGATATCGCCGTTCCTCCTACGCCTGATGAGCGGGCTTGCCAACACGTTAATTATCAATTTCTCAAGTTCTGATCAAACCTGCGTGAGGCCGGTTTTCTTGCAACTTTCTCGCTCTATTGTCCGTTGGGTGAGTTCAGTTGGCGATCACGGCCAGTTGGCGATATCGGGAGAAAGATGATGACCCAATCCTTGAGCATGAGCAGACGCGGCCTCATCGGTGCGGCCGGTGCAAGCGTTCTCGGCGCGCCGCTTTTGATGGCGCGCAGCGCAAATGCCCAGACCAACCAGCCGCAGACCTCCATGGAGATCAAACACGCCATGCCGCCGGAAACCAACCGCTTCAAGCTCGGCAATTTCGAAGTGCTCGTGGTGAAGGACGGCTCGCGCGCCGCACCCAATCCCGGCGAGACCTTCGGCACGGATCAGTCTGCGGAAACGGTCGGTAAATTGCTGGAAGACAATTTTCTGCCGAAGGAGCAATTCGTCAATTCCTTCTCGCCGGTTCTCATCAATACAGGCACGGACCTCGTGCTGTTCGACACCGGTTTTGGGGAGGCCGGTCGCGGCGCCGGCAATGGCCGCCTGACCGAGGGCATGGCGGCGGCCGGTTATTCGCCAGAGGATGTAACCGTGGTGGTGCTGACCCATATGCACGGCGATCACATAGGCGGGCTGATGGAAAAGGGCGCGCCTGTGTTCTCCAAGGCGCGTTATGTTTTCGGCCAGGCGGAATATGATTTCTGGGCGGACGAGAAGCGTGTCGGCACGCCGGCCGAGGGCGGCCATAAGGGTGTTCTGGCCAGCGTCAAGCCGCTGGCGGAAAAGGCGACCTTCATCGGTGATGGTGGCAATGTCGTGTCCGGCATCACCGGCATTGCAGCTTTCGGTCATTCGCCTGGCCATATGATCTTCCGTGTCGAATCGGAAGGCAAGCAGCTGATCCTGACGGCGGACACGGCCAATCATTTCGTCCTGTCACTGCAAAGGCCGGACTGGGAGGTCAAGTTCGACATGGACAAGGCGGCGGCGGCCGCGACCCGCAAGAAAGTCTATGACATGATCGCTACCGACCGGCTGCCCTTCCTTGGGTATCACATGCCTTTTCCGGCTGTCGGTTACGCGGAAAAGCTGGATACGGGTTACCGTTTCGTGCCGAAATCCTATCAGTTCGATATCTGATATCTGCTGCAATGCAGCAACAGAGGGGACCCGGAAGGCAATTCCGGGTTTTTTCTATTCCCTTCCTGTCATGAACGTGTTACCAGCCCTCGCCAACTTCCAAGCAATCCTTGCAGGGCGCCGGGGTGAACTTTTCGTTCCGGAACGGCCACGCATTTTCATTATGAAGGAATTTGGTCATGGCACGCATCATTCAAACACCCACTGGTTTGGACGCTCTCACATTTGACGATGTGTTGCTGCAACCCGGACATTCCGAGGTTATGCCGGGACAGACGAATATCGCCACCCGCATCGCCCGCGATATCGATCTCAACCTTCCAATCCTCTCTTCCGCCATGGACACGGTGACCGAAGGCCGTCTCGCTATCGCCATGGCCCAGGCCGGCGGCATCGGCGTTATCCACCGCAACCTCACCCCCATCGAACAGGCTGAAGAAGTTCGGCAGGTGAAGAAGTTCGAAAGCGGCATGGTCGTCAACCCGGTCACGATAGGCCCGGATGCGACGCTTGCAGAAGCGCAGGCGCTGATGAAGGCGCATGGTATTTCCGGTATTCCGGTGGTTGAAAATGGCGGCTCCGGCGGCCACAAGAACGGCCGCCTCGTCGGGATTCTGACCAACCGCGACGTGCGCTTCGCTTCCGATCCGCAGCAGAAAATCTATGAACTGATGACCCGCGAAAATCTGGTCACGGTCAAGGAAAGCAGCGTCGATCAGCAGGAAGCGCGCCGCCTGCTGCACAAGCATCGCATTGAAAAACTGCTGGTGGTGGATGGAAAAGGCAATTGCGTCGGCCTCATCACCGTCAAGGATATCGAGAAATCGCAGCTTAATCCCAATGCCACCAAGGATGCGCAGGGCCGTCTTCGCGCCGCCGCCGCCATCAGCGTTGGTGCCGATGCCATCGAGCGCGCCGAGCGCCTCATCGATGCTGGTGTAGACCTTCTGGTCGTCGATACCGCACACGGCCATTCGCAGCGCGTGCTCGATGCCGTTTCGGTGGTCAAGAAGATGTCGAACTCGGTTCGCATCATCGCCGGCAATGTCGCAACCGCTGACGGCACCAAGGCGCTGATCGATGCCGGCGCCGATGGCGTCAAGGTCGGTATCGGCCCCGGTTCCATCTGCACCACCCGCATCGTCGCCGGCGTCGGCGTTCCGCAGCTTGCCGCGATCATGTCGTCGGTCGAGGTGGCCAATGCGGCTGACATTCCTGTCATCGCCGATGGCGGCATCAAGTTCTCGGGCGATCTGGCCAAGGCAATCGCCGCCGGTGCTTCCGCCGTCATGATCGGCTCGCTGTTGGCAGGTACGGATGAAAGCCCGGGCGAGGTGTTCCTCTACCAGGGCCGCTCCTTCAAGGCCTATCGCGGCATGGGTTCCGTTGGCGCCATGGCCCGCGGTTCCGCCGACCGCTATTTCCAGGCGGAAGTGCGCGACACGCTGAAGCTCGTTCCCGAGGGCATCGAAGGCCAGGTTCCCTATAAGGGTCCGGTTTCCGGCGTGCTGCACCAGCTGGCCGGTGGCCTCAAGGCCGCCATGGGTTATGTCGGCGGCAGCAACATCAAGGAATTCCAGGAGCGCGCCACCTTCGTTCGCATCTCCAGCGCGGGCCTGCGCGAAAGCCATGCTCATGACGTGACGATCACCCGCGAAAGCCCGAACTATCCCGGCGCGGTTTGATCTTTCGAGCCGAATCCGTAAAAAGATAGGCTAGTTATTTGGCGCTCCCCGATCTCAAGCCGGATCGGGGAGCGTTTTCACGATTGGGGGAGAAAGCATGTCACCAACGACCGCAATGTTCTGGCCGATGATCGCCCATGTCTTTCTCGTCTTCTTGCTTTACGGCCTGCTGATCATCCGGCGCAACAAATACACCTTCAAGGATCGCGAATCGGCGATCAAGCTGCGTGATCACGGCGAGGAGGCGCACGAAAGCCGTTTGGTGAACCGCAATATTGCCAACCAGTTCGAGCTGCCGGTCCTGTTCCACATCGCCTGCCTGCTGCTTTACATCACGGATGCGGATAATGTCGTCACCGTTGTTCTGGCATGGCTGTTCGTGCTTTCGCGCTACGCCCATTCCTATGTCCACGTCACCAGCAATCGCCTGCGTCAGCGCGGCGCATTGTTCGGCATCGGCTTTGCACTGGTCGTCTGCCTGTGGGCATGGCTCGCCATATGGTTGGCGCTGGAATAAATCAGCACCGTGAGGTTGCCTCATAAGTGAGACAATCCCGCCTGGCAAAATACTCCGATTTGCGATGGGTCAATTCCATGACGCCGCATCCCCGTTAATCTCTGCCTGCCGTCGAGGATTTCAGGCGAGCAGAGATTAGGGAGTATGTCATGGCTAAGACAATGAAGGCGGCGGTTGTCCGCGCATTTGGAAAACCGCTGACCATCGAGGAAGTGGCGATACCGGATCCCGGTCCCGGTGAAATTCTCATCAACTACAAGGCGACGGGCATTTGCCACACCGACCTGCACGCAGCAACGGGCGACTGGCCGGTCAAGCCCAACCCGCCCTTCATTCCCGGCCACGAAGGTGTCGGTTATGTCGCCAAGATCGGCGCAGGCGTCACCGGCATCAAGGAAGGCGACCGCGCCGGCACACCGTGGCTCTACACCGCCTGCGGATGCTGCATTCCCTGCCGTACCGGCTGGGAGACTCTTTGCCCAAGCCAGAAGAATTCGGGTTATTCTGTCAATGGCAGCTTTGCCGAATATGGTCTTGCCGATCCGAAATTCGTCGGCCGCCTGCCGGATAATCTAGAATTCGGTCCCGCCGCACCCGTGCTCTGCGCCGGTGTCACCGTCTACAAGGGTCTGAAGGAAACCGAAGTCAGGCCCGGTGAGTGGGTGGTCATTTCAGGCATTGGCGGGCTTGGCCACATGGCCGTGCAATATGCGAAGGCGATGGGCATGCATGTCGTTGCTGCCGATATTTTCGCCGAAAAGCTGGCGCTTGCGAAAAAACTCGGAGCCGATGTCGTCGTCAATGGCCGTGCGCCTGACGCAGTTGAGCAGGTGCAGAAGGCAACCGGCGGTGTCCATGGCGCGCTGGTGACGGCGGTTTCGCCCAAGGCCATGGAGCAGGCCTACGGTTTCCTCCGCTCCAAGGGGACGATGGCGCTTGTCGGCCTGCCGCCGGGCTTTATCTCCATTCCGGTTTTCGACACGGTGCTGAAGCGCATCACGGTGCGCGGCTCCATCGTCGGCACACGGCAGGATCTGGAGGAGGCGCTGACCTTTGCCGGAGAAGGCAAGGTCGCCGCCCACTTCTCGTGGGACAAGCTCGAAAACATCAACGATATCTTCCACCGCATGGAAGAGGGCAAGATCGACGGCCGTATTGTCGTGGACCTCGCCGCCTGATGTGAAAATGCGGCCGCGGCGCTCACGCAAATGTGTGACGCCGCTTCCGCCCGCATCGTTCCCCGCGGGGCGATCTGCGCTATCCTTCCGCATCCGTGCGTTCAAGGAGGATAGAGCGATGGACAAGCCCAAGATTACGCAGGCCATGATCGACGCTTATGATGAATATACCCATCTCAGCCTCGACCGCCGCAAATTCATGGAAAAGCTCACCGTGCTGGCCGGCTCCGGTGCGGCCGCCGCGGCAATCGCCCCGCTGCTTTCCGCCAACAGCGCCCGTGCGGCAATCGTAGCACCCGATGATGCGGGGATCGTCGCGGAAGAGGTGACATATCCCGGCCCCGCCGGCGAGATGAAGGGTTACCTCGTTACACCGAAATCGGCGTCCGGCCCCATCGGCTCGGTCATTGTCATCCATGAGAACCGCGGTCTGAACGACCATATCCGTGACGTGGCCAGACGGGTGGCGCTTGCCGGTTTCCGGGCGCTTGCGGTCGATTTCCTCTCTCCGCAGGGCGGCACGCCCGCCGATGAGGAGAAGGCGCGGCAGATGTTCAGCGGTCTCGACATGGATGCGACCGTCGCCAATGCCGAAGCGGGCCGGGTGTGGCTTGCGGCAAGGCAGGGGGCGAATGGCAAGGTCGGCGCGGTCGGTTTTTGCTGGGGCGGCGGGCTGGTCAATCGTTTCGCGACCAAGTCGGCAGGTTTGAATGCCGGCGTCGCCTATTATGGTCAGCAGGCGCCGGCGGCCGATGTGCCTGCCATCAAGGCGCCACTGCTTTTGCACTATGCGGGTCTCGACGAGCGCATCAATGCCGGCATCGACGCCTATAAGAAGGCGCTGGAGGAAAACGGCAAGACCTTCGAAATCTTCGTTTATGACGGCGTCAACCACGCCTTCAACAATGACACGTCCTCGGCGCGTTACGACAAGGCGGCGGCCGATCTCGCCTGGGGCCGGACGACGGAGTTCTTCAAGAAATATCTGGCGTGATGGGGTTTTGGCCACGCAGCGGACCGAAGATGCGTGGGGCTTACCCCCCCCCTCTGCCCTGCCGGGCATCTCCCCCTCAAGGGGGGAGATCGATCTGCGGCTATGTTTCGTCCATCTTGAAGCTTGAGAGTGAAGCGACAAGCGGGCCTCTTGCCGATCTCCCCCCTTGAGGGGGAGATGCCCGGCAGGGCAGAGGGGGGTAAGCCCCACTCCCCTCCGGTCCGCTGATCTAAACGCCCCCAGCCCCGCGCTTCAAATGCTCGTCAAGCCTTGGCATTATCTCCACGAAATTGCAGGGCAGGTGGCGATAATCGAGCTGAGCCTTGAGGATGCCGTCCCACGCATCCTTGCACGCCCCCGGAGAGCCGGGCAGCACAAAGATGAAGGTCGCGTTCGCCACGCCGCCGGTCGCGCGTGACTGGATGGTGGCGGTGCCGATCTTGTCATAGGAGATACGGTGAAAGAGGGCGGAAAACCCGTCCATGCGCTTTTCGAACAGCGGTTCCAGCGCTTCTGGCGTCACATCGCGGCCGGTAAAGCCGGTGCCGCCCGTCGTGATGACCACATCCACGCCTTCAGAGAGCGTCCACTCGCGCACGGTGCCGGCAATCGCTTCCTTGTCATCAGGCACGATGGCGCGGGCGGCAAGCCTGTGGCCCGCATCTTCCAGCCTTGCGACGAGCGTATCGCCGGATTTGTCATTCTCCAGCGTGCGGCTGTCCGAAACGGTCAAAACCGCAATGCCCAAGGGGATGAAGGGTCGTTCGCCTGCCATAGCCTAATCCTCAAATGGTCCGAGTCGCCTGAAAGTACCAGCCGGGGCGTTTCTTTCGAAGCGATGTTTGCGCTATCAGGGCCGCTTCAAGGGAATGAAAAATCCCGAAACAGGTTGCACCCGAACCGGACATGCGGACAAGCGCAGCACCTTCCTGCGAGAGTAACCCGGCAATCTCCCCAATTTCCGGAAGCAGCGCCTGTGCTGGTGGTTGCAGATCGTTACGGCTCCGGGCGAGAAAATCCATCCAGCCAATTGTCGCATGGGCGGGCAGGGGCGGATTGGCCTTGTTCCGCAATCGCCGGAAAATCTCCGGTGTAGAGACGGCCTTCAGCGGATTGGCCAGAACCAGGAACAGTTCCGGCAAATTGGTGACCGGTTCAATGTCCTCGCCAATGCCGCGCGCGATCAGGGGTCGGCTCTCAAGGCACATCGGCACATCCGCTCCAAGCTTCAGGGCCATGGAGGAAAGCGCATCCGGTGCCACCCCGGCGCGCCAGTGCCGCAAAAGCCCTCGCAGCGTCGCCGCCGCGTCCGCCGAACCGCCGCCGATGCCCGATGCCACCGGCAGGTTCTTTTCAAGGTGAATGGCGACCGGGCGTGCTGGCTGACCCGTCGACGCAAGTCTATCGCGCAACAAATCTCTGGCGCGGGTGACGAGATTGTCGCCGCCATCCCCGGCGCGCAGAAGATCGCCGAAGGGGCCTGAGATGGAGAAACTATCGGCATCGGCGTCGCGGATGCGGATCGTATCGCCGGCTTCGGTGAAGGTCACCAGCGTTTCAAGCAGATGATAACCATCCGCTCTCTGGCCGGTCACATGCAGCGCCAGATTGATCTTGGCCGGGGCCGCCTCGATTGTCTCAGCCGCCCCGGTGATGCCCTGCGTCGGCATATGGCGTCAGGATTTCTTGTCCGGAGCAGGGGCCGCCGGGGCAGGAGGGGCCGGCGGTTGCGGCGCTGCATCCTTCTTGGCGGTATTTTCGGCGTCCTTCTCCACCGGCGGCAGGCCGTTGGCGATCTTTTCCTTCACCTTGGCCTTGTCCACATCATCATTGTCGCCGATCAGCGCGCGGTTCCATTGATAGACCGCCTCGATCTTGCGACCCACGCGCCAATAGGCGTCGCCAAGGTGGTCGTTAATGGTCGGATCGCCGGCCTTGAGCTCGATTGCCCGTTCCAGCTCGGTTACCGCCTCATCGAAAGCGCCGAGGCGATAATGCGCCCAGCCGAGCGAATCGACGATATAGCCGTCATTCGGCCGAAGCTCGACCGCGCGGCTGATCATCTTCATGGCTTCATCGAGATTGATGCCCTTGTCCACCCAGGAATACCCCAGATAGTTCAGAACCTGCGGCTGCTCGGGGTTCAGCTCCAGCGCCCGCTTGAAATTCGGTTCGGCCTTGTCCCATTCCTTCAGCCGCTCATAGGCGATGCCGCGCTGGAAGAAGACCGTCCAGTCGGATTTCTGCGGCACGGAGCCGATCACCTCGATGGCCTTGTCGTAGTTTTCGGCCATTGCCCTGTAGTCCTTGGCATCGGAAAGCACGCTGCCATAGGCGAGATAGGAACGGATGTCCTTCGGATCGGATTCGAGGAGGGATTTGAGATGCTTGCGCGCCTCATCCACCTTGCCCGTCTGCGCAAGCGTCAATCCGAGCTGCAGCTCGGAGATGCGATACATCGGGGAATCTTTCGGCACCTCGCGGTAGAACGCAATGGCGCGGTCAGGCTGTTTCAGGGCTTCAGAAAGGCCGCCGAGAAGGATGAGCGTATCCGGGCTCTTGGGATCGAGCGCGCGCGACGTCTGCAGATAAAGCGTCACTATCTCTTCGGCGCCTTCGCGGTTCAACGCGCCGGCGATGGAGAACATGACGCTGGCCGCACCTTCCACGGCATTGGTGATCTGCTGCTCCGGCTTTTCACCATTTTCGATGGACTGGCGAAGTGCTTTCAGCGGCGCGTAGTTCGGCGCGAAAGTGTCGCCGACCGCAATCGCGTCCAGCGCCTTCTGCTTGTTGCCGGCGGAAGCTTCGAGCCGGGCAAGCGCCATGACCGCCCGCATATAGGTGTCGGAGGCGGTTGCCCCGCCTTCGCGGTCCGTCACCGCTTCGTTCAGGCTCTTGCGGGCGGCTTCAGTATTGCCGGAAACAAGGGCGATGGCCGCCGCATTGTATTTCTGGAAGATCGAAATCCAGCCCGGGCCCTTCATATTGTTGACCAGCGCCAGCGCTTCCTTCGGCTTGCCGGAACCGGCACGCGCCCAGGCGGTCAAAAGCGTATTGACCATGCGGTCGAGATCGTTCGGACCGGTATATTTCAGGATCTTCTCGGCCTTGGCGAATTCCTTGTCCTTGATGGCGTCCAGACCGCGCACGATGGTCGTGACACGCTCCACCGAGGTATCGTCCTTCATCGAATCGGCGATCTTGGCGCCGGCTTCGAAATTGCCGCTCAGAAGTTCGGCGATCATCAGCCGCTGGCGGATTTCCGTATTGGCCGGATCGAATTCAAGCGCCTTCTTGTAGAGCGAAATCGCGGTCGGATAGTCCTGATCGACATCGGCATTGCGCCCGGCGAGGAAGGCGCCGGAGAAGGTATTTACCTTGCCGGGATCGAACGTAACGGCTTTGTCTTCCGGTTTCGCCTTCGTCTCCGCAAAGCCGGGGCTTGCACCCGCGCCGATTGCGAGAGCAGCGGCGAGAGCCGCGCTGCAGAGAAGACGGAGTGCTGGTTTACGCCGCATGAGGGAACCTTTGCCTTTGTGCAGAAGCACGGAAAAATCAGTTTCCATTGTTGGTCACGATAGAATGGCTTTTTTGAAGCAACGCCGCAAGAAATTATGGCCCCGGCCACAATCACACCTTGCGGAGAAGCTGGCCCGGAACCTCGGGCGGATGGTCTTTTCCATCCGCCGTTCGCCCGGCCTCTAGCGTCAGTTCAGACGCTCGATGCAGAAGTCGATCACTTCCAGAAGCGCGTCTTTCCACGGGCTCTGCGGCAGCGGCGCGAGCGCGTCACGGGCAATGGTGCCATAATGCGTGGCGCGGCCGATCGTATCGCCAAGACCGTTATATTTGGTGATCAGGCCAAGCGCCTTTTCGAGGTTCTCGTCGCTGCTTTCGCCCTTTTCAATGGCGGTGCGCCAGAAGGCGCGCTCATCCTGCGTGCCGCGGCGATAGGACAGGATGACCGGCAGCGTGATCTTGCCTTCGCGGAAATCGTCGCCGGTATTCTTGCCGAGATCAGCGGACTTTCCACCGTAATCAAGCACATCGTCGACAAGCTGGAAGGCGAGGCCGAGATTCATGCCGTAGGATTTCAGCGCGCTGCGGGTCGCCTTGTCGGTCTTGGCGACGATGGGGCCGACTTCCGCCGCCGCCGCGAAAAGGGCGGCCGTCTTGGCGCGAATCACCTGCAGATAATCGTCTTCGGTCGTTTCCATGTTCTTGGCGACCGAAAGCTGCAGCACTTCGCCCTCGGCGATGACGGAGGCGGCGGTGGACAGCACGTCGAGCGCATCGAGAGAGCCGACATCCACCATCATGCGAAACGCCTGGCCGAGCAGGAAGTCGCCGACGAGAACGCTCGCCTGGTTGCCCCAGATAGTGCGGGCTGTGGATTTGCCGCGGCGCAGATCGCTCTCATCGACCACATCGTCATGCAGAAGCGTCGCCGTATGCATGAATTCCACGCTGGTGGCGAGCTTGATGTGGTTGTCGCCCTCGTAACCGAACATCGAGGCCGAGGCGAGCGTCAGCATCGGCCTCAGGCGCTTGCCGCCGGAGGAGATGAGATGATTGGCCACTTCGGGTATCATCTGGACATCGGAACCGGCCTTGGAAAGGATAAGCTGGTTCACCCGTTCCATGTCGGGGCGGGTCAGGTCGACAAGCGGCTTGACGGATGCGAGTTTGTTTTTGCTTTCTTCAAGCGGTATGACGACGCCCAAGGGACAGGACTCCAGTTCGAATTTGAATTCGACAATAAAAACTGACGCCTTGCGCGGCAAGGGGCGAATTGCCGCTAGCCATTCAAAAAGATGGGAATTTAGGGCTTATCCATGCGTGAACTGATCCGTACCAACGATGCAGTGCTTCTGTCCTTCGCGGAAAGCCTGATGAAGGATGCCGGCATCCACTGCCTCATTGCCGATCAGGCGATGAGTATTCTGGAGGGATCGCTCGGCCTTTTGCCCCGTCGGTTTCTGGTGGAGGAAGATCGGGCGGACCAGGCCCGCCGCATTCTCATCGATGCCGGGCTGGGCGACGAGTTGCGCAACGAAGAGGCTTGAACGGCGGTGGGCGGCGGCATTTCCGAAACGATCGATGCCTTTCACCGGGGCCGGTTTCACATCATCCAGCCGAAGGGCAGGGGGCACCGGGCCGGAATGGACGCCATGCTTCTGGCGTCACTGGTGGCGGACGATCGCGCCTGCCGGATCGCCGATCTCGGCGCGGGTGCGGGAGCTGCCGGCATGGCAGTTGCGGCGCGGCTCGAAAAGGCCGAGGTGACGCTCTACGAACGCGCGCCGGAAATGGCGCAATTTGCCCGCCGCAGCCTCGATCTGCCTGAGAATGCTGCCTTTGCCGCCCGGGTGGATGTGCGTGAGGCAGATGTGACCCTGCGGGCGAAAGCGCGTGTAGAAGCGGGGTTGCCCGATGACTATTTCCATCACGTCATCATGAACCCGCCCTATAATGACGCAGGCGACCGCCGCACGCCGGATGCCCTGAAGGCCGAGGCCCACGCCATGACGGAGGGTCTGTTTGAAGACTGGATCAGGACCGCGGGCGCGATCATGGTTTCGGGTGGGCAGCTTTCCCTGATTTCAAGGCCGCAATCGGTGGCGGAGATCATCGCCGCCTGCGGCAGCCGTTTCGGCGGCATCGAAATCACCCTCATCCATCCGCGTGCCCGTGAGGACGCGGTGCGCATGCTCGTCACCGCCATCAAGGGTTCGCGCGCGCGGCTGTCCTTCCGCGCACCGCTCATCATGCATGAAAACGGCAGTCACGCCTTCACCCCCTTCGTGGATGACCTGAACAATGGCCGCGCCGCCTATTCGCGTAATGTAAGGGCAATCCGGCCGGCGCCATAAATATCGCGGTTCCGCCAGCCGCAAACCATTGTGTTTTGCGGGGCGATACATACATCCGTGACGAACGGATAAATGCTGCGAGGATTGAATAGTGGGTTTTTTGAAGTATCTGGTGCCGAAACGCTTTCGTAAAAAAGAGCTCGTCATCCCGGTGGTGCGCATGCATGGCGCGATCATGGCCGGCGGCAACCAGTTCCGCCCCGCGCTCAATCTCGCTTCCTACGCCCCCCTTCTGGAGAAGGCCTTCGCCGTCAAGGATGCGCCGGCCGTCGCCATTTCGCTCAACTCGCCCGGCGGTTCGCCGGTGCAGGCAAGGATGATCTATAACCGCATCCGCCAGCTTGCCGAGGAGAAGGAAAAGAAGGTTCTGATCTTCGTGGAGGACGTTGCAGCCTCCGGCGGTTACATGATCGCGCTTGCCGGCGACGAGATCATCGCCGATCCCACCTCCATCGTCGGTTCGATCGGTGTCGTTTCCGGTGGCTTCGGTTTTCCGGAAATGCTGAAGAAGCTCGGCGTGGAGCGCCGTGTCTATACGGCCGGCGAGAACAAGGTCATCCTTGATCCCTTCCAGCCGGAAAAGGAAGGCGATATCGACTACCTGAAGTCGCTTCAGGTCGAAATCCACAATGTTTTCATCGACATGGTCAAGATGCGCCGCGGCTCGAAGCTGAAGGACGATGAGGCGATCTTCTCCGGCCTGTTCTGGACCGGCATGCGTGGTCTCGACCTCGGGCTGATCGACGGGCTGGGCGACATGCGCGAGATTCTGCGCCGCCGTTACGGTGAAAAGGTCAAGCTCCAGCTCGTTAGCGGCGGGCGCAGCCTGTTCGGCAAAAAAGTGCCGGGCGTGAATACGGCCCTCGGCCTCAATGCCGAAAGGCTTGCGGCAGGCGCCGTCTCGGGGCTTGCGGAAGTTGCCGAAGAAAAGGCATTGTGGTCGCGTTTCGGTCTATGATGTCGCGGGAATAGAGCCTTATGGCGCAACTTATTATAATCATTCTTCTGGTGGTGGGATCCGTCATCCTTTACCGCCGCTTCGTCCGCGATGCGGAAAAGCTTTCCGCGAAATCGAAACAGCGCGAGAAGGAACGAGAAACCGGCGCGATCGGCACGCTGATCAAGGACCCCGAAACCGGCGAATACCGCGTGAAGCGCGAGGATGAGACGTAAGGCGGCGTCTCCACGCATAAAACCTTGACCCTTACGCCATGCCGTGGCACCAGTCCGCATCCGAAGTAAGTCAAATGCTTACTTGTCCTCCTAACGCCGCGATGACTGCAATGACCGATATTCCAGACCATATGAACCCCAAGCGTTCCTTTCAGGCGCTTATCCTGACGCTGCATAACTACTGGGCCGACAAGGGCTGCGCGGTGCTGCAGCCCTACGATATGGAAGTGGGCGCGGGCACGTTTCATCCGGCCACGACGCTGCGCGCACTTGGGCCGAAGCCGTGGAAGGCTGCTTATGTGCAGCCGTCGCGCCGCCCGTCCGACGGCCGTTACGGCGAAAACCCCAACCGCCTGCAGCACTATTACCAGTATCAGGTCATCCTGAAGCCCAACCCGTCCAATCTGCAGGAACTCTATCTCGGTTCGCTGAAGGCGATCGGCCTCGATCCGCTGCTGCATGACGTGCGCTTTGTCGAAGACGACTGGGAAAGCCCGACGCTCGGCGCCTGGGGTCTCGGTTGGGAATGCTGGTGCGACGGCATGGAAGTGTCGCAGTTCACCTACTTCCAGCAGGTCTGCGGCATCGAATGCTCGCCGGTTGCGGGCGAGCTGACCTATGGTCTGGAACGCCTCGCCATGTATGTTCAGGGCGTCGACAATGTCTACGACCTGAATTTTAACGGCCGCGAGGGTGAAGAGAAGATTTCCTATGGCGATGTCTTCCTGCAGGCCGAGCAGGAATATTCCCGCCATAATTTCGAATTTGCCGATACGGCCATGCTGCATCGCCATTTCATCGACGCCGAAAAGGAGTGCCTGGCGCTTCTCGCCGCCGGTGCGCCCGGTGATAACGACAATCAGCGCCTGCATAAATGCGTGTTCCCGGCCTATGACCAGTGCATCAAGGCAAGCCATGTCTTCAACCTTCTGGATGCGCGCGGCGTAATTTCGGTCACGGAACGCCAGAGCTATATCCTGCGCGTGCGCACGCTGGCGAAATCCTGCGGCGAGGCCTTCCTGCTGACGGATGCGGGCGGGCTGAACTGGAACCGGGCTGCCTGATTTTTGGTGGTAAGCTGTTGTCCAAAGTTTTGATGAATTTGAAAGGCCGTTCTTGACGGCCTTTTATTTTGTGTGGATTGGTATGCTGAATATAACGATGGGTTTAACCGTGAATAATATTAGAAATTTCTGTTTTTTATTTGTGCTTACACTCGGATCCATTCTCGGCAACAGCGCGGCTGCGGAAACGACGGACTGGATGAGCGGCAACGATGCCTTTGCCCGCGCCGACAAGCTGCGCTCTTTCGGAATGATCGTCACCCGCATGGATTGCAAGGACAGCGGTCAGCGCTCTCTCGATGTGGGCAGCGCGCTCGTCCGCATGCACTACACGCGCAATACGAAAATGCTCGACTGGGTCATAGACGGCTGGAACCATCTGGAGGGAAACAAGGAATATTGGGCCGAGCGAGGCTACAGGCTTGCCTCCTATACTCTTTTTGTACGCAAGGTATCCGGTCTGAAATTATATTGTACCGTCTTTTATAAATAACGGGTGTTTGCTTACCGCAGCGTGTCCGTTCCGGCAAAAACGGACAGAATGAGCGAAGCCCCATGACTTTGCGGTAATGAGCGGCTATCGTGCGCGCAACGAAGCTGGGAATCGCAATTCATGTTCATCACGCTGGCAATCATCGCGGCAATCGCGCTTTATGTCGTCTTCATCTATAACGGTCTGGTCAAGGCGCGGCAGATGAAGGAAGAGGCGTGGTCGGGCATCGACGTGCAGCTGAAGCGCCGAGCCGATCTCATTCCCAACCTCATCGAGACCGTGAAGGGTTACGCGGCGCATGAAAAAAGCACCTTCGAAGAGGTGATCGCCATGCGCAACCGGGCGCAGGCCGTGCCGGCGGGGGATGTTGAAGGTCGTGCCCAGGCCGAAGGGCTGCTGTCGCAGGCGCTCGGCAAGCTCTTTGCGCTGGCCGAAGCCTATCCCGATCTCAAGGCCAATGCGAACTTTCTGGAATTGCAGCGGTCGCTGGAAACCATCGAAGGTGAACTCCAGATGTCGCGCCGTTATTACAATGGCGCTGCCCGCGATCTCAACGTCAAGGTGGAAAGCTTCCCGTCCAATCTGGTTGCAGGCCAGTTCGGATTTTCCAAGGCGCCCTATTTCGAGATCGAGAACCCGGCCGACCGCGCCGTGCCGACCGTGAAATTCTAAGCGCATTGCTTCTTCGGCGGCTTAAAACCTCCCGTTCAAATTCCGATAATCCGGCTCTTCGCCGCATTCTTTGACAAGACGACAATCATGATCGAACTGACCATTACACCGCCCGGCCACCCGCTTTCCGGCAAGGTCGAGCCGCCCGGCTCCAAATCCATCACCAACCGCGCGCTTCTGCTGGCTGGCCTCGCCAAGGGCAAAAGCCGGCTGACCGGTGCGCTGAAAAGCGATGACACGCTTTATATGGCCGAAGCCCTGCGCGAGATGGGCGTCAAGGTAACCGAACCGGATGCCACCACCTTCGTGGTGGAAGGCACCGGTGTTTTGCAGCAGCCGGAAAAGCCGCTTTTCCTTGGCAATGCCGGCACCGCCACGCGGTTCCTCACTGCGGCGGCAGCACTTGTGGATGGCGCCGTCATCATCGATGGCGACGAGCACATGCGCAAACGCCCGATCATGCCGCTGGTGGAAGCCCTGCGCTCCCTCGGCGTCGAAGCGGAAGCGCCGACCGGCTGCCCGCCCGTCACCGTCTGCGGCAAGGGCACAGGGTTCCCGAAAGGCAGCGTCACCATCGACGCCAACCTCTCCAGCCAGTATGTGTCGGCACTTCTGATGGCTGCTGCCTGCGGCGACAAGCCTGTCGATATCATTCTCAAAGGCGAGGAAATCGGCGCGAAGGGTTATATCGATCTCACCACATCCGCCATGGAAGCTTTCGGCGCGAAGATTGAGCGGGTCAGCAACGCCATCTGGCGCGTGCATCCGACGGGTTACACGGCAACCGATTTCCACATCGAGCCGGATGCCTCGGCCGCCACCTATCTCTGGGGCGCGGAACTTCTGACCGGCGGTGCCATCGATATCGGCACGCCCGCCGACAAATTCACCCAGCCGGACGCTAAGGCCTATGAAGTCATGGCAAAGTTTCCGCATCTGCCCGCCGAAATCGACGGCTCGCAGATGCAGGACGCCATTCCGACCATCGCGGTTCTGGCCGCCTTCAACGAGACGCCGGTGCGTTTCGTCGGTATCGCCAATCTGCGCGTCAAGGAATGTGACCGCATCCGCGCCGTCTCGCTCGGCCTCAATGAAATCCGCGACGGTCTGGCGCATGAAGAAGGCGACGATCTGATCGTGCATTCCGATCCGGCTCTCGCGGGCCAGACGGTCGATGCTTCCATCGATACCTTTGCCGACCACCGCATCGCCATGAGCTTTGCACTCGCGGCGCTGAAGATCGGTGGTATCGCTATCCAGAACCCCGCCTGCGTGGGCAAAACCTATCCCGCCTACTGGAAAGCGCTCGCCTCGCTGGGCGTCGACTATACCGAAAAGGAAAGCGCTGCCGAGCCGCAGCACTGAAGCCATTGAGGAGGGACCGCCCGTGAAGACCATCGCCGCAAGACTTCTCGCGTTGTTCGTCTTCCTGGGCGCGGCCTTCCCGGCTTTTGCGGAGGAATTCATCCGCTCCTACCATTCCGTCATCGAGGTGGCGGCGGATGGCAAGCTGGCGGTGACGGAAACCATCACCGCCCGCGCCGAGGGCCGGAACATCAAGCGCGGCATCTTCCGCGATTTCCCGCTTTATGCGCTGGATGCGAACAACCGCCGCACCAAGGTGGATTTCAACGTCGTTTCGGTGGAGCGCGATGGCGCGCCTGAAAACTGGCGCACCGAAAATATCGATGGCGGCATCCGCATCTATACCGGCAGCGCCGACCGCTTTCTGCCGACTGGTGAGCATATCTTCCAGATCACCTATACCACCGCCCGGCAGATCCGTTATTTCAGCGATTATGACGAGCTGACCTGGAACGTCACCGGTAATGGCTGGCAGTTCCCGATGGGTGAGATTTCCGCGACCATCACTCTGCCGCAGGGCGTCAAGGCCACGGATACCGCCGTCTTCACCGGCCCGCTTGGCGCCAAGGGCAAGGATGCGCGGATTCTGAACGAAGGCAACGAGGTATTCTTCGCCTCCACCCGCCCGTTTTCAGTGGGCGAGGGCATGACGGTTGCCGTCAAGCTGCCCAAGGGCGCCATCGCCGCACCTGACACCTCGCAGGAGGCAGGCTGGTGGCTGCGGGATAATCTCGCCATCCTGCTTTCGGGCGGCGGGCTTTTCGTCGTGCTCCTCTATTATCTGCGAGCTTGGTTCGCCGTCGGCCGTGATCCCGCAAAAGGCGTAGTCGTGCCGCGCTGGGATGCGCCGGAGGGGCTTTCCCCGGCTCTGGTCAACTATGTCGATAACCGCGGTTTTTCCGGCGCGGGCTGGACGGCGCTCTCCGCCTCGGCCCTTGATCTTGCGGTGAAGGGTTTTGTCGTTCTGGAAGACCTGAAGAACGCCATCGTCATCAGGCGCACGGAAAAGGCAACCGCTGCCGATCTGCCGACCGGGCAGAAGACGCTGCTTGCCTCCATCGGCGGTGCGGGGGAGACGCTGACCATCGACAAGGCCCATGGTGCGGAGGTCGAAAAGGTCGGAACGCAGTTCCGCGCGGCGATAGAGAAAGAACATCGCGGCAAATATTACCGCAGCAACGCCGGTTACACCGTGTTCGGCATCTTCTTCAGCATCGCCATCATCGTTGCGACGCTGGTGTTCGGCGATCTCGATGAAAGCGCCATTGCCGCCGTTCTGGTCTTCGGCTTTTTCGCATTCTTCTTCAGCATCCTGTCGATCGGCATCGGCCGGCAGTTCTCGCGTGGCGCACCGCTGCGCAAACGCATCGGCGGCATCGTCATGCTGGCCTTTGCCGGTTTTGTGGCCTTTTCCGCCATTGGCGGCATCGCCACGCAAATCCTGCTGGATGTGACACATGACACCAAGTCGCTGGCGCTGGCCGCCATCGGCGGCATCGTACTCACAAATGCGCTTTTCCTGTTCCTGATGGGTGCGCCGACGCCGCTTGGCCGCAAGCTGATGGATGGCATCGAAGGTCTCCGAACCTATCTGACGCTGGCGGAAAAGGACCGGATGAACACCGCTGGCGCCCCCGCCATGTCGCCGCAGCATTTCGAGAAATTGCTGCCCTATGCGGTGGCGCTCGGCGTCGAAAAACCGTGGAGCCGCACCTTCGAGGCCTGGCTTGCGACTGCCGCTGCCGGTGCCGTCGCGGCTAGCTATGCGCCCGGCTGGTATTTGGGCGGCAATTACGGCAGCTTTGGCGACAGGATCGGCGGCTTCTCCACCTCCATGGCAAATACCATCGCCTCCACCATTCCCCAGCCCGTCAGTTCCTCCGGTTCCAGCTTTTCGGGCGGTGGCGGTGGTGGTTTCTCCGGCTCGGGCGGCGGCGGCGGTGGCGGCGGCGGCTGGTAACGCCCGCCGGCGGTAATTTAACCGAATGCCTTGGTGACTTTTGCCGCGTTGCTTGCTAAGCCGACCGCAATCGTCCGACAACAGATAAAGTCCTGATCCCATGCCTGATCTTCTGCTTGAACTCCGCTCCGAGGAAATCCCCGCCCGCATGCAGCGCAAGGCGGCTGGCGATCTGAAGAAACTCGTCACCGACGCGCTTGTGGAGAGAGGGCTGACCTATGAGGGTGCGCGCGAATATTGGACGCCGCGCCGTCTGACACTGGATATTCGCGGCCTCAACGCCCGCTCCGCCGATGTGCGCGAGGAAAAGAAGGGGCCGCGCACCGATGCCAATGAAAAGGCCATCGAGGGCTTTCTGCGCGGCGCTGGCCTCAACGATATCTCGGAAGCGCAGGTCGTTTCCGATCCGAAGAAGGGCGATTTCTATATCGCCATCATCAACAAACCCGGCCGCCCGGCGGAAGAGATCATCGCCGAGGTGATGCCCGGCATCATCCGCTCTTTCCCCTGGCCGAAATCCATGCGCTCCGGCCCGGCCTCCATGCCGAAGGGCTCGAGTTATGCCGGTATCGAAGGCAAGGGCTCGGAAAGCCTGCGCTGGGTGCGCCCGCTGCAATCCATCGTCTGCCTGTTCGGCCCCGAACATGACGAAACACAGGTCATTCCCTTTGTGATCGACGGCATCGTTGCCGGCAACGTCACCTATGGCCATCGTTTTCATGCGCCCGGCCCGATCACCGTGCGCCGTTTCGAGGACTATGTCTCGAGCCTTGAAAAGGCGAAGGTCATTCTCGATGCCGAGCGCCGCAAGGATATCATCCTGCACGACGCCAAGGACCTTGCTTTCGCCAATGGTCTCGACCTGGTGGAAGACGAAGGCCTGCTGGAAGAAGTTTCCGGCCTCGTCGAATGGCCACAGGTGCTGATGGGCACCTTCGAGGAAGACTATCTGCAAATCCCGGCGGAAATCATCCGGCTTACCATCAAGACCAACCAGAAGTGTTTCGTCACCCGTAATCAGGGTGCGGAAGAGGGGCTTTCCAACCGCTTCATCCTGATCTCGAATATCGAGGCAAGCGACGGCGGTAAGGAAATCATCCATGGCAATGGCAAGGTCGTGCGCGCCCGCCTTTCGGATGCCCGCCATTTCTGGAACCGCGACCAGGGCGATCTGCCTGATCTGGAAACGCTGAAGGAATCGGCTGCGAAGTTCGGCCTCGATCTCAAGAAGCCGCTCGACCAGCGCATGGCGAAGCTCGATGCGCTCAATGTCACCTTCCATGCCAAACTTGGATCGCAGGGCGAGCGTGTAACGCGAATTCGCGAACTGGCGAAGGCGCTGGCCCCAGTCGTCGGCGCCGATGCCGCTCTGGTGGACCGCGCTGTGGTGCTGGCGAAAGCCGACCTGCGTACCGAAGCTGTCGGCGAATTCCCCGAGCTTCAGGGCCTGATGGGCCGCAAATATGCGACGCTGCAGGGTGAAAACGAGAGCGTGGCCGCCGCGATCGAAGACCATTACAAGCCGCAGGGTCCCTCCGACCGCCTGCCGGCCGATAAGGTGGCGATTACGGTCGCTCTGGCCGACAAGCTCGACACGCTCGTCGGTTTCTGGGCCATTGATGAAAAGCCGACGGGTTCGAAGGACCCCTTCGCGCTGCGCCGTGCGGCGCTCGGCGTCGTGCGCATTCTGCTCGAGAAAAACGTGCGCCTTTCGCTGCTGAGCGTTGCGAAGGATCCGGACCTTCTCTCCTTCTTCCATGATCGCCTGAAAGTCTACCTGCGCGACCTTGGCGCGCGTTACGATCTGATTGACGCCGTTCTGACGCCGGAATCCGACGATCTGCTGATGATCGCTCGCCGTGTCGAGGCGCTCACCGCCTTCATCACCGGCGAGGACGGCCGCAACCTTCTGGCAGGCGCCAAGCGGGCCACCCAGCTTCTGGCCGCCGAGGAAAAGAAGGGCACCGTGGTGGCCGATGGCGTTTCGGAAGAATTGTTGAAACTCGATGCCGAAAAGGCGCTCTATGCGGCGATCAGGACCGCGTCTGCAGATGCTGCGAAGGCTGTTGCGGGCGAAGATTTCCGCTCGGCCATGCAGGCGCTTTCGACGTTGCGCGCGCCCGTGGACAAGTTCTTCGAGGATGTGCTCGTCAATGGCGAGGATGCGGCCATCCGTGCAAACCGTCTGGCGTTGCTGAAGGCCATCCGCGAAGCCACCGGAACGGTTGCGGATTTTTCGAAGATCACGGGGTGAGGGGTTTCGGGGTAGCCGTACATGTCAGTGTGCGCGGTGACAATCTGTCCGGAAATGGCGGGCGGCATGCCCGTGCCGCGCCCGCCGGCGGAAATCGAGAAAGGGGCCTCCGGTCTCGATGTGCTGGAAGGCCGCGCCCGTGTGCTGGAAGTAACCGGCGGCGATGTCACGGCTGAGTTCATCGCCGGTGCGGAAAAGGCGCTCGCCTTCGCCAGGGCCAATGGTTGCACCCACGCGCTTCTGATCGACGGCAGCCCGTCATGCGGGTCGCTTGCGATTTACGATGGTTCGTTTTCTGGCGTTAAACATGCGGGCAATGGTGTGACGGCGGCGCTGCTCGAAAAGGCCGGTATTGCCGTATTTTCACCTGCCGATATTGACCGGCTGGATGCGCTTTCTCGTTGAGACGAGGCCACGCAGACACGGCATGGCTCATTTCCGAACGTGCTGATACTCTCCTCCGTCATTCTCGCCCTTGAGGCGAGATCCATTCCCCGCTGAAGATGTGGGTGGGTCGAGCCCGAGGATGACGCCGAATGTGTGGGGAACATGTTGGAGAGCACGCAAAAATGCCGGGTCTGTGCCCGGCATTTTTGTTTCAATCGCATGAGACCGTTCGTGGTCACCCCGCCATGCGCATCTCGTGCGCCATGCCATGAAGCTGATGGCCGGAGGAGACGCGGAAGCCGCGGATGAGGTTCAGCAGCTCTTCGGTATCCACCGCCAGCGCTTCCGCCGAAGCCGTGGTTTCTTCCGCCATGGCGGCATTGTGCTGGGTGGCAACATCGAGCTGGTTGAGCGAGGAAGAGATCGATCGCAGCGTCGTATCCTGTTCGGCAGCCGAATGGGCAATCTTGCTGACGATCTCGTTGGCGGATTTGATCTGGTCCGAGATGCGCTTCAGGGCATCGCCGGCCTCGCCGACAAGCCGCACGCCATTTTCCACCTGGGCGGAAGAGCGGGCGATCTGGTCCTTGATCTCCTTGGCGGCGGCGGCGGATTTTTGCGCCAGTTCGCGCACTTCCTGCGCCACCACGGCAAAGCCCTTGCCAGCCTCACCGGCACGCGCCGCTTCAACACCGGCATTCAGCGCCAGAAGGTTGGTCTGGAAGGCGATGTCGTCGATCACGCCGATGATGTTCGAAATCTGGTCGGAGGACTGCTCGATGCCGCTCATCGCGGTAATCGCTTCTTCCACCACCCGGTCGCTGCGCATGGCTTCGGAGCTGACGGTGGTGACGCGCTTGGCAGCGTCGGCCGCCCCTTCCGCCGTCTGGCGCACCGCAACGGTCAGCTCGTCGAGCGCTGCGGAGGTTTCTTCCAGATTGGCGGCCTGCCGTTCGGTACGCTGTGAAAGCTCGTTTGAAGCCTTGCGGATTTCTTCCTTGGAGCCGCCAATATCGATGCTCTTGGAGTTCACCTTGGCCATGGCGGCATCGAGATGGGTCAGCGCCTCGTTGAAATTGTCGCGCAGCGCCGCGTAACGGCTGCCAAGATCGCCGCAACGCACGGTCAGATCGCCGCCAGCGAGCTTCTCCAGGGACTCGCCGATGGTGGCGACGACGCGTGCCTGCAATTCGGCCTCGTCACGCTGCATGTCGAGATTGTTCTGGCGCTCGGCATTGAGCTGCCGCTGCTGTTCTTCCTCACGGCGCTGCATGGCGTGGCGCTCGCGCACCTTGTCCTGAAGCGAGGCGGTGGCCTTCGCCATCATGCCCACTTCGTTGGTGAGGCCGGTATGGGGAATGGCAAGCGAGACGTTCTCATTGGCCACTTCGCCAAGCGCGCGGTGGATGTCGCCGAGCGGCTTCGAAATGCCACGGATGACGTAGAAAGCGGCGGCAAGCGCCAGCACGAAGATCAGCGCGCCGATCGACAGCGCCTTCATCACATCGCCGCGAACCTGCGCGTTCAGATCATCGATGTAAACGCCGGTCACGACCACCACCTGCCAGGGCTCAAAGGCAAGGGCATAGGAGCTCTTGGCGTAGTCATTGCCTTCCATACCGGGCTTCGGGCCGTAGAAATCCGTTTGGCCGCCGCCATTGCGGCCAAGCCGCACCAATTCGTCACGATAGGCGAAACCCTTGCTGTCAGGCTTGCCCTTGAAGCTTTCGCCGACGCGCTTGGCATCGGGGTGGAACTTCATCGTCACGTCGTAGTCGTAACCGAAGAGATAGCCGTCGGGAGTGAAGCGCATGGCGCTGACAGTCGCGTAAGCCTGCTTCATGGCCTCGTCGCGCGAAAGCGTTCCGGCCTTTTCCTTGTCGTGGAAGGATTGCAGGATGGAGATCGCCGATTGCACCTGCGTCCGCAGCATGCCGTAGCGTTCCTCATAGATAGCATCGGTGGCGGATTTCAGCTGGTAAAACGTCGCCACGGCGAAGGCGGCCATCAGGGCCACCACGAGAACGATCAGTTGACGGGAAATGGAAAGGTTCTTCATGGGCGCTCACAAGCGTTTGGAATCGCGCGCCTGAAAATGCCGCGCGGTACCGATGTTTCAGAGAAGGGAGAGGCGCATGATGCGCGATAAAAGGCCAGAAAAGCGCGTGTCCCCGCCGTGGCCTCATCCTGTGCTGCATCGCACTATAAACCCACTTAGCGGCTAAAAATTTGAATAAATATTTAATTAGCGAAGGCTTTATCAGGCCTTATAGGCAGAATACGCGGCGGAGAAAGCAACATTCCCCGCATGGTTGCAGCGTCATTTCGGGAATACAGCGATGACGCGATTATTTGACGTTCGTCATCAAAAACGTCTTCGGCCGGTCAGTTGCCGCGCAATTTGAAATCCGGGAACTGGGGCGCGCCGATCACCGAGGCGCTGGCAGGCTCGGCTGCATTTTCGGTGGAAAGTTCCTTGACGGCTGCCGTGGTCGTCGTCACGTCGATGCCGGCCGGTGTCGAAACCGTCTCAACCGGATGTGCCGCGGGTTCCGACTCGTCATAGGTCGCGATGGCGGTGCTGGAGGTTTCCGTCATCCATGCGGGATTGGTGCTGACGAAGGTGACGGGCGCACCGCCAAGCCAGGCTTCGGTGCGCACCAGGGTGCGCTTGCCGTCGACTTCGCGCATTTCCGTGTGCTGCGTGCCAGGCTCAATGGAGGGAACCGCATAACCCTGCGTTACGGCTTTGCCCTTCACGGGCTGGCAACCCGCGCAATCGCGGCGAACGAAGCTGCCATTGGCCACGTGCACGCCGTTTATATATTCGATCGAAGATGCCATCGCCGACCCGCCGGTCAGCGCGATAACAGCTGTCAGAAAAAGACGATGCATCGAAAACCCCCGAAATGACGGCGCGGCCTCGTGATCGAGGCACAGTGCGCCATTCAATATTCCGGCAAGTATTACCGATGTTTCGTTTCCATCGGGTCAGCAAGCTTGGTAAAAATTGAACGAAATATTCGCTCCCAACCCCGTTTTCCTTAAGGATCAGGCCTTTTCGCGCGCGACAGCCTGCCAGCCGATATCGCGGCGGCAAAAGCCGTTTTCCCATTCCACCTTGTCCGCCAGCGCATAGGCTCGGGCCTGCGCTTCCGTCACCGTCTTTCCAAGGGCGGTGACGTTCAGCACGCGTCCACCCGTCGCCACCAGACCGCCGTCCTTCAGTGCGGTTCCGGCGTGGAAGACCTTCGCCTCTTCGCTCGCCTCGGGAATATGGGCGATCGGCGTATTCTTGTCGTAAGCGCCGGGATAACCCTTCGAGGCAAGAACGACAGTCAGCGCAGCGTCGTCGCGCCATTCCGCCTCAACCTTGTCCAGCGTGCCGGTGGCGGTGGCGTAGAGGATCGGCAGCAGATCGCTTTTCAGGCGCATCATCAGCACCTGGCATTCGGGATCGCCGAAACGGACGTTATATTCGATGAGTTCCGGGCCCTTGGCGGTAATCATCAGGCCGGCGAAGAACACGCCGGAGAAGGGATTACCATCCTTGGCCATGCCCGAGATCGTCGGCTCGATGATTTCCTTCATAGTGCGCTCCACCATGGCCGATGTCATGACGGGGGCGGGAGAATAGGCGCCCATGCCGCCGGTATTCGGGCCGGTATCGCCATCGCCGACACGCTTGTGATCCTGCGCGGTGGCGAGCGCCAGCGCGGTCTTGCCGTCGGAAAGGCAGAAGAAGCTGGCTTCTTCGCCGTCGAGGAAGGCCTCCACCACCACTTCGGCGCCAGCTGCACCGAAAGCGCCGTCGAAACAGTCGTCGATCGCGGTAAGCGCTTCCGCTTCCGTCATAGCCACGGTTACGCCCTTGCCGGCAGCAAGCCCGTCCGCCTTGATGACGATCGGCGCACCCTGTGCACGAACATAGTCCTTGGCCGGTTCGGCGGTCTTGAAACGCTGGTAAGCGCCGGTCGGAATATCGTAGCGCGCACAGAGATCCTTGGTGAAGCCCTTGGAGCCTTCAAGCTGGGCCGCCGCTTTCGACGGTCCGAAGGTGGCGATGCCGGCGGCACGCAGATCATCCGCCAGACCCGCAACCAGCGGCGCTTCCGGGCCGACGACAACGAAGTCGATTGCCTTTTCTTTCGTAAAGGCGATGACGGCCGCGTGGTCTTCCACATCAAGCGAAACGAGTGTCGCGTGGTCGGCGATGCCGGGATTGCCGGGGGCGGCATAAAGCTCATCGAGCAGGGGAGACTGGGCGATTTTCCACGCCAGCGCATGTTCGCGTCCGCCGGAACCGATCAACAGAACTTTCATGGTCAATACCCCTGCAAATTCGCCAGTAACCTTGTGTCAGGGGCGTTAAGGGCAGGGGGGCGAAAGGTCAAGGAGAAAGCGCCGCAAATGCCCGTCTTTCCCTTGAAGTCAGCCTTTCCTGTGGAATCGTTCCCGCCTCTTGTTGTCACGCCACAATCAGACATTATGTTCGCCGCTCCAGATGTGACATCAGAGAACCTCATGACCGCAGATAATGCCCGCCTCACCACGCTCATCGCCTCCGAAATCAACGCCCGCCCCGATCAGGTGAAGGCGGCGGTGGCCTTGCTGGACGAGGGCGCGACCGTTCCCTTCATCGCCCGTTACCGCAAGGAAGTGACCGGAGGGCTTGATGACACCCAGCTGCGCACGCTTTCGGAACGTCTCGTCTATCTGCGCGAACTCAATGCGCGCCGCGCCTCCATCGTCGATTCCATCACCGGTCAGGGCAAGATGACCGACGAGCTGATGGTCAAGATCATGCAGGCCGGGACCAAGGCGGAGCTGGAAGACCTCTACCTGCCCTATAAGCCGAAGCGCCGCACCCGCGCGGAAATCGCCCGTGAACGCGGTCTCGGCCCACTTGCGGAAGCCATCTGGGAAAACCGCGCTGCCGATCCGGCGAAATTGGCGGAAGCTTATGTGCAGGGCGAGGTGGCCGATGTGAAGGCGGCGCTTGAGGGCGCGCGCGACATCGTGGCTGAAACCATGACGGAAAATGCCGATCTGCTCGGCCGCCTGCGTGATTACATGCGCCAGAACGCCACCTTCCGCGCCAAGGTCGTGGACGGCAAACAGGCGACGGGCGAAAAATTCTCCGATTATTTCGATCATTTCGAGCGCTGGGCGACGGTGCCCGGCCACCGCGCGCTGGCCATGCTGCGCGGCTGGAACGAAGAAATTCTGACGCTGACGATCGATGTCGATGCGGATGATCCCTCACCGGTGAAACCCGCGCAGCGCACCATCGCCGCCGCCTTCGATATCCGCAATGTTGGCCCCGCCGATCAATGGCTGATGGAGGTCGCTGGCTGGACCTGGCGGGTGAAGCTTTCCATGTCGCTGTCGCTCGATCTGATGCGCGAGTTGCGCGAGCGGGCGGAAGAGGAGGCGATCAATGTCTTCGCCCGCAATCTGAAGGATCTGCTGCTTGCAGCCCCCGCCGGCTCCCGCGCCACCATGGGGCTTGATCCCGGCATCCGTACCGGCGTGAAGGTCGCGATCGTGGATGGCACCGGCAAGCTCCTGGACACCAGCACGGTCTATCCCTTCCCGCCGAAGAATGACGTGCGCGGTACGCAGGCGGAACTCGCTTTGCTCATTCGCAAACACAATGTCGAGCTGATCGCCATCGGCAACGGCACGGGCAGCCGCGAGACGGAAAAGCTGGTGGCCGATCTTCTGGCGCAGATGCCGGCTTCCGCTTCCGGCGCAAAGCCCACCAAGGTCATCGTCTCGGAAGCGGGCGCATCCGTTTATTCCGCTTCGGAGCGGGCGGCAGCGGAGTTCCCCAATCTCGACGTTTCGTTGCGCGGCGCCGTTTCCATCGCCCGCCGTCTTCAGGATCCGCTGGCGGAACTGGTGAAGATCGAGCCAAAATCCATCGGTGTCGGCCAGTACCAACATGATGTCGATCAGGGCCGTCTCAGCCGCTCACTCGATGCTGTGGTGGAAGATGCGGTGAACGCCGTCGGCGTCGATCTCAACACGGCCTCGTCGCCGCTTCTGGCACGGGTCTCCGGTCTCGGCAGCTCGATTGCCGATGCCATCGTCGCCCATCGTGACCAGACTGGGCCGTTTGCCAGCCGCAAGGAATTGCTGAAAGTGCCGCGCCTTGGCCAGCGCACCTTTGAACAATGTGCGGGCTTCCTGCGCATCCCGAACGGCAAGGAGCCGCTGGATGCTTCCTCGGTTCACCCGGAGGCCTATGGCGTGGCGAAAAAGATCGTTGCCGCCTGCGGCCGCGATCTGCGTTCGCTGATGGGCGACAGCGCCGCGCTGAAGGCGCTTGATCCGAAGACGTTCATCGACGAGCAATTCGGTCTGCCGACCGTAAAAGACATCATCGCCGAACTGGAAAAGCCCGGCCGCGACCCGCGCCCGAGCTTCAAGACCGCGACCTTTGCCGAGGGTGTGGACGAGATCACCGATCTGAAACCGGGCATGCTGCTCGAAGGCACCGTCACCAATGTCGCTGCGTTTGGCGCTTTCGTTGACATTGGCGTGCATCAGGACGGGCTTGTGCATGTGTCGCAGCTTGCCGATCGTTTCGTGAAGGACCCGCATGAGGTCGTCAAGGCGGGCGATGTCGTCAAGGTGCGAGTCGTGGAAGTGGACGTGAAGCGCAAGCGCATCGGCCTCACCATGCGTAAGGATGGCGGCGAGGCAGCGCCGCAACCGATGCGTGAAAAGGGCAACGCCAGCGCCATGCGCCACGCGACATCAAAACCGAAAGAGCGCAACGAGGGGTCGCAAACTGGTGGTGCGCTTGCCGCCGCGCTGGCTGAAGCCATGAAGCGGCGCTGACCCTGGGTTGAAATTATTTTTTACCGAAAAGCCTCGCCACATACCCCGGCGGGGCTTTTTCCTTGATGAAATCGTTCAATTTTTTTGAAATAAGACTATCTTGAAACTTGTGCCGAAAGGAATACGGTCTGCAAAATTGATAAGTGAGACTTAGCAATTGGGGGTGCCATGGCGTCGTCTCTGCATGTTCTTCTCGATAAGATAATCAAGATCGGTGATCTCACCGTCAACAGCCCGGGCGGCAGCCGTACTTTCGGCAACGGCACGGGAAAAAAGGTGGTTCTGGACTTCACCGATGAAGCCGCCATGCAGGAGATCGCCGCCGATCCGGCGCTGAAGCTCGCTGAAATGTACATGGAAGGCCGGGTGAAAGTTGCCGAAGGCGACATCTACGATTTCCTCGCACTGGTCAAAGGCAATACGCTGAGCGAGGCGCTGTCCTTCGGCATGGTCTGGCGCGGCATGGCGCGCATCATCGCCGCCCGCATCAAGATGCATCTGCCGGTCAATCACAACAAGAGCAACGTCGCCCATCATTACGATCTGAGCGCCAAGCTGTTCGATCTCTTCCTCGATGAGGACTGGCAATATTCCTGCGCCTATTTCAACCCGCCTGGCATCAGCCTCTATGAAGCGCAGGTCGCCAAGAAACGGCATATTGCCGCCAAGCTGATGACCGAGCCGGGCCAGAGCGTGCTGGAAATCGGCTCCGGCTGGGGCGGCATGGCGATGTATATCGCCGAAAGCGCCGGTGCCGACGTGACCGGCATCACGCTCAGCGAGGAACAGCTGCGCGTTTCCCGCGACCGAGCGGCAAAACGCGGGCTTGCCGGTAATGTCCGCTTCGAATTGCAGGATTACCGCTATCTGCCGGCCTCGAAGAAATATGACCGCATCGTTTCCGTCGGCATGTTCGAACATGTCGGGCCGACGCATTATCGCGATTATTTCGACAAGGTGGCGGAGGTGCTGGACGACAGGGGCGTGATGGTGCTGCATTCCATCGGCCAGCCCAGCCCTGCACTGGCGACCAATCCCTTCATCGAAAAATATATTTTCCCCGGTGGGTACATACCCTCGCTTGCCGAGGTGCTGCCGTCGATCCAGAAATCCGGGCTGCTGGTGAAGGATATCGAAATCCTGCCCATGCATTATGCGCATACGCTCAGGCATTGGCGTGAGCGTTTCGTGGCGCGCAAGGCGGAAGCGATAGCGCTTTACGACGAACGTTTCTTCCGCATGTGGGAATTTTATCTGGCGGGGTCGGAAATGGCCTTTACCCACGAAAATTTCCATATCTTCCAGATCCAGCTCGCCAAGGACCGCGATGCCGTTCCGCATAATCGCGACTACATTGCGCAGAACGAGGCGAAGCTGCTGGAGTTCGAGAAGACCCGTGCGCCACTCGAGAAGGTGACGTTCTAAGGTGTTTCTCCGTCATGCCGGACCTGATCCGGCATCCAGCCAGCCCAGGTCCTTGGGCTGAAAAGAGTCCTCCCGCCGCGCAGACGCGCGTCGGCTGGATTCCGGCTCAGGGCCGGAATGATGGGGAAGTAGCCGCCGGTTTGCTTTCCCGCTCTGGTTAATGAAATGGAAAGACAATCCCTCTAATTCTACGGGCACCTTGTCTGTATTGCGTTTCTGGGGTTCTTTCATGTTCAAGCCATCAGCGGCCGCCGCCTGTGTCCTGTCGCTTTTTGCCGTGGGTAATGCCCATGCGGAAGGCTGGTTTTCGGGCGACTGGTATCTGAAGCTCGGTGGTGCGGGTTTCACCGCGCCGAAATATCAGGGCGACAACAAGAATGAATTCGGCTTTTCGCCCATCATTTCGCTCGGCCGCCAGGGGCAGGGCGCACGTTTTACCTCGCGCAACGACAGCGCCTCGATTTCGCTTCTGGACAATGGCCCGATCAGCATGGGTCTGGCCGGCAAGCTGGTTTCCCCACGTGACGAGGGCGATTCCGCCGATCTCAAGGGCATGACCCGCATCAAGCGCGGCGGCGAGCTTGGTGGTTTCGCCGAGGCTTATCCGACCGACTGGCTGCGCGTTCGCGGCGAAGTCCGTCAGGGTATCCGCAGCCATAGCGGCGTGGTCGGCGATGTTGCCGTCGATGCCTTCACCGATATCGCCCCCGGTATCCAGATTTCCGCCGGCCCGCGCGCCACGTGGGTGAGCAGCAAGTACAATGAGCGTTATTACGGCGTCAGTGCCGCACAGACGGCCGCCGGTGCGCCATCGCCCTATAGCCCGGGCGGCGGCCTGCATTCCGCCGGCATCGGCGCCGCCATCACCTGGAAGGTCACCGAGAACGCCGAAGTCGGGTCGTTTGCGGAATATCGCCGCCTGACCGGTGATGCCGCCGATAGCTCGCTGGTGCGCGAGCGCGGCTCGAAAAACCAGTTCATCATCGGTGTTCAGGCAAGCTATAAATTCAATTTTTCGCTGCCCTGAGACAAGAAACCGAATGTCTGAGGTTGATGGCCCGCAGGAAACCGTTGCGGGCCTTGATGTTTCTGCCAATCCGCGTTCGACGTCATCCTCGGGCTTAACCCGAGGATCCATTGATTTCAACGGGTTGTGGATTCTCGGGTCAAGCCCGAGGATGACGTCGGTGAGGTTTTCGCTTTGCCGGTGGCATGTTGCAATCCGCCAAGAACCGCGCATCTTTGCACTTTGAAATCCATTCCGATTTTCCCGCCGATGCTGTAGAACCATCCCTATGGTTCACCACAGCGATTTGTCAGACCGCGTTTCCGACGCGCCATCCAACAACTGGGTCTATCGGATTTTGCCGAGGTCCCTCTGGCCCTATGCGCAGCTTGCACGATGGGATCGCCCCATCGGCTGGCAATTGTTGATGTGGCCGTGTTTCTGGTCCGCGGCCCTTGCGGCCAATGTGGCGGTGGCAAGCGGCGGCTTTTCCTGGGCGACACTGATCTGGCATCTGGCGTTGTTCTTCATCGGGTCGGTGGCGATGCGTGGTGCGGGCTGCACCTATAATGATCTGGCCGACCACAAGATCGACATGGCCGTGGCGCGCACCCGTTCGCGGCCGCTGCCTTCCGGCCGCGTGAGCCGGATGCAGGCCAAGGTCTTCGTCGTCCTGCAGGCGCTTGCCGGGCTCGTCGTGCTTTTGCAGTTCAACAGTTTCGCAATCGCGACCGGCATATTCTCGCTGGTCTTCGTGGCGATCTATCCCTTCGCCAAGCGCTTCACCAATTGGCCGCAATTTTTCCTCGGCCTTGCCTTTTCCTGGGGCGCGCTGATGGGCTGGGCGGGACAGTTCGGATCGCTCGCCTGGCCGGCTGTCCTGCTTTATGTCGGCTCCATCGCCTGGACGATCGGTTATGATACAATCTACGCCCATCAGGACAAGGAAGATGACACCGCGGTGGGCATCGGTTCGACCGCCCTGCTGTTTGGCGAGAACACACATCGCTGGCTGGTTTTCCTTTATGGCACAGCCCTTGCCATGATGTTCCTGTCGTTCTGGATGGCGGACGTTAACATTATTGCCTATAGCGGCCTTGCCGCTGCCGCGCTCATGCTGTTCCGCCAGGTCTGGGTGCTCGATATCGATGACGTGGACCAGTGCCTCGTGCTGTTCAAATCCAACAACCGCGTCGGCGTGCTGATTTTCGCAGGCCTGATCCTGCCGCTCCTGCTGGCGTAAGCCGTGAAAATACGGAATGGAAAAAGCCCGGCCGCGTCATCCGCGCCGGGCTTTTTGATTTGTCTGGCTGAAGATTATCAGCTGCGGGCGATGATTTCCTTGCCCTCGATCTTCATGCTCATGCCGAGCGAACCGGTGGAGCGGCGAACGAGGAAGCGGGGACGGCGTTCCGCGAAATAGGAATGGCGGCGGCGCGGACGGGTATTCTGGGTGCGCACCTTGCCGAGATGTTCTTCCAGCGGACGGGCAACGCCATCGGCTTCCACCATCAGCATGGGAATACGGTAGGCTTCAGACCAGCTGCGCCAGTCGGCGGCGATATCGCAGAGATCGTGAGCGACGAGAAGCGGAACGCAGAGATCCGGATCGTCATGGTGCAGTTCCAGGGTCACCGTCACCTGTCCGTCGCCATGGTCGATGGCGCGGGCGGCAACACCCTTGAAAGCGCGGGCAGGCAGGGCGAAGGACAGAGGCAGGCCGGAAGAGGACAGAACCTTTCGCAGAACGGCGCCCCGTTCATCGAGAGTGACGGCGACATCGGTCGCGCCATTGCCTTTTCCATAGGTGACCTGTTGCGGAAAACGTGCCGGGTCGAGTCTGAGAGTGGCGACGGCCCAGTCGGGCTTCAGAACGGTCTTGGTCATGTTTATTCTACCCTTGTTTTACCTGAGAGCCGGTTTCCGGTCTTCTCATCGGGACTTTTCGTCCTCTGATGTCGGGAGAATATCCGCCGCATGTTCGAGACTGCTTAAAAATCGCGGTTAAGAAAACTTTGCATTCCCAAATGGTTAGCAAAACACACTGTGGCATGGTTTCGCTTAGGTAAAGCAGATCGAGACAATGCGGTTTTTATCCCGATCGGAATTGTGCTCTTTCAAGCTACGGGCAAGGCGCGTCATGCATAGTCACGCCAAGGCTTGCCGTGCGTCCGGATGGGCGCGCGATGGGTGGTTCAAAACCGGAGCTTTTGGTGTCCCCCGAGGGGATGCGCTGTGCTCCAGGGGGCATACGGATGGTATCGACTTATCTCAGCTACGACCTCATCAACCGCGATATGAAGGCAAGCATCTCGCGCGTGTCGCAGCAGGGGCTCGTGGAGCGGCAGACGAAATATTACAAGGAAAACATCGGCAATGTGAAAAGCGTCGATGAATTCCTCGATAACTACCAGCTTTATTCCTATGCCATGGATGCCTTCGGTCTGGGCGAGATGACCTATGCCAAGGCCTTCATGAAAAAGGTGCTCGACAGCGACCTGAACGACCAGAACAGCTTCGCCAACAAGCTGACCGACGAGCGTTATCGGGAATTCGCCGCCGCCTTTAATTTCAGCTCTTCGACAAAGACCGTGCAGACAGACGCACAGCTCGACAAGATGATCGGGCTTTATGATACGTCGATCACCAATCTGAACAGCAGCCTTGCGGAAGAGACACGTTATTACAAGGCAATCATCGGCACGGTGACGAATGCCGACCAGCTGCTGCGCAACGACCGCACCCGCGCCTATATCTTCCAGGTCTTCGGCGTCGATGAGAAGACCTATTCCTATGCCCATATCAAGGGATTGATGACGAGCGACGTCAACGATCCCAATAGCTACATCAACCAGAAATACGGCGCGGCCTATAATGACGCGGTCGAAAAACTGACGATGAAGGGTAATATCGAACTGCATGCGCAGGTCACCACCCGGATTACGGCCATCGATACCGAACTTGCGGGCACGGGTCTGACAAACGAAGAGCGCACGAAGCTCGAGGCGGAAAAGGTGACCCGCCAGGACCAGCTGACCCAGCTTGAGGCCGTTTTGCCACCGAAGGATGAGTGGGAGGCGAAGCTTGCGGCGATCAAGGCGGAACAGACGACGCTGTCGAACACCGTCACCCAATATAACAAGATGGCGCAGATCGCTAACGCCTTCGAGTTCAAGAATGACGGCACGGTAACTGCTGGCGGGGCACAGACGGCGGACAATCTGAAAGCCATCACGGACTCCTATATCGGCAGCGCAGCGCGTGTGACGCCGACCGTCGCGACGCTGAACCGCGATTACTTCGAATCGAAGATTGGTTCCATCACGACAGTAGAGGAACTGATGTCGGATGCGCGGCTTGTCAATTACATCAGAACGGCCTTCGACCTGAACGACCTGACCATCGTGCCGGCAACGATCAAGAACATCCTCACAAGCGATCTCAGCGATCCGAACAATTACATCGCGACCATGGGCAAGAACGACAAGCGTTACCTCGCCCTGAAAAACGCGTTCAATTTCCTGCCCGACGGTACGCTCGCGGCCGGCACGACGCCGCAGACGACGACACAGACCGCGACGACCACCAGCGGTTACATGACCCATTACAATGATGCGGACGAGGCCGCTGACGCAAAGGCGCTCACGCTGTTCAAGAGCAGCATTGGCAAGGTCACAAGCGTCAATGATTTCCTCGGAACCAATGCGGTCTATACCTATGCGCTGAAGGCTGTCGGCCTCGATCCCGCCAAGGTGAACATCTCCGATATCCAGAGGGTGCTGACCAGCGACCTGCAGGACAAGAAGAGCTACGTTTATACGCTGAAGGATGATCGGTATGTGAAGCTTGCCGAACTCTTCAACTTCACCAAGGACGGTTCGGTCGGTGCACCCATTCTCGCGCAGTCGGAAATCGAGCTGCAGACCATGTCGGCCGACTACATCAAGAAGAAATCGGCTTTCGGTACAGCTAAGGACAAGGAGGCCGCCACGGCCGAGGCGAAATATTTCTCGGGCGAAATGCAGAAGATCAAGACGCTCAGTGAATTCCTGGCCAATGACCGCCTGACCAAATTCGCGATGGAATCGCTCGGCATTGACCCCACGAGCGTGACGAAAGAACAGCTGCAGAAGATATTCACGTCAAATCTTGATGACAAGGACAGCTACGTCAACAAGGAGATGGATCCGGTCTTCCGCCGCCTCGTCACCGCCTTCAATTCCGACACGGACGGCAAGCTCCTTCATGAAGACCGCAGCCTGATCCAGACCCGGCGCGGACTTTATGAAACGCTCGACAATTATCTGACCCAGACGCTGGAAACGCAGGCGGGCGAAGAAAACGCCGGCGTGCGACTGGCGCTCTATTTCAAGCGCATGGCGGCCGGGACGACATCCTATTATTCGATCCTTGCCGATACCGCGATCCAGAACTTCATCAAGACTACCTTTGGCATTCCCGATGAACTCGGTAATGCCGGCGTCGATACCCAGGTGGCGATGATGAAGAAATATTTCGACATCAAGGATTTTCAGGACCCGGATAAGGTCAAGAAGCTGATCGCCCGTTTCACCATCATGTACGACAATCAGCAGAACGTCGCCGATCCCATCATGACCCTGTTCAATGGCAGCGGCTCGGTGGGTATCAGCGGCGATACG
This sequence comes from Agrobacterium sp. CCNWLW155, assembly GCF_036888815.1. Lineage (NCBI taxonomy): Bacteria > Pseudomonadati > Pseudomonadota > Alphaproteobacteria > Hyphomicrobiales > Rhizobiaceae > Agrobacterium > Agrobacterium sp. CCNWLW155. Next base: position 598,746 of record NZ_JBAKFW010000002.1, read on the forward strand.
TTGCTGGCGGTCGCGACGCTACGGGCACGATAGCTCGAAAAGAGGAAGGCCGGACAGGTCCGGCCTTTGCCATACCCACTATCCCCTCACCACCCCGGCAGCATATGCCCGGCGCGCAGGCGCGGCATCTTGGGGTAGGTCTTCACATCATTGTCCATCTCGTCGGCAACGCTCATCGGCGAGATATTGTCGAGGCAGGCGGTGATGTGGTCGGTAATGGCATTCACCAGCGAAGGCGAGAGACCGGGGCGTTTCATCAGGCCGATCTGCACCGGCGGCAGCGGCGGGAAACCATCGGCGGCGGTCAGAACCTTCATGCCGGTGCGCAGCGCCGATTCCGGCAGTACCGAGACGGCCATGCCCGCCAGCACGGCGGCGGCGACCACGGTGGAAGACCAGCTGGTAAACAGTACCTGATAATCCCGCCCATCGGCATCGAGGGCCGAACAGGCGAGCTGACGCCAGTGGCAGTCGCGCCGGCCCACGGCGAGCGGCACCGGCGCATCATCCTTCAGCGGATGGTTGGCGGAGGCCACCCAGCAGAGCGGTTCAGTGCGCACCACATCCGAAGAGCGCGCGCGTGGATTATGGGTGACGAGGGCAATATCCAGTTCCCCGCGCGCCATTTTTTCGGCCAGGCTGACCGAGGGTTCGCAGACGATATAGAGCTCGACATTGGGGTGAGTCTTGGCAAAACGCCCGATGATCTCAGGCATGTAGCGGTCGGCATAGTCATCAGGTGTGCCGATGCGCAGCGTCCCTTCCAGCCTGTTGTCGTCGAAGGCGGCGATTGCCTCGTTATTAAGGCGGATGATGCGGCGGGCGTAATTCATCAGCTTTTCGCCCTCCGCCGTCAGGCGGTTGCCGCGCCCGTCCTTGGCGAAAAGCTGTTTGCCGATGCGTTCCTCAAGCCGGCGCATCTGCATGGAGACGGCGGATTGCGTCTTGAAGACGCGATCTGCGGCCTTGGTGAAGCTGCCCGTATCAACGATGGCGATGAAGGTGTGCAGCTGGTCTATGTCGAGAGGTGCGGACATGGATGGTCATCCATCAGAATGATTGATGTCTCACATTAGAAACATTCGTTGGACTGATCAATAGTCTTGCGACATTTTGACACCAAGCAAATCAATATCAACCCCGGGCCGACGAGATGTCGAGCCCTTAACCCGAGGCAGCTTCTCGCGCGTGGTGCGCCGGGAGCGGTGCCGCATCGTGCCGTTACGGAAGGATAAGTGTCATGCGCACGGCAGAACGGAGAATGGAACTGGAACTCGCAACCGGCAGGGAAAGCGATGCGCTTCGTCGCCTCGTTGTCGGTGTTGCTTCGACCGTGAAAACCTTTCTGCAGCGCATCTATAACCGTATCTGCGCCAATGAGCTGACGGAACTCGACGACCGCCTGCTTGCGGATGTCGGTCTGGTGCGATCGGATGTGACGAATGCGCTCAATACCGGCCTTTTCGAGGACCCGACCGCCCATCTGACCCGGGCCGCACAGCTACGCTCGGTCACGCGGTTTGAGGCGCTCTAAGTTTTGTTCGCGCAACTCCGGCAGACCTCCAGCTGCCGGAACTGCTCCGAGCTGAAAAGTTTTCCCCGCAGGGTGATTTGCCAATAGCCCTGCCTTTGCCCGGTGTCAGGCCCCTCGGCCGCGCCGGGCTTTTTTAATGGCGGTGCAGCTTTAGTGCCAATGCCTCAATATTGATATTCCTCGAAGACCGGCAGCACCGAACCGCCCCAGCGGCCATTATAAAGCGCAAGCAGGTCTTCGGCGAGGGTGGTCTTCTTGGCCAGAACCTCATCCAGCGAGGACAGGAACACGGTCTCATCCTGGCCTTCGCCATTCAGGCGTTTGCGGTTTTTCAGGCCGGTGCGGGAAATGTCGAGCACCTCACGGGCGATGCCGAGGAGTGGCTTGCCGGCGATCTCTGCGGCCAGACCCTTAGCCGGTACGGCGTCGCGTAGCGCAATGACCTCATCGAAACTCCAGCCGGCCGTCAGTGCATCGGCAGCATCAAGCGCTTCCTGATCATAGAGAAGTCCGACCCAGAACGCCGGCAGGGCGCAGATGCGCCTCCACGGGCCGCCATCCGCACCGCGCATTTCGAGGAAGCGCTTCAGGCGCACATCCGGGAACAGGGTGGAAAGATGGTTCGTCCAGTCGCCCATTGTCGGCTGCCACTCGGCGATTTCGCCCTTTAGCGCGCCATTCATGAACTGACGGAAGGTGACATGGGTGCAATCGTGATATTTGCCGTCGCGCACGATGAAATACATCGGCACATCAAGCGCCCATTCCACATAGTCCTTGAAGCCGAAGTCATCTTTGAAGGTGAAGGGCAGCACGCCCGAGCGGCGATTGTCGGTGTCGCGCCAGATATCGCCGCGCCAGGAGAGCAGACCGTTCGGCTTGCCTTCGGTGAAGGGCGAAGAGGCAAAGAGCGCGGTTGCCAGCGACTGCAGCTTCATGGAAACACGCATCTTCTGGCGCATGTCAGCTTCGGAGGAGAAATCGAGATTAACCTGAATGGTGCAGGTGCGGTACATCATGTCGAGACCCTTGGTCCCGACCTTCGGCATATAGCGCGTCATAATCGCGTAACGCGATTTCGGCATATGCGGTGTTTCGTCATAGCTCCACAACGGGCTGCCGCCGATGCCAAGGAAACGAATTCCCATCGGCTCGGCCACTTCGCGCACGGTCGCCAGATGCTGGTTGGATTCCTTGCAGGTCTGATGCAGGTTTTCGAGCGGCGCGCCTGACAGTTCGAACTGGCCGCCCGGCTCGATGGAGATGGCCCCCATGCCGTGCTGTTCGCCAAGGCCGATGATGTTCTCGCCGTCCATGATCGGCTCCCAGCCGAGCTTTTCCTGCATGCCCTTCAAAAGGGCCGAAATGCTGGCTTTGCCGAAATAGGGAACGGGACTGTTATCCTTGCGGAAAAACGCGAATTTTTCGTGTTCGGTGCCGATGCGGAAATCGGCTTCAGCTTTGCAACCGCCTGCCAGATAATCTGTAAGCTCCGTGACGGAGGAGAGGGGTGTCTGGTCGGTCGTGTCGCGTGCCATGGCTTACCTTGTTATGACGTCTCTGTTGCGGCGAGGCATATGATTGGCAGATAGGGCCGGATCGTATCCGGAGGCAAATGAATTTCTTTTAAAGATGCATGAAGCGCAATGGTGCCTCTCAGTTCCAGTCGCCGATAACAGCCTGAATGACTGCAAGTGCGGCGACGGCGGCCGTATCGGCCCTCAGGATTCGCGGCCCGAGCGGAATGGGGGTGACGAAGGAAAGGCCGCGCAGAAGCTCCCGCTCCTCTTCGGAAAATCCGCCTTCCGGGCCGACCAGCAGGGCAATTTTGCGTTCCGTGACGGATTGCAGGATTGGCAACGGATTTTGCCCCGCATCGCCTTCGTCACAATAGATGATGCGCCGGTCGTGAGGCCAGGACTCGAGCATGTCCTTCAGTTTCACAGGTTCGGCCACGTCGGGCAGGGACAGTATGCCGCACTGCTCGGCCGCCTCGATGGCGTTGGCGCGCAGTTTTTCGGTGTTGTGAATCTTGCCCTGAACATGCTGCGTCATCACCGGCTGCAACAGGCCGGCGCCCATTTCCACCGCCTTCTGCACCACATAATCCATGCGCCCGACTTTCAGCGGTGCGAAAAGATAATGCAGGTCAGGTGCATCCGGCTGCGGACGTGTCTGCTCGAGGGGCACGAGAATGATCTTCTTGCGGCTCGGAAAGGAAAGTCTCGTTTTCCATTCGCCGTCACGCCCGTTGAACAGCAGGATTTCCGCGCCGTCGGTCATGCGCAGCACATTGGCGAGATAGTTGAACTGTTCGGTTGTTGCCTCCTGCGCGACGCCTTCGGCAAGGTTGGCTTCGATGTACAGGCGTTGCATCCGGAAATTAGCGCGCATGGGATTTTTCGGTTTCAGAGAAAGAGGAAGGACATGAGCCAATAGAGCAGCGCCGCAAGCGTTGCACTTAAGGGAACGGTGACCAGCCAGGCGGCGATGATCGTCATGAAGTGGGAGCGCCGGACAAGATAACGGCGGCGCACCTCCGAGGGATTGTCGGCATATTTTTGGGCGCGGCGGATTGTCTGGCCGGCTCCCGCCTGAACGAGCTCCTGCCGCCGCCGTGACGATTGCGTATACCATTCACGGAAGAAGCCAACGCCGAACACCGCGCCGATGGCGGTGTGGGTGGTGCTGACCGGCAGGCCGAAGCGCGATGCAACGAGGACAGTGAGCGCCGTGGCCACGGAAACGCAAAACGCGCGCATCGGATTGAGCTTGGTGATCTGTTCACCGACGAGGCGGATGAGGCGCGGGCCATAAAGAAGAATACCGCAGGAAAGCCCGAAGGCGCCGACCAGCATCACCCACAGCGGTGCGCGGGCGGAGGTGCTCACCGCCTCATCATGCAGGGCGCGCACGATGGCCACGACAGGGCCGATGGCGTTCGAAACGTCATTTGCCCCATGCGCGAAGGACATCAAGGCGGCGGCGAGAACGAGCGGCCATTGGAACAGGATTCGAAGCGACTGGTTGCGGTTCTCCAGCCCTTCCGATTGTTTGTGGATGATCGGCACACAAAGCCGCCACGCCACAAGCCCGGTCACCAGCCCTATGAGGCTGGCATGGCCAAGCGACACATGCATGAGCTGCCGCAATCCGACCCAGATGAGATAGGCCATGAAGACGCCCGCCATCAGGCCGATGAGAACCGGAACCCACAGCCGGGCCGAGCCGATCTTGTCCTCGCGGTAAATGATGAATTCCTTGATGAAAGCAAGGATGGCGACGGCGATGAAGGCGCTGATGAAGGGTGCGAGTACCCATGCGAAGGCGATGCTGCCGAGCGAAAGCCAGTCGACCGCTTTCGCCCCATAGGCGGCCATTCCGGCGCCCGCAACCCCGCCGACCACCGTATGGGTGGTGGAGATCGGCGCTCTTGTCCAGGTCGAGATATTGACGAGAAGGCCGGCGGCGAGAAGCGCCGACAGCATCGCCCAGGAAAAGGCGGTCCTGTCGGGGATGGTCTCGACGTTGATGATGCCGCTGGAAATGGTCTCCACGACATTGCCGCCGGTGATCAATGCCCCGGCAATCTCGCAGATGGCGGCGACGATGAGCGCAACGGCAAGCGGCATGGCCTTGGCGCCGACCGCCGGGCCGACATTGTTCGTCACGTCGTTCGCGCCGATATTGATGGCCATATAGGCGCCGATGGCGACGGCGGCGATGATGATGACGGCACCCGCGGTGCCCGTGACGAAAGCGCCTGCGAAGACAGCCGCGAGAACAACGAACATGAACCCCGCGCCAAGGCCGGCAAGCTGCTGCGTGACGTGCAGCGTCGCCTCCTCGACACGGGTGAACTTGTCGAGATCCTTGTCGAGCGTCGGCTTCATGTTTGATGGCGGCTTCGTTGCCATTCACACCTCGTTTGCCAGCATTCCCTTTCGTCCGGCAGCGTCGCAGGTTGAAGGCAATTTACAGAAAGACTGTTACATCTCGCACATCTTTCCAAAAGGAAAGACGATAAAAGCCATGTTGGAAAAACAAACTGCACATTGCCACATCAGGGGCGGGCGCGCTATTTCGAATGCGCCATCCGCTTGTCGAAAGCGAGCATAAGCGCCTTCAGTTCCGGCTCGTTGACGCGCTTGCCGGCTTCTTGCGGACTGACCCATTCCAAACGTCTCGATTCCTTCTCGGGAAAGCTTTCCTGCATTTCCGAAACTTCGAGCAGATGCACCTGCACCCTGCATGGCACGTTGACGCCGCTGTTCAGCTTTTTCTCGTAGTCGTAATAACCGAAGGGCGCCTTTTCCACCGTGCCTTTGACACCGGCTTCCTCATAGGCTTCCTGTTCGGCCACCGCATGGGCCTTCTTGTTGGCCATCGGCCAGCCCTTGGGAATGACCCATCGGCCCGTATCCCTGCTGGTCAGCAGTAAGACTTCCGGCCCCGGATTTTTTTTCGACAATCGATAGCACAGCGCCGCATATTGCTGTCGCGGCGGTCTGCGCAACATCAAGCCAACATCTGTCGCCAATCGATTCAAAATCTTCAATCCGAATAAATCCTCTTTGCCGGGTAGTGATAATTGCTAATATAGAGATGCCGCAGATTCCGCCAATCCCCCTTTACCCATAACCCACTACTGTCTTCATGCTGATGAAGCCTTTGGGCGCAGGGGATGTGGTAGATTTGCGAACAAAGTTCTGACCGGGCGGTTCCCCGCAGCCGGACAGCCGATGCGGTAATACTCTCTCTGCCTGCCTTCAAGCCATTCAGAATGCAAAGCCGCTATGAATTGTGGTCGGGGCTGCTTTAATCAGGGGTTATACCCCAGTGCCGGAGGCCCTCGACCACACCGTCCGCTTCTCTCGCAGCCGCGTGAAAAAAGCGTGTTTCCTGATGTGCCAGCGAGACAAGCTCCGGCAGGGCATTGCCGACGATCACGCCGCGAATATTCTTCAACTCGAACATCGCCCGATCATTGCCAGTATCGCCCGCAACCACTGATTCGTCGAGGCCGATGCGTAATTGTCCACATAACCATGTGAGCGCTGCGCCCTTGTCCGCGGCTTTCGGCAAGATGTCGAGGTCGCGATCGCTGGAATAGACGAGACGGGCGTCGATATCAGCCGCTACAAGCGCTGCTTCGATCTCCCCGAGCGCGGCGTCATCGGCGTCATGCAGGAACCAGCTCGATTTCAAGCCGTGCTGGTAACGCTCCTCCTGCATCGTCACACCGGGAATTCCGGCCATGACCTCGGTAATCTTCCGCGGGTCGAAACCGGTGCCGAGGGACTGTGTGTAGGCGCTTTCCAGTTCGCTTCGCTTTTTGGCGTGCAGCATCGTGCCGACGCCGCCGATGATGTAGTCCGGCTGCGGCAGCGGCACCTCTTCCAGGAGGGCAAGCTGGTCGTCGATCAGCCTGCCGCTGTTGAAAACGAGGAGGGGACGTTGCGCCTCCGGCAATGAGTGCCAGAAATCGCGAAACCGCCGAGTGGCGTCATTGTCGCCGACAACGGTTCCGTCGAGATCGGTGGAAAAAAGACGAAGCGGTTTCAATCGCCGTCATTCCATGGTTCGGCCCAGTCGGCTTCTTCCAGAACCGGCATCATGGTCCTGCCTTCCACAAGGGCGAGCAACTGCTGGGCAATGCCGGTCCAGGTGAACAGGCTGCGCGCCTTGTGTGCCCCCATGCGGGAAAGCCGCCCGTAAAGCCGCTCGTGCTTGAACGGCTTCATCATGGTGATGCCGAGGTCTTCCTTGTCGAAAGGATCGGCAAACAGCGCATGGCGGCCATAGCTCACGGCCCGGAACAACCCTCCATGGATGGTGACGACGGTTGGCGTGCCGCTCGCCATCGCCTCGATCGCGGTCATGCCGAACGGCTCATAGCGACTGGAAAGCACGAAAAGATCGGCAGCGCGATAGATATCCGGCAGGTCCTCGTCCGCGACATAACCGGAAAAGGCCACCTTGTCTTCCAGACCGAGCGCTTTCACCCGCTCCTTCAGCTGGTTGAGGATCGTGGTTTCCTGTTCGTCCATATTCTCACCGCCAACGGCGAGATGCAGACGGGCTTCAGGTTCGCGCTCCGCAAGAACGGAGAAGCCGTCGATCAGCAGATCATAACCCTTGTTGGTGGCGAGCCGCCCGAGCGCCAGCACCACCTTGCCCTCGAAGCCGAAACGCTGCCGGATCATCTGCCGCGTCGCATCCGAAACCGGGAAGAAACGGTTGTCGTCATAACCCGGCGGGATCATGTGGATATGCTTGCGTTTTTGCCCGTAATCCTCAATCAGCACGTCGAGCTGCACCGGCGTCGTGGCGATCACCATGTCGCAGCTGCGATAGATGATAAGCTCGTGCTGAATGCGTTCCCTGAAGTTGAATTCCAGTTCGAACGTATCGGCCTTTTCCGGATAGTCCGTCTCCATCTGGCGCTTTTTCCAGATGCCGAGCGAATGCGGCGTGTGCAGATGCGGGACTTTCAGCGCTTCGGAGAGCCGCTGCCCGGCCACGCCGGCGTCCCAGTAATGGCTGTTGATGAAAGAATAATTCAGGTCGTTCTTCTTGATGAAACGCAGCGCATTTTCGCACCATTCCATCAGGTGCCGGTGCAGATATTCCTTGGGAATGAAATCGCGTCCGCCGCAGGGAATGCGCACCACACGGACGCGCTCGTCAACCTCATCGAATTCCGGCTGGTCTTCGAAACGGCGGGTATAAAGATCGACGGTGTAGCCGAGCTGGCCGAGTTTGCGTGCAAGCTCAAGCACATAAACCACCTGTCCCCCGGTATCGGCCGCGCCAAGTGGCGGGTGCGCGGCGACATAGCCATGCGTCGATATGAGAGCTATCCGCGGATAGCGTTCAGTTTCGCTCGTGGTTGTCATGGGTCCCATCTTGGTAAATTTTTCCAATTAACCCGATAAAAAGACCGAAGAGCACAAAAGGTTCCATCAAAAATCGAATAAAATGGATGGCGCATTTCGCAAGATGGTGTTTTCAGCCGCTGCGCTGCTGCTGTCGCAAACGGGAAATCCGGTCCCATTCCCGCGCCTGATGGGCCTTGGATGTCGTCTCGACGATGAAGTCGATATGGGCTTCCGCCGCCGCCCTTGCCGCTGCCGGATTGCCGGCGGCGATGGCATCGTGGATGGCGATATGTTGCCTCAACACCTCGTCATGGGCGCCCGCGACGGTGAAGATGAGATGGCGATTATAGAAGATGTCGTCGCTCAGAAGCTTGTAGCAGGAGCGCAGCGTGTGCATCAGCACGATATTATGCGCTGCCTCGCCGATGGCATTGTGAAATTCCACATCGCCTGACAGTTCCTCTTCGAAGCGGCCCGCCTCATGCGCCTCACGCATTCGGTCGACGATGGCGGCAAGGTTGCGCCTGTCCGGTTCCGTCGCCCGCTGTGCGGCAAGTTCGGCGGTCATGCCTTCGATATAACGGCGATATTCGAGGAAATCCCGCGTCGCCCGGCTGTGGCGGGTAATCAGTGCGCTCAACGGGTCTGAAAAGACCGCGCCGACGATATCGGCGACATAGGTGCCGCCGCCATGCCTGCTCACGAGAAGGCCGCGGGTCTCAAGCTCTTTCAGTGCTTCCCGCAGGATCGGGCGCGAGACATCGAGCTTCTGCGCCAGTTCCCGTTCGCCCGGCAGCCGGTCGCCATCCCGCAAGATGCCGTCGAGGATCAGTTCCTCGAACCGCAGCACGACCTCCTGCGATGTGCGGCTGTGCTCGATGCGCGCAAAAAGCGTTTCGTCCATCGCAGAAGTCTCCGGCGAGATGCCGCCCCGTATTTGATGCCGGGCAAAGTACCAGCGAAGCGTCGCACTGGTCAAATATTCTATCCAGTTCTCCGCCTGGCCGTGTCATGCCTGCGGCAACACGGCATCTGCCTTTTGAAACTGGCTTTTGTTAAAGCAGCAGCTGGACAGGGTGATGATGGCGGATTTTTCCGCCAGATGGATCAAAACAATTACATCGGCTTCGATTGCGGTGTTTTCATTGTGATCGATGGCTTAGAAATCCGGGACAAGAAGCGGGGACGATATCGCAATGGCCAAGGGTAGATTTGCATTCGCAAGCGCGCCGGAAAGGTCGCTGGCTCTGGGTGAGGTGCATGCGCGGCCGACCGTGCTGCTTGCCCCATCGCGCATCATCATCCAGCTCGCCTTCATGATGGATGGCGGCTCGGCCGTGCATCACTCGGTCATCGCGGAAATGTCGCGCAGCCGTGGTGTCGCACCACCGGAACGAGATGCCCGCCACCATGCAATGCCCTGGGGGCAGGGGACGCTTCGCTGGGAGCGGCATACCGAGTTCTCGACCTGGTTCTGGGATGGCCCCGCACCGGAAAAATTTGGCGGCGAAATCGCGGGCGATCCCTTCGGCGACGGCTTTTCGCCACCCGGCTCGCTAATCTCGGGCGTGCGGCTGGAAATCCGTCCTGAGAACGGTGTCACCTCCCAGGCGGAAGCGATGTTCGAACCGACCAGCCTCTGTCACAGCGATGTGCGCGACGGGCAGGCCGCTATCCTCACCGATTTCCGCCAGGATCGCGATGGGCTGACGCAGATATTGGTGATCGACCGGGGCCTCACCGATTACAGCCGCGGCGCGCTGGTGCAGCGGCTGCTGGATATCGAGACCTACCGCACGCTCGCCATGCTGGGCCTGCCGATGGCGCAGACGCTGTCGCCGGAAATCCGCCGCATCGAGGATGGTCTGACCGGCATCACCCAGCGCATGAAAAACGGTGCGCGCGACGAGGCCGATGCGCTGCTGGCGGAGATGACCCGGCTTGCGGCGGAACTCGAAGCCAATGCCGCGCTCAGCCTCTATCGTTTCGGCGCCAGCCGCGCCTATGACGGCATCGTGCGCGAACGCATCCGGGCGCTGGCGGAAACGCCGGTGCAGGGCCATGAGACCATGGGCAGCTTTCTGGAACGGCGCATGGCGCCCGCCATGCGCACCTGCCAGTCGGTGGAGGAGCGGCAGGCCAACCTGTCGCGCAAGCTCTATCGCGCCACGGCTCTGGTTCGAAGCTGGATCGATGTGGAACTGGAGCGGCAGAACACGGTGTTGCTCAACACCATGAACAAGCGCGCCGCCATGCAGCTTCGCCTGCAGCAGACGGTCGAAGGCCTCTCGGTCGCTGCCATCTCCTATTATGTCGTCGGCCTCATCGGTTATCTCACCAAGGCGATCAGCCATGATGTGCTTCCGGTTGATCCGGCCGTGGTCACCGGTATCTCCGTTCCCTTCGCCGTGCTTGGCGTGTGGTGGGTCGTGCGCCGCATCCGCCGGTCCCATGCAGAGGGCGGGCATTAAGGGGCAACCCAGTCTCCCTCATTACTGTGCCCGTCACAGGAATCCAGCCAACGCGCGTCTGCGCGGCGGAGAGAATCCTTTCAGCCCAAGGACTTGGGCTGGGTGGATCCCTGTGACGAGCACAGGCGTGAGGGAGGAGAGGTGGTGCTGATACGGCCTCGCCGCCTTAGCCTTGTTCCCAGTAGGGTGAAGGCCCATAAAGCCCGGCCAGATAATCGATGAACAGCCGCACCTTCGCGGGTAGGAACTGCCGGCTCGGATAAACCGCCGACAGCGTGACATTGCGCGATCCCTCATAACCGGGCAGCACTTGTACCAGCTTCCCGCTGCGCAATTCATGGCCGATATCCCAGGTGGAACGCAGCGCAATGCCAAGTCCTGATATCACCGCCTCGCGGATCACTTCGCTCGAATTGGTGACCAGCATTCCCTCCGGCCGGATGCTGAGCGCACCGCCCGGCCCCTCCAGTCGCCACACGTCGTTATTGTGCGCCGGCAGGCAGCGGTGTTTCTTCAGATCCTCGATTGTCGCCGGCATGCCGTGGGCCGCCACATAGTCCGCCGAGGCGCAGAGCACGCGGCGCACCGGCGCCAGACGGCGGGCGACGAGGCTGGAGGAGTTGAGATCGGCAATACGGATAGCCAGGTCGTAACCACCCTCGATGATATCGATGAACTCGTCGCTGAGCACCAGATGGACCGAGAGGTCCGGATGCCGCTCCATGAATGTCTTCAGATGCGGCGCGATATGCATGCGCCCGAAGGAGGTGGGTGCGGAAACCTTCAGTGTGCCGTTGACGGTGTTGGCGCGGCCGGAGACGAAATCCTCCGCTTCCTCCAGCCCTTCCAGTACGGCCAGCACTCGCTCGTAAAAGCCCTGTCCCGCTTCGGTCAAAGAAATCTGCCGCGTGGTGCGCTGGAAAAGTCGTGCGCCGAGCTTTTCTTCCAGCCGCTTGATGCGCTTGGAAATGACGGCGGGCGAATAGCCAAGCTCCTTGGCGGCGAGCGACATGCTGCCGGAGGCGGCAACGCTTGCGAAGACTTCCAGATCGCCCAGATTTGTCATAGTTGCCCTTGATTATTTCCAGAATGGAAAAAATCCATATCATTTGATTGCGCCGTTTCAAAGTGGTAAAGAAACAATACCAGTTGGTGAAATGGCATGGAGGAGGGGCGGTGACACAGCCGATAAAGTTTCTGGAGCCGCGCGCGAAGGTGGTCGCAGATCGCGACCGCATCATAGCTGATCTCAAGGATATTCTGCCGGCGGACTGTCTTGTGCACGAGCCGCGCGAACTCGTGCCTTTCGAAACCGATGCCTTTGTCTCTTATCGCCGCCTGCCGCTTGCCGTGGCGCTGCCGAAGACGACCGAGGACGTGGCGGCGGTGATGAAATATTGTCATCGCTACGGCATTCCGGTCGTGCCGCGCGGCGCCGGCACCTCGCTCTCCGGCGGGGCGATCCCGCAGGAGGATGCGGTGGTGATCGGCCTTTCGAAGATGAGCGCGATCCTTGAGCTTGATTTTTACAATCGCACGGCGCGGGTGCAGGCGGGAGTTACCAATCTCTCCATTTCCGATGCGGCCGGCGCTGAAGGCTTCTTTTATGCGCCTGATCCCAGTTCGCAGCTGGCCTGCACCATCGGCGGCAATATCGGCATGAATTCCGGCGGCGCGCATTGCCTGAAATATGGCGTCACCACCAATAATCTGCTCGGCGTGAAAATGGTGCTGGTGGATGGCACTGTTCTCGAATTGGGTGGCAAATATCTCGATGCCAGCGGTTACGACCTGCTCGCCCTCGTCTGCGGCTCGGAAGGCCAGCTCGGCATCGTCACCGAGGCGACGGTACGGCTGATCGCCAAGCCGGAAGGCGCGCGCCCGGTGCTGTTCGGTTTCGAAACCTCGGAAGAAGCGGGTTCATGCGTGGCCGATATCATCGGTGCGGGCATCATCCCTGTTGCCATTGAGTTCATGGACAAGCCGGCCATCGAGATCTGCGAGGCCTTCGCCAAAGCGGGATATCCGCTGGATGTCGGCGCGCTTCTGATCGTGGAGGTCGAAGGCTCCGAGGCGGAAATGGACGCCATGCTTGCCGATATCGTCACCATTGCCCGAAAACATGGCGTGAAGACGGTGAAGGAATGCCAGTCGGCCATGGAGGCTGCGGCGATCTGGAAAGGCCGCAAATCCGCCTTCGGCGCAACGGGCCGCATCGCGGATTATATCTGCATGGATGGCACGGTGCCGCTTTCCCAGCTTTCTTATGTGCTGAAAAAGACGAGCGAGATCACCGACCGTCTCGGCCTGCGCGTCGCAAACGTTTTCCATGCCGGTGATGGCAACATGCATCCGCTCATCCTGTTCAATGCCAATGATCCTGAAGACGCGGCCCGCGCGGAAGAGGCAGGCAATGAAATATTGAAGCTCTGTGTGGATGCGGGTGGCTGTTTGACCGGCGAGCATGGTGTGGGCATCGAAAAACGCGATCTGATGCGCCACCAATATGGTGAGGCCGATCTTGCCCAGCAGATGGCGGTGCGGGCGGCTTTTGACGAGGGTTGGTTGATGAACCCTTCCAAGGTGTTTCCGCTGGAGGGGAGGGGATGATGGGTTTGAGTTTTATGGTCTCTGTGGGTACGGCTCACCCCCCTCTGCCCTGCCGGGCATCTCCCCCTCAAGGGGGGAGATCGGCAAGACGCCCGCGCATCGCTTCATTCGCAGCGTTCGAGAGTGGAGTGAGAGATCGCCTCGATTCGATCTCCCCCCTTGAGGGGGAGATACCCGGCAGGGCAGAGGGGGGTATCCCTTGCGCAAACTTCGCTGTCCCATGCCCGGAGCCCGCAACCCGATGCTGACGCCGTACGCAGAAACCCAGGTCGCCGATATCATCCGCGACCACGCGACCCGAAGAATCCCGTTGAAAATCTTCGGCGGCAATACCCGCTCCGGTTTCGGCAATGCCGTGGCGGCGGAAACCGGGCTGAGCTCCCGCGCAATGGCTGGCATCGTTTCCTACGTCCCCGCCGAAATGGTCATGACCGTCAGGGCCGGCACGCCACTTGCCACCATCGAAGCCGCCCTTGCACAAAACCGGCAGATGATGGCCTTCGAGCCGATGGACCACCGCCCGATCATGGGCACAGAAGGTGAGCCGACCATCGGCGGCGTCTTTGCCGCAAATGTTTCCGGCCCGCGCCGTTATGTGGCGGGTGCCGCCCGCGACAGCCTGCTCGGCATCCGTTTCGTCAATGGCAGCGGCGAGATCATCAAGGCCGGCGGCCGGGTGATGAAGAATGTCACCGGGCTCGACCTGTCGAAGTTCCTTGCCGGATCTTTCGGCACGCTCGGTTTTCTCACGGAGGTGACTTTCCGCGTATTGCCGAAACCGCCTGCGGAAAAAACCGTGGTCGTTTCCGGTCTCGACGATGAGGCGGCGACACGCATCATGGCCGCGGCGATGGCGCTGAGCGTCGAGGTCTCCGGAGCGGCGCATCTGCCGGAAAGCGTGCGTTCCCGCTTCATCGATGGCAACCTGCCGGAAGGTCCGGCGACAATTCTGCGGCTGGAAGGGCTGCCCGCCTCGGTGGAAGCGCGCGCCCGCAAGCTCCTCTCCGTCATGGACCGGGTCGGGCCATGGGCGCTGCTGGAGGGCGAAGAGAGCGGGCTTTTATGGCGGCAGGTGCGTGATGTCGCGCCCTATGCCGGTCAGAATACCAAGCCGCTGTGGAAAGTCTCCGTTGCACCTGCCGCCGGCCACCGACTCGTCGCTGCGCTGCGCATGGAAGCGGGCATCGATGCCTTTTATGACTGGCAGGGTGGTCTTGTCTGGATGCAGATGGAGGCGGACCCGGAGGCCGCTTTGCTGCGCGGCGCTATCAAGGCGCTGGGCGGCGGCCATGCCACGCTGGTGAGGGCAAGCGATGCCGTGCGCGCCACTGTGGCGGCCTTCGAACCGCGCCCGGCGGAGGAGGCCATCCTGTCTGCACGTATCAGGGAAAAACTCGATCCGGCGGGCATCTTTAATCCCGGCAAGATGGCCGTAACGATGCAAAGGGCGGTCTGAACCATGCAAACATCCTTCACGCCGCAGCAACTGGCCGATCCGCATGTGGCGGAATCCGAAAAAATCCTGCGCAAATGCGTGCATTGCGGTTTCTGCACTGCCACCTGTCCCACCTACGTGACACTCGGCAACGAGCTGGACAGCCCGCGCGGCCGTATTTACCTCATCAAGGACATGCTGGAAAACAGCCGCCCGGCCGACCGTGAGGTCGTCACCCATATCGACCGCTGTCTTTCCTGTCTTGCCTGCACCACCACCTGTCCCTCCGGCGTGGATTACATGCATCTGGTTGATCATGCCCGCGCCCACATCGAACAGACGTACAAGCGCCCGTTCATGGATCGGCTGATCCGCAATCTTCTGGTCGCGGTTCTGCCCCATCCCACCCGTTTCCGGCTGGCCTTGCAGCTGGCAAGGCTGGCGCGGCCTTTCGCGGGCCTGCTTGCCAAAGCCCCGGCGCTAAAACCGCTGCAATCCATGCTCGCTCTCGCCCCCGCTGCTGTTCCTGCGGCCTCCGCCTCCACCCGTCCGGGAGAAAGACCGGCCGAGGGCGAAAAGCGCGGGCGCGTCGCCATCCTTACCGGCTGCGCCCAGCCGGTGCTCGACCCCGGTATCAATGAGGCAACGCTGAGGCTTCTCGCGCGGCTCGGCATTGAGGTTGTGGTGCCGAAGGGCGAGGGCTGCTGCGGCTCGCTGGTGCATCATATGGGCCGGGAGGAAGAGGCGCTCGCTCAAGCAAGGCGTAATGTCGATGTCTGGACCCGGGAGATGGAAAATGGCGGCCTTGACGCTATCATCATCACCGCGTCGGGTTGCGGCACCACCATCAAGGATTACGGCCACATGCTGCGGCTTGATCCCGCCTATGCGGAAAAAGCCGCGCGGGTTTCGGCGCTGGCGAAGGACATCACCGAATATCTCGCCCGTCTCGATCTGCCGCAAAGGCAGAGCCAGGGCCTGACGGTTGCCTATCATTCCGCCTGCTCCATGCAGCACGGCCAGAAGATAACGCTCGCACCGAAACAGCTGCTGAAGGCGGCGGGTTTCATAGTGCGTGATCCGGCGGAGGGGCATCTGTGCTGCGGCTCAGCAGGGACCTACAACATCCTGCAGCCGGAGATTTCCGGCAAGCTGAAGGCCCGCAAGGTGAAGAACATCGAGGCCACACGGGCGGATGTCATCGCCACCGGCAATATCGGCTGCATCACGCAGATCGGAACCGGCACTGATATGCCGATCCTGCATACGGTGGAACTGCTGGACTGGGCTTATGGCGGGCCGAAACCGGCGAGGCTTTCGGTTTAGTGCGCCGTTTGCCGATAAGGCAGCGATCCGGAATGACGGCGCGTG
The DNA here is from genome assembly GCF_036888815.1 of Agrobacterium sp. CCNWLW155. NCBI lineage: Bacteria > Pseudomonadati > Pseudomonadota > Alphaproteobacteria > Hyphomicrobiales > Rhizobiaceae > Agrobacterium > Agrobacterium sp. CCNWLW155. Next base: position 615,048 of record NZ_JBAKFW010000002.1, read on the forward strand.
ACGACAGGTCGGGGCCGGTGCGCCTTTCGGAGGCTTCTCCTCATCCCTGTGCTTGTCACAGGGATCCAGCCAGCCCAAGGACTTGGGCTGAAAGGACTCTCCCCGCCGCGCAGACGCGCGCGACGGCTGGATTCCTGTGGCGAGCACAGGAATGAGGGAAGAGGGTGGTTACTCCGATACTAGAACTTATACGCCACGCCGAAATTCACCGCATTGGTAATGATGTCGGTCTTCAACGAGCCGCCATTGTCGATATCGACGTCGACGAAGGAATAGGTGCCCTTATATTCCACGAAGGTCGACCAATTGTCGGTGATGCGGTAGCTGAGGCCGGCCTGCGCCTGCAGGGTTGCGCCGCCGAACTGGTATTCGAAGGTCTTGCCCGAGGGACGATATACTTCCACATGCGGCACGTTGATGCCGACGCCGGCGCCGACGTAAGGGGTGATCGGCAGGGATTCCAGCGGAAAGCGGTAGAGCGCGTTCAGCGTCAAAAGGTTCAGGCCGTCGGTGAATTCGAAATGCGACCAGCCGGAACGGGCAAGCGTCTGGTCGTCGGCATAGACCTTGTCATGGGTGAAATCGAGCGAAATACCGAAATTCCGGAGCTGGCCTTCATCAAACCAGTAGGTGCCGCGCACGCCCCAATAGGGCGGGTTGGAAAAGGACTTGCCTTCCCATCCGGCCCGGAAATCCGGCCCGTCGGAAACCTTCACATCGCTGTGCGGCGCGCTTTGCCAGCCGCCGTAACCGGAAATTTCAAATTCGCCCGCTATTGCGGCAGAGAAGGAAACGCCGCTGCAGAGCAGGGCGCAAACAAATAAAGTATGGCGCGACATGAAGTGAATCCAGATTGATATCAGTAATTCACCAAAGCGTTTTTTGATAACATTTGAATGACAGAAACGAAAAACGGGCGGTCTATTGACCACCCGTTTTAAGGCCGTTCCGTCATCCCCCTGAGAGAGGTCCGGCGCCTGGCGTCCCCCGCCAAGTTTCAATTTCATTGAAGTGAGCCGGATTGTACCGCTGCAAGGCGGCAATTCAAGCGGATACGCCGCCATTCCGGCCCTGCAGCGGCCGGAATGACTGAACCGTTGCCATCATATCACTATGACCCTGGTTCCCACATTCACGCGCTCGTAAAGATCGGTGACATCCTCGTTGCGCATGCGGATGCAGCCGGAGGAATTGTTGCTGCCGATCGTCCAGGGCTGGTTGGTGCCGTGAATGCGGTAAAGAGTCGAGCCGAGATACATGGCGCGCGCGCCCATCGGGTTGGCCGGACCGCCTTCCATGAAAGCCGGCAGGTAATGTCCCTTGGCCGCCTCGCGGGTGATCATTTCCTTCGGCGGGGTCCAGCTCGGCCACTCCGCCTTGCGGGTCACCTTGTGGGTTCCGGCCCATTCGAAACCGGGCTTGCCGACGCCGACGCCGTAACGCCGGGCCTTGCCATCGGCGAGCACGAGATAGAGGAAGCGGTTCGGCGTATCGATGACGATGGTGCCGGGCTTCTCAGCGGTGTCATAGTTCACGATCTGCGGCAGGAATTGCGGCGCGATCTGGGTGCGCACCGGTGCGTTCGGGCGGACGGCGGCATTCTGCACCCGTGCCGGGCGCTGCGATGTGACGCCGGAGCTGGGTCGCTGCGGCATGGCGGCCGCCTGGCGCTGCTGGAACAGCGGCTGGCGTGCGGCAGGTGCGCGCGGATAGACCACGGGTCGGACATTGCCGCGGCCACCGAGCTGGGTTACCCAGGGGGCGGAAAGGTCCGGGCTGACGACGACGGGCGGACGCTCGCGATAACGCTCATTGGCCATGGCGGCCGGGACGGCGAGGGTGGAAACGAGGCTCAGCGCCAGAAAAACGGACTTCATCGGCATCGGGTGGACTCTCTCTGCGGGATGTCGCAACTATGAATTTGCGGGACTGTTCGCCCGCTTTGCCGGACACGTTCGCACCTCGACGCCAGCGAATCGTAAATGGCTGTTCATTAAAAAGCGCTTGATTAGGGAAAGCTGGATTTAAGGTTAGCGCCCGGTTTTGAAACGTGGTGAATGAGTGGTAAGCGCGCAGGTTCACACCGCTTGCGGGCGGTAGCGAAAGGGATTGTCGGCACAATGAGCGAAGCGGGACTTGAAACGGGCGCGGATGGCCTTGTGCGGTGTTTCTGGCAGCAGGGGCTGGAAGATTACAGCCGTTATCACGACGAGGAATGGGGTTATCCCGTCACCGATGATCGCCGCCTGTTCGAGAAGATCTGTCTGGAAGGTTTTCAGTCCGGCCTTTCCTGGCTGACGGTTCTGCGCAAGCGCGAGGCTTTCCGTCTTGCCTTCGCCAATTTCGAATTCGAAAAGGTGGCTGAGTTCGGCGAGGCCGATATCGAGCGCTGCCTTGCCGACAAGGGCATTATCCGCCATCGCGGCAAGATCGTTTCGACCATCAACAATGCCCGCCGCGCCGTGGCGCTGCGCGACGAATTCGGTTCGCTCGCGCGTTATTTCTGGGGTTTCGAACCCGCTGCCGCAGAAAGGCCGCAAAGGCTCGACTATGCGACGTTAAGGGCTAACCCCACCAGCGCCGCCTCCACTCGTCTTTCCAAGGATCTGAAGAAGCGGGGCTGGACTTTCGTCGGCCCGACGACCGTCTATGCATTCATGCAGGCCATGGGTATGGTCAACGATCATATCGAAGGCTGTCATTGCCGCCAGCCGATAGAGGTCATGCGGCGGGAGTTTGTACGTCCATGAAGGTAACCTCCCTTCTCCTGGCTCTCACCATGGCCGTGGCCGCCGTGCCGCATTCCTCCTTCGCCGAAGAAGGCCGCAATGTCGACGGCATCTGGCTGGATGACGGCGAAAGGCTGAAGGAAGTGGCGCTGCCGCCGGCCGGCCCGCTGAAGCTTGACGGCTGGACGCGGCGCGGGCGCGGCGATGTCTATCGCCTGAAGGTGAAGGCCGGGCAGACGGTGAAGATCGAGCTTGCCGCCTCCAGCGAATTCGTCCTGATGGCGGTCTTCGATTTTTCGACGCCGGATGAGGACGCGATCTTCTTCAGCGATTCCGAAGGCAAGGTCGCGACGCTGACGCCGAAGGCGGATACGGAATGGCTGATCCGCCCGACGCTTATTCTGGGATCACCGCGCCGTGGGCTGGGCGCGCACTACACGTTGACGGTCAGCACCGGAAAATAACGGCCCGCCTTTTGCTCAGGCCGCCTGGGTCAGCACAATCAGTCCAAAACTCAGAACACAGAGCAGCACGAGCGACAGGCTGGCGGCGATGATGACCTTGCCGCCGGCATGGCGCAGGCTGCGGATATCGACCGAAAGGCCCAAAGCCGCCATCGACATGATGGTGAGGATGTTGGAGAGCGAGGCAACGGGGCCGATAAGAGCCTCGGGAATGAGTCCGAAGGACCGGGCCATGATCATCAGCACGAAGCCGATGATGAACCACGGAACCATCTGCTGCAGCTTCAGGCGTCCCTTGTCGGACCGGCCGTGGATGACGGAGAGGGCAGCGATCACAGGCCCCAGCATCAAAACGCGGATGAGCTTGACGATGGTGCCGGTCTGCACGGCGATCGCGCCGAGGGGGGCGGTGGCCGCCAGAACCTGCGGCACGGCATAGACCGTCAGGCCGGCGAAAATGCCGTATTGGGTGGCATCGAGACCCAAAAGCTGCGGCAGGAACGGCATCAGCAGAACGGCGGCGACACCGAGAACCGCGGTAAAGGCAATCGAGGCGGCAACATCTTCCGGCTTGGCGCCAATGGCGGGCGCTGCGGCGGCAATGGCGGAATTGCCGCAGATGGAGTTGCCGCAGGCAATCAGCGTCGCGAGCTTGGGCGGCAGGCCCAGCATTCGTCCGGCCGCGTAGCTCACGACCAGCGACAGCGCGACGATCAGCGCAATGCCGCCGATCAGCAAGCCGCCTGCGCCTTTGAGAATGGAAAGGCTCAGGGATGCGCCAAGAAGCGCCACCGCGATTTCGAGCAGCGTCTTGGCGCTGAACTTTATACCGGCCGAAGCGACGGCAGGCAGAGACACCAGCGAACGCAGCAGCGTGCCGATCAGAATGGCGAGCACAAGATCGCCAAGCCATGCGTGGCCCGCAAGCCGCACCTGAAAGCGCTCCGCCAGAATGGCGGCGCAGCTGACCGCCGCGCAGATGAGAATTCCCGGCAGAAGCGGGGTAAGCCAGCGGAGCGAAAACTGAAAGGGATGAACGAGGGTGCGATGTTGTGCCATGGCCAGACAATGCCGCAGCCGCCTGTTTTATTCTATCAAATAATATGGCATATATTATTCGATAAAATCGAATGAATGATCATGACCTTTGAACAGCTCCGCATCTTCATCGCCGTTGCCGAACGCGAACACCTCACAAGGGCCGCAGAAGCTATCGGTTTGACGGCCTCCGCTGTCAGCTCCGCTATCAAGAATCTCGAAGCTTTTTATAATGTCGAGCTGTTCCATCGCGTCGGCCGCAACATTGAATTGACCGAAAGCGGTCGGGTTTTTCTGGGTGAAGCCAAGGCGACGCTGGCGCGTGTGCGCAATGCGGAATTGATTCTCTCCGAAATGGGCGGGCTGACGCGTGGTGAAATTACCGTCTGCGCCAGCCAGACCATTGCAAGCTACTGGCTGCCGCCGATCCTGATGCAGTTCAAGAAACTCTATCCCGGCGTGACCGTGCGGCTTGATATCGGCAATACCAAGACGGTGACGCAGGCGGTGCTTGATGGTCTGGCGGAGGTCGGTTTCATCGAAGGCAGGATTGATGAGCCGGCTTTGATGGTGCAGCCCGTCGTCTCCGACAAGCTGCTGGTCGTCACCGGTTCGGCCCACCCCTTTGCCGATGGTCGTTACCTCACCGCGCTCGATATGCTCTATGGCACCTCCTGGGTGCTGCGCGAACAGGGCTCCGGCACCCGCTCCGCCTTCGAAGCGGCCGTGCGGCAGATGGGGGTGGACCCCGCGGAACTGTCCGTCATGCTGGAACTGCCGTCCAATGAGGCGGTGGTGATGGCGGCGCGTTCCGGCGGCGCCGCCACGGCGGTGTCCGCCTCAGTGGCATCCCTGTTTCTGCGGCAGGGATTGCTTGTCCGCGCCGGCATCGATCTGCCTGCCCGCAACTTCGCCCTGCTGCGCCACAAGGAACGCCATACCAGCCGGGCGGCGATGGAACTGGAGCGCCTCAGCCGGGCGGCGTCGGAGGATTACAAGGCCGGCCTCGCGGGTCTTTAGGCTGTGAGTGTGCCAAACATTCCCTAAATCCGGCATCGTCTCACCCTTGCGTAACGCCGTCGCCGATGAAGCGAAGGGGTGCCGCTTGCTTCTCTCCCCGGCGGGGAGAAGAAGAAAGTCGCAACCTCGGAGAAGCGCCATAACCGGCGCTCCTCGTTTAACAGTGTCAATCACTTACCCCTGGACTTCAACCAGGCCTTCATCATGGCGATCTCGCCTTCCTGGGCCTTGATGACCTCTTCGGCCAGCTTGCGGATTTCCGGATCCTTGCCGTATTCCAGCTGGACCTTGGCCATATCGATCGCGCCCTGATGATGTGGGATCATGCCGCGAACGAAATCGACATCGGCATCGCCGCTATAATCGATGGCCATATCGCCATGCATTTTCTTGCTGGCTTCCATGAAGGCCTTGGTGGAAGCGCTGTCGCTCGCGGTGCCTTTTGACATGCTGTGCCCGGCATGGCCGCTCGCCTCCTGTGCGAAAACGGGCATGGTGAGGGAGGCTGCGAAAGCGGCGGCCAGCGTGATGGTTTTGATAGACATGGATTATCCTTCCTGTGTCTGACGGATTTTTCGATGGTGGTCTGAAAAATCTGCAGTCAGGCGCGGGGAGGCGGCAGCGGCGGGGCGAAAGCCTTGCCGTCGAAGGCAATGCCGCGTTGCGGCTTCGGATAGGCAAACGTCATGCGTCCGCTATCGGCGAAGATGGTTCGTGGAACCACGATCAGGCACGCGGCGCAGGAACCGGGATGGGCGGCATTGTCACCATGCGGACAGCAACCGCCCGTTTCCGCTTTATGGGCCGCATTCTCCGCGTGTTTTTGAGAGCCGTGGTCCCGATCATCTGCATGATGCGAATGGGCATCGTCGTGTTTCATCGGCGATTGTGAGGAAGCCGCCATGCCCGTCGGCATGCTCATCGCCATCTGCGCCGGCATTGCGCCGTAAAGCAGGCAGGCAAGGAACATCAATGTGCGGACCACCTGGGACATGGCGTGAATTTACCGCGGAAATTATGGAATAAGCATGACGATCAGGTGAGTTCGCGCGCAATGACGTGATGCACGATGCGGTAATCCCTGCTTTCCTCGCCAAACGGGGCAAGCGGCCATTCCCATGCGGCGGCGGGCGCAGGAAGCTCGATGCCATGCAGCAGGTCTTCGTGCTGGTGCAGATTACCATCCTTGCCGATGACGTCGAAGGAGGTGTCGGTTATCAGGCAGGCCTTGCAGGGCAGGCCAGCCAGCGCTTCCAGATGGGTGTGAATGAGCTTCGGCAGAAGATCGTCCGGGGCTTCTGCGATCTTTTCCCGCTCCAGCCGGTGGCGCGCACCGGTGCCGATCTGTGACAGGAGATTGGCCGATACCACGAGATCGAGATAGGGCACCCGCCGCAGGAAATCGAGCGGTTCGGCCGGCCGGCCGGCGAGAACATCGTCAAAACCGGAAAGATCGCGACTGGCGATGCGGACATTCTTTTTGGCATTGAGGCGCAGCTTTGCCTGCACGCTGGCGAGATGCACCAGATCGACCAGCACGACGGTATCGAACATCGCCACCAGCGCATCATAGGGCACATCGCGCAACAGGCCCGAGCCCAGCACCACCGCCGTTCGCCGCTGCTTCAGCTTTCTGGCCGATTGCAGCACGAATTGCCGGCTGTTGTTTTCATGCTCTGCCCAGGCGTTGGCGCAGCGGTTGGCGCGCGCCCAGAGGTTGACGGAATAGCGTATATGCGGCCGGAATTCTTTCGGCGTGACCGCGCGTGTGGCGGCATATTGCAGGGCTTCGAGGATCATGAATGCCTATCGGTAGATTTCACGGCGATGGCCGATTTCGACCACCAGCACGACGAGCTTGTGATCCTGTATATCGCAGATGATGCGGTAATCGCCCACCCGGTAGCGCCAGAAATTTCCGAGTTCGGAGCCTTGAAGGGCGGCGCCGGTCCTTCGAGGGTTGCCATCTCTGGCAATGCGGTCCGTCAGAAAAGAAACGATGCGATTGGCATCGCTTTTCGTCAAAGCGCCCAGTTGCTTGACGGCAGCGCGCTGAAACTCAATTTTCCAGATCAAGATCACGCATCACTTCTTCCAGAGTATAGGTGCGTTCTTTATTGGCGATGCGCTGCCGCGTCGCCTCCTCCGCAAGATAAAGATCTTCCATATCCTCGATATGTTTCTCGATCGCCTCGCGGATGTAATAGGCGGATGTGCGGCCGGTGCGCTCGGACAGCGCTTTCAGCCGCTCATAGGTCTCATCAGGCAGGCGTATGGCCGTCTGTTTGCTCATGCGTCGCGTCCTTCCCGATCCGAATTGGGATACATGTATCCCATATAGCACCGCTTGCCTGCGCCGGCCAGCAAAACCGGAGCCTTTGCGGCTTGCCGCACCGGGCTTCATCCTCTAATACACCGGCATAATTTCAGGAAAATATCGGATCGGCCCCATGAGCGAAAAAGCAAAAAAGCCTCAGAAACTGAAAGCCCGCCTGCCGCGCGGCTTCGTGGATCGAACGGCTGCCGATATTCATGCCGTGAATGAGATGATCGAGAAGATCCGCAAGGTCTATGAGCTCTACGGCTTCGATCCGGTGGAAACCCCGCTGTTCGAATATACCGATGCGCTCGGCAAATTCCTGCCCGATAGCGACCGTCCGAACGAAGGCGTGTTTTCGCTGCAGGATGACGACGATCAGTGGATGAGCCTGCGCTACGATCTGACCGCGCCGCTCGCCCGTCATGTCGCGGAAAACTTCAACGAAATCCAGCTGCCATACCGCACCTATCGCGCTGGCTACGTGTTCCGCAATGAAAAGCCCGGCCCCGGCCGCTTCCGGCAGTTCATGCAGTTCGATGCCGATACGGTGGGCGCCGCCGGCGTGCAGGCCGATGCCGAAATGTGCATGATGATGGCCGATACGCTGGAAGCGCTCGGAATCAAGCGCGGCGATTACGTCATTCGCGTCAACAACCGCAAGGTGCTTGATGGCGTCATGGAAGCCATCGGCCTCGGCGGCGAGGAAAATGCCGGCCGTCGTCTGAATGTGCTGCGCGCCATCGACAAGCTCGACAAGTTCGGCCCTGATGGCGTGAAGCTGCTGCTCGGCCCCGGCCGCAAGGATGAGTCCGGCGATTTCACCAAGGGTGCTGGTCTGGGTGACGAGCAGATCGAAAAGGTCCTGTTTTTCGTCGGTATCAAGGACTATGCGGAAAGCGCCGATGATCTTGCAAAACTGGTTGCAGGCACGTCGAAAGGTGCGGAAGGCGTTGATGAGTTGAATATCATCGGCGCTCTGGTCTCCGGTGCCGGTTACGACGCGACGCGTATCAAGATCGACCCTTCCGTGGTGCGCGGTCTCGAATATTACACCGGCCCGGTCTATGAGGCCGAGCTGACTTTCGATGTCACCAATGAAAAGGGCGAAAAGGTCGTGTTCGGCTCGGTCGGCGGCGGCGGCCGTTATGATGGCCTCGTTTCGCGCTTCATGGGCCAGCCGGTTCCGGCCACGGGCTTCTCCATCGGTGTTTCGCGCCTGATGACCGCGCTCAAGAACCTCGGCAAGCTCGGCCAGGTCAAGCCGCTCGCACCGGTTCTGATCACCGTCATGGATGGCGATGTGGAAAGCATGGGCCGTTACCAGCGCTTCACCCAGGCGCTGCGCGCCGAGGGCATCCGTGCTGAAATGTACCAGGGCAACTGGAAGAAATTCGGCAACCAGCTGAAATATGCCGACCGTCTCGGCTCCCCCATCGCCATCATCCAGGGCGGTGACGAGCGTGCCGAAGGCGTGGTGCAGATCAAGGATCTGATCGAAGGCAAGCGCCTTTCCGGCGAGATCGAGGACAATGCCAGCTGGCGCGAGGCGCGTGTGGCGCAGGTCAGCGTGCCGGAGGCCGATCTGGTGGCGAAGGTCCGCGAGATTCTGGAGCATCAGGCAGAGGACGTTCGCCGCGCCGCCGAAGGGCGCTGAAGCCATGGCGATCCTTGCGCTCGATCACGTTCAACTGGCGATGCCCGCCGGCCGGGAGGGTGAGGCGCGTGCCTTTTATGGCGGCCTGCTCGGCTTTGCGGAGGAGATCAAGCCCGCTAATCTGGCCGCGCGCGGCGGGTGCTGGTTCAGCCGGGGTTCGATAAAACTGCATCTCGGCGTCGAGCAGGATTTCCGCCCGGCGCGCAAAGCCCATCCGGCCTTTCTGGTCGATGATCTGGCAACCTTGCGAAAAACACTTGAAACAGCAGGCCGCCATGTGGTTGAGGATGAGCTGCTTGAAGGATATCACCGGTTTTATGTCCATGATCCCTTCGGAAACCGCATCGAATTGATGCAACCGCTCGAACCGTGACGAAAAGTACCGTTTCATGCCCCTGATCGACATGCCGGAATTTTCCGGAGAGCTACTGGAAGAATTCTCCGCGCGCCGCACGAGCCGTGTGAACACGCCCGTCATCCAGCCCGCCGAACCGTTTCTGGATATGGCGGGTGAGGATTTGCGCCGCCGTATCTTCATGACGGAGAGCGAGACGGGGACGAGCCTTTGCCTGCGCCCGGAATTCACCATCCCCGTCTGCCTGCGCCATATCGAGACGGCGACCGGCACGCCGAAGCGTTATTCCTATCTGGGCGAGGTCTTCCGCCAGCGTCGTGAAGGTGCGAACGAGTTTTATCAGGCCGGCATTGAAGACCTTGGCGATACCGATATTGCCGCTGCCGATGCCCGTGCCGTCATCGATGCCACCGGCATTCTGCAGCGCCTGCTGCCGGGCCGGGCGCTTGCCGTTACGCTGGGGGATCAGCAGGTGTTCGAGGCGGTGGTTGCCGCCCTTGGCCTGCCGCTCGGCTGGCAGAAGCGGCTGGTGCAGGCCTTTGGCGATATGGCGCAGCTCGACGCGCTGCTGGAAAGCCTCGTGCATCCCAAGCCGATGACCGGTCTTGATGCCCGGGTCGCGGGCCTGCTGGCGACTGGCGACGAGGCGGTGCTGGTCGATTATCTCGATACGGTGATGCAGGAGACCGGCTATTCCACCAATGCCAGCCGTTCGCCGCAGGAAATCGCCCGCCGTCTGCGGGAGAAACTGGCGCTTGCGGCCACCCGCCTGCCGGATGATAGCTTCGCGTTGCTCAAGCAGTTTCTGGCCCTGAAGGCGCCGCTGCCGCAGGCCTCGCAGGTTCTGGCTGATTTTGCCGCAAAGGCGAAGCTGAAGCTGGATGGTGCGCTTTCCGCTTTCGACAAACGTGTCGCAGCCCTTGCCAATGCCGGTGTCGATCTTGAGACCGTCACCTATGGCGCGGCCTTCGGCCGTCCGCTCGATTATTATACCGGCCTTGTTTTCGAGGTGGTGGAAGCGGGTGGAGACAGCGTTCTGGCCGGTGGCGGCCGTTTCGACCGGCTGCTGACGCTGCTCGGCGCACAGGAAAAAATACCGGCTGTGGGTTTTTCGCTCTGGCTGGATCGCATCGAAGCGGTGCGGGGGAGCGACAAGCCATGATCACCATCGCATTGCCCTCCAAGGGCCGGATGAAGGAAGACGCTTCCGCCGTTCTGGAACGCGCCGGATTGAAGGTCGCGGCAGTCGGCAATGACCGCTCCTATCGCGGCCGTATCGAAGGACGGGACGATATCGAGATCGCCTATCTGTCGGCCTCTGAGATCGCCCGCGAGATCGGCGCCGGCACGGTGGATTTCGGCGTGACGGGCGAGGACCTTGTGCGCGAGGGACTGACCAATGCCGATGCGCAGGTGGAATTTTGCGCCCGCCTCGGTTTCGGTCATGCCGACGTCGTGGTCGCCGTGCCGGAAATCTGGCTGGATGTGGACAGCATGGCCGATCTCGGCGATGTCGCTTCGGAATTCCGCGCCCGTCATGGCCGCAGGCTGGCGATCGCCACCAAATACTGGCGGCTGACGCAGCAGTTCTTTTCGCGCCAGCACGGCATCCAGCTTTACCGTATCGTCGAAAGCCTTGGCGCGACCGAGGGTGCGCCTGCGGCGGGGCAGGCGGATATCATCGTCGATATCACCTCAACGGGTTCGACGCTGAAAGCCAACCATCTGAAAATCCTCTCCGACGGCATCATCGTCCGCTCGGAAGCCTGCTTTGTCCGCGCCCGCAAGCCGGAGCACGAGGGTGATGCGAGGGTTGAGGAGATCGCCTCGCGCATAAGGGCGGCGGTGTGACGACGTAAGAACAAAAAAAGCCGCCGGAGCGATCCGGCGGCTTTTTTGTTGGTCGATCTATCTGGCTCAGGCGTGGGCCACAGCCGCGCCGCGCTTTGCGTCGACGGAGTAGGCGCCAGCGCCGAAGGCGGCAAGCAGGATGTAAGCGCCGGCAAGCGTGATGTTCTTCACCATCATGATGCCGTTCAGCGTGTTGATCCAGCCAAGAGCCGGCTCAGGCCAGCCGGGAACGGCAACGGTGCCGCTGTGGAAAACCAGACCGGTGAAGACGCAGAAGACGGCAAGCGCCCAGGCGGCGATTTTGGTCTGGAAACCAGCGAGAATGGCAAGACCGGCAACGAGTTCGAACAGGCCTGCGACATAGGCAAGCGCGGTTGCGGCGGGCAGGCCGGCGCCGGTGATCATGCCGGCCGTGCCGGCCGGATCGACGAGCTTGCTGAAGCCCGAAGTAATGAAGATGAAGGAAAGCAGAATGCGGGCGATGAGAACGAGAACGTTCTGGCTGCTGGACATGGATATCTCCGGTAATTGATCGGCGTGTTGCCGGTTGATCTGCAGGGCAATGTCTGGAGACATCAATGTCGGAAAATCACTCATCCATAAAGATGAACAACAGAAGACAAATTGTCTTCATTTTGTGAACGGTGGATGGCATCGCTGCAAAAAGCCTTAGGCGGCGAAGCGAATATCCTCAAGACGCGGAAACAGGAAAAGCCCTGATATGCGCCCTTGCTGGCCGTCTTCGAAGCCGGAAGATTCACCCATGCAGATGACCGGCTGCCGCATTGCCGGCAAGATGGAAAGGCCGGTTGAAAAACAGAAACGTGAGGGCGCCGTGGAAACCTGCTCGAAAAGTTCCAGCACGCGGGCGTGGTCAGCGCGGTCGTAACAGCGGACAAGGCTCAGCAAGCCGCACTCGCCCGGCGGCAGGCCGTGCATGAATGATGCGTGTTCGCCGAGCCGGATGACGCCGCTCGAAAGATCGCTGCTCCACTCCTCCGAAATGAAGAAATGCGACATGGTCCGAGGATCGGGCGTGGTCGTCACCGCCGTTGGCAGAGCATCGTTGCGTCTTGATATTTCAAACAAATCGCGCCCCCGCATGAACACGTGCCAGCGCCGCCATTTCTAGCGCCACTGCCAGGTTGAACCTTTACCGCCACCCGCAGTCGAACGTGTTTGCCAAGCATCGAAACCCCTTCAATGCTCGCCGCCCAGTCGCGGAACCCTTACGGGGGCTGACTTATAGTTTATTTTCCCCTACCTACAACAACCAGTCAGTGAGAAAATCAAAAATATTATGTATTTCTTCTTCAAAATCGCGAGATTTGCGAAAAAGCACAACTAAATAGCGCACTTATAAGCCGGTCCGAGTGGAAATCAGGCCCGTATGGGGTGGTGATTCGCTCATGGCGCTGCCGCATTATTGCATGGGATGGCAAAAAATAGCCGGATAAAATCACGGCTGTTCCAAAACGGGACAATATTTGAGCGCTTCCGCTTTCGGCCTTCAGAATTATGCAATCGGTTGATTTTATGAGGCATCTCTCGCAAGAGAGACGACGTCCTCCTCGGCCTCGTGCCGAGGATCTAATCACGTCGCGGGAAATCAATCGGTTGCAGATGCTCGGGACAGGCCCAAAGATGACGCCCCTTTCGTCAAACGTGCAGGGACGGCAAAGAAAAAGGGCGGTCCGAAGACCGCCCTTTCTTATTCCAGTGACAGGACTGATTAGAAGTCCATGCCGCCCATGCCGCCGCCGGGCATCTGCGGCATTGCCGATTCCTTCTTCGGAAGCTCGGCGATCATGGCTTCGGTGGTGATCAGCAGCGAAGCAACCGAAGCTGCGTTCTGCAGAGCCGTACGTACAACCTTGACCGGGTCGACGATGCCGAGCTGGATCAGGTCGCCATATTCGCCGGTCTGGGCGTTGTAGCCGTAGTTGTCTTCGTTCTTGTCGAGGATCTTGCCGACAACGATGGAAGCTTCGTCACCTGCGTTTTCTGCGATCTGGCGAACCAGAGACTGCAGAGCCTTACGCACGATGTTGATGCCGGCTTCCTGGTCGTCGTTTGCACCCTTGACGGTGATCTTCGTGGAAGAACGCAGCAGGGCAACGCCGCCGCCCGGTACGATACCTTCCTGAACAGCAGCGCGCGTCGCGTTGAGAGCGTCGTCAATGCGGTCCTTCTTTTCCTTCACTTCAACTTCCGTCGAACCGCCAACGCGGATCACGGCAACGCCGCCAGCGAGCTTGGCAAGACGTTCCTGCAGCTTTTCGCGGTCGTAATCGGAAGTGGTTTCTTCGATCTGCGCCTTGATCTGGGCAACGCGGCCTTCGATGTCGGACTTCTGGCCTGCGCCGTCAACGATCGTGGTGTTTTCCTTGGAGATCGAAACCTTCTTCGACTTGCCGAGCATGTCGAGGGTAACGCTTTCGAGCTTGATGCCGAGGTCTTCGGAAATGACGGTACCACCGGTCAGGATGGCGATGTCTTCCAGCATGGCCTTGCGGCGGTCGCCGAAGCCCGGAGCCTTGACGGCAGCGATCTTGAGGCCGCCACGCAGCTTGTTGACGACGAGCGTTGCAAGAGCTTCGCCTTCTACGTCTTCAGCGATGATGACGAGCGGCTTGCCGGTCTGAACGACAGCTTCGAGAACCGGCAGCATAGCCTGGAGGTTCGAAAGCTTCTTTTCGTGCAGAAGGATGTATGCGTCTTCGAGGTCAGCAACCATCTTTTCCGGGTTGGTCACGAAGTAAGGCGACAGGTAGCCGCGGTCGAACTGCATGCCTTCGACGACTTCGAGTTCGGTTTCAGCGGTCTTGGCTTCTTCAACAGTGATGACGCCTTCGTTGCCGACGCGCTGCATTGCTTCAGCGATGTCGAGACCGATCTGACGCTCGCCGTTTGCGGAGATCGTGCCGACCTGTGCAACTTCTTCCGAAGTGTTGATCTTCTTGGCCTTGGCCTGAAGGTCCTTGACGACTTCTGCAACAGCAAGATCGATGCCGCGCTTGAGGTCCATCGGGTTCATGCCGGCAGCAACTGCCTTTGCACCTTCGCGAACGATGGCCTGGGCCAGAACCGTTGCGGTGGTGGTGCCGTCACCGGCGATGTCGTTGGTCTTGGAGGCAACTTCGCGAACGAGCTGTGCGCCCATGTTCTCGAACTTGTCTTCCAGTTCGATTTCCTTGGCGACCGAAACGCCGTCCTTGGTGATGCGCGGAGCGCCGAAGGACTTGTCGATAACGACGTTACGACCCTTCGGGCCGAGGGTTACCTTCACTGCATCAGCGAGAATGTCGACGCCCTTGAGCATCTTTTCGCGCGCTGAGCGGCCGAATTTGACTTCTTTGGCTGCCATTTTCAAAACTCCTGGTTTCGAACGGCCGGAATGGATCCGGCTTGAAATTTAAGGAAACGATGGGTTCGGCGAAATCAGCCGATGATACCCATGATGTCGGCTTCCTTCATGATCAGAAGGTCTTCGCCGTCGAGCTTGACTTCGGTGCCCGACCACTTGCCGAACAGGACGCGATCGCCAACCTTGACGTCGAGAGCGACGACCTTGCCGGCCTCATCGCGAGCGCCGGAACCGACGGCGACGATTTCGCCTTCCTGCGGCTTTTCCTTGGCGGTATCGGGAATGATGATGCCGCCCTTGGTCTTTGCTTCGGACTCAACGCGACGAACGACGACGCGATCATGAAGCGGGCGGAAATTGGTGCTTGTCATTGCCTAATCCCTCGATCAAATGACTGCGCGAGCTTTTGGAACTCGCCTGATGGGTGTTAGCACTCTCCTTTATCGAGTGCCAGCGGAACCGAGATAAGGAGGGCGTCTGCCGGAGTCAAGAACGCCCTGTCTGAAAAATTTCATGGCTTATGGTTATCAGCGTTCCATGACAGAAATTTCCCATGTGCGGATGCGCGCCATGACGACATTCTTTTCGCGCGATGCGCGTCGCATCCATCTGCGGGACATTTGTGTTCATGCTGCGTCAGGCGGGGCCGAAGACCGGTCACGCGCCGCTTTTTTCCTTGCCATCGGCGTCCCGCTTTGCGATGTGACGCACACCCTCTTCTCGCATCCGGAAAGCATCTCATGGCCCACCGCATTCTCACTCTCGGCGAAATCACTGATGGGTTCGACGTTATTCTTTCGGATGTCTGGGGCGTGCTGCACAATGGGGTGAGCGCCTTTCCGGATGCGGCGGTTGCGCTGCGGGAAGCGCGCAAGGCTGGCAAGACGGTGGTGCTCATCACCAATTCGCCGCGTCCCGCCCCCGGCGTCATCGCCCAGTTGCGCGTTCTCGGCGTGCCTGATGAGGCCTATGACCGCATCATCACCTCGGGCGACGTTACCCGTGGTCTGATCGCGGAAGGCCCGAAAAAGGTCTTCCTGCTCGGCCCGGAACGGGACATGCCGCTGCTGGAAGGTCTCGATGTCGAATGTGTCGGCGAGGCGGAAACGGAATCCGTGGTCTGCACCGGCTTCTTCGACGACGAGACGGAGACGCCCGAAGACTATACCGAAATGCTCAAGGGCTTCATTGCCCGCAAGGTGCCGATGATCTGCGCCAACCCCGATCTGGTGGTGGAACGCGGCGAGCGCATCATTCCCTGCGCCGGCGCCATGGCCGCCTATTACGAACAGCTCGGCGGCGAAGTCCGCATTGCCGGCAAGCCGCATGCGCCGATCTATGAAGCCTGCTTAGCTGCGGCCAGGGAAGTGCGCGGCGCCTTCGCCAAGGATCGCGTGCTCGCCATCGGTGACGGCATGCCGACGGATGTGAAGGGCGCGATTGCGAGCGGTCTCAACCTTCTCTATATCAGCGGCGGCATTCACGCTGCCGAATATACGCTGAACGGCCAGACGGACGAGGCGCTTCTCAACGCCTATCTCAAGGGGCAGGGTGCTGCTCCCGGCTGGTGGATGCCCCGTCTCGCCTGAGGAATAGCTGGCGCAGGAATGGATCGATTGCCATGACCGTCTTTCACCGCAATGAAAAAAAGGAGCCGCTGCCGGAAGCTCTTCGTGGCGGCGTCATCGCCATCGGCAATTTCGACGGCGTGCATCGCGGCCACCGGGCTGTGCTGGATCGTGCTCTGGAACTGGCGGAAGCCCGTGGCGTTCCCGCGCTGGTGCTGACCTTCGAGCCGCATCCCCGTTCCGTCTTCCGTCCCGACACGCCGGTGTTTCGCCTCACGCCCGCGCCTTTGAAGGCGCGTATCCTTGAGGCCATCGGTTTCCGCTCCGTCATCGAATATCCCTTCGACCGGGAATTTTCGCAGCGCTCGGCGGAGGAATTCGTTCAATCCATCCTGGTCGACTGGCTTCATGCCAGCGCCGTCGTCACCGGCTTCGATTTCCATTTCGGCAAGGGCCGGGAAGGTGGCCCGGCATTCCTGATGGAGGCCGGCAAACGCCATGGTTTTGACGTGACGCTGGTGGATGCCTTCCGCGACGAGGGTGCGGATGTCGTCTCCTCCAGCCGTATCCGCTCGCTTCTGTGCGAGGGTGATGTGGCGGGCGCCGCAGGCCTGCTCGGATACCGCTTCACGGTGGAAAGCGAGGTCATTGGCGGCCAGAAGCTGGGGCGCACGCTGGGTTATCCCACCGCCAACATGGCGCTCGCCCCGGAAACGGAACTGAAGGCCGGCATCTATGCCGTGCGGTTCCGTCGCCCCGATGGTTCTATCCACGATGGCGTGGCAAGCTTCGGTTATCGTCCGACCGTCACAGAAAACGGCGCGGCGCTGCTCGAAACATTCGTCTTCGATTTCTCCGGCGATCTCTACGGCGAGGTCTGTTCGGTCTCCTTCTTCGGGCACCTGCGCGATGAACTGAAATTCGATGGCCTCGATCCGCTCGTCGCCCAGATCAGGCGCGATGAAGAAGAGGCGAGAGCGATGTTATCGGGCGTGCGCCCGCTCAGCGCGTTGGATGCGAAGATTGCGTTTTGATCTGATGAGACCTGTCAGCCCATATTCCGGGCTATATTGCCGTCGCTTTTCTCTTCCTTTTTGCCGGAAAACCGCATAAACAACCGGCCATGTCCCAATACCGGTTGAAGTTTACAGTTCAGATTGGCCGAATTATTGGCCCGGCCTTCCGCCCGCTCTGACGAGCCGGAAGGTCCGGGATTTTGGCGCTTGTCATGGCATTTGTCATGGCGCTTTCCGTATTTGCCCCTCTTTGAAATTGAGACGGCGCGACCGACACGGCGCGCAACAACGGTACGATTATGAGCGACACCGCAGAAAAACTGGACTACTCCTCCACCCTCTATCTGCCGCAGACGGATTTTCCGATGCGCGCTGGCCTGCCGCAGAAGGAACCGGAAACGGTGAAGCGCTGGCAGGAGATGGGCCTCTACAAGCGCCTGCGCGCTTCCGCCGCCGGCCGCGAAAAATTCGTGCTGCATGACGGCCCGCCCTATGCCAACGGCAACATCCATATCGGCCATGCACTGAACAAGATCCTGAAGGACGTCATCACCCGCTCTTTCCAGATGCGCGGCTACGACGCCAATTACGTTCCGGGCTGGGATTGCCACGGCCTTCCGATCGAATGGAAGATCGAGGAAGCCTATCGCGCCAGGGGCAAGAACAAGGACGAAGTTCCGGTCAACGAATTCCGCAAGGAATGCCGTGACTTCGCGGCCGGCTGGATCAAGGTTCAGTCGGAAGAGTTCAAGCGCCTCGGCATCGAAGGCGACTTCGAAAACCCTTATACGACGATGAACTTCCACGCCGAAGCCCGCATCGCCGGCGAACTCCTGAAGATCGCCAAGAGCGGCCAGCTCTATCGCGGCTCCAAGCCGATCATGTGGTCGGTCGTCGAGCGCACGGCGCTGGCGGAAGCCGAAGTCGAATATGCCGATGTCGAGAGCGACATGATCTGGGTGAAATTCCCGGTAAAGGACGCTGCGCCCGCTCTTTCCGGCGTCTCCGTCGTCATCTGGACGACCACGCCGTGGACCATCCCCGGCAACCGCGCCATCGCGTTTTCTTCGCGGGTCGAATATGGTCTTTTCGAAGTTGAAAGCGCGCAGAATGATTTTGGCCCGCAGCCGGGCGAAAAGCTGATCTTCGCCAAGAAGCTGGCCGATGAGGCCGCAGCCAAGGCGAAGCTGACCTTCAAGCTCGTTCGCGACGTGAAAACCGAAGAACTGGCCGCCATCACCTGCGCCCACCCTTTGGCTTCGCTCGGTTACGATTTCCCGGTTCCGCTTCTCGAAGGCGATCACGTCACCGACGATGCCGGTACGGGCTTCGTGCACACCGCGCCGAGCCACGGTCGTGAGGACTTTGACGTCTGGACCGCGCATCAGCGCGAGCTGGAAGCGCGCGGTGTTTCGTCGGCCATCCCGTTCCCGGTCGGTGACGATGGTTTCTACACCGAAGACGCTCCCGGTTTCGGCCCGTCCGCCGAAGGCGGCGCTGCCCGCGTCATGGATGATAACGGCAAGAAGGGCGACGCCAACGACCGCGTCATCAAGGCGCTGATCGCTGCCAATAACCTGTTTGCCCGCGGCCGCCTGAAGCACAGCTATCCGCATAGCTGGCGCTCCAAGAAGCCGGTCATCTTCCGCAACACGCCGCAATGGTTCGTCTATATGGACAAGGAACTGGGCGACGGCACGACGCTGCGTTCGCGCTCCTTGAACGCCATCGATCAGACCCGCTTCGTTCCGGCCTCCGGCCAGAACCGCCTGCGCGCCATGATCGAAGGCCGTCCCGACTGGGTTCTGTCGCGCCAGCGCAGCTGGGGCGTGCCGATCGCCGTTTTCGCCGACGAGCATGGTGAGGTTCTGGTCGACGAGGCCGTCAACGCCCGTATCATCGAGGCTTTCGAAGCTGAAGGTGCGGATGCCTGGTTTGCCGAAGGCGCCAAGGAACGTTTCCTCGGCAATGACCACGACCACGCCAAATGGCAGCAGGTCATGGACATCCTCGATGTGTGGTTCGACAGCGGTTGCACCCACACCTTCACGCTTGAAGACCGCCCGGACATGAAGTGGCCGGCGGATGTCTATCTCGAAGGTTCCGACCAGCATCGCGGCTGGTTCCATTCGTCGCTGCTCGAAAGCTGCGCGACGCGCGGCCGCGCGCCCTATAACGCCGTTGTCACCCATGGTTTCACCATGGATGAGAAGGGCGAGAAGATGTCCAAGTCCAAGGGCAACGTCGTCTCGCCGCAGGAAGTCATGAAGGACGCCGGCGCCGATATCCTGCGCCTGTGGGTCATGACGACGGATTATTGGGAAGACCAGCGTCTCGGCAAGGCCATCATCCAGACCAATGTCGATGCCTATCGCAAGCTGCGCAACACCATCCGCTGGATGCTCGGTACGCTCGCCCATTATAAGGGCGAAGAGATCGCCTATGACGATCTGCCGGAGCTGGAAAAGCTGGTGCTGCATCGCCTGTCCGATCTGGATAAGGTCGTGCGCGAGGGTTATGACGGCTTCGAGTTCAAGAAGATCGCCCGCGCGCTGGTGGATTTCGCCAATGTCGAGCTTTCGGCCTTCTATTTCGATATCCGCAAGGACACGCTTTATTGCGACGCGCCGTCGTCGCTGAAGCGCCGGGCATCGCTGTCGGTCATCGCCAAGCTGTTCGATTGCCTTGTTTCCTGGCTCGCGCCCATGCTGCCCTTCACCACCGAAGAAGCGTGGCTATCGCGTTATCCGGATGCGGAATCGGTGCATCTTGCCCAGTTCCCGGAAATCCCGGCGGAATGGAAGAACGACGCGCTGGAAGCGAAGTGGGAGAAAATCCGCAAGGTCCGCACGGTCGTGACAGGCGCGCTGGAAGTCGAACGCCGCGAAAAGCGTATCGGCTCCTCGCTCGAAGCCGCGCCCGTCGTGCACATTGCCGACGCCGATCTTCTGGCGGCGCTGAAGGGGCAGGATTTCGCCGAAATCTGCATCACCTCGGCCATCTCGGTGGTTGGTGACGAAGGCCCCGCCGATGGCTTCCGCCTGCCGGAAGTGGCAAAGGTCGTGGTCGAGCAGAAGCTGGCGGAGGGCGTAAAATGCGCTCGCTCCTGGCGCATCACCACCGATGTCGGTTCCGATCCGGACTATCCGGAGGTTTCCGCCCGCGATGCGGCCGCGCTGCGCGAGCTTGCAGCCCTGGCATAATGAAAATGGCCGGATGAATTGCGCTTTGCCTCTTCATCCGGTACACCTGCCTGAAAATGGCCGGATTTGCACGGCAATGCGGGCTGCCGCCTGCCGAAAGACGATGTCTGGCGCAGTGGGACGGACGGCTGGAAGGGTTTCGATGAAGACGATGCAGGGTAATGCGCAGGGTTTGGGCATGTTTCGCACGGTTGCAGGCATCACGGCGATAGGCGTGCTGCTCGGCGCCTGCACGAGCCCGACCTACGGTACGGGCAAGACGGCGGCTGAACAGCTTGTCGACGATCTTGGCAACGCGACCTCGATCACCGGTGACCAGAGCAAGCGCAACCTGAAATACAGCCCCCGCCCGGGTCTCGTCGTTCCCGCCCAGACCCGTGCCGAACAGCTGGCCACGCCGCAGCAGAACATGGCAAGCCGCGAAAACAACCCGCAATGGGTGGAATCGCCGGAAGAGACCCGCGAACGTCTGCGCGACGAGGCGGATGCCAACAAGAACAACCCGCATTACCGCTCGCCGTTGCTCGCCGGTAACGGCACTGCCGGCCAGATGACCGAAAGCCAGAAATGGGAAGCCTTCCGCAAGGCGAAGGCCGAAGCCCAGGGCGGCTCCGTCGTTAATGCCCAGCGCAAGTTCCTCACCGACCCGCCGGCTGAATATCGCAGCGTCCCGCAGGATCAGCTGACCGATCTCGGCGAGCCGGAGCAGAAGAAAGAAAAGCGCCGCAAGAAAGAAGCGGCAGTCGCCGGCACCGGCAAGAGCTGGTGGAACCCCTTCCAGTAAAAACGAATGGCTGATGGCCTGCGGGAAAGCATGAGCCTCCCGCCGGCCGCTCAATCGTCGAGGCGTTTCTCGCGAAAGAATTGCCGCAGGATGTCGGCACTTTCGCTTTCCGCCAGCCCGGAATAGACATCCGGCGCGTGGTGGCAGGTCGGCTGGCTGAAGAAGCGCACGCCATTATGCACCGCGCCGCCCTTCGGGTCTTCCGCACCGTAATAGAGCCGGCGGATACGGGCGAATGAAATCGCCGCAGCACACATGGTGCAGGGCTCCAGTGTCACGTAGAGATCAGCGCCGGGCAGGCGTTCCTGCTCCAGCGCTTCGCAGGCCATGCGGATCACGGCGATTTCGGCGTGCGCCGTCACATCATTCAATTCACGGGTGCGGTTGCCGGAACGGGCGATGACGCGGCCGTCCAGAACCAGTACGGCGCCGATCGGAACCTCCTGCCGCTCGCCGGCGGCACGGGCTTCCGCCAGCGCCAGTTCCATGAAATGCGTCCTTTCGGCCATTGCGTTTCAATTTCCTCTTAACCCTTGTGCTTGGACCTGATAGGACAGCCCAAACAACAGGCAAACAGCAAATGACTTTTAAAGACAAGCCGAAGCGTGACGGCGGCAAGACAATTAGCCGCGACAAGAAGCCGAAAGGCCCCGGCAAGCCCGCCGCAGAGCGCGAAAAGAAACCGACCGAGGCAAAGGCCGCCCCGGCGCCGGAAACCGTTGGCGGCTCCAAGCCCGAGCGCATTTCCAAGATCATGGCGCGCGCAGGTGTGGCCTCGCGCCGCGATGTCGAACGCATGATCATGGAAGGCCGCGTGTCGCTGAACGGCGTCAAGCTGGATACACCGGTGGTCAACGCCACGCTGTCGGACAAGATCGAAGTCGACGGCATGCCGATTCGCGGTGCCGAGCGCACGCGCCTGTGGCTCTATCACAAGCCCGCCGGTCTGGTGACGACCAACTCCGACCCGGAAGGCCGCCCGACCGTTTTCGACAATCTGCCGAGCGAACTGCCGCGCGTTCTGTCCATCGGCCGCCTCGATATCAATACCGAAGGCCTGCTGCTGCTCACCAATGATGGCGGTCTTTCCCGCGTGCTGGAACTGCCGACCACCGGCTGGCTGCGCCGTTACCGCGTCCGCGCCCATGGCGAGGTCGATCAGGCAGCGCTCGACAAGCTGAAGGAAGGCATTGCCGTCGATGGCGTGCTTTATGGCGCAATCGACGCGACGCTCGACCGTACCCAGGGTCACAACGTCTGGATCAGCATGGGCCTGCGTGAAGGCAAGAACCGCGAGATCAAGAACGTGCTCGGCGCACTCGGCCTCGAGGTCAACCGCCTGATCCGCGTTTCCTACGGTCCGTTCCAGCTCGGCGATCTCGCCGAAGGCAAGGTGCTGGAAGTGCGCGGCCGCATGCTGCGCGACCAGCTCGGACCGCGTCTGATCGAACAGGCCGGCGCCAATTTTGACGCGCCGATCTATAATGCGCCCGTTGAAGACGAGGAAGACAACACGCCGAAGCGGGCGGTGAAGTCCGAATGGGCAAAGAGCGATGCGCCGGAAGGCAAGCCGCGTTTCGACAAGGCTGCCGGCAAGCCGGAAGACCGTCGCGAAAAGGCGCTCGGACGGCTGGATACCAAGCGCGGCGACAAGCCGGCTGGCAAGTTCGGCTCCAAGCCCGCCGGGAAATTTGGCGCAAAGGGCCGCAGCGAGGATGATGGCGACGACCGCCGCCCACGCCAGCCCGCCGGCACCAGCCGCACGGCCAATGTCTGGATGGCACCCGGTGCAAGGCCCACCCGTGATGGCAAGGAGCGCAAGTCTTCCGCCCGCGCGGAAGCCGAAAACCTCTTCAAGAAGCCTTCCGCCCAGGACGAGGCGCGCCGCAACGTTGTGCGGCATGCGGATGCCGAGGGCGAGTGGATCCGCTCAGATTCCCCCCGCGAAGAAGAAGGTGGCCGCGGACGCGGCGACCGTCCGCGCGGCGAAAAGAGCTTTGGCGATCGTGGTGGCCGCGGCGGAAAGCCGTTCGGCGACCGGCCATTCCGCGACAAGCCGCGTGAAGAAGGTGATCGCCCGCGTGGCGACCGTCCGCGCGGCGAAAAGAGCTTCGGTGACCGCCCGGCGCGCGGCGGCAAACCTTTCGGCGACCGGCCGTTCCGTGACAAGCCGCGTGAAGAGGGTGATCGTCCGCGCAGTGACCGTCCACGCGGCGAAAAGAGTTTCGGTGATCGCACCGCCCGCGGTGAAAAACCTTTCGGTGACCGTCCGTTCCGCGACAGGCCCCGTGAAGACGGTGAGCGCCCACGCGGCGAGCGCCCGGCGGGAGACAAGCCTCGTGGCGGCAAGCCGGGCGGTAAACCCGGATTCGGCAAACCGTCCTTCGGAAAATCGGGCGAGCGTGGCGAACGTTCGGGTTTCTCAGGCAAGAGCAAAGGCCCCGGTGGTCCCGGCGGCGGCAAGCCGGGCGGCAAAGGCCCGGGTGGCAAACCTTCTGGAGGCAGGGGAATGACACGTAATGCGGATCGTAGGCGGTGAGTTCCGCGGCCGGACACTGGCCGCGCCGAAATCGAATTCCATTCGTCCGACCATCGACAGGACGCGGGAAAGCCTCTTCAACATTTTAAGCCACGCCTATCCGGAAAGTCTGGACGGCACGCGCGTTCTGGACGTTTTTGCCGGAACGGGCGCGGTTGGTCTGGAGGCGCTTTCGCGCGGCTGTCGTGTGGCGCTCTTCGTCGAAAACGGCGTCGAGGGCAGGGGGCTGCTCTGGGAAAATATCGATGCGCTGGGTCTGCATGGCCGCGCCCGCATTTTGCGGCGTGACGCCACCAAGCTCGGTGGTGTCAATAATATCGAGCCCTTCGATCTTCTCTTCGCCGACCCGCCCTATGGCCATGGCCATGGTGAGAAGGCTTTCTCTGCAGCCCATGGCGGCGGCTGGCTGACACCTGGCGCGCTTGCCATTCTGGAAGAGCGCGGCGATGTGGCGGTGAAGGTCGATCCGGTATTCAAGCCGCTCGAAAGCCGCATCTTCGGCGACACGAAAATGCATTTCTACCGCTACGAGCCCTAGAACCTTTCCAGGAAAAGTGGAGCCCGGTTTTCCGTCCGGAAATGCGACAGAACAAAGAGTTGGAGTGTTTTCGCGATTCGAAGAAAAGCGAAAACACTCTAATAGGAACACCTCCCGTCACGCCACGGTCTTGTCTTGTTTGCCAAATAGGCAGAGTCTTTGCCGCGGAAAGAATTTGGGTGTTCGCATGGAGCAGGGTGTAAACGAAAGCGTCACGATCGTCCGCGCCGGGGAAGAGGTTCTCCAAGTTGACGGCGCGGGTGGCCACGAGCCGACATTCGGACTGGCGCTCGGCGGCGGCGGGGCGCGGGGCATCTGCCACATCAACGTCATCGAGGCGCTGGACGAACTCGGCATCCGGCCGGTGGCGATTTCCGGTTCTTCCATCGGCTCCATCATCGGCGCGGGCATGGCAGCCGGCATGACCGGCCGCGAAATCCGCGAATACACGCTTGAACTCATGGGACGAAAGGGCTCGGTCGCCAACCGGCTCTGGAGCCTCGGCCCGGCATCGATGCGACACGCGGTGGACGGTTTTCGCCTTGGGCAGTTCAACCTCGAACTCATTCTGCACGCGCTGATGCCGCAGGCTCTGCCGAAGGATTTTTCGGAGCTTGCCATTCCGCTCAAAGTGATAACCACAGACTATTACGCGCAGACCGAAGTGGTGGTGGAACGCGGGGAGATCATCCAGGCGCTGGCGGCATCCGCGGCCATTCCGGCACTGTTCATGCCTGTTCGTATCGATGGCCGCATCATGATCGATGGCGGCATCTTCAACCCCGTGCCCTACGAACATCTGCTGGATCGGGCCGATATCGTCATCGGCGTCGATGTCGTCGGTGGCCCCGAAGGCGACGGCACCACCATGCCGAACCGGCTGGACAGCCTGTTCGGCGCCAGCCAGCTGATGATGCAGGCGGCAATCGCCCTGAAACTGAGGCTACGCCCGCCGCATATTTTCCTGCGCCCGCCGGTGCACCGTTTCGGCGTGCTGGATTTCCTGAAGTCCGAGGAGGTGCTGAACGCGTCGGCTAGCATCAAGGACGACCTGAAACGGCAGATCGACATGCAGGTGGAGCTGTTTCATCGCGGGCAGGGTGTGGAGGCTTGAGCGGTACGTCCTGGATATTCGCTGGGAAACAAGTGGCGCTCTTCCAGCCATCGCCTTTGAATCACAGCGAAACTTCCGTCTCGCTCTCCTCCGAACCCTCTTCCTCCTCCCACTTTTCCGCCTTGGTCTTCGGCTTCATCAGCGGTTCCGGCTTCACCTCGCGCACCGGCTTGTTGTGCAGCATCTGCCGACCGGCGGCGAGGCCTTCGACGGCCTGAAGCTCCAGCCGCTGCTCGTCGCGTTCGCGAATATCGTCGGCGATTGCCAACGCCCTTTCGCCGTCCATGTCCAGCCCCTCCAGAATGCGCCTGCCGAACAGCAGGCCGGATTCCAGCGTCTCGCGGATTTCATATTCCACGCCCTTTTTCCTGAGGTCGAGGGAATGCACGCGGTCATAGGAGCGGGCATAGATGCGCACGCTTGGAAATTCTGACTGGATCATATCGATGATACGGTCGGTGACCTCCTTTTTATGGGTGCAGACCGCCACGAGATCGGCCCTTTCTATGCCGGCGGCGATCAGCACGTCCTTGCGGGTGCCGTCACCGAAAAAGATGCGAAAGCCGAACCGGGCGGCCTGACGCACGCGGTCGGCGGAACTGTCGATGACGGTTACGTCGCGCCCGCCGGCGAGAAGAATCTGTGAGGCGATCTGGCCGAAACGGGAAAAGCCGATCATCAGCACATCCGCGCCCGCCCCGTCGAAATCCTCTTCCAGCTTGTCCTCTTCCGCATCCTCCGCCGTCAGCCGCCGCGAAATCACAGCCAGCAGCGGCGTCAGCGCCATGGAAAGCGTGACAACGGCAACGAGGATCGAGGCGGTTGCCTGCGGAAACAGCCCGGAGGCCGCCGCCGTGGTGAAAAGCACGAAACCGAATTCGCCGCCCTGCGCCAGAAGCAGCGCAATCCGGCTCGATGCATAACGCGAGGAGCCGGCGATGCGGCAGAGGCCATAGATCATGGCAGCCTTCACC
This sequence comes from Agrobacterium sp. CCNWLW155, assembly GCF_036888815.1. Lineage (NCBI taxonomy): Bacteria > Pseudomonadati > Pseudomonadota > Alphaproteobacteria > Hyphomicrobiales > Rhizobiaceae > Agrobacterium > Agrobacterium sp. CCNWLW155. Next base: position 641,582 of record NZ_JBAKFW010000002.1, read on the forward strand.
GCCATCATCGCCGGCACGGCGATCAGGATGAGGACGATGTGCTCATAAACGATATGGATGTGCAGTGACATGCCGACGGCCATGAAGAACAGCGCCAGAAACAGCCCGCGAAACGGCTCGATATCCGCCTCCAGCTCATGGCGATAGGAAGATTCCGACAGCATCAGCCCCGCCAGCAGCGCACCCATGCCCATGGAAAGCCCGACCATCTCCATGATGGCGGCAGCACCGATGACGACAAAAAGGGCGGCCGCGATCATCACTTCACGCGCACCCGTGCGGGCGATGATCTGGAACATCGGCGTGAGCAGGTAACGCCCGGCCAGCACCATGCCCGCCACAGCAACGACGGAGGCGATGAGATCGGACACCATCGAATCCGTCGGCACATCCGGGCGGTTGGAAAGAATGGTGACGAGGGCAAGAAGCGGCACGATGGCAAGGTCCTGAAACAGCAGGATAGAGAAGGACCGGTTGCCATGCCGCGTATTCATGTCGCCGTCATCGGCAAGGATTTGTAGCGCAAAGGCGGTGGAGGAAAGCGCAAGACCGAAACCCGCAACCACGCTTCCCCGCCAGTCGATCAGCCCCGCCCACCATGCAATGGCCGCCAGCACGCTGCCGGTCACCAGCACCTGCGCCAGCCCGAGGCCTAAAATATCGCGCCGCATCTGCCAGATGCGTGAAGGCTTGAGTTCAAGGCCGATGATGAAGAGCAGAAAAACGACGCCCAGTTCCGAGACGTTGAAGATGTCCTTCGCATCCGTGACCAGATGCAGGAACGGGCCGATGATGATGCCGGCGACCAGATAACCGAGCACGGTGCCAAGCCCGAGCTTGCGGAAAACGGAGGCCGCGATGACTGCGCCGGCCAGAAGCAGCAATGGTTCGGAAAAGAGAGCGTCGTGCTCGGTCATGCGGGCGGACTTTCGAATAGGGTGGCGACAAAACCGTCCGAATGGAGAAAGCGGCGTTTCGCCCTTGATGCGGGGTTGCTGGCACAATAAATGGAACAGGAATGAAAGGCCAACTCATGTCCTCAGAAATAGATTCTTCCAAACTTCTCGATCGCGCCAGCGAACTTGTCGATCTTGCCCGTGCCGCCGGTGCGGATGAGGCGGATGCCGTTGTCGTCCGCTCGCGCTCGCAGTCGGTCGGCGTGCGGCTCGGCAAGGTGGAAAGCACCGAATCCTCCGAAAGCGACGATTTTTCCCTGCGCGTCTTCGTTGGCCGCCGGGTGGCGAGCGTGTCCGCCAATCCCGGCTTCGATCTGAAGACGCTGGCGGAACGGGCCGTCGCCATGGCCAAGGTCTCGCCGGAAGATCCCTTTGCCTGCCTGGCGGACAAGGAGCGGCTTGCGACGTCGTATGACGATCTCCAGCTTTTCGATGCGACTGAGGTCTCGGCCGATCAGCTGCGTGAGGCAGCCCTTGCTTCTGAAGAAGCAGCACTCGGCGTCAAGGGCGTCAGCAATTCCTCCGGTGCCGGCGCATCGAGCGGCATGGGCGGTCTCGTCCTCGCTACGTCACACGGTTTTTCCGGCAGCTATATGGGCAGCCGTTTCAGCCGCTCCGTCAGCGTCATCGCCGGCCAAGGCACGAAGATGGAGCGCGACTACGATTTCGACAGCCGCCTTTATTATGCCGATCTCGATGAGGCCGAGGAAATCGGTCGCCGCGCCGGTGAAAAAGTCGTGCGGCGTGTCGGCCCGCGCCAGGTCGATACCGGCAGCAACATCACTGTGGTTTTCGATCCACGCATCGCCCGCGGCTTCGTCGGTGCAATTGCCGGCGCGATCAACGGCGCTTCGGTTGCCCGCAAGACCAGCTTCCTGCGCGATAAAATGGGTCAGCAGGTTCTGAAAAAGGGCCTTTATCTCACCGACGACCCGCAGATCGTGCGCGGCCCGTCCTCGCGTCCCTTCGATGGCGAGGGTGTTCGCGGCGAGAAGATGACGATGATCGAGGATGGTGTCTTGAAGCATTGGTTCCTTTCCACTTCGGCGGCGCGGGAACTTGGCCTTGAAACCAACGGGCGCGGCGTGCGCGGCGGCACGGCGGTTTCGCCGGCCTCTACCAATCTCGCGCTGGAGCCGGGCGATCTCTCGCCGGAGGACTTGCTGAGGCAGGTCGGAACCGGCTTTTACGTCACCGAGCTGATCGGCCACGGCGCCAATATGATCACGGGTGAATATAGCTGCGGCGCCAGCGGTTTCTGGATCGAGAATGGCGAAAAGACCTTCGCGGTTTCCGAGGTCACCATTGCCTCGAACCTGAAGGACATGTTCATGCGGGTCACGCCGGCCAATGATATCGATCGCAAATACGGCGTCGCGGCCCCGACGCTCGCCATTGAAGGCATGACGATCGCGGGCAAGTGAGGCGGCCTGCGGGTTGTTTTCGCCGACACTTTATGTGCAAGTGCGAAGAGAAAAACGGGCGCGCCGTTTGAGGCGCGCGGAAAAGACGGCAAAATGAACGATATGGCTGAAGCCCGCTGGGCCTCCGATCTGCGGCTGGTCCTTAAAGCCGCCCGCAAGGCGGGTGAGACGGCCCTCGGTTTCTTCCGCAAGGATCCCGAGGTCTGGTGGAAAAATGGCGGGCTTTCGCCGGTCAGCGCGGCCGATTACGCCGCCAATGAAATCCTCGAAACCATCCTGCGCTCCGCCCGGCCGGATTATGGCTGGCTTTCCGAAGAGACGGATGACGATACGGACAGGCTGTCCCGCTCCACCGTCTTCGTCGTCGACCCCATTGACGGTACCCGCGCCTTCATCGGCGGCCGGGATACATGGTGCGTCAGCGTCGCCGTGGTGCATGAGGGCCGGCCGGTGGTCGCGGCGCTTGTCGCCCCGGCGCTTGCGGAGGAGTTTACCGCATTTGAAGGTGGTGAAGCTCTGAAGAACGGGTCACCCGTTTTTGCCGCGCGCGAAAATGCCGGCATCTTCCATCTGGCAGCGCCCGAAGACGTGATCACGCATCTGCCGGAAGAGGTGCGCAGCACCGTCAAACGCATTCCACACGTGCCCTCGCTCGCCTACCGGCTGGCCATGGTGGCGGATGGCCGCATCGACGGAACGCTGGTCAAGGCCAACTCGCATGAGTGGGATCTGGCCGCCGCCGACCTCATTCTGGAGAAGGCCGGCGGTCGTCTGGTCGGGCTCGATGGAAAACCTCTGATGTATAATCGCCGGCAGGTTAACCACCCCGCATTGTGCGCTGCAGCAGATTATGCGCTGCCTGCACTTTTGAAAGCGTTTTCACATCTGTCTGACAGTTGACGTTTGCCGGGAAATCCCGCAGATGAAGGCCTCTCTCAGCGTTTAAGAAAGAGACTAAGAAATGACGGAATCTGGCAAACCGAAACAGCTGCTGCACCTCGTCTTCGGCGGCGAACTTGAAAACCTTCAGGATGTTCAGTTCCGGGATTTGAACGCGCTCGATATCGTCGGCATCTATCCGGACTATGCTTCCGCGCTCACCGCATGGAAGTCCAAGGCGCAAATGACTGTTGATAACGCCCATATGCGTTATTTTATCGTGCATATGCACCGTCTTCTCAATCCGGACGATAAAATTTGAGTCCTTTTGCCCTTGCGTTGTAATACTATTGGGTGAAAGCGAGCTTTCCCGTGATTCCTGCGCGAGCGGCGCAGGCCGGGAATGCCGGAGCGAGAAAATGTGATCGCGCTTTCGTTTCCGATGACAAAAAATGACGCAATTTAAGAAGAAGTAGGCGGCGATAACAACCAGAACAGGGGCAGGGCATTGCGCGGAATGATCAAGGGCAGAATGTCATGAGCAGCCGTCTCGCACGTTTCGCTCTTTCCGGTTACCGCATTGCCGGTATCGCCGCGTACCCGTTCGCCAAGCCCTATCTTTCCTATCGGGCCGCGAAGGGCAAGGAAGACAAGCGCCGCCGGCTCGAACGTTTCGGTTATGCGAGCGCAGAGCGCCCGCGCGGCCCGCTCGTCTGGTTCCACGCCGCAAGTGTCGGCGAAACGCTTGCCCTCATCCCGCTGATCCGTGAAATCCGCAAGCGCGATATCTTCGTGCTTCTGACCACCGGCACGGTCACCTCGGCCGAACTGACCCGCACCCGGCTCGGCGATGACGTGATCCACCAATATGTGCCGCTCGACATCAAGATCGCGGTCAATCGCTTCCTCACCTACTGGGCGCCGGATGCCGCCATCACAGCGGAATCGGAAATCTGGCCGGTGACGATGATGGAGCTGGAGCGCCGGCACATTCCGCAGATCCGGGTCAATGCCCGTCTCTCCGACCGTTCCTTCGACCGCTGGAAAGCCCGGCATGATATTGCGGAATCGCTGTTTTCAAAGCTGGCGCTGGTGGTTGCGCAGTCCGATCTCGATGCCGAACGTTTCCGTGATCTCGGCTCCTGGCCGGTGGTGATTTCGGGTAACCTCAAAGGTGACACCGACCCGCCGCCCTGTGACGAGGCGCTTCTGGAGCACTATCGCAAGCAGGTCGGCAATCGCAAGACATGGGCCGCCATCTCCACTTTCGACGGCGAGGAGAAGGCTGCCGCCACCGCGCATGCGGCGATCAAGTCCCGCAATGGCCAGTTGACCATCATCGTGCCGCGCCATCCCGAGCGCGGCGATGATGTGGAGGGCATGCTGAAAGGCATGGGGCTCACCGTCGCGCGTCGCAGCCGCAATGACGTGATAACGCCGGAAACCGATATTTTCCTTGGCGATTCCATCGGCGAAATGGGGCTTTACCTGCGGCTGACCGAACTTGCCTTTGTTGGCCGCTCGCTGACGGCCGAAGGCGGGCAGAACCCGCTGGAGCCTGCGATGCTCGGCTGCGCCGTCCTGTCAGGCGCGCATGTGCAGAATTTCCGCGAGGCCTATCAGAAGCTCATCCGCGCCGGCGGCGGTCGTATCATTCGGGATGTCGAGATGCTGGCCAAGGCGGTGCATTACCTCCTGGTCAATGACAATGAGCGTTACAAGATGATCGATGCGGGCAACCGGGTCATTCAGGATATGCGCGGCGCTCTTTCTTCCACCGTCAAGGCGCTGGAGCCCTATATCAACCCGCTCACCGTTTCCGCCAAGCTGCAACCACGGAGCGCCATCGGCTCATGGTAGCGGATATCGAACTCAACGCGGCGCAATCGATCGCCGCAGTCCTTTTCGACAAGGACGGAACGCTTTTAGGCTATGACGCCAGCTGGGGACCGGTGAACCGCGAACTTGCGGCCATCGCGGCCAAGGGAGATCCCGTTCTCGCCGACCGGCTTCTCTCCGCCTGCGGAATGGACCCCGTTACCGGTCATGTGGTGCCGGACAGCCTGCTGGCCGCCGGCAACACGGCGGAAATCGCCGCCGGTCTGGTAGCCGCGGGCTCTCCCTGCGATGTCGGAGAACTGACTGCCCGCCTTGACCGGTTGTTCACCGAGGCTGCGGATAAATCCGTGCCGGTGACCGATCTCAAGGCATTTTTCGCAAGGCTGAAGGCGCGCGGCTACAAGCTCGGCATCGCCTCCAGCGACAATGAAAACTCCATTCGACAGACGGCCATCCGCTTCGGTTTCGAAAACGACGTCGATTTCGTCGCGGGATATGACAGCGGTTACGGCACCAAGCCGCAGCCCGGCATGGTTCTGGGCTTCTGCGAGGCGATCGGCTTCCCGCCGGAACGCGTGGCCGTTGTCGGCGACAATAACCACGATCTGCACATGGCGAAAAATGCCGGAGCCGGTCTGCGTATCGCCGTTCTGACGGGAACAGGCTCGCGCGAAAGCCTGGGTGCGGATGCCGATTATTGTTTCGAGGACATTACCGCTCTCGAAGCGCTTTTGCCGGAACGGGCTCTCTGAACCCGGTTAGATTTCCGCCGGGCCCGGCATGGCCCCGTGGAACCGTCTAATCCATTTTTGCAATTTACGGTTTTTTCTGGCAAACAACCTCCCTGACATGTGACAAGCGAACGGAATGCCGTGGGCGACGCGGCCGGGAGCGGGAATAGATGGTTTCTGAAGCGCCGCCGTTCTGGTGGCAGAAAGCGGGCTGGCAGGCGTGGCTCCTGTCTCCTTTCTCGCTTCTTTACGGGAAGGTTGCCGGCCGGCGGATGCGAACGGCGAAACGGGCAAGCGTTCCCGTTCCGGTCATCTGCATCGGCAACTTCACCGTGGGCGGCGCTGGCAAGACGCCGACGGCGATGGCAATTGCGAGAGCCGCCGTCGCAAAAGGCCTGAAACCCGGATTTCTCAGCCGCGGTTATGGCGGCACGCTTGACGTTACCACCCTTGTCGATCCCGGACAGCACCGCTCCGCCGATGTCGGAGACGAGCCGCTGCTTCTGGCGCGCGAGGCGATCACGGTCATTTCCCGCAAGCGGGTGGAAGGTGCGCACCGGCTGGTGAAGGAAGGCGTCGATCTCATCATCATGGATGACGGTTTCCAGAGCGCGCGCCTGACGCTGGACTATGCGCTTGTTGTCATCGATACGGTGCGCGGCATCGGCAACGGCCATCTCGTGCCGGGCGGTCCGGTAAGAGCGCCGCTTGCCGAACAGATGCGGCATATGACCGGGCTCCTGAAGGTCGGCAAAGGCCATGCGGCCGATGCGCTGGTCAGGCAGGCGGCAAAGGCTGCCAAACCCGTCTTCGTTGCGGCGATCACGCCGCAGGAGCCGCAGGACTTCAGGGGAAGGCGCGTGCTGGCCTATGCGGGCATTGCCGACCCGGCCAAATTCTTCAGAACCGTCGAGGCGCTCGGCGGCGAGATCGTGCTGCAGCGCTCTTTCCCGGATCATCACCACTTCAGCGACGACGAGATCGCCGATCTTCTGCAGGACGCCGGCAAGCAAAATTTGCAGCTGGTGACGACGGCCAAGGATGCGGTGCGGCTCAACGGCCACCACGGCCGGGCGGAAGAATTACTGTGGAACAGCCTGGTGATCGAAATCGACATGGTGTTCGATGACCCCAACGCGGCCACGACGATCATCGAGACGGCGGTAGGGAACTGCCGCGCGCGTTTGCTGCGGGAAAATGCGCGGACGTCGCTTTAAGCTTTTTCCGAATGTAAGCCGCCCGCCACCTTACCTCTCCTCATTCCTGTGCTTGTCACAGGAATCCAGCCGACACGCGTCTGCGTGCCGGGAAGAGCCTTGTCAGCCCAAGGACTTGGGCTGGCTGGATCCCTGTGACGAGCACAGGGATGAGGGTGGAGAGTTGAGCAGTCTCAGCGTGAAAAGAAGCGTTCTCACGCATGGCTCTTTATGGGCGTGCTTCCGCGCCCTTATCAGGCGGGCAAATTACCAGCCTTCTTTTCGGCCTCCAGCGAAGCCGCCGCATCCACATAGGCTTCCTGCCTCGCCACGCTCCAGTAGCGCAGCTCATCAACCGGGATTGTCTTGCCTGTCATGGCGCAGATGACATGCGAGCCGGTCTGGACGATGCGGAAGTCACCGTCGAGATATTCGATGACGGCGAGGCGGTTGCCGCCTCCTTCAAATCTGTTCATCCGTTTTCGTCTCCTGCTCTGTCCTGTCAGGGCACCCAGTCCGAAACGGCGTAGCGTTTTCCTGAACAATCCGGATGCTCCAGTATCCTGAATTTATATAGCCCGGCGCGGCGCAAGGCCAGCCCCGCCTGCTTGCGGCTGGATGAAGGTGTCAGCTGCGGCCGAAGAGCCGTTCTATATCGGAAAGTTTCAGTTCGATATAGGTCGGTCGGCCATGATTGCATTGACCGGAACCCGGCGTGTTTTCCATCTGCCGTAGAAGCGCGTTCATCTCTTCCGGCCGCATACGCCGGCCGGAACGCACCGAGCCGTGGCAGGCCATGGTGGCCGCGACATATTCCAGCTTGTTGGCAAGCGTGGAGGCGGCGTCCCATTCGGCGATCTCGTCGGCAAGCTGACGCACCAGCCCCTGCACATTGACCTCACCCAGCATGGCAGGCGTTTCCCGGACGGCGACCGCGCCCGGCCCGAAACGTTCGATGACGAGCCCCAGCGCATCGAACCCGGCGGAGTGATCCATCAGCCGGTCGCAATCCTCTTCCGGCAAATCGATGATTTCAGGGATGAGCAGCACCTGCGACGGCGGACGCCGGGAATGCAGTGCATTGCGCATTTCCTCAAACACCAGCCGCTCATGCGCGGCATGCTGGTCGACGATGACAAGGCCGTTTTCCGTCTGGGCGATGATGTAGTTCTCGTGCAGCTGCGCCCGCGCAGCGCCGAGCGGGTAAAGCACAGGTTCCGGCGAGGGGCTCGCGGCGGTCTCGTAAATCTCCCGAGGCTCGGCCCGCGCCGTCGGCATGGTGATGTCGGAAAAGCGCGATTGCACCGCCTCGGCAAATTGCATGTCCCCGGAAACCGCAAGCGGCCGCGACGGTGAGGTGGCGGCGGACCACGGCGCGGGGGCTGCCATGGAAGGCGAGGGCCTGAGGCCGGACGGGCTATAGCCGGGGCGGAACGCATTCATCATCTGGCTCGCGCCCGTCGTCGCGGCCCTGTCGCCGTCGCGCGTCAGCGCCTGGCGGATCGCCCCGACGATCAGCCCGCGAATGAGGCCGGGATCACGAAAACGCACGTCGGATTTCGCCGGATGCACGTTCACATCCACAAAGGCGGGGTCAAGCGTGATGGACAGCACCGCGACCGGATATCGCCCATGCGGCACGGTTTCGGCATAAGCGCCGCGAATGGCGGATAAAAGCAGCTTGTCCTGCACCGGGCGGCCGTTGACGAAGACATATTGATGCGCCGAGTTGCCGCGATTGAAGGTCGGAACACCGGCAAAACCGGTCAGCGTCACATCCTCGCGCCCGGCATCGATCTCGATGGCGTTGTCCTTGAACTCGGCGCCCAGAATCTGCGCCATGCGGGCCAGATGATCGTCGCCGGTCGAAGGAATTTCGAGCGTCGAACGGTCGGTGCCTGATAGCACGAAACGGATATGCGGGAAGGCGATCGCCATGCGCTTGACGACTTCGGTAATCGCGGCCGCCTCGGCCCGTTCCGTCTTCAGGAATTTCAGCCGCGCGGGGGTGGCGAAAAACAGGTCGCGCACCTCGACGATTGTACCGGCATTCGAGGCGGCGGGCCGGACATCGGAAACCTTGCCGCCGGTAACGGAAATCACCGAACCCTGTTCAGCGCCCTGTTGGCGGCTGGTAATCGTCAGCTTGGCGACCGAGCCGATGGAGGGCAGCGCCTCGCCACGAAACCCGAGCGTGCGGATATCATCCAGCGTATCGGAAATTTTCGAGGTGCAGTGACGCCTGACCGCAAGCTCCAGATCGGCAGGTGACATGCCGGAACCGTTATCGGTAATCCGCACCAGCCCCTTGCCGCCGCCCGCCGTGGCGATCTCGATCCTGGTCGCGCCAGCGTCGATGGCGTTTTCCACCAGTTCCTTCGTGGCGCTGGAGGGTCTCTCGATGACCTCGCCGGCGGCGATCTGGTTGATAAGGGTTTCTGAAAGCTGCTTGATGGCCATGATCGTCATTTTCGCGGATTCGCTACGGCTTCGAAAGCAAAAAACTCGGGCTGTGGAAATTTGCACATGTTTTACGGTCCCTTGGGCATTTGATCATTTCGGTCAACATGGCGTTAAGCGTTAATCCGCCTTTAATCGGCCTTGATTATGGTGAGGCGGCTTGAAATGACCGCAGGAACGGGGCCGCCTTCGCCGGGCGGCGTGTGACGTCGACTATGGGTGAGCGTCATCTTCCCCTCAAGACTGCTTCAAGTTGCAAACCCTGATGTCTCTTTTTCGGAATTTTTCGTTTCATCCCGGCATTTGCCCTGGACGATTCCACTAGAAACATAAGCCTGACCCCTGAAAAACAGGCGGGAGTTTGCAGTTGAGTGATTTGGCGTCCTCTGGCGCGGGCGTTCATACGGTGATGCTTGATGCCCTTTGCGACGCGCTTGGCGCGGCGATCGTCGTTTACGACCGTAATGATCACATTATTTTTGCAAGCCGGAAACTCCTCAGCTTTTTTCCGCTGGAAGAGGCCGTTATCGGCCCGGGCGCGCGGCTGCGCGACTACCTGAGCGCGCTATATGATTGTTATCTGCTCGAGGCGGAAAGCCTCTCCGCCAATGCCCGCCCGCTCGGCCGGGAGGAATGGATCGGCGAGCGGCTGGCGCTGCACTGGAAGGAAAGATCGGAAAAAACCGAACGGCTGAAGGGAGAGCGCTTCCTGCGCTTCGTCATGAACCGCCTGCCGTCCGGCCTCGGCATCAGCGTGGTTGCCGATATTTCCGAACAGAAGAAACGCGAAGAGCAATGGCGCATCGACCTTGAGCGCGTACAGCTCGTTGAGGAAATTCTCGACAATCTGCCATTTCCCGTCTTCGTCAAGGATCGGAACATGGCCTATGTCGCCCTCAACAAATCCGCCAGCGCCCTGGTCGAAACCAGTCCCGAGAGCATTCTCGGCCGTACCGTTTTCGATCTCCACTCGCGCAAGGTCGCCGGACGGATCGATGCCGCCGATCGTATAGTGCTGGATAGCGGTACGCCGGCTGTCATTCCCGAAAGGGTGCGACGCCTGAATGGCGAAGAGGTGTTGACAATCACCCGCAAGCAGCGTGTGGGCCGGCCCGGCCGATATTTCCTGGTGACGACGATGGAGGACGTGACCGCTCTTGCCACCATCGATGCCAATGGCAAGCCCGTTATCCCCTCGCTCGAACATGTTCCCTTCGTGGCCTCAATTTATGGCAGGGACGAGGAAACGGACAATCGCGGCGGGGTTTTAAAGAGCAAGGCGGTGTTGGTCGTCTCTGAAAACGGGCGCTTTGCGGAAGCCGCCGGTCGTCTTTTGACCGCGGGCGGCATGGACCATGCGGCGGTGACGAGCGAGGACGAGCAGCGCGCATTCATCGATGTCGCGGCTTCCGCCGGTGTGAGCATCGATGTGGTCGTTGTCGACGCCCAGATGAGCGTCGCATGCCTCGATATTGCCGCCGCGCATGATCTGCCCGTCGTCACCATCGAGGAGGAGGAAATAGATGCTTCCCTGCTGCATTATCTTGCCGCTGGGTTGAAATCCTCCCCAAAGGAGAAAACCGCTGACGAGGACTGGGAGATCATGACGGAGGATCTGCCCGAAATACTCAAGACCGGCGGCGTCTGCGAGATACTTCTCGTCGAGGATAACAGGGTCAACCAGATCGTCTTCTCGCAGATACTCGAAGGTCTGGGGCTTTCCTGGCGGCTCGCCACCTCGGGCGAGGAAGCCTTGCGTCTCTTTGTGGAACAACCGCCTTCCGCCGTCCTGCTCGACACGACGCTGGGCGATATCGACGGCTTCGAGGTCGCCCGCCGCATGCGCGGCCTGGGCGGCGAGAAACATATTCCCATCGTCGGCGTCATCACCCACGCATTCGAGGGCGATCTCGACAAGTGCCGGGCCTCCGGCATGGATGACATGCTGCTGAAACCCGTCAGTCCTGACATGGTCGAGGCGGTTTTCCTGCGGCTTTTCGGCAAGGACGCCCTGCGGCTACAGGCCTGAAATTGCCATTGCCGGGAGGCTATGGCTTTTTTAATACTTGCCCTGCATTGTGAGCGCGGTTGACACAGGATTCACGAGATGCAGGAATGAAACGGGCAGAGCCGCAATCGTTGCAGGTCAGCCAGAACGAGTTGCAGGCGATGGCCTACAGCGACCCGCTGACGGGGCTGGGCAACCGCTACCGTTTGCGGGACAAGATCCGGATGCTTGCCAGCGAGCGCTCCAGCGATCCCGCCCCCTTCACGGTCGGCATTGCCAATATAGACGGCTTCAAACCCATCAACGATCTTTTCGGCGTGCAGGCGGGCGATGAAATCCTCTGCCAGGTCGCGCACCGGCTGAAGGCCTGCATTCCCGATGGCGCGGTCGTGACGCGCCATGACGGTGACGAATTCGCTTTCGTGCTGCCGCTGGTGTTCGAGCGTACTGGCGCCGAACGTATCGGCAACATGATCAAGGACGTGCTTTCTGCCCCTTATGATCTCGGCGACCGCAACGTCCGGCTTTCTTCCTCCTTCGGTTTCGCCATCTATCCCTTCGCCGGCGATGAATTCGAGGATTTGCTGAAAAGCGCCGAGACGGCGCTCTATCGGTCCAAGAGACGTGGCCGCGGCCAGATCACGGTCTATTCGCGTGAGATCGCGCAGGAGATGAAGCGCGCCACGCAGCTGGAACAGGCGCTTAGAAACGCCATCATCACCGATGCCATCGATGTGCATTTCCAGCCCATCGTCCGGCTGGAAGAGGCAAAGGTCATCGGTTTCGAGGCGCTGGCTCGCTGGAACGATCCAGACCTCGGTTTCGTATCGCCCGCGGTTTTTGTGCCGCTCGCCGAAGAGCGCGGTTTCATCGATGCGCTGTCGGAAGCCCTGCTCAGAAAGGCGGCGGAAGCGGCCCTGTTCTGGCCGCGCGAGCTTTTCCTGTCCTTCAACCTCTCTTCCGCGCAATTGATGGACCCCAGCACGGCGGACAATATTCTGTCCATTCTCTCGCGTGTCGGCCTCGATCCGCATCGGCTGGAACTTGAGATCACCGAAACGGCTGTCATGACATCAGCCGATACCGCGCAACGTATCATCAGCGAATTGCAGAGCGCCGGCGTTCGCATTTCGCTTGACGATTTCGGCACCGGCCAGTCGAGCCTCGGCCGCCTACGGGATTTCACCTTCGACAAGGTAAAGATCGACCGCGCCTTCGTGTCGCGCATCAGCAGCGACCGTCCCTCGGAACACATAATCAAAGCCATCGTCGCCATGTGCGAAGGGCTCGATCTCGAAGTTGTGGCCGAGGGGATAGAAGAGCGGGCGGAAGAAGAAAAGCTGCGCGCGCTCGGCTGCGCCATGGGGCAGGGCTATTTCTACGGCCGCCCCGCCGATGCCGCGGCGACCCAGCGGTATCTGCACGAGAATTACCGCGAGATATTGTCGGATATTTCCTGAGACAGAGCGGTCTGGCCGCGGCTGCAAGGCGGCGGACGCAATCTCCAACTTCCCTCATTCCTGTGCTTGTCACAGGAATCCAGCCGACGCGCGTTTGCGCGGCGAAACGACTCCTTTCAGCCCAAGGACTTGGGCTGGCTAGATTCCTGTGACAAGCACAGGAATGAGGAGAGTGCGGTGCGTGCCGCGCCTTAGAGCCTGTAAAGCGGCTCAAACCGGCCCTTGACCTCAACCCCCAGCTCGAACGTCAAGCCATGCTGCGGATTGGCGGCAATGGCGTCGTCGTCTAGATGTTCGCGCGCCGAGGTGACAAGAAGGCGCGACGCGTCGGGGCCGATGAAGGCCGGGCAGGTCGTCTGTTTGCCGGGCACCTCATATCGGGCGATGTGATTGCCGTCCGTATCGTAACGATCGACCGCACCCTCACCCCAGCGGGCGTTCCAGATATGCCCTTCGGCATCGCAGACGGATCCGTCCACGCCGCCTTTGATACCGGTGGAATCGATGAAGACTTCCGCCTTGCCGGAGGGCAGGCCGGTCCCGGCATCAAGCGGCACCCGCATCAGTTTGTTCACCTTGGTATCGACGTAATATCCCGTCGCGCCATCGGGTGAGAAGCAGATCGAATTCGGAATGCTGATCTCGCCAAACAGCTTCGTCACGGTGCCTTTGGAAACATGATAGATGCTGCCCGCGCCTGTCTCCGCCTTACGACCCATGGTGCCGATCCACAGCGCGCCGGAGGGGTGCATGCGCCCGTCATTGGAGCGGTTGCCGGGCAAATCCTTTTCCAGCTCCGCATGCAGCGTCAGCACGCCTGTTGCCGTGTCTCGCAGGAAAAGTCCGTCATCGGAGGCGATCAGCTGTTTGCTGTCGCTGACCTTGGCGAGCGCACTGCCCATGAAGGGCAGGGCATGCACGGTCTTGCGGCCGGAGGCGAGATGCAGCTCATGCAGTTCGCGCTCGAGAATATTGAACCACCAGGCGGTGCCGGTCGCAGGGTCGAAGGTCGGGCCTTCGCCGAGTAGCATCGGCGTCTCGTCCAGAACACGTCCGGCAAAGGGAAAAACAGTCGCCAAGCTCTTATCCTCCGATGGCTGCATCATAGGCTGAAAGTGTGACAGTGGCGCGTTCGCGCACCTCCGCCGCCGTCATGCCCGGCTTATAAAGGCTGGTGCCAAGCCCGAAAGCCGTAATGCCGGCGTTGGTATATTCCGCGAAGTTCCTGTCCGAGACGCCGCCGACGGCGGCGATGACCAGATCCTTCGGCAGGATGGTCCGGATCGCATTGATACCCGCGGGGCCGATGATGCTGGCGGGAAAGAACTTCAGCCCGGTCGCCCCGGCCTTTGCGGCCACCAGCGCCTCGGTGGGGGTGAGAACGCCCGGCATCGTCACCATGCCCTTGACGCGGGCGGCGACGATAACGTCGGCATCGGCATTGGGGCTGACCATCAGCTTGCCGCCGGCCGCATCCAGCGATTCCACCTCTTCCACGCTAAGCACGGTGCCGGCGCCGATCACGCAATCGGCGGGCGCCATCTTTGCGGCGATCTCGATCGAGCGGAACGGATCGGGCGAATTGAGCGGGATTTCGATGGCGCGGAAGCCGGTCTCGATCAACGCGCCGACAACGCCTTCGGTTTCCTCGGGCTTCAGACCGCGCAGGATGGCGATCAGCGGATATTTGATGGAAGGGAAGGGAATACGCATGATGTCTCTTTATCCTATGGCCAGATGGCATTTGCAGCGGCGAGCAATCCGCGCCGCACGGCCTCGTCGGCGTCGATGACCGTATATTGAATCTCGAGGGCTGCGAAGGCACCCTCGTAAAGCGCGCCGAGCGCACCGGAGCCGATCAGCACCACGGGCGTCTCCCGCCGTGCCGTCGAATGCGCACCGGCGATTTCCAGCCCGATCATGATGCCGGAGAGCTTGGCCTTGGCGTCGGTCGCGGTAAGCCCGTGCAGCAATTGCCCGGAGCGCAGGGTGAAAAGGCGATTGGTCGCAAGCGCGGGATGGGCGTAAATATCGCGCACGGCCGCCGTGAAAGCCTCATGCTCGCCGGTAAAGGCTTCGGCCTCTGCCACCGCATGGGAAAGGATCGTCTGCTTCGAGATGACTTCGAAGAGTTCGCCGGTCATGAAAGTGGCAAAACCCGTCACGCCGCCATCCTTTACGGTCACCCATTTGGAATGGGTGCCGGGCATGCAGACGAGTTTTTCACCGGCGTCCGAAGAAGCGAGAGCGCCAAGCAATTGCGTTTCTTCGCCGCGCATCACGTCGGGCGCGTTTTTATCCCGCTGCGCCAGTCCCGGCAGAATGCGCACATCCCGCACCTGGCCCGGCACGCGAACCGCGCCATCGAGAACCGCCGAAAGCGATGCCGGCACGTCGATATAACCCGCTTCGACCCAGCCCTGCCGCGCTCCGGCCATGCCGCAGACGAGAACCGGCAGATCTTCCGGTGCGCCGATAGCGTCGAGATGCGATTGCAGCACCTCGGCAAAACCGGTCCGCATGGCGGTGGTCATGCCTTCCGTGCTTCTGCGCTCCGCCAGCACCGCGCCCGATCGGCTCATGAGCCAGAGCCGGAAACTGGTTGTACCCCAGTCGACGGGGATGAAAGCGGGTTCAGACATTATAGAAGGCCTCCGTCTACGATTATGGATTGCGCCGTGATGGCGCTCGATGCCGATGATGCGAGAAACAGGCACGGACCCGCCAGGTCGGCGGCGACGAGCGTGCGCTTCAGACATTGCCGCGCCGTGGTGGCGGTAATGCCCTCATCCGTCAGCCATAGTTCCTTCTGCCGCTCCGTCACGATCATGCCGGGCAGCAGCGTGTTGACGCGGATGTTTTCCGGGCCCAGCCGGCCGGCGAGGCTTTTCGTCAACCCGATAATGCCGGCCTTGGCCGCCGCATAGGATGGCAGCTCGCCCATGTTGAGCAGAAACGAGATGGACGAAAAATTGACGATAGAGGCGCCCTTCGCCTGCCGGAGGTAGGGCAGGGCTGCCTGAACCGAGAAGAACATCTGCTTGAGATTGACCGCCTGATTGGCGTCCCAATAGGCTTCGGTCACCGTTTCTATGTCGTGGCGGTCGTCCCAGGCGGCATTGTTGACGAGTACCTTAATACCGCCGGTGGCCAAGGCCGCCGCCTCCACCGTCTTTCCGATCGCCGCGATATTGCGAAGGTCGGTTTTGAAGAAGTGGACCGGATGCTGCGCCGTTGTCGCAAGCCGCTTTACGAGCGCCAGGCTTGGCTCCTCGGCGATGTCTATGAACGAAACCCTCGCTCCCTGCATCGCGAAGGCTTCCACCAGCGATGCCCCGATGCCGGAACCGCCGCCGGTGACGAGCACGCCCGCGTCCTTGAGGTCCGGAAATTGGGCTTGCGTCATCGGCGTCATCTCATCCATTGAAAGGCTTGATTGTTCCATTATTTAGAACTAGATTTTACTAAATGGAATTATTCTCTTGGCGTCACGCTTATGTCAAGACAGATGACGGTGGATGTTGCCATGGCCGATAATAAAAAGCCCAATGGGCAAAAGCCTGATGCGGTTCCGATGGTGCAACGGAAAACCGGGAGTGACACGGGCACGCTCGGCAAGGCCGTCTCGCTGCTGGAGTTGATCGCCTTTGCCGACAAGCCGATGCGCTTTACCGATGTGGTCGAAGCCTGCGGTCAGCCGCGCGGCTCGGTTCACCGCCAGCTCGCCCATCTCGTCGCCGAGGGCCTTATCGATCACGCTGCCGATCAGACCTATGCCGTGGGGCTGAGACTGCTGCAACTGGCAGCGAAAGCCTGGAGCGGCAATGACCTGCGCAGCGTCGCGGCCCCGCATCTGGCAGCGTTGCAGGAGGTGACGCAGGAGTCGGTGCATCTCGCCGTGTTGAACGGCAGGCAGGTGACCTATCTCGACAAGATGGAGGGGCAGCACACATTGCGCATGCATTCGCAGGTGGGCAAAACCTCACCGGTCTATTGCACGGGGGTGGGCAAGGCGGCGCTGTCGCTGTTATCAGCTGATGATCTGGCGGAACTGGCTGCGGAACTGGATTTTCACCACTTCACGAAAAATACGATCACGACCCCGGAAGCACTGATGGCTGATGTGGCGACCATTCGCGACAATGGCTACGGTTTCGACCTTCAGGAACACGAGATCGGAATTCACTGCGTTGCAGCACCGGTCCGGGCGCCCGGCCGCAATTTTCGCGCGGCGATTTCCGTCACCGGTCCGGCCTATCGTGTGGATGTGGAACAGCTTCGCAAATGGGCCCCTCTGGTGCGCGAGACCGCCGATAGAATTTCCGATGATCTGGCCTGCAGATTATCCCCGGTTGCGGATGGTTGAGGAAAGCACGGGGCGTTAGCCGGTGGATTTTCCCTTATGGAAAGCGCGGGGACGCGTCCATTCATGTGCATTTGATATTATTTTCGACTATTCTGAATTAAGTTTTCAACTTTTGTTTGCATGAATCGTTTTGGTGAGTAACATCCGCAACAATTTCCGGGCAAAGGCGGGCCTTTGCGGCGGCATTTTCTCATTCTCGAAGAACAGCTTTGATGCAGAAAACAGAGACGGCCGCCGTTCAGTCGATTGGTGTTGATTGCGTTCGCGAGATCGCTGATCTCAACACGCAATTCGATATATTCCGGTTTCTGAAGCGGCTGACGGAGGCCTGGGAATTCAGGGCTTTCATGGTGCTCGACCTGTCCTCGGAAGTGGCGAGCGAACTGTCGCAATATACTGTTATCACCAGCTGGCCGGCCGAGCTTTTGCAGCGCTACGATGAAGAGGGCATGCTGCAGACCAGCCGGGTGATGGCCCAGTTGAAAAAATCGACCGTCCCCTTTTCCGTCTCGATGGATTTTCTGGTCAGAGGCGACGGAGAAATCGCCAAGAAAACCGTGATCAACCTTTTCGAACGTTTCGAGATGATCAATTCGGTGTGGTTTCCCGTTCATGACATCACCATGCGACGCGGCGCGGTCTCGTTTTCCGGCAACAAGACGGCTCTGCCCGCCAGCCGGCTTGCCGAGCTTTTCTACATTTCCAGCCATGTCTTTGCCCGGCTATCTGAAATACGACGCCTCGATTTGAGGGTTCCCGAAACATTGAGCGAGCGGGAGATCGACTGTCTGAACTGGACCGCCGCCGGCAAGACCAGCGCTGAAATTGCTGAAATCATGATGCTGTCGGAACACACCATCAATCATTACCTGAACCGCGCAACGAAAAAACTCGACACGGTCAACCGCACCCAGGCTGTCGCCAAAGCGCTGCGGGTCGGCCTGATAAAATAGCGAAACCGTAATTTTATCATTGTGATAAAGCGCTTCCTGGGCGATCCTCCTTTCGAATCACCGGAAAGGAGAAATCGTTTGCCGGAGCGGCATAGGGTAAAAGCAGGATTTTCTCCGACTATCGACTGCGCCGTGCTGATAGCCGCTGCCGAAAAAGGCTTTGCTGCCGATGAGGGCATAGAACTCGAACTTTTCCGAAAACAGTCCGCGCGCGCCGTGCTTGCGGCGCTTGGCGAGGATGGCGTTCATGTCGCGCATCTGCCCGCTCCGGTTCCTGTTGGTTCCGCTGTTGGCCTGGATGATCTGCCGGGCGGTATTGTCGGCGTCTTCACACTTTCCCTTGGCGGATCGGCAACGACCGTTTCGCACGGATTTTATGACGAACTTTACCGCGAAGGCCTGAAGCTGCCGGATCCGGCGGCTTTTGGGCGGGCCATGGCCCGCGTCTGCGCCGCGCGCCGCGCAGCAGGTGAAAACCCGCCGGTCTTTGCGGTTGAGGATATTGTCTCCACGCCATTTTATGCCCTGCGTTATCTACTCGGAAGCTGCGGCGTGCTGCTCGGCCGGGACATGGAAATCGTCGAAGCCCTGCCGAAGGCGATGCCGTCTCTGCTGGAAAGCGGCAAGGTCGATGCGCTCTGTACCGCCGAACCGGCGGGCAGCGCCGTGGTGCTGGGCGGCGCCGGCCGTATCGTCACCACGGGCGCGCTGATCTGGCACAATGCGCCGGAAAAGATACTGGCCGTGAAGACGCGCTGGGCAGAGGAAAACGCCGCCCTTCTGGAAGGGCTGCTGCGGGCGCTTTACCGCGCCGGCGAATGGTGCGCCAATGCCGCCAACATAGAGGAACTGGCCGGCATCCTCGCCGCGCCTCAATATCTGGATGAGAACGGCGAATTCCTGCTGCCGGCGCTGACGGGCTATATTTCCACCTCGCAGCGGGACATGCAGCGGTTTCAGGAGTTTTTCGTGACGAGCGCCAAGGCCGCCAATTTCCCATGGCAGAGCCAGGCCCTGTGGTTCTTCAGCCAGATGTTGCGCTGGGGCGAGGTTTCCGCCGATTACCGGCTCGATGCCGCCGTGGTGGAGGCCGCCCGCAACGCCTACCGGCCGGATATTTTCCGCAAGGCCATGAAGCCGCTTTTCGTGCCGGTGCCGGGTGCCAATCTGAAACTCGAAGGCACGTTGCGCGAGCCTGTTCATGTCGGCGCGTCGCGCACGGGTCTGGTGCTCGGCCCCGACTGTTTTTTCGACGGCCATGTTTTCGATCCGGAAACGCTGGCGATGGACGACGAAATCTGAAACGGCAGCGTTAAATCGTCGCGAATGCCTGACTGTCGCGCTTTGGCATTGGCGAAGCGCTCCGGCTTGTCTATGGATGGCACGCAATACCCGGTCGGACGATGTAGCGGAGCAGGAATATGGCAGAGGTCAGCAAGAGCCAGGTGGAAAAGGCGCTGGAAGCGGTGATCTATCCCGGCAGCGGTAAGAGCATCATCGCACTCGGCATGGTCTCGGAAATCTTCATCGCCGATGCGAAAGCCTATTTCTCGATCACCGTACCGGCCGACAAGGCTGCGGAGATGGAGCCGCTGCGGCTTGCCGCGGAACAGGCGGCCAAGGGCGTTGAGGGTATCGTCGGCGCGGTCGTCGCGCTGACGGCCGATCGCAAGCCCGGCCAGCAGCAACCGGCGCCGGCGCGCCCCGCCGCCGCACCCGGCCGGCCGGCCACACAGCCCGGTTCGTCAAAGGTGGGCGTACCGGGCGTGCGGGCCATCATCGCCGTGGCCTCGGGCAAGGGCGGGGTAGGCAAGTCGACGACCGCGGTCAATCTGGCGCTGGGTCTCCAGTCGCTCGGCCTGAAGGTCGGCATGCTCGATGCCGATATTTACGGCCCTTCGCTGCCGCGATTGCTGAAAATTTCCGGCCGTCCGAAGCAGCAGGAAGACCGCATCATCCTTCCCATGGAAAATTATGGACTGAAGGTCATGTCCATGGGTTTTCTGGTGGATGAGGAAGCAGCGATGATCTGGCGCGGGCCGATGGTGCAGTCCGCGCTGATGCAGATGCTGCGCGAAGTGGCCTGGGGCGAGTTGGATGTGCTGGTGCTGGACATGCCGCCCGGCACCGGCGATGCGCAGCTTACCATCGCCCAGCAGGTGCCGCTCGCCGGCGCCGTCATTGTCTCCACACCGCAGGATCTGGCGCTGATCGACGCGCGCAAGGGCATCACCATGTTTCGCAAGGTGGAGGTGCCGCTGCTCGGCGTCATCGAGAATATGAGCTATTTCATCGCGCCCGATACCGGCGCTCGTTATGATATTTTCGGCCATGGCGGTGCGAAGGCGGAAGCGGAAAGGATCGGCGTGCCCTTCCTCGGCGAAGTGCCGCTCACCATCTCCATCCGCGAAATGTCGGATGCCGGAACGCCTGTTGTCGCCGCCGAGCCCGGTGGCCCGCAGGCCGCGATCTACCGCGATATCGCGCAAAAAGTCTGGGCGCGCATTGGTGCGAGCGAGCAAAAAGCCGCGCCGAGGATCGTTTTCGAATAATGCGCCAGTCGCGGACGCAAAGTGGGCAGGCATCTGCCCGCTTTGAATAATCCTTTTAAAACAGAAGATTAACCGAAAGTATCTGGTAGCATTTCCGGATTTGAACTCCAGAGATGCTTCGCCTGCAATGCTGTCGCGAAAAAATATTGCTTGATTGCATCTCGCTTTGGGCGCATACGCCTGCGCCGTTTGGCTCTTGGTCCATCGGGCTGGCGAGATTGTGAAATCCCGCCTGGTCCGGCGCTCCCTGAAGTGTCGTCCAAAGGTTTGCCGACGGCAAACAGGATATGTTAAGCAGCATTGCGGCAAGCCCGCGATGTGGAGCGGAGAAGCGGATTGATAAAAGCCTATCGCGCCAATTGCGAGGCGATCAGCCTGTCGGCAGTCGACGGCTCCGGACCGATTCCCGACGACATCGTCTGGATCGATCTCGTCAATCCAGACAGGGCGGAAGAGCAGCATGTGGAAAAGCTGCTGGGCGTGGAACTGCCGACGCGCGAAGACCTGAAGGATATCGAGCCTTCCAGTCGTCTCTATATGGAAGACGCCAATGTCTTCATGACCGCGTCTCTGGTGTGGAAGGCGGATTCCGATGATCCGCGCCTCACCGATGTCGCCTTCGTTCTGGTTGGCAAGCGTCTGGTGACAATCCGTTATGCCGAGCCGAAATCATTCCACCTTTTCATTGCCGCCATTACCCGCGCGCCGCACGAAATGCGCAGCGGCACGGCGCTGCTTTTGAAACTGCTCGAAACAATCGTCGACCGCACGGCGGAAATTCTCGAAAACTCGGTCACTGGCATCGATAATCTCGCCGCCGACATTCTCGGCAGCCAGGCTCGTTCCAAACGCAAGGCGCCGCGCTATCTCGAAGACCGCCTGACCAATATCGCCGCCTATCACCGGCTGATCTCGAAGGTCCGCGTCAGCCTCGCATCGCTGGCGCGGCTACAGACCTTCCTCTCCACCAGCGATCAGGCTCGCGAGGACAAGGGAGCGAGGGAACAGGGCAAGTCGATCGGGCGCGATATTCAATCGCTGAACGAACATGCCTCCTTCGTTTCCGGCAATCTGACCTTCCTGCTTGACGCCTCGCTCGGCATCATCAACATCGAGCAGAACGGCATCATCAAGATATTCTCGATCGCCTCGGTGGTGTTTTTGCCGCCCACGCTGGTGGCCTCGGTTTACGGAATGAACTTTCAACTCATGCCGGAGTTGAACTGGACGTTCGGTTATCCCCTGGCGCTTGTTATCATGCTGATGTCCGCAATCATCCCGTTTCTCTTTTTTCGTTGGAAGGGCTGGCTCTGAGGAGCCAGGATCATCATGTCCCAGATCGTTGACAAGGACGTTGCCGAGAAACCGGATGCCGATGACGAGCACAAGAACAAGGGGCTTTACGCCGCGATCCTTGGTTCGATCGGCGTCGTCTATGGCGATATCGGCACCAGCCCGCTCTATGCCTTTCGCGAAGCCCTGCGGCCCATCGCCTATGACGGGGTGACTCAGGAAGAAGTCATCGGCCTGACATCGCTGATGATCTGGTCTTTGACGATCATCGTCACCTTCAAATACATCACGCTGCTGCTGCGCGCCGACAATGACGGCGAAGGCGGCACGCTTTCGCTGCTGGCGCTGCTGATGAAGACGGCGGGCACCCATCGCGGCGTGCTCATCGTGCTCGGCCTCATCGGTGCTGCCCTGTTTCTCGGCGATGCGATGATCACCCCGGCACTATCGGTGCTTTCGGCGGTGGAAGGCCTGAAACTCGTCACGCCGGAAATGGACGAGTTCATCATTCCGATTTCCGTCGGCATTCTCATTGGCCTCTTCGCCATTCAGTCTCACGGCACGGGCACGGTGGCGAAGTTCTTCGGGCCGATCACCGCTGTCTGGTTCATCGTCATGGGGCTTGCGGGCCTCATCCATATTGCCGACGATTTCAGCATTCTCTTTGCCTTCAACCCGTGGCATGCGGTCGAGTTTCTGGCGAATGAAGGTTTTTACGGCATCGTCGTGCTGGGCGCGGTCTTCCTGACGATAACAGGGGCGGAAGCGCTTTACGCCGATCTCGGCCATTTCGGTCGCCGTCCCATCCAGTGGGCGTGGTTCTGTCTGGTTTTCCCGGCATTGACGCTGAACTATCTCGGTCAGGGCGCGCTGGTGCTGAAAGACCCGGCGGCGATGTCCAATCCGTTCTATCTGATGTTCCCGCAATGGGCGATCCTGCCGGCCGTCATTCTGGCGACTGCCGCCACCATCATCGCCAGCCAGGCGGTCATAACAGGTGCGTTTTCGCTCGTGCGTCAGGCGATCCATCTCGGCTACCTGCCGCGCATGGAAATCCTCTTCACCTCGGAAACCAATACGGGGCAGATCTACCTGCCCGCCGTCAACACCATCCTGCTGTTCGGCGTCGTCGCGCTGGTGCTCACCTTCAAGAGTTCGGATGCGCTGGCCACCGCCTACGGTATTTCCGTGACGGGCGCGATGGTCGTCACCAGCCTGATGTTCTTCGAATTCGTGCGCAAGCGCTGGCAATGGTCGGTCTGGCTGGCAATCGCCGTGCTGGCCCCGCTTCTGGCGCTGGAACTGATCTTCCTTGGCGCGAATCTGCTCAAGATTCACGATGGCGGCTACGTGCCGGTGCTCTTGGCAATTGCCTTCACCGTCATCATGACCACCTGGCAGCGCGGCTCGAAAATCCTCTTCGCCAAGACCCGCCGCGGTGATGTGCCGTTGAAGGCTTTCGTCGCTTCGGTGGAAAAGGAAAGCGCCCATGCGCCGGTGCGCGTGCCCGGCACCGCGATTTTCTTGACCGGCGATCCGGAGGCCGCGCCGGCGGCATTGCTGCACAATCTCAAGCATAACCATGTCCTGCACGACAAGAACGTCATCCTGACGATCCGCACCGAAGACCAGCCGCGCGTTCATCCCGAGGATCGTTATACGCTGACGAAACTGAGTGATCGTTTTGCCGTGGTCGAACTGCATTTCGGCTTCATGGAAACGCAGAACGTCACCCAGGCGCTCGGCTATCTGCGCCGTACCGGCTACAAGTTCGACATCATGTCCACCTCGTTTTATCTCGGCCGCCGCAAGCTGGTGCCGGATCCGAAATCGGGCATGCCGGGCTGGCAGAACCGCCTCTTCATCGCACTTGCCGAAACGGCCGCCGATCCCTCGGACTACTTCCGCTTGCCCGCCAACCGCGTGGTGGAACTCGGCTCGCACGTCGTCGTCTGACGACGGGAGCATGCCTCTCGGCAATCTGAGAGGCTCCTTCCTTCCGTCATGCCGGCTCAAGACCGGAATGACGGCGGTGGGGATGCCGTGCATGAAGCTGTGTCCGATACTATGGAATCTAAAGCAGCGCGACGCGCATTAGAATATGTTCACACATTAACGTGAAGCCGCGTCCGTGCCCGGCGTTAACCAAGCATCAAGGTTAATAAGAGATTCTCGAACACCTGTAGCAAATATGGTTGTCGGTGTTCGGAGTGCTGGTTTTGCGTTCGAAAAGAGTAATGCGTCGTCGGTCCCCCGTGTCCCTTCAGGGGTGGGTGTCAAAATGGACCTCGCCCGTCGTCTTCGGCCTTGCCGCCTGGCTCGTTTTTCCATCCCTCGCTGCGCGTGCCGATCTGGCCTCGCTTCTGGCCGGGCTGGACAAGGGCGGGGAGCAATGGCGCATGGTGCTGACGGCATCTCCGGCAGGCTCCGTTCATAATGCCTCGCTGACTTTCGATGATGCCGCAGGGGAGGCCGCATTGCATGGCGGCGGCATGACCCTGCCCAATGGCAGCAAGGTCGCCTTTGTCACAAACAAGAAGGGCGAGGCAACGACGCCGGACAGCGAGCGCGTCAACCGCGCCGCCAAGAAGGGCCGCATCGTCGCAACCGAAATCATGCAGCCGCCCAAGGCCTTCACCGCCGGTTCCGTCCTGCAGCGCACCAGCATGCTGGATATCGAGCCGCTGAAGCGCAAGGACCGCACTGCTTTCGTCAAGCCGAAGCGCGGCAAGGACGTGGAACTCGCCTCCTTCTATTTCCGTCGTGAGGAAAAGAAGGCGGACAAAAGCGTCTCGCCGATGCTGGCCGAACTCATCACCAACAGGACGCCGGATATTCTCGCCACGGCTTACGCGCCGGCCGAGCCGGATTTCGCCCGCGAGTCGCCCTTCGACGCCATTCTCAAAAAGCCCGAGGCCGGTCGTTTCGTGCCGCAGATCAGCCAGGACGATCACGCCTGGGCAGCCACCCCGCTGCCGGCCGCCGTGTTTTCCGCAGCCGAACAGCAATGCCTGGCTTCAGGCATCTATTTCGAGGCGCGCGGAGAATCGGTGAAGGGACAGGCGGCCGTGGCACAGGTCATCCTCAACCGCGTGCGCAACCCCGCTTATCCGAAAACCATCTGCGGCGTCGTTTATCAGAACAAGGACTGGCGCAACCGCTGCCAGTTTTCTTTCGCCTGCGACAATATCAAGGACCGGGTGAACTCCGAACGCCACTGGAAGATGGCGCGTGAAGTGGCCATGGCCACCACCGCCGGCAAAATCTGGTTGAACGAAGTGGGCTCCGCTACCCATTATCACGCCGTTTATGTGCGTCCCGCCTGGGGCAAGTCCATGAAGAAGGTCGGCAGGATCGGCCTGCACGTCTTTTACCGTACCTATGGTGGCGGCTGGAGCTGATACCACCGCCGATTTGTCGCATTTTGCGTGTCAAAAATGCCGATTCCCTGGGGAAACATCGCCGCTAAACCGCGATTTGATGTCAAGCTGTTGTTTTTGCATGATTAATTTGTGCCAAAACAACCGCTCGCAGTGCCTTGACTAGAGAAGCCCCTAAAACTATGTTGCGCGCGACTTCAGAGCGGGCTGGAACAGGCTTAATCCGTCACCGTTTACAACTCCAAAGGGTTCTGGCATGGCTGGAACGGAGAAAATGGGTGGGATTTTAAGATGACTGGCAACCGTGACGATAGTCTGGACGAGCGCCGCAAGCGCCTTGCCGAAGAGCTGGCAAAGGTGAAGGCGGAGGATGAGGCGGAAGTGAGGGCGGAGACCAACGCTGCGGAAAACCGGAAAGGTTTTGCGATGGCGGTTAAGCTCTCATCGGAGTTCATTTCGGCCATCGTGGTCGGCGCTATGCTGGGTTATCTTCTGGACTATTTTGTCGGCACGACGCCGTGGGGGATGATCGTTCTTCTTCTTCTCGGTTTCTGCGCAGGCGTATTGAATGTGTTGCGCTCGACTGGCGCGGTGGCCAAGCCGCCGCTGCTGGAAAAGGCGGACAGACAGGACGAGGGTGGAAAAGACGGCGTTTAAGCTGTTTTTTCTTGCAGTTGAGATGCCGCGACAGGCGGCGACAGGTAAAGAGGGCAGCCGGTGGCAAACGATCCGACCCATCAGTTCTTGGTGCAGCCGATCATTCCGATCGAAATTGGCGGCGTCGATTTTTCCTTCACCAATGCGTCGCTTTTCATGGTCGCGACCGTGGCTGCCGCTTCCGGTTTCCTTTATTTCGCAACGTCGAACCGCGGTCTGATCCCGACCCGCATGCAGTCCGTTGCTGAAATGTCCTACGAGTTCATCGCCTCCATGCTGCGCGAGGGCGCCGGCAAGAAGGGCATGGTGTTCTTCCCATTCGTGTTCTCGCTGTTCATGTTCGTACTGACGGCAAACCTGCTTGGCATGTTCCCGTATTTCTTCACGGTCACCAGCCAGATCATCGTCACCTTCGCGCTTGCCTGCCTCGTCATCGGCACGGTCATCGTTTACGGTTTCTACAAGCACGGCCTGCACTTCTTCGGCATTTTCGCCCCCTCGGGCGTGCCGAAGGCGCTTTTGCCGCTTGTCGCGTCAATTGAAATGATTTCGTTCCTGTCGCGCCCGATCAGCCTTTCCGTTCGTCTTTTCGCGAACATGCTGGCCGGCCACATCACGCTCAAGGTTTTCGCAGGCTTCGTCGCCTCCATGGGTGCGCTCGGCGCGCTCGGCATCGGTGGCGCAGTTCTGCCTCTCATCATGACGGTCGCCATGACCGCTCTCGAATTTCTCGTTGCCTTCCTGCAGGCTTATGTCTTCGCGGTACTGACTTGCATGTACCTGAACGACGCCGTGCATGGTGGTCACTGAGAAGTAAAGTCGCTGGCCCCGGCAACGGGCGTCAAAAACAGCCGCAACAACCAATATCTCAAGGAGTCTCACATGGAAGCGGAAGCAGCAAAGTACATCGGCGCAGGTCTCGCATGCCTCGGCATGGCTGGTACGTCCCTCGCACTCGGCCGTATCTTCGGTGATTACCTGTCCGGCGCACTGCGCAACCCCTCTGCTGCCGACAGCCAGTTCGGCCGTCTGGTATTCGGCTTTGCCGTTACGGAAGCTCTGGGCATCTTCTCGCTGCTCGTTGCTCTCCTTCTCCTGTTCGCTGTTTAATATCAGCGTCAGGTCTGGATCACGGCCCGCAACATAGCGTGCCGTGATCCTTCGCATTTGCAGTCCCCCTGGAGGTGAGCATGTTCGTGACCGAGGCTTATGCCCAGTCAGCACCGACCGTAGGTGAAACGCATACGGAAACTCCGGCCGTCGGCCAGCCGCAACCGGAAGCCACGCACACGGAAACCGGTGTGGCGCACGGCGCTGAACACGGTGCTTCCGGCGTATTCCCGCCGTTCGACCAGTCTACTTATGCATCGCAGGTTCTCTGGCTGGCGATTACGTTCGGCCTTTTCTACCTGCTCATGCAGAAGGTCATCGTTCCGCGCGTCGGCGGCATTCTCGAAAACCGTCATGGACGCATCGCACAGGATCTCGATGAAGCGGCACGCCTGAAAAGCGAAGCCGACGCTGCCGTCGAAACCTATGAAAAAGAACTCGCGGCAGCCCGCGCCAAGGCAAGCTCTATCGGCGCCGCGGCACGTGACTCCGCTAAAGCGAAGGCCGATGCCGACCGCGCCGCCATCGAGGCCGGACTTGCTGAAAAGCTTGCCGCCGCCGAAAAGCGCATCGCTGGTATCAAGGAACAGGCTTTCGCCGATGTCGGCGCCATTGCTGAGGAAACCGCGACCGCGATCGTTGACCAGCTGGTCGGCACTAAGGTCAAGGATACCGACGTCAAGGCCGCCATTGCAGCCGCTTCGACTGTGAAGGGAGCCTGATATGGCGTTTGATGCATCATTTTTCGCTCTCGTCGGTCTTGTTCTCTTTTTCGTCCTGATCGCCTATCTCAAGGTTCCGGGCATGCTCTCCAAGTCTCTGGACGAGCGCGCGCAGAACATTCAGGACGAGCTGGCCGAAGCCAAGCGCCTGCGCGAAGAGGCCCAGCACCTGCTGGCCGAATATCAGCGCAAGCGCAAGGAAGCCGAAGCTGAAGCCGCCGGCATCGTTGCTGCCGCCGAGCGTGAAGCCGCAGCGCTCACCGAAGAAGCCAAGCAGAAGACGGAAGAATTCGTCGCCCGCCGCACGGCCCTTTCGGAACAGAAGATCAAGCAGGCCGAAGAAGACGCCATCGGCGCCGTCCGCGCCGCCGCAGTCGATATTGCCATTGCCGCTTCCGAGAAGCTGCTGGCCGAAAAGACCACGGCTGCCACTAAGGCCAAGCTTTTCACCGCCACGATTGGCGAAGTGAAGTCTAAGCTGAACTGAGATTTATCTCGGACTGATAAGAACCCCTCCGGCGAGAGCTGCGAGGGGTTTTTTGTTGTCAAATCCGGTTGGAGTTATAGCGCCAAAGGTGGGTGATCGACCCGCTTTGGCCAAAGTCTTCTTAATGGCGGATATCGGATTGCTCTTCCGCTTTGCACCAACAGCGGACATGCTGTGCATTTTCTGACGCAACCAACTTATCGTCGGGAAGGCTTATTCGATAGCGAGGCACAGAAGCGCCATTTGCTGGTGTGGTCCGATAGGACGCCCGGTCACCTGCTTGACATATTCCAATTCCGGTGCGAATTTTTACCTATGGGGTAGCGATCGCCCCATGAGGCCACGGCCGAAGAATCGCGTCCTTTGAACCCGAAAAAACGGAGGGACGCGCGATGCCGTCATTTCTTGAAATCACACCCGAAAAGCTCAATCGCATTATCGGCACGCCCAACGCGCCGACGATTATCGACGTCCGCACTGACGAGGACTTTGCTGCTGATCCCCGCCTCATACCGGGAGCGATTCGGCGCGATTACCGCCAAGTGATGGACTGGGCCGAAGGGCTTACCGGGCCATTGGTCGTCCTCTGTCAGAAAGGCCAGAAGCTCGGTCACGGTGTTGCCGCTCACCTTCGTGCGGTTGGCAGTGCCGCCGAGGTTCTCGAAGGCGGCTTCGAAGCCTGGCGTGCGTCGAAAGCGGCCCTGGTCCCCGACGATAGGCTGCCGCCCCGCGACAGCCGTGGCCGGACGGTCTGGGTAACCCGCTCGCGTCCGAAAATCGACCGCATCGCCTGCCCGTGGCTGATCCGGCGCTTCGTCGATCCTTCGGCGGTCTTCCTGTTTGTAGCGGCGGCGGAAGTATCAGCGGTCGCCGATCGCTTCAACGCCACGCCCTTCGACATTGAAGAGGTTTACTGGAGCCACCGTGGCGAGCTTTGCACCTTCGACGTCATGGTCGAGGAATTCGGCCTTGCGACGGAACCCATGCTCCGCCTCGCGACAATCGTCCGGGGAGCAGATACGTCCAGACCCGACCTCGCCCCCGAAGTGCCGGGACTGCTTGCCGCCTCACTCGGCTTATCCCGGATGTTCAACGACGACCTCGAACAACTCGCGGCCGGCATGACGCTCTACGATGCGTTTTACAGATGGTGCCGTGATGCAACCGAGGAGACCCACAACTGGCCCAACCCGAGGAAGGTATGAGAGACCATGACCGACCTTGCAAAGACCAGTGTCCGCCTGGATGCGGGCGAAGACGACATCGTTCCGCTTTCCGAAGCCGTGAAGGTATGGGCGCGCGTGGCAGCGCTCAGCTTCGGCGGCCCAGCAGGCCAGATAGCAGTGATGCACCGCATCGTCGTTGACGAGAAGCGCTGGGTGGGTGAACACCGTTTCCTGCATGCCCTCAACTACTGCATGCTGCTGCCGGGGCCGGAGGCTCACCAGCTTGCCATCTATATCGGCTGGCTGCTGAACAAGACCAGGGGCGGCATGATCGCCGGCCTGCTGTTCGTCTTGCCGGGATTTCTATCCATTCTGGCGCTCAGTTACATCTACGTTATCTTCGGCGACGTCACCGCGATCGAGGGCATGTTCTTCGGGCTGAAATGCGCGGTCCTCGCCGTTGTCGTTCAGGCGGTCTTTCGGATCGGCAGCAGGGCGCTAAAAAACAATGTGATGGTCGCCATGGCGGCCGTCGCCTTCGTCGTGATCTTCTTCCTTCACGTGCCCTTTCCACTGATCATCCTCGCGGCCGCAATCATCGGCTGCTTCGGGGGGCGGGCAGGGCTTCCCGCTTTCAAGGCAAACGGCGGACACAAGTCGGGATCGGGCAAGATACTCGAAGACAGGGATTCCATCCTCGGCGAGGACATTCCCCTTCACGCCAGGCCCAACCTTGCCTGGTCGCTCAAAACCTCTGGCACTCTTGCAGCGCTCTGGCTCATTCCCGTCGCGACGCTGATCCTGGTGCTCGGTTGGGACAATGTGTTCTCGAAGATGGGTCTGTTCTTTAGCCAGATGGCCGTCGTCACCTTCGGCGGCGCCTATGCCGTGCTCGCCTACGTCGCTCAGGCTGCGGTGGAAAACTATGGATGGCTTCGTCCGGGAGAAATGCTTGATGGTCTCGGTATGGCCGAGACGACGCCCGGTCCTCTCATTATGGTAACGCAGTTCGTCGGCTTTCTCGCGGGCTATCGCGATCCGGGGGCGTTGTCGCCGCTGGCGGCGGCAACTCTCGGAGCGCTCCTGACGACCTGGGTAACCTTCCTGCCGAGTTTCCTTTGGATATTCGCTGGCGCGCCCTTCATCGAGAAGATGCGCGGTAACGCGGCGCTTGGCGGGGCGATGTCGGCCATCACTGCGGCCGTCGTCGGGGTGATCCTCAACCTGGCGGTCTGGTTTGGACTTCACGTGCTGTTTGAGGAAGTCCGACCCGTGGCCCTCGGCCCGCTGGCATTGGATGTTCCAGTCTTCTCATCACTCCTGCTGCCGTCGCTCGCCCTGACATTGCTCGCGGCATTCGCCATTTTCCGGCTCAAGCTGTCCGTGATAGTCACGCTGGCCCTGTCTGCAGCGCTTGGGATTGCCTGGCGGTCGATAGTTTGAAACCCGGGGTCCGCTTTGGCCTATCGCGGAAGTGATTGCCGGACCTTCATTCACGATCAGTCCCGCTTCAGCGGCCGAAAGCTCATCCTGTGCAACGGGCAGGGGCCGTGGCTTTCGATGGCGCGCAGGTGGGCGGGCGTACCGTAGCCGGCATGGCCTTCGAAGCCGTAGGATGTGTGCACCACACCGGCGCGTTCCATCATCCGGTCGCGCGTCACCTTGGCGATGATCGAGGCTGCGGCGATGGAGAGGGAGCGGGAATCGCCCTTGATGACGGCCTTGGCTTCGCAGGTGATACCCGGCGGCCGGTCGCGGCCGTCGGCGAGAACGAGGGCAGGGGAGATTTCGAGACCGAGCACGGCGCGGCGCATGGCGTCCAGGCTGGCGCGCAGGATATTCATGCTGTCGATCAGGCCGGGGCCGGAGGAGGCGACGGATACGATCGAGGTTTCCATGATCTGTACGAACAGGCTTTCCCGCTTCTGCTTAGTCAGCTTCTTGGAATCGTCCATCCCCTTGGGAATATTGTCCGGATCGAGAATGACGGCTGCCGCAACCACCGGCCCGGCCAAAGGCCCCCGGCCCGCCTCATCCGTGCCGGCGACGGGCCAGAGGCCCTTCTTTTTCGCTTCCAGTTCGAAGGAAAAATCCGGGCCGGCATCGGCAAGATCAAAAAGAGCAGGAGAATCGGGTGTGGCCGTGCGTTTCATGCGGCGAAACTGGCACACACACCCGATCTCCTGCAAGCCCCCGGAAGCGGGCGATGACAGGCATGGTGAGCCGGGGTCAAGGGGCGTGGCTCACCGTGCCCCGAAGGTCATCATGACCTTTGATCCTCCAACGGGGCGGCGGAGGAAAAACGATCGCACGCGAGGCGGCGGCTCCGGGGGCGATGTCCGGCGGGCCAGGGAAAACCCGTCGGGCATTTCGTCGAGAGCAACAAGATGAGAAGGTTGCTCCCTATCGTTTTGAATTTCGTTTAATATAGGCTCACAGAGCCTCCGATTGTTGGCGAGTTATCCTTCATGCTCGACGTCATCCTCGGGCTTGACCCGAGGATCCACTATCGCGCTCGGTTTATATCCTCGGGTCAAGCCCGAGGATAACGTCGAGTTCAGTTCGGGCATCCATCACCTCAGTCACTTTCAGCGTTTGCTTCTCAAAGCAGCGACAATTGCACGCCTGCACCGCCCGGCGGCACGAAGAGATCGTCCCGCAGGTGGATGCCACGGCGGATGAGGCCAAGCCGTTTCGTCGCCATCTCGAAACGCCTGCCGATCTGCCAGGCATAGGGGCCGGCGCCCTTCATGCGTTTTCCGAATTCCGCGTCATAATCCTTGCCGTCACGCATGGAGCGCACCAGCGACATGACATGGCGGTAACGGTCCGGATAGTTGCGCAGCAGCCAGTCGCGAAACAGCGGGCTCACCTCCAGCGGCAGGCGCAAAAGCACATAAGACGCTTCGGTGGCGCCGGCGGCCTTGCCAGCCTCGAGAATGCGCTCGATTTCATGATCGTTGAGTGCCGGAATGACGGGCGCCATCATCACGGCTACGGGAATGCCGGCCTCGGTCAGCGCCTTCACCGCGTCCAGCCGCTTCTCCGGCGTGGCAGCGCGCGGCTCCATGTTGCGCGCGAGCTTGCGGTCCAGCGTCGTCACGGAAATGCCGACCTTGGCGAGCCCCTTTTTGGCCATGGGCGCCAGAATGTCGATATCCCGCTTGATCAGCGCCGATTTGGTGACGATGGCGACGGGATGATCGGCTTTGGCCAGCACTTCCAGTATCTGCCGCATGATGCGCCATTCGCGCTCAATCGGCTGATAAGGGTCGGTATTGGTGCCAATGGCGATCACCCTTGGCTTGTAGCCCGGTTTCGCCAGTTCCCTTTCCAGCAGCTTTGCCGCATCCGGCTTGGCGAAGAGCTTCGATTCGAAATCCAGACCGGCCGAAAGTCCCATATAGCTGTGTGTCGGCCTTGCGAAACAATAGATACAGCCATGTTCGCAGCCGCGATAGGGATTGATGGAGCGGTCGAACGGGATGTCGGGCGATTCATTGCGGGTGATGATGCTGCGTGGCTTCTCCACCTGCACCTCGGTGCGGAACTCCGGCATGTCCTCGAGCGTCTGCCAGCCATCGTCGAAAACCTCGTGCTGCAAGGTCTCGAAACGTCCATCCGGATTGAGCCCGGCGCCACGGCCGCGACGGCGGTCGATCTCGATGCGCAGGCCAGATGCATCGGCCAGCGCATTGGCAATGTCAGGCATATGGCTCGGCTGGAAGGCAGCCTGCCCCGAAAGCGTATGGTTTCTCATCTGGATGCTCCCAGGACGCCGCACGCCTTTCGAGGCACGCTCAACGCCCTAAACCGTTTCCGTCCGGACAGGCTTTTTATCGCCTTCCGAATGATTAAATTCCTACATCAGGAATGAGAACATTACAAGAACAAAATTGCAGATTCAGCTCGCGCATCAGACAGGGGCGTGACCGCGATATGCCTGACCGCGTGCGGAGGCCGTGTGACGTTCGGCATAAGCAGCCACGGATTTTACCGCGATCAGCACAGTGGCAATTTATTGTGCGATGCGTTAGAGCTATGCAGATGTTGACAGTCATAATGGAATGCCGGGATCACGAACCGGAGCTGGCGCATACGCTGTCTGCGCTTGTCACCGGGGCCGTGGAAGGGCTTGTAAGTGATGTTGTGATTCTTGATCACGGTTCGCGCGATGGGTCGTCGCGCGTCGCCGATGCCGCCGGTTGCCGTTTTTATGGGCAATGGGACATCGAGGATGTCGTGAAGTCCGCGCGCGGCGGCTGGCTGCTTCTGATCGAGCCCGGCGCCCGCCCGCAGGCGGGCTGGATCGACGAGATTCTCGAATATGTGGCGATCTGTGCGCAGCCGGCCCGCTTCTCGCCCTCGCGCTATCACCGGCGCAATGTCTTCAGCCGCGTGCTGCGCCGTATTCCGCCATTGGAACACGGATATCTTCTGCCAAAGAAGCATGCCGTGTCGATTGCGAAATCGGGCATGAGCCTGACGCAATTTGTCGGCGCGCAGAAACCGCGCCGGCTGAATGCGGAAATAGTGCCCGCCTGGGCGCTGCGGGCTTCGGCTTAACGGGCGCGTCTTACCCGGCCAGAACCTTGCCGGGATTCATGATGCCGGCGGGGTCGAAAGCATGCTTGATGCGTCGCATCAGCTCCATTTCGATGCCGGGGCGAATGGCGGCCAGTTCATCGCGCTTCAATTGCCCTATGCCGTGTTCGGCCGAAATGGAACCGCCGAGCGACAGCACGATGCCATGCACGATCTCGTTCATATCCCGCCAGCGGCCGAGGAATTCGGCCTTGTCGGCACCGACAGGCTGGGAAATATTGTAGTGGATATTGCCGTCACCCAGATGGCCGAAGGCACAGACACGCGCGCCCGGGATGGCGGCGAGAACCGCCTTTTCCGCCGTCGCCATGAATTCCGGTATTTTTGAAACCGGAACGGAAACATCGTGCTTGATCGACCCGCCTTCGGGCTTCTGCGCATCCGACATGCTCTCGCGCATATGCCAGAGCGCCTGTCGCTGCGCCTCCGATGCGGCGATCACGGCGTCCTGAACCAGCCCGGCCTCAAAACCGCGCTCTAGCAGCGATTGCATCATCGTATCAGCCGTTTCCGCCGAATCGGAGGTGGAGATATCGATGAGCGCGTACCAGTCGTGCGGTTGCTCCAGGGGATCGCGCACGCCGGGAATATGTCTGGCGGTGAATTCGACGCCGATTCGCGGCATGAGTTCGAAGCCGGTCAGCGCCGTGCCGCAGAGGTTGGAGGCCATTTCAAACAGCTTCAGCGCATCGTCGGTGGAGGTCAGTCCCGCAAAGGCCACCTGATGGCCGAGCGGCTTCGGGAAGAGCTTCAGCACCGCGCCGGTGATGACGCCAAGCGTGCCTTCCGAGCCGATGAAGAGATCACGCAGATCGTAACCGGTGTTGTCCTTCTTCAGCCGGCGCAGCCCGTTCCAGATTTCGCCTGTCGGCAGCACCACTTCGAGCCCGAGGCACAGCTGGCGCATATTGCCATAGGCCAGAACCGCCGTGCCGCCGGCATTGGTGGCGAGATTGCCGCCGATGCGGCAGGACCCTTGAGAGCCGAGCGACAGCGGGAACATGCGCTCCACCGTGTCGGCGGCCTTGTGGATGTCGTCGAGAATGCAGCCGGCATCGGCGACGATGATATTGGCGACCGGATCGATATCGCGGATGCGGTTCATGCGTTCCAGCGACAGGATGATGTCGGTGCCATCGGCACGCGGCGTCTGGCCGCCCACAAGGCCGGTATTGCCGGTCTGCGGCACGATGGCAGTGCCGGTCTCGCTGGCGAGCTGCAGAATGGCCGAGACCTCTTCGACCGAACCGGGCTTGAGCAGCAACGGCGAGGCGCCGCGATAAAGGCCGCGATTTTCCACCAGCCGCGGCGCCATTTCCGCCGGGTCGCGCACCGCGTTCTTTTCGCCGACAATGGCGGCAAAGCGGTCAAGGATGTCGGAGGAGGGGATGGCGGTGGTCGTCATGGGCGGCGTCTCGCTGTCTTTTGAAACATGGGCGAAAGGGTGGGGTGCCGTCAGCCTCGCGGCGCGGCGGCGCGGGAAAGGCGGTCGTTGATCGCCTCTCCGAGGCCATGGGTGGGAATGGCGGTGATGGCGATGGTGTCCGCACCGCTCGCATCGGCGGCTTTCAGATAATCGAACAGATTGGCGGCGGCCTCGGCAAGATCGCCGATGGGGCTAAGGTCGAGAACGGTGCGCGCGGCCTCTTCGCCTGATATGGCGATGCCGCCGAAGCGGATCAGCGCTTCGCCCGGCAGAACCGTTGTGGCGCCGAGACGCACGGCAGCACCCGGTGCATAATGCGAGGCCAGCATTCCCGGCGCCTCAATGGCGGCGGAAGCTTTTTTCGGACGTTCGAGGCTTTTGCCCGCAACACGTTCTATGTCCTCGGTGACGATGCCGCCGGGACGAAGCAGCCGCACCCGGCCGTCCTCTTCC
Source organism: Agrobacterium sp. CCNWLW155 (assembly GCF_036888815.1). Taxonomy (NCBI): domain Bacteria; kingdom Pseudomonadati; phylum Pseudomonadota; class Alphaproteobacteria; order Hyphomicrobiales; family Rhizobiaceae; genus Agrobacterium; species Agrobacterium sp. CCNWLW155. The sequence goes on from NZ_JBAKFW010000002.1 coordinate 677,705, forward strand.
ACCTTGACGATGGTGGATTCCACACCGACGGACGCGGCCCCGCCATCGAGAATGAGATTGATCTTTTGGCCGAGATCCGCCTCCACATGGGCGGCACTTGTCGGGCTGATCTTGCCGGAACTATTGGCGCTGGGGGCGGCGAGCGGCCTGCCGAAGCGGCGGATCAGATCACCGGCAAAACCCTGGGGCACACGAATGCCGACGGTATCGAGCCCGGCTGTCGCCAGCGAATGAATGTCGCTTGCCGGTTTGAGTGGCAGCACCAGTGTCAGCGGGCCGGGCCAGAAGGCCTCTGCGAGCTTCAGCGATATGGGATCGAAGACGGCGTAACGTTCGGCCATGGCGATATCGGCCATGTGGCAGATCAAGGGGTTGAACTGCGGCCGGCCCTTCGTCTCGTAAATGCGGGTAATCGCCGCCGGGTTGGTGGCGTCGGCGGCAAGGCCGTAGACCGTTTCCGTCGGCAGGGCGATGGGCTGGCCGGCGGCAAGCTCGGTTGCTGCTGCCTGCAGGGCTGTTTCCCGCTCGTTGTCTATATTGATATGACGCGCCATGATGCTGCCTTTCAGGCGGTCAATAGCGTATTTCAGGGCGGAGTGGGAAGCGCTAATGCATGTCGCCCGAAAGTGGTCCGCGGTTTCGGGATAACGACATGCATAAAACAAATAAAGATAAAGCGCCGGGGCGCTCTATCGCTTTTATATCGCCTTGATGATCTTGCGCATCTCCTCGGACCGCGCGCCGAGCATGAGCACGTTTTTCAGCGCCACGCGCGGATCATGGGTCTGGAACAGCAGACCGCCGCGATGGATGGAGGTGTCGACGGCGATTTCCTGATCCGGAAGCGCGTTGATGGCGACGGCGAAATACATCCGTGAATAGCGCGCATCGATATTTTCGAAGAAGTTCCCGGCCCCGCTCAGCTCGGCGAAGAAATTCGCGAAATAGAACGACCAGAGCACATGGCGCTCGGCATCGAAGCTCGTTTTCGCCGCCGTGACGTGACAATAGCCGAGATGCGGCCGGTCATTGAGCAGATGGTGAAAAACCATCTTCGGGAAACGGATGGACTGGTGAAAGGCGTTGAGACGGTTGTGGGTGGCATCGGCGGCGGCTTCCAGCTTTCGCCCGGTCAGCGCAGCCACTTCATCATGACTGTAATAGACGCGTTCCCTCGGCAACCAGCGCTCTTCATAACGGCTGATGCGCCCTGTCCGCAGGAAATCCGAATGCGCGGTCTTCGATCTTATCGGTGTGACCGAATGCCTGCTCGCATCGAAATAGCGTATGCGTGTCGCCTTCTCCACCGGAAGCGCCCTCGTTGCTGTCGATCCGGCAAGATAGTTTAGGGCGCGTTAATACTCCGTTGCGTCGCGCCTCCCGTTTTTTAACGGGTGGGGAGTAAAGCGCGCGACATCATGCGTCATATTGCGACGTGATTTCCGACATTGAATAGCGGTCGGATTTCCCAGCGGAATGGGCTGCGACGGCGAATTGCGCATGTCGCAATTTGTCGCCAATGCGGAAGCCGATGTCGCTGTTTGTGCTGCCGCAAATGACCGCCGGTGTTTAGATGAGTACATGCTTCCGCAACCCCGCAAATGGTGTCGGGCAGGGCGGTTTGATCGAGGATTTGGCCATGGAATTGCGTGATACCGTATTGCGCCAGCTGAAAAACCGCCGCGAAGGCTTCAGCCTGGAACAGCCCTTCTACACGGACCCGGATTATTTCAAGCTGGATATGGAAACGATCTGGTATCGCGACTGGCTGTTTGTCGGCCATGATTGCGAAGTGCAGAAGTCCGGCAGCTATTTCACCGTTCAGGTCGGCGCCTATTCCGTCGTCATCGTTCGCGGTCGCGATGGGCAGATCCGCGCCTTCCACAATTCCTGTCGCCACCGCGGCTCCCGCGTCTGCACCACGCAGAAGGGCCAGTCGGCGCGCCTTGTCTGTCCTTACCACCAGTGGACCTACGATCTCGACGGCAAGCTGCTCTTCGCACGTCACATGGGTGAAGAGTTCGACAAGGGCGATTTCGGCCTGAAGCCTGTCGCCTGCGAAACCGTCGCCGGTTACGTCTTCATCTGCCTTGCCGATCAGCCGGCGGATTTCGAGCCCATGCGCAAGGAAGTCGAGAGCTATATGGCTCCGCACCGCATCTGGGAAGCGAAGGTCGCGCATGAAAGCACGATCATCGAAAGGGGCAATTGGAAGCTCGTCTGGGAAAACAACCGCGAGTGCTACCATTGCGCCGCCAACCACCCGGAACTCTGCCGCACCTATCCCGAAAACCCGAGCGTGACGGGAACGGATGGCGGTGCCAGCGACCCCGAAATCGGCGGCCACTGGGCGCGCTGCGAGGCCGCCGGCCTGCCGAGCCGCTTCAAGATCGACCCGAAGGGCCAGTTCCGCGTCGCCCGCATGCCGCTGATCGGTGAAGCGGAAAGCTACACCATGTCTGGCAAGCGCGCCGTGCGCCGGCCGCTTTCGGAGGATGTCAGCATCAGCCATATCGGCGCGCTGCTCCTGTTCCATTACCCGACGACCTGGAATCATTTCCTCGGCGACCACACCATTTCCTTCCGCGTGCTGCCGCTCAGCGCCACGGAAACCATGGTCACCACCAAATGGCTGGTGCACAAGGATGCGGTCGAAGGTGTGGATTACGATCTCGAAGATCTCACCCATGTCTGGAACGAAACCAACGACCAGGACCGCCGCATCGTCGAGGAAAATGCCTTCGGCATTCGCTCGCCCGCCTATGAGCCCGGCCCCTATTCCATGGAGGACGAGGGCGGCGTGATGCAGTTCGTCAACTGGTATTCCGATTTCATGGTCGACCGGCTCTCCGGCGATAAGGCCCGGCTCTCTGCTGTAGCGTGATGCGAAGATGAATATGGTTGTGACCTACAAGCACATAGACGAGATGAAGCCGTGGAGCGACAAGCTCCAGCTGCTGGAATGCATTTCAGTGACGCCCGAGACATCGGATGTCATGACGTTTCTGTTCCGCTCCGAGGACCAGAACTGGTTCCGTTATCTGCCGGGCCAGTTCGTCACGCTGGAATTGCCCGTGGGTGCGGAGCCGCTCTACCGCACCTACACCTTGTCCTCCAGCCCGTCGCGACCCTACGCGCTGTCGGTCACGGTCAAAGCGCAGGCCAACAGCATCGGCACGCGCTGGATGTTCGACAATCTGAAGCCCGGCATGAAAATCCGGGCGCTGGGGCCGCTCGGCGACTTTTCCTACGTCAAGCATCCCGGCGACAAATATCTCTTCATTTCGGCAGGCTCCGGCGTCACGCCGATGATGTCGATGGTGCGCGACATGAGTGACCGCGCGCCGCAGAGCGACATTGCCTTCGTCAATTGTTCGCGCACACCCGGCGATATCGTCTTCCGTCACGAACTGGAATATCTCGCCCGTTTCATGCCGAACCTGTCGCTCGGCTTCATTGTCGAGAAATGCGGTCGCACCGACCTGTGGTCTGGCCTGAAAGGCATGGTCGACAAGGCCAAGATCGCGCTTCTGGCGCCAGATTTCATGGAGCGCACCGTCTTCTGTTGCGGGCCGGAGCCGTTCATGGCCGCCGTCCGCTCGATGCTCGACGCATCCGGCTTCGATATGAGTCGCTACCATCAGGAAAGCTTCGCGCCGGCTGCCCCGGTCACCGTTGGTGAAAACGTCCTCACCGGTGCGGATGGCGAGGCACTGTCGATGGTGGGTTTCACCCTTTCCGGCAAGGAAATGCCCTGCCAGCCCGGCCAGACGGTTCTGATGACGGCGCGTGCCGCCGGCGTCCGTATCGGCGCTGCCTGCGAATCCGGCATCTGCGGCACCTGCCGGGTGCTGAAGCTTTCGGGTGAGGTGGAGATGAACCACAATGGCGGCATTCTCGATGAGGAAATCGAGGAAGGCTATATTCTTGCCTGCTGCTCGCGGCCTCTGACTGACGTGAAGGTGGAAGCCTGACACGAGCAGGCGTTTCATCTCATTCGTCTTTCACCGGATAGTTGTCTGGAACCAAATTTCTCTAAACTCGTTTGCACGTCATCGAATTCTTTTCGGGCATAAAGGGGGCTGTCCCATATCTCCGACAAGAGCGACTGTGTGAAAAGGCGCGGTTCAACGCGTCTAAGCAAACGGAGGAAGATCATGATGAATTTCCGGACAACGAGTGTCGCCACGGCGATAGTCGTGTTCCTCACCAGCTTTACGCCATCGCAGGCGTTCCAGGCGCCCGTGCCGATGCCGAAGCCGGCGATCACGGCCGACAATAATGTTGTGCCGGTGCAGTACCGCGAATGGGACCGCAGAGGCGACCGCAGGTACGGCGACCGCATGTATCGCCCGCGCCCGCCGCGTGATGGATATTACAATGGTCACCGCGGTTATCGCGATCGCCGTCCGGGCTACCGTTATCACAACGGTTACTGGTTCCCGCTTGCAGCCTTTGCCGCAGGCGCGATCATCGGCGGCGCCATGTCGCAGCCGCGCCCGGCCTATGGCGGCAGCCATGTCGAATGGTGCCAGAACCGCTGGCGCTCGTATCGCGCTTACGACAACAGCTACCAGCCAAATAGCGGTCCGCGCCGCATATGCGTATCGCCTTACAGCCGCTGATAGTGGTTTTCGAAAGCCCGGATTTTGATCCGGGCTTTTGCTTTCAGGCGGCCGGGCCGGGTAACCGAAGCGTGAATGGATCGTTAATGCTGGGTTCAGGCGAAAACGCCTAGCCTGCAACCGGTAATGTTCCGGCCAGAACCGACAAACTGGCTGAGTAAGAAGAAAAAGGTGTTATTATTCACGTCCAACGGCCTGTCGACCGTCGTGAATGGAGGAAGTCAGATGAGAGACTATATGAAGAATATCTTGGCTGTCGGTCTTTCTGCGATCGTGGTAGCAGGAGCGATTGTTCCGGCAGAAGCAGCGATGCCACTACCAATGGCGCCGAAGAGTGTCGAGACGGTGGGCAACGACGCCAGCAAGAATATCGTGAATGTGCAGTACTGGCGCGACCGTCGCGACTGGGATGGCGGACGTCGAGGCTGGTATGGCGGCCATCGCGGCTATCGTGATTACCGCCCGGGTTATCGTCATCATGACGGTTACTGGTTCCCGCTCGCAGCCTTTGCGACGGGTGCGATCATCGGCGGCGCGCTGTCGCAGCCGCGTGAAGTCTACCGTCCGGTTCCCGAATATCGTCCGCGTCCGGTCTATCGCGAATATCGTCCGGTCCGCCGTGGCGGTATGAGCCAGGCGCATGTGAACTGGTGCTATGGCCGCTATCGTTCCTACGATGCCTATAGCAACACGTTCCAGCCTTACCATGGCCCGCGTCAGCCCTGCTATTCGCCTTACAGCTGATAGAATGTCAGGCTGAAATTGACAGAGCCGTCCGGTTACGACCGGGCGGCTTTTTACGTTACAGGATTCGTGCGCGCTTCAGCACGAACCAGGCGAGTGCAACCGAAATCACGATGAAGATGCTGGCCGACAGCGTGCCGCCGGTGCCGACGGTAAACGGCAGTTCATCCGTATTCATGCCGAAGAAACCGGTCACCAGCGATGGCGGCAGCAGGAATGCCGTCATCAGCGACAGGATATAAAGGTGCCGGTTGGTTTCGGACGAGAGTTTGGAATCGATTTCTTCGTGCAGCAGCCTTGCACGCTCCTGCAGGGCATAGACGTCATGATCGACAGCCTCAAGGCGGCCCATCAGGCGTGAGGCGACATCCTCGAAACCGTCAGGCATTTCGTCATCATCGGCGGCCGAAGCCCGCCGCATCAGCGTCAGCACGGTGCGCAGATGCCGGTGCAGGCGAACCACCGTGCGGCGCAGCGGGGCGAGCCGCCGCCGTTCGTCGCGTGTCTCGCTGTCATAGACCAGATCCTCGATGGCGTTCAGTTCCTCCGTCGTCTCCATCACCAGATTGATGAGCGAGCGCTGGAATTCGGCGACGAGGCCTTCGAACACATGTGACGGTGTGAGATAGCGGTTGGAATTCTTGTCGACCGCCGCCTTCAGCCGGTCCACCGAATGCAGCGGCTGCAGGCGGGTGGTGATGATGAAGCGGTCGCTTACCGCAAAATGCAACCAGCCGAAATCGCGCGTTTCCTTGTCGAATTCCCGCTGGAAATCGACCAGCGTGCCATAGAGCGATTTTTCATCGACCACGATGGACGGATGTGTCTCATGGGTGGTGAGGCTTGCGCGCGCTGCCGGATCGAGACCGTCGATGGTCTCGAGAAAACCCGCCACGCGCTGATCGGCAAGATTGAGATGCAGCCAGAAGAAGCCTTCGCACTCGGCCATTTCGTGAAAGCCAGCATCGGGTGCAAGCCGGCGGCACGGGGCTGTGCCGGGGTGGAATTGATAGGCCCAGACAAGGCCTGGAATAACTGGCGTTATGAGATCCATCGTGGCAGTCCTGACCGGCTGGATGGGAGGAGGGAGGCGCCCGTCGTTCCGGTGTGGGAGCAGCGGCGTCGTCGGGCGACTTTCAGCGCATGCTGAGCAAATTCATATGACAGTTTTATAACAATCCCGTCGAAATGACGGGAATTTTCAAATTGACGTTTACGTAAAAATCATTTAGCCCGAAGCCAGTAGCAAGATGCCAGAGCTTCGGGAGGAGGCAGCATGTATAGCGCGCCGGTGGATGATATCGCCTTTACACTCAAACATGTAGCGGGTCTTGGAGACGCGCTTTCAAAGGGTGTGCTTGGCGATCTCGGTGAAGACCTCGTGGATGCCATCCTGCAGGAAGCTGGCCGTTTCGCCACGGAACAGGTCGCACCGCTCGCCGATATTGGCGACCGTCAGGGCGCGAAGCTCGCCGACGGCAAGGTGACGACGCCTGACGGTTGGGCCGATCTTTACCGCCGCTGGGCGGAAGCGGGCTGGAACAGCCTGACCGCGCCGGAAGAGTTCGGCGGCCAGAACCTGCCGCATATGCTGAATGTCGCTGCACTCGAAATGTGGAATTCCGGCTCCATGGCCTTCGCGCTGGCGCCGACGCTGACCATGGGCGCGGTGGAAGCCATCGTCGCCCACGGCAGCAATGATCTCAAGCGCATCTATCTTCCGAAACTCGTTTCCGGCGAATGGACCGGCACCATGAACCTGACCGAGCCGCATGCGGGTTCGGATCTCGGGGTTCTGAAGACCCGGGCGGAGCGCAATGGTGACGGCACCTACCGCATCTTCGGCCAGAAGATTTTCATCACCTGGGGCGAACACGACGCGGCTGACAACATCATCCACCTCGTTCTCGCCCGCCTTCCGGATGCACCGGCCGGCACGCGCGGCATCTCGCTGTTCCTCGTTCCGAAATTCCTGCCTGATGAAAACGGTGCGCCGGGTGGCCGCAATGACCTTTTCTGCCATTCGCTGGAGCACAAGCTCGGCATTCATGGTTCGCCCACCTGCACGATGATCTTCGGCGATGGCAAATTCGGAGATGAAAAGGGCGCTCTCGGCTGGCTGGTCGGCGAAGAGAACAAGGGTCTCGCCTGCATGTTCACCATGATGAACAACGCCCGCCTTGCCGTCGGCATGCAGGGTGTTGCGATCTGCGAAGCGGCGACCCAGAAGGCGATCGAATACGCCAGGGAGCGCACGCAGGGCAAGGCGCCCGGCTGGCAGGGCTCCGGCATGAGCCCGATTATCGAACATCCTGATATCGCCAGAACGCTTCTGACGATGAAGGCGCTGACTCAAGGGTCGCGGGCGATTTCCTTCAGCTGCGCGCATGCCATCGATATGGCGCATGCGAGCGAAGACGCCCGGCAGCGCGCTCACTGGCAGGAGCGCGCTGCCCTTCTGACCCCGATCGCCAAATCCTTCTCCACCGATGCCGGTGTGGATGTCGCCTCCATGGGCATTCAGGTGCATGGCGGCATGGGCTTCATCGAGGAAACCGGCGCGGCGCGTTATCTGCGTGATGCCCGCATCGCGCCGATCTACGAAGGCACAAACGGCATTCAGGCCATCGATCTGGTGCTGCGCAAACTGCCGCTCTCCGAGGGCGCGCAGGTGCGCGGTTTCATCGCAGAACTGCGCGAGATCGCCGCCCGGACAGCCGCATCGAACCGCGATGATCTCGGTGAGACGGCCCCTTATCTTGAAGCCAGCCTCAACGATCTGGAAACGGCGACCGACTGGCTGCTGGACCGCATCAAGGCGGGCGAAACCGAAACGGCACTCGCCGGCGCGACACCCTATCAGCGCCTCTTCGGTCTGGCGCTGACAGGCGGCTATCTCGCCAAGGGCGCATTGGTCTCTGTCGATGATGGCAGGGGTGGGCATCGCGCCGCACTTTGCCGCTTCGCAGCGGAAAACCTGCTGGCGGAAACGGCGGCGCTGAAGGATCGCGTTATATCAGGCGCGGCAAGCCTTGCCGCCGCCCGCACCGTACTGGCTTGAGGAGGCTCAGATGTCGAACGATCATATTCTCGTCGAGCGGGTGGGTCATGCGCCGGAGGTTCTGACCATCCGCTTCAACCGGCCGGACAAGAAAAACGCCATCACCGATGCCATGTATCTGCGCATGGCCGAGGCCCTGCATGCCGCCAATGCGGATCCGGACATCCGCGTCGTTGCGTTTCTCGGTACGGAAGGCTGCTTTTCCGCCGGTAACGACATGGCCGATTTTCTCGCCTTCGCCATGTCGGGCGGTAAGGGCAAACTCGCCGCATTGGAACTTCTGAAAGCGCTCGTCGCCTTCGACAAGCCAATGGTATCAGGCGTGGACGGGCTCGCCATCGGCATCGGCACGACGCTGAACCTGCATTGTGACCTGACGGTCGCTTCCAGCCGTAGCCTGTTCAAGACGCCCTTCGTGGATCTGGCGCTGGTGCCGGAAGCGGCCTCCAGCCTGCTTGTGCCGAAGCTCATGGGCCACCAGCGCGCCTTTGCGCTGCTTGCCATGGGCGAGGGTTTTTCCGCCGAGCAGGCATTGCAGGCCGGGATGATCTGGAAAGTCGTCGCCCCCGAACATGTCGAAACCGAAACGCTGGCGCTTGCCACCCGCCTTGCCGCCAAACCTCAGCAGGCGCTGAAGATCGCCCGCGATCTGGTTCGCGGCAACCCGGCCGATATTCTCGCCCGCATCGAAGAGGAAGGCCGCCATTTCATCGCGCAGCTGCAAAGTGCGGAAGCGCGAGCCGCCTTCGAGGCATTCATGCGTCGTTAAGTGTGCGGGCAGGAATTCCTTGCGGTTAAGCAACCGGGCAATATGGCTTGGGTTAGATAACGCAACGTCATTGTCCGAAGGCCACCCACATGCGTCACTTCGTTTTCGCCCTGACTGTCTTCCTATCCGCCGCGACGATTGCCGAAGCGGCGGCGATAACACGCGCTCCAGCGGCTTCCACCAACGACGTCATTCTGGCGCAGTCCACGGACGACGATAGCCCGAACTTCTATTCCGGCAATAACCGCGACCGCCAGCGCCGCGCGCGTTTCGTCTGCGTCATCACCCCGCCGGACAGCGCCAACCGCCGCCGGCCCTATATCTGCCCGCTGGAACGGGGCCGTGTGGGCGGTGCCTGCCGCTGCTCGGGCGTGGTCGGCAACGGCACGGTCGATACGGCCTGGTAAGACTCCCAGGCTTCCTCTCCATCCTCATTCCTGTGACAAGCACAGGAATGAGGGCCGTTGGGATTGCGGGCATATGAATCGTTGCGTCAGCTTCGCTGAGTGGCTCTGCGCCCGGATTGCTTATTTCTCCAGCGTCGCCACCGCTTCCACATGCGGTGACCACAGGAACTGGTCAACCGGCGTGACGCGGGTGATGCGATAGCCGCCCTCGGTCAAGATGGCGAGATCGCGCGCAAGCGTCAGCGGGTTGCAGCTCACGGCAACGATCTTCTTCACCGTGCTGCGGGCCAGTTCCTTGCACTGGAATTCCGCACCGGCGCGCGGTGGATCGAATACGACAGCATCGTAATTCTTCAATTCGCTTGTCATCAGCGGCCGGCGGAAGAGATCGCGTTTCTCGACGCTGACCGGCTTCAGGCCCTGCGTGTTGCGGGCGGCGAAATCCAGTGCCTTCAACGGCTTGTCTTCCGCTTCCACCGCATGAACTCTGCCGACGCGCGCAAGCCGCAGCGCAAAGGTGCCGGAACCGCAGAACAGATCGGCAATGCGTTTGGATTTGCCGATATGGGCAAGCACCAGCTCGGCCATGGCGTCTTCCGCCTGCTTCGTCGCCTGCGTGAAACCGCCGGCCGGCGGCGAAACGGGAACACCGCCGAATTCGATGATCGGCTTCTGCGGTTCGATCAGGATTTCGCCGGCAAGCGAGACGCGGGCAATGCCGCGCATGGCCAGCACTGTTTCCGTGAGCGTGCGCCGCTGCTTGTCATTGACCGACTTGATGCCCTCGACGGAAATATCGAGACCGGAGAGCGTTTCGAGAACGGTGATGCGGAACGGCTCGGCGTTCGCCACCATGGAAAGGCCGATGGCGCGGATGGCGTCCAGCCGCGAGACGATGCCCGGCGAGGTGACGGGACATTCCTCGATGGCGACGATGTGATGGCTGTTTGCCTGGCTGAAGCCGAGCAGCAGGCCCTTTTCCGTCTTGCGGGCGGCGAACACCGCGCGGCGGCGTTCGCCGGGGCGACAGATGACAAGATCGTCCACATCAGGCGTCAGGCCCTTCGATTTCAGCGCCGAAACCACCAGCTCCCGCTTGTAGGCATGGTAAGGCTGATCGGAAAGATGCTGCAGCGAACAGCCGCCGCAGGTGCCGTTCTTGCCATCGGGACCGAAGTGGCGGCAGGCGGGTTCACGGCGCTGCGCCGAGGCTTCCGTTATCGACATGACGGTGCCGTGATCCTTGACCTTGGCGATGGCGACCGTTTCACCGGGCAGCGCGAAGGGCACATAGACCGGGCCGTCGGGACAGTGCGCGATGCCGTCGCCCTGCGCGCCGAGGCTCTTGATGGTGACGGTCTGTGTACTCATGGCTTTTCGCCTCCGAGAAGAAATTCGATATTGCCGTCACCGCCGGAAATCGGCGAGGGAATGAGGCCAAGGCTTTTCCAGCCCATGTCCTCCGTCAGCCAGCGTTCCAGTTCGGCGGCCACGGCAGGCGCGGTTTCCGGCTCCTTCAAAAGCCCGGCCTTGCTGATGGCGTCGCGGCCCGCCTCGAATTGCGGCTTCACCAGCAGGACAGCCAGAGCGCCCGATCCAGCAAGCTCAAGTGCCGGGGCAAGTGCGAGCTTCAGCGAAATGAAGGACACGTCGGAGACGATGAAACCGATGGCCCGGTCATCGATATCCTCTGCCGTCAGGTAGCGCGCATTCAGCCCTTCCAGATTGGTCACACGCGGATCGTTCTCGATCCTTGGATGCATCTGCCCGTGCCCGACATCGATGGCGGTGACGTGTTTAGCACCACGATGAAGCAGCACCTCGGTAAAACCACCAGTCGAAGCGCCGACATCAAGACAGTCATGGCCCTTCGGGTCGAGCCGGAAATGATCGAGCGCGGCTGTCAGCTTGAGGGCGGCGCGGGAGACGTAAGCCTGCGCGGGATCGCTGATGGCGATCTCGGCATTGCCGGCGACGGTCTGGCTCGGTTTGGTGACGGTCTTGCCGTTGACGCTCACGGTGCCGCGCGCAATCGCGTCGCGTGCACGCGAGCGGCTGGCAAAGTGGCCGAGCGACACAAGAAGCTGGTCAAGCCGTTCATTTTCAGATGTTTTGGACATGGTTCCGTGTCAATGACCGCCAAACTCCGCCGATGCAAGCGATTTATCGCCGGGACGGGCCGGCAATGCCCGCTGCCGGCCATAATGGCGATGTTGCACCGCAAAGTCAGAATGTTCGATTAATCCAATATAAAGGCTTGTATAGCACTTTGTGCGCAAGGCCCGTGCGGCCACCGGAACCTGCCATGACGGCGTCTCCTCCCATCCACAAAATTGCGACCGTTGCAGCGCAGACGCTTGCTTCGAGGCATCAGGTCGCCGAGAGAGTTTGCGATGTCGCTGAAAAATCTCCCCATTAACCTGAAGCTCATAGCCACCTTCTGCGCCCTGATGAGTGTGTGTCTGCTCGCGTCTGCGGTCGTATTCTGGCAGACGCTGGGGAGCGAGCGTGTCACGATCGAAAACAACCGCACCAAGGATATCATCCAGGCAGTGGATGGCGCGACGGCCGCCATGCTGGAACAGGCCGTCAACCAGCGCGGCTTCCTGCTGTTCCGCAGCGACAGCACCTATAATGATGTGTTCGCCCAGCGCGACCTGATGCTGAAGAAGCTCGATGAAGCCCGCACGCTGGCCGTCGGCCGCCCGGACATCCTGAAATCCATCGACGACATGCAGAAATCCGCCACCGTGTTCTTCAAGGAACTGGCGGAACCGCAGATCGCTGCGCGAAAGACGACGGAAGCGCCGATTTCCGAAATCATCGAGATCGGCCGCAATCAGGCGAAGGGCCAGCTCGATGGCTTCCGCACCTCCGCCGCCAAGATCAAGGAACAGCTGAACGGCCTGTCCACCGCTTACGCGGCGGAACAGCAGGCAGCGGCATTGAACCTTAAATATGCGCTTCTGGGTGGCGGCGCGGTTGCCGGTCTTCTGGCCGTTGCCCTCATCTGGGCTCTGTCGCGCTCCATTGTCACGCCGATCGTTGGCATGACAGCGGCCATGAGCCGTCTCGCCGATGGCGATCTGGCGACGGAAGTGCCTGCCACGGATCGTGGCGACGAAGTCGGCAAGATGGCGAAGGCCGTTCTCGTCTTCAAGGAAGCCGGGCTGGAAAAATCCCGCCTTGCCGGCGAGACCGAGCGCATGCGCTCCGCCACCGAGACCGAACGTCGCCGCAACGAGGAGGAAAAGGCGCGGGACGAAGCCGCCAGCGCCTTCGCCAGCGCCGAGCTTGGCAAGGGCCTTGCCGCTCTTGCGGATGGCGATCTTTCCTATCGCATTGAAACGCCTTTTGTGCCTGCCATCGATCCGGTGCGCCTCAATTTCAACAGCGCTGTCGACAAGCTGCAGCAGGCGCTCAAAACCGTTGGCGAGAACGCTGCCGCCATCAATTCCGGCGCTTCGGAAATGCTCTCCGCTGCCGACGATCTGTCGCGCCGCACCGAGCAGCAGGCTGCCTCCATCGAGGAAACCGCTGCAGCCCTGGAAGAAGTCACCACCACCGTGCGCGATAGCGCCCGCGGTGCGGAAGATGCCGGTAATCTGGTCCAGCGCGCCCGCGCCGGTGCGGAAAAGTCCGGCGTCGTGGTCCGCAGGGCGGTTGCCGCCATGCGCGAAATCGAGAAGTCCTCAGGCGAAATCGGCAACATCATCGGTGTCATCGACGATATCGCCTTCCAGACCAACCTGCTGGCGTTGAACGCCGGCGTGGAAGCCGCCCGCGCCGGTGATGCCGGCAAGGGTTTTGCGGTGGTTGCGCAGGAAGTCCGCGAACTCGCCCAGCGTTCCGCCAATGCCGCCAAGGAAATCAAGACGCTTATCGGCGCTTCCAGCCAGCAGGTGGAAAACGGCGTCAATCTTGTCGATGAAACCGGCAAGGCGCTGGAACTCATCGTGGCGGAAGTCGAAGAGATCAATGCTCATGTCAGCGCCATCGTCGTTGCTTCCCGCGAACAGGCAACCGGCCTGCAGGAAATCAACACGGCCGTGAACACCATGGATCAGGGCACGCAGCAGAATGCCGCCATGGTGGAACAGCAGACCGCCGCCAGCCATTCGCTGGCCCGCGAAGCGGAAGCGCTGAACAGCCTGCTCGGCCAGTTCAGGATGGGTGGCGCGCGCGCTGCCGTTGCGAGCGCCGGCGGCTATTCCGCGCCGCGCCAGTCTTCGGCAAAGCCTGCCTTCCAGTCAGCACCGGCCGCGCCGGTTCGCAAGGCTCCGGTAAAATCGGCCTCCACAACCGCAAGGCCCGTCGCTTCGCCGGCCCGTGCGCTCGGCCAGAGCCTCGCCCGCGCCTTCGGTGGCGCTGCCGAAGCACCGGCCGCGAAGGATCAGGACTGGACGGAGTTCTGAGCCTGGCTTTCAGAGTGAACCTATGAATTGGGGGCCGAAAGGCCCCCTTTTTGCATCGGCGTTTTCAGGCGGGTAACGCCGCTTATGTGCCCTGTAGCCGGAACATCCGCGTAAAGAACAGCTCATCCGACAGGCGGTGAAGCAGGGCGGCAATGACGGCGGTTGCGGCAACAGCGAAAACGAGGCGTCCGGCCAGAACGCCATAGACATCGGCGCCCAGCGACATCACCACGAGCGTGTCTTCAATCACGCTATGGGCAAAACCCATGAACACACAGGACAGAAACACCTGACGCGGTGATATCGTCCCCGATTGCGCCTCGCGGATCAGGAAGCCGGCGCCGTAGGAAATTCCCAGGAACAATCCGATGGCGGTGAGATGTTCGGCCTCGCCGCGAATGCCCGCAAGACGCAGCAGGGGCGAAAGCGCTTTCATCATCAGCGCCAGGAGGCCGGTGAGCCTGAGGATTTCAAGGCAAAAGGAAAGGGCAAGCAGGATGACGAGCATCCAGACCATGGTTTCACCGAGACCGAGGAAATAGGCGGTCCATTCAGGCGTGGCGCCCATCGCAATCCAGGCAGGGTTTGCCGGGCCTGACAACCATCCCGTCGCTTCCAGAAGCTGGTGCAGGAGAAAGGCATAGAGCAATCCGCCGCCGACGCGCAGCGCCGTGGTGACAATCATGCCCGGTCCCGCCTTTTCAATGATCTTCTGTTCGATGGGCAGGCCATGGGCGAACAGGATGAGCGCCGAAAAAACGGTGATATCAGCAACGGTGAGCGACGACGCGGGTACAAGTGTGAAGATGAGCGGCACCGCACCCCATATGCCGACCAGCATTGCGGTCAGCCAGGCAAGACCGAGTTCCGGCGGCAGTCCGATGAGGTTCATGATCGGCGCAAAGGCAGGCGCCACCGCCTCGATCGCGCCCATCCTCGATAACAGCTCGGTTAGAATGGCGATCGGAACCGTGATCCGCACAAGCACCCAGTAGATTGCAAGCGTTTCCCGCATTTTTTGCCAGACGGGCAGGAAAAGTGACATGTGAAGGCTCCCTGAAGATTGTTCCCATTCACTAATCCCGGCCCGTTCGCATTTGCGGTCAAAGATTGCAGTTTTGTGCAATTTTATTGCAAATATAGTGGTGGGCGATATGCTGCCGGCATGGATCGGATCGACCGGAAACTTCTGAACCTTTTGCAGAACGATGCATCGCGCACCAACGTGGATATGGCCGATGAGGTCGGGCTGTCTCCGTCCAGTTGCCTGCGCCGCCTGCAGCGGCTGCGCAAGTCGGGCGTGATCGATCGCATTGTGGCGATCCTTAATCCCGCAAAGGCGGGGCGGGTGATCAAGGCTCTGGTGACGGTGGAGCTGAAATTGCACGGCGAGCAGCATATGCGGCGCTTTCTGGATATTGCGAGCGCCGAAGAGGCCGTGTCGCAGGCCTATGCCGTCACCGGCGCATCCGATGTCGTGCTGATGCTGCGCCTGCGGGATATGGAAGAGTTCGATGCCCTGTGCGACCGGTTGTTCCGCGACCAGCACAATGTGGCGCGCTTTTTCACCATGGTCGTCATCAAGACGGCGAAAGAAGAAACGGCCATCAGGCTTTGAAACTGATGGCATTGCATCAGGGGCAAGCGTTTAATCATCCCCTTCAACCCAAAGAAAGCAGCGTCTGGCTTTCGGGAAGGCAGTTTTCAGATGGCGCCTCGCGTCAAGTTAAGACTTCTGGATGGCGCCTATGGGGTGGCCCGGCTCCATGCCGATGCATCCATTCCAGCCTGGGCCGATGGCGCAGGTTTTCTCAGCATCAGCCGGACCGATGACGAGCTTTCCGTTGTCTGCCGCCAGGAGCGAATCCCTGATGATGTTCAGTCCGATATCGGTTGGAACTGTCTCAAACTTCAGGGTCCGTTCGCCTTTGATGAGACGGGCATCGTCCTTTCGGTGATCGAACCGCTATCGACCAACGACATAGGGATATTCGTGGTTTCGACTTTCGATGGCGATCACCTGCTGGTGAAATCGAAGGATCTGGAGAAAGCGCGCGAGCTGCTGGCAAATGCAGGACATTCACTCGTCTAGGATTTGTGAGCATGATCCGCGCGCATGGGGTGCCAGACGGAAATATCGCGCGGCGCATCCAGAAGATCGGGCAGGGCGTCGTGCCATGCCTGCCGATAGGGCCGGTGGATCTGAACGTCGATGACGTCCTGATGGTCGCTCCAGGTCTCATGTAGCAGGAAGCGGTTCTCGTTCTCGCCATCCCGGTGCAGGGTTGCGTTCACGAAGGTCTTTTCGTGCCGCATGGCATCAAGCAGCGCATTCAGCAATTCGAGAAAGCGGTCGCGCTGGCCAGGACGGACCTGGAAGCCGATGAGATAGGTGGTGTGCATGGTCTACTCCTTGGCGCCTTGCATCAGTGCTTCGCGGGTTGCCGCGTCGGCGGGGTAAAAACATTCCAGCACGAGTTCGGACAGCGTGACATCAGTCGCCGTTCCGAAAACCGTGGTGGTTGAAATGAAGCTCAGTATGGTGCCCGAAGAGGGATCACGGAGCTGGAGCGGTATGGCCAGAGGATCGGCTCCGGCATGGGGCGAGGCCTTCGGCGCGGGATAGGCCGCGAGCTCCGCATGCAGCCGGGAAAGCACCTCGTCTCCCGTTTCCTCGACCTGACGGCGCAGGCGTTCCAGCAGGTGATGACGCCACTCGGCGAGATTGACGATGCGCGAACTCAAACCCTGCGGATGCAGGCTCAGCCTCAAGGCGTTAAGCGGCGGGCGAAGCAGTTCCTCGGAAACACCGGCCAGAAGCGATGTGATCGCCCCATTGGCGAGAACGACGTTCCAGTGCCGGTCGACGGCAAGGGCGGGGAAGGGCATATGCCCATGCACCACGGTTTCGACGGCCTGCCGGGCCGCCGTCATATCAGGCGCATCCATCGGCCGTTCGGAATGGATAGGCGCATAACCCGCTGCCAGCATCAGCCGGTTGGCGGCGCGGGCGGGCATCGAAAGCTGCTCCGCCAGTTTCGCGAGCATGTCGCGGCTGGGGGATGATCGCCCGCTTTCCACAAAGCTCAGATGGCGCGCCGATATTTCCGCCTCAATCGCCAGATCGAGCTGGCTCAACCTGCGGCGAGCACGCCATTCCTTCAGCACCTGGCCGACATGTTCTCGATGATGTGTCATGCCCCGCAGCCTAGCAGAAGATATCGGCAATGCGATTACCTCCGAGGTAATTGTTCCGCTTCCCGGCACCCGGCATGTTTGGGCCGTCAACTAAAAGGAGCGCAATCATGACGCAGCATCTCGCAATCGCCGAAACCTATCTCGCGGTCTGGAACGAGGAGGACAATGAACGCCGCAGGCATCTCGTCGGTCAGGCGTGGTCGGAAAATACGCGTTACGTCGATCCGCTGATGCAGGGCGAGGGGCAGCAGGGAATTGCCGCGATGATCGAGGCGGCGCGGCAGAAATTTCCGGGATATCGTTTCGTTCTTGCCGGCACCCCGGATGGCCACGGCGACTTCACCCGTTTCTCATGGCGTCTCATTTCGCCTGACGGGGACGATGTGGCCGGTGGTACCGATGTCGTCAGCCGTGATGCCGAGGGGAGGATCGAAAACGTCGTCGGTTTTCTCGATGGCGCGGCATCCTGAGGCAGAGGCGGGATAGTCCCGCCTCCCGTCCCGGCAATCTTGTCAGCCGGCGAAACCGACGCCGGCCTGACGCTGGCCGAGCGCATTGAACACGGTGGACACGATGCCGGCCCGGTCGAGGCCGGCATTGGCATACATGGTCTCGGGCTTGGCCTGCTCCACCCACTGGTCGGGCAGGGTCAGCGTCCGGACTTTGGGGCCGTGGTCGAGCAATCCGGCGCTTGCCATGAAATGCAGCACATGCGCGCCAAAACCGCCGACTGAGCCTTCCTCGATCGTCACCAGCACTTCGTGATGGGCCGCAAGCTGGCGGATGAGATCGAGATCGAGCGGCTTGGCAAAGCGCGCATCGGCAACGGTCGTCGAGAGTCCGGCTGCATCAAGATCTTCGGCAGCCGCAAGGCATTCCGCAAGCCGGGTGCCGAAGGAGAGCAGCGCGACCTTGGTGCCTTCCTTGATGATGCGGCCCTTGCCGATCTCAAGGATTTCACCGCGTGCGGGCATCTCGACGCCCACACCTTCGCCGCGCGGGTAACGGAAGGAAATTGGGCCTTCGTCATAGGCTGCCGCCGTGCGTACCATATGTTTCAGTTCGGCCTCGTCGGCCGCCGCCATCACCACCATGCCGGGCAGGGTGGCGAGGAAAGTGGTGTCGAAGGAGCCGGCATGGGTCGGTCCATCCGCGCCGACGAACCCGGCGCGGTCGATCGGGAAACGTACGGGCAGGCTCTGGATCGCCACGTCATGCACCAGCTGGTCGTAACCACGCTGCAGGAAGGTGGAATAAAGCGCGCAGAACGGCTTGTAGCCGTCAGCCGCAAGCCCCGCCGCGAAGGTGACAGCGTGCTGTTCGGCAATTCCGACATCGAAGGTGCGGGACGGGAAAAGCTCGGCCATCTTGTCGAGGCCGGTACCATTCGGCATGGCGGCGGTGACGCCGATGATCTTGTCGTCGAGGGTCGCTTCCTGGATCAGCGCTTCGGCAAAGACGCTGGTATAGCTCGGCGCATTCGGTTTGGCTTTCGCCTGTGCGCCGGTGATGACGTCGAACTTGTTGACGCCGTGATATTTGTCCGCAGCCGCTTCCGCCGGCGCATAACCCTTGCCTTTCTGCGTCACCACATGGATGAGGACAGGGCCTTTCTGGTTGTCGCGCACATTGCGCAGCACCGGTAGCAGGTGGTCGAAGGAATGGCCGTCGATCGGGCCGATGTGATAGAAACCGAGCTCCTCGAACAGCGTACCGCCGGTCACATAACCACGCGCATGGGTCACGGCGCGGGTAATGGCGCGGTCGATGGTCTTGCCGAGATAGGCTGTGAGCTTCTTGCCGAAATCACGGAAGCCCATATAGGTGCGGCCGGAGGCAAGGCGGGCGAGATAAGCGCTCATCGCGCCCGTCGGCGGTGCAATCGACATGTCGTTGTCGTTGAGGATGACGATCAGCCGCGCGTCGAGCGCGCCTGCATTGTTGAGCGCCTCGAACGCCATGCCGGCAGACATGGAACCGTCGCCGATGACGGCGATCACCTTGCGGTCGCTTTCGTCGAGACCCGCTGCCACCGCCATGCCGAGACCGGCGGAAATGGAGGTGGAGGAATGGCCGGCGCCGAAATCGTCATATTCGCTTTCGGCCCGCCGGGTGAAACCGGAAAGGCCGCCTTCCTGGCGCAGCGTGCGGATGCGCTCGCGACGGCCGGTCAGGATTTTGTGCGGGTAACATTGGTGGCCGACATCGAAGATCAGCCGGTCCTCGGGCGTGTTGAAGACCTTGTGGATGGCAATCGTCAATTCCACCACGCCAAGGCCGGCACCCAGATGGCCACCGGTCTTCGACACGGCGTCAATCATCTCGTCGCGCAGTTCCCGTGCCAGTTCCGGCAGGTCGCGATCGTCGATCTCCTTGAGATCGGAGGGAAAATTCACCCGGTCGAGCAATGGGGTCTGGGGCATTCCGGTCAATCGTTCGGCCTTTTCTCGTGGTCAGCGGGGGGCGCCAGAGCGTCTTTCATAGGGAAAGCCGACGGTCCATTCCTGCATGTCGTACACTTCTATAGAATTTCAACCTTCCGGCAAAGGGACAAACTCTTCTTCGTCGCCGGGAACGATATCGAAGCGTCCGGTTCTCCACTCCTGTTTGGCCTGTTCTATGCGTTCTTTTGATGACGAAACGAAGTTCCACCAGATGTAGCGGCGCTGATTGAGCGCCGCCCCGCCAAAGATCATGATGTGACAGCCATTGCTGCCGGCCTGAAGCGTGATGTCGTCACCCGGCCGGAAGACGAGCAACTGGTCGGCGGCGAAGATATCGCCTGCCACATCGAGCGAACCGGAGAGAATATAGATCGCCCGTTCCTCATGATCGGCGGAAAAGGGAAATTTCACTCCCGGCTCCAGCGTCAGATCGACATAAAGTGTATCGGTAAAGGCCGAAACGGGGGAGGTAAGGCCCTCGAATTCGCCGATCACCACCCTACCGGAAGCGCCCTTGATATCGATCAGCGGCATGTCTTCCTTGGCGGTATGGGCAAAGGCCGGGGCGATTTCTTCCATATGGTCGGGCAGGGCAAGCCAGGTCTGCAGGCCGGACATGGAAAGCGGATGGCCGCGCAGGTTTTCCGGCGTGCGTTCCGAATGCACGATGCCGCGCCCGGCGGTCATCAGGTTGATGTCTCCGGGGCGAATGACGAGTTCGGTGCCGAGACTGTCGCGATGCTTGATTTCGCCGTCGAACAGATAGGTGACGGTGGAAAGCCCGATATGCGGATGCGGCTTGACGTCCAGCGCCTCACCAGCCTTCAGGATCGCCGGTCCCATGCGGTCAAAAAAGATAAAGGGGCCGACGAGACGACGCTGTCGGGTCGGCAAGGCGCGGCGAACCGCAAAGCCGCCAATATCGCTGGTGCGCGGAATGATGAGGTTCTCGATGGCGTCGCAGGCAAAGGCATCACCCGCGACGGGATCGTTACCGGGAAAAAAGGACATCGCAAGCTCCTCGTATCGTTACACGAAAGCTTAGCACGAACGGAACGGGGTGGGAGCGCCGTAATGGTGAACGCAGCGTCACACCGTTCAACAGGACGTGTTTACTCGCCGTCGAGAGGCTCGACGCCCTGCGGTTTTCCGGCGCGATCGAGACGGATTTTCTCGATTCGCTTTTCCGCAGCGTTCAACAGCGTTTCGCAGTGCTTCTTCAGGGCTTCGCCACGCTCGTAGATGGCGATGGATTCGTCCAGCGCCACGTCTCCGCGCTCCAGGCGTGCGACAATGCTTTCCAGCTCGGCGACGGCTTTTTCGAAGGAATAACCGCTGACATCGGCTGTGTTGGCATTTTCCGTCATGTTCAACCCTTCATCATTCTCAATATGTGCATGGCTGCCGATTCCGCCAGCCCTTCCAGATCATAACCGCCTTCAAGCAGGCTGACGACCCGGTTCGATGCGTATTTATCGGCCATTTCCAGAAGCCGGCCCGTCGCCCAGTCGAAATCCTCGCCCACCAGATTGATCTGCGCCAGAGGATCGCGGTGATGCGCGTCGAAACCGGCGGAGATGAGGATGAGGTCAGGCGAAAAATCGGCAATGGCCGGCAGGACGCGGGATTTGAACGCCTCGCGAAAATATTCGCTGCCGGTATTGGGCGAAAGCGGGGCGTTGACGACGTTGTTCTTCACGCCGGTTTCGTTTTTGTCGCCGCTCCACGGATAAAGCGGCATCTGGTGGGTGGAACAGAACAGCACTGATGTGTCGTTCCAGAAAATATCCTGCGTACCGTTGCCGTGATGCACGTCCCAGTCGATGATGGCGACGCGCTCTGCCCCGTGCGCCTTCTGCGCATGGCGGGCGGCAATTGCCACATTGTTGAAAAGACAGAAACCCATGGCCTTGGCTGTTTCGGCGTGGTGGCCGGGCGGGCGGGCCGCGACGAAGACATTGTCGGCAGCGCCGGTAAACACGTCGTCCACCGCCGCCATCGCCGCACCGATGCCGGTCAGCGCCGCCTGCAGGCTTTTGCGTGATACATAAGTGTCGGCCTCGACGCGGTTGATCTCGCCATCCTCTTCAGGGATCTGCCGCATGACGGCAAGCAGGTGCTCCTCCGGATGCGCCAGCAACACCGCGTCTTCATTGGCCTGAGGCGCTTCTCTGCGGATCAGGCGCTCGAAATTCGGATGTTCGAGCGCGATGTTCAGAGATCGCAGGCGATCCGGCCGCTCGGGGTGGCCTTCGGGCGTGATATGCTCCAGGAAGATCGGATGTTCGTATAAACGCGTCGCCATTCTTTTCCTCCCGAAGAAAGTGTGTTCAGGCGCGCTGCGGCAGAAGCGGATAACCCGCCATCACGGCGCGGCCGGCCAGCGCTGCAAGCACAGCCTTCAGCGCATCGCCCGGAATGAAGGCGAGCGAACCCATGAAGGCCTTTTCGAAACCAAGACCGACGACCAGCGCCAGATAGGTGATGCCGAAAGCATAAAGCACGATCACGCCGCCGATCAGGCTGGCGATGAAAAAGCCGATGCCCTGTGTAAGGGCAGACTGGCTGCGATTGACGAGTTTTTCCGAGAGCGTGCCGGTGACGAAAACCGCCGCGATCCAGCCGATCAGGAAGCCCGTCGTCGGCGTGGTGAAGATGGAAAGGCCGCCGCGTCCGCCCGAAAGCACCGGCAGGCCGATGGCGGCAATCAGGATTGTCAGGAGAACCGCGAGCGTACCGCGCTTTGCGCCGAGGACGACGCCTGCCAGCATGACGCCGAGCGACTGCGCGGTGATCGGCACCGGAATGAAACCGAGCGTGATCGGCGGCAGAAGCCCGAGTGCGATGATGATGGCGGAAAACAGCGAAATCAGCACAAGGTCGCGGGTCGTCATGACGCTCAAAACTCCGGATGGTTATCTGGCCGCAAGCTTTGGCCTCTGAAACCGCGCGCGTCAATGGCGTCGGCGATGGCATCGGCATCCTTCAACGTCATAATGACGAGCGGCACGATGGTGGTGGCCATGCGCACCGGCAGGCCGCGCGCCCGGTGCGCATCGCGCACCGCATGGTAGCGGTTGACGATCTCAGGCACGAACCGCACCACCAGACCGACGGCAAGTCCGATATCGGCGGCCTTGACCAGCCCCAGCCGTTCCAGGGGGGCCGCGGCACGCGTAATCTCGTCCATGAATTGCGAAATGCTGACGGTGATGGTGACGGCGGTGGCAAGCAGCGCGAGCGCCGTCAGCCGCAGAAGATTGACACTCGCATCATGGGCTGGAAGCAGGAGATAGCTGAAACCGGCGACGAGGAAGATGGTCAGCATCACCGGCCGCAGCCGCAGGCCGATCTCGTGGAAGGGCAGGCGTGTCTCGCGCAGGATGGCGGCGGCGAGAACCACGGCGCATCCCAGAAGCGGCAGATCGCGGGTGAGGAACAGCGCGATGCTGAAGCCCATAAGCGTCAGGAGCTTGACGGGCGGCGAGACGCGGTAGAGCCAGCCGGTGCCTTCGACATGCAGCGATTTCATCGCGATGCCACCTCCAGATAATGCGCAACCGCCTCTTCGGGGCCGGCATCGGCAACCAGCGCGCCTTCATGGAAAACCAGCACGCGGTCGAAGCCTGCAACCAGCGACAGGTCATGGGTGATGACAACAAGCGCCTGCGACAGCGCCGCCATGGTTTTTTCAACGATAGTACGGTTTTTCAGATCAAGCTGGTTGGTCGGTTCATCGAGAATTAGGATTTGCGGATCGGTGACCAGAAGGGCGGCAAGCGCTGCAAGCTGCAGTTCTCCGCCGGAAAGCTCATGCGCGCGCCGCTCTTCCAGATGGGGAATGCCGAGCCGCGCAAGAACGGCCTTCACCCGGTTTTCGGTTTCCGCCCTGCCGATGCCGAGCCGCTTGAGGCCGAAGGCGACATCGTCGCGCACGATCGGCAGGATGATCTGGTTCTGCGGATTCTGGAAGATGAAGCCGACCGTCTGCAATACCGCTTTGGCGTCGCTCACGGTGTCGAGACCGTTTACCGAAACCTTGCCCGCACTCGGCTTGTTCAGCCCGTTGATCAGCCGGGCAAAGGTGGTCTTGCCGGAACCATTGAGGCCGATCACGCCGATGCGCCGTTCCGTCAATGTCACAGACAGCGGCTGCAGGGCCTGCCGGCCCTCGAAAGCGACACCGGCGGCATCGAAACGGATTTCCAAGCTTACATCCTCGCGCTCGTTTTCCGGTTCTATACCCCGTCATCAACAGAAGTGAAACAAGGAACAAAAAAAGAACATTGCAATCCTGAAAAAGCCGTCATACCTTTTGCGCCATGACGATCAAGGTTTCGAACGAAGCGGCAAGGCGGATTTTTCTGGCGCGGCAGGGGCTTTGCTCCCCGCCCGGCAAGGCGCTTTCCAAGGATGGCCTGCTGCAGCTCATCACCGATATCGGTTTTGTGCAGGTGGACAGCATCGGCACCGTGGAGCGCGCCCACCACCAGATTATCTTCTCACGCAACCAGACCTACAGGCGTGACCATCTGACCACGCTGCTGGAAAAGGACCGCGCGCTTTTCGAGCACTGGACGCATGACGCTTCCATCGTACCGACGGAGTTTTACCCCTATTGGAAACACCGCTTCCGCCGCCGCGAGCCGATCATTCAGGAGCGCTGGCGCAAATGGCATGGAGAGGGCTTCGATGCCGCTTTCGGCGAAACGCTGGAGCGCATCGCCGCCACCGGCCCGGTTCTGGCGCGGGAGCTGAAGGAGGAGGGGCATCAGTCCGGCGGCTGGTGGAACTGGCATCCCTCCAAGACGGCGCTCGAATATTTATGGCACACCGGCAAGCTCGCCATATCCGGCCGCGTGAATTTCCAGAAGGTCTATGATCTCGCCGAGCGTGTCATTCCCGGCGAGCACCACGAAACCGAGGTGGAGCACGCCGAATTTGTCGACTGGGCCTGCCGCGAAGCGCTGAAGCGGCTGGGTTTCGCCACCCATGGCGAAATCGCCGCCTTTTTCGATCTCGTCACCCCGCAGGAGGCGAGGGACTGGGTCAAGAGCCATCGCGATGAACTCTGCGAGGTTTCGCTTCTCTCCAGCGACGGAGACACCGCCCGCCCGTCTTTTGCCTTTGCCGATTTCACCGCCGACCTGACGGATGTACCGGAACCCTCCGCCCGCGTCCGTGTCCTCAGCCCCTTCGATCCGCTGTTGCGCGACCGAAACCGCACGGAACGGCTGTTCGGCTTTTATTACCGCATCGAGGTCTTCGTGCCCGAGCCGAAACGGCAATATGGCTATTATGTCTTCCCGCTTCTGGAGGGCGACCGGATGATCGGCCGCATCGACATGAAGGCGGATCGCAAGCGCGGCACGCTGGATGTGCGCCGCCTGTGGCTGGAGCCTGGCGTGCGCGCCTCAGCAGGACGGCTTGAAAAGCTCGACGCGGAACTATCGCGGCTTGCGAAGTTTACCGGGGTTGAGAGCGTGAATTATCTGGAGGGCTGGCGGGAGGACAAATGAAGGTGTCTTTTCGCGGTGCCTGAATGTAGTGGCGAGCGCCGCCACACTCGACGTCATCCTCGCCCTTGAGGCGAGGATCCACAAGCCGCGGAGACAATGGCTTCCGGGATCATGACTTCACGTGTCCGGAACATCTCAAGCGTGTCACGTCGGGAACTGCGGGATGGATCCTCGGCACAAGGCCGAGGATGACGCCGAACGGGCGAAGAGCGCGCCAAGCCGAAACGCTCTCGCGAAGCCCCTAAATCACCCGATATCCGTCGCCGAAATTTTGATGCCAAAGCCTTCCAGGCCGACATAATGACGCTCGCGTGTCGTCATCAGCTTGATCGAGCTGATGCCGAGGTCTTTGAGGATCTGCGCACCGAGACCGATTTCCAGCCATTCGTTTTCACGTGAGCGGGCCTGCGCATGCGCCTCGTCGGGATCACGCGCCTTGCGACGGCCGGCCACCTGGCCGACGCCGACGGAGCCCTCACGCAGATAGACGATGACGCCGCGGCCTTCCTCGGCAATCTTCTGCATATAGTGCTGCACCGGCTGGCGGTCGCCGAACACGTCGTCGGCGACATTTTCCGGGTGCAGGCGAACGGGAATGTCGACACCGTCTCTGATATCGCCGAAAATCACCGCCATATGCTGCATCCGGTCCCAGGGCAGAGAATAGGTTTGCGCCTTGGCCGGTCCGAACGGCGTTTCGATGGTGAAGGAGGATTCCATCTCCACCAGCGTTTCCTTGCGCTGGCGATAGGCGATGAGGTCGGCGACGGAAACCTGCTTCAGCTTGTGTTTTTCCGCAAAGGCGGTGACCTGCGGTCCGCGCGTCACGGTGCCGTCATCATTGACGAGTTCGCAGATGACACCGATGGGCGGCAGGCCCGCAAGCTTGCAGAGATCGACCGCCGCTTCGGTATGGCCGGAGCGCATCAGGACGCCACCTTCACGGGCAATCAGCGGGAAGATGTGGCCCGGCCGGGTAAAATCGGCAGCCCCGACATTGGGATTGGCGAGATTGCGCACGGTTAGCGTCCGGTCATCGGCGGAAATGCCCGTCGTGGTGCCGTGCTTGAAATCGACGCTGACGGTGAAGGCCGTCGTGTGCGCGCTATCATTTTCCGCCACCATGGCGTTGAGGTTCAGCCGCTTGGCTTCTTCGCGCGGCATGGGCGCGCAGACGATGCCGGAGGTGTGGCGCACGATGAAAGCCATCTTTTCCGCCGTGCAATGCACCGCCGAAATGATCAGATCGCCTTCATTCTCTCGGTCGTCATCATCGGTCACGACGACGATTTCGCCTGCTTCGAAAGCGCGAATGGCGTCGACAACGCGTTTCTGGTCATAGGCCATGGCGGTCCCCCTTATTTCAGCCGGCCGGTCTGGCCGCGGTCTCGCAGATAATGGTCGGCAACGGTGCAGGCGATCATCGCTTCGCCGATCGGCACGGCGCGGATGCCGACGCAGGGGTCATGGCGCCCCTTGGTGCGCACATCGACATTATTGCCGTCGGTATCGATGGACAGGCGCTCCGTCAGAATGGAGGAGGTGGGCTTGATGGCAAAGCGCGCGATGACAGGTTCACCGGTCGCGATGCCGCCCAGAATGCCGCCGGCGTGGTTGGAGAGGAAGATCGGCTTGCCGTCATTGCCCATGCGCATCTCATCGGCATTTTCCTCGCCGGAAAGCTCGGCGGAGGCGAAACCTTCGCCGATCTCTACACCCTTGACGGCGTTGATCGACATCAGGTTTGAGGCGATATCCTGGTCGAGCTTGGCATAAATGGGGGCGCCAATACCGGCCGGAACGCCCTCCGCCACCACTTCGACAACGGCCCCGATGGAGGAGCCGGCCTTGCGGATGCCGTCGAGATAGTCTTCCCACACCGGCACCATGGCTGCATCCGGGCAGAAGAACGGGTTCTGATCGACCTGATCCCAATCCCAGTTGTCGCGGTTGATCCTGTGCTTGCCGATCTGCACCAGCGCGCCGCGCACATTGAGGCTCGGCACCACCTTGCGGGCGATTGCGCCGGCGGCGACACGCGCCGCCGTTTCGCGGGCGGAGGAGCGTCCACCGCCGCGATAATCGCGAATGCCGTATTTCAGGTCATAGGTGAAGTCGGCATGGCCGGGACGGAAACGCTTGGCGATCTCGCCGTAATCCTTGGAACGCTGGTCGGTATTCTCGATCAGCATCGAAATCGGCGTGCCTGTTGTTATCATCGTCTCGCCGTCCTCATCCAGCATCACGCCGGAGAGAACCTTGACGATGTCATCTTCGCGCCGCTGGGTCACGAAGCGGCTCTGGCCGGGTTTGCGCTTGTCCATCCAGTGCTGCACCTCGGCAAGGGTGAAGCGGATGCCGGGCGGGCAGCCATCCACCACGCAGCCAAGTGCCGGCCCATGGCTTTCTCCCCAGGTGGTAACACGGAAAAGATGACCGAAACTGTTATGCGACATAGTTCTCAAAACCGGAAAACAGGGCGCCTGTGGACAGCGCCGTTTGAAACAAGCGGATTTGTCTTAGTGGAAAATCCGGGCAAGGCAAAAGCCTTTCTTTCACGGCAAGCCCGATAAGGAGGTGACGCACCGTCCACAGCGGCGCGGCCGGGGCCGGAACGGCGTGTTTCATCAATAAATGGATCGTATCGCCTGATTGATTCGCGGGAAGACGAGGTTTTTCCGGGATGACGAAAATGTAAAAGCGCCGTCGTTTTCCACGCTAATCCCGAGTTTTCCAATATTGCCGGGAAATGCGGTGTAAAAATCACTAACGGCTTGAACGCGATCCCAAATCCGTTCATCAATTGGGCCGAAAATGTCATGGTTGCGGGCAATTTCCGCCACATTCGAAAGGCAATTCTTCATGCATGTAAGGTTTTCACGCAAATCCACGAAAGCTAGATCGATGCGTATGATGATTGCCGCCCTTCTGGCCGCCACCAACCTTTTGATGCCCATCAACAGCTTCGCGCAGAGCGTCGATGTGGAAGGCACGATCAGCAAGATCGATGCGAATGGGCTGAGCATTACGCTCAACGACGGCAAGACCTATCGCGTACCGGAAGAGTTCAATTTCGAAGGTCTGAAAGCGGGCGTGAAGGTCGTGGTTTTCTACACGGAAGTGGATGGCAAACGCGTGGTCGACGATCTTCAGGTCGTTGAGTAAGGCTGCGGTTGCGGCTTTGCCTGTGACGGGGCGAACCTCTGTAAACTTGTTCGGGAAGCACCAACATTTCCGTCATGCCGGACTTGATCCGGCATCCAACCGACGCGTGTCTGCGCGGCGGGATGAATCTTT
This sequence comes from Agrobacterium sp. CCNWLW155, assembly GCF_036888815.1. NCBI lineage: Bacteria > Pseudomonadati > Pseudomonadota > Alphaproteobacteria > Hyphomicrobiales > Rhizobiaceae > Agrobacterium > Agrobacterium sp. CCNWLW155. Next base: position 706,184 of record NZ_JBAKFW010000002.1, read on the forward strand.
TCAGCCCAAGGACTTGGGCTGGCTGGATTCCGGCTCAGGGCCGGAATGACGGGAGAGAGGGTGACCCATGCCCCTCACGAAATCCACTCCGCGCTGTTCCTGTTGATCTCGACCTTCAAAATCTGGTCCTGCGGAATCTGCGTTCGCGACGCCTCATCCTTGTCCATGCCTGATACCAGCCGGAAGATCGAGCGGATCACGCCGCCATGGCAGACGCAGATCGTTGGAACCTCAACGGAGGAAAGCCATGCGCCGATGCGCCAGGAGAGGATTTCATAACTTTCGGCATCCTGGCCGGGGGGAATGAAATCCCACTTGTTGGCCTTGCGCGCCTTCACCCGGTCCGGGAATTCTTTTTTCAGCTCCGGCAGGGTCTGGCCCTCCCAGTCGCCGAAGGAAACTTCGATCAGGCGATCGTCGGTGCGATAGGCGAGCGGATCGAGGCCCATCGCGGCGCGCATCAGTTCCATGGTTTCGCGTGTGCGCCCGAGCGGGCTTGCCACATAATCGAAGTCCGTGGCCTGTTCTCCCAGCAGATGCGCAAGGAGTTTGCCGTTACCGACCGCCTGCTGGCGGCCGAAATCGTTGAGCGGAATGTCTTTCTGGCCCTGAAGCCGGCGTATCGCATTCCAGTCCGTTTGTCCGTGCCGGATCACATAGACGAGCAAGGCGATACCCCGTTTTCAAACTTCGCAGGCTTAGTCCTTCACCACCGAAATGTCAGGCGCATCCACGGCCTTCATGCCGATGGTGTGGTAACCGGAATCGACATGGTGGATTTCGCCGGTCACGCCGGTGGAAAGGTCGGACAACAGGTAAAGCGCCGACTTGCCGACTTCCTCGATGGAAACGGTGCGCTTCAGCGGCGCATTATATTCGTTCCACTTCAGAATATAACGGAAGTCGCCGATGCCGGAAGCCGCAAGCGTCTTGATCGGGCCGGCGGAAACGGCGTTGACGCGGATGCCGCGGTTGCCGAGGTCGACGGCGAGATAACGCACGCTGGCCTCGAGAGCAGCCTTGGCCACGCCCATCACGTTGTAATTCGGCATGACCTTCTCGGCGCCGTAATAGGTCAGCGTGATGATCGAGCCGCCGTCATTCATGATCGGTTCCGCGCGCTTGGCCACAGCCGCCAGCGAGAAGACGGAAATGTCCATGGTGCGGTTGAAGTTGTCGCGGCTGGTGTCGAGGTAACGGCCGGTCAGCTCATCCTTGTCGGAAAAGGCGATGGCGTGCACGACGAAGTCGATCTTGCCCCAGTGCTTTTCCAGCCCGGCAAAAACCGCATCGATCGTCTCGAGATCGGTCACGTCACAGTGCCCGGCCATGAAGGCGCCAAGTTCCTGCGCCAGCGGCTCGACGCGCTTCTTCAATGCGTCGCCCTGCCAGGTGAGTGCGATTTCCGCGCCTGCGTCTGCGCAAGCCTTGGCAATGCCCCAAGCGATGGAACGATTATTGGCGACACCCATGATGAGGCCGCGTTTGCCAGCCATAAGACCGGATGCCTGAGCCATTTTGTGCTCCCTAATACTTTTGATCGGTCCTGCCTATGGCATAGGCTGCAATCCTGTTCAAGATTGCCAAAGATCATCAACTGTTAGGGAGCGTAACAAAGGGTGCGTTGTCCCGGCTATTCGCAAAACTTTCACAAATAAAGGCCTTCGCGCATGTGCCGCATCAGGTCGGTCACTTTCTCATCCGGCTTTTCGAGCAGGACGATGCGCAATTCGATGACGAGATCGCCCTGTCCACCCTTGCCGTCGGCAAGGCCCTTGCCGGCGAGGCGCAGCACGCGGTCCGAACCGGACCAGGCAGGAATGGTGATGTTTTCCTCGCCGAGCGGTGTCGCGACGTTCGTTTCACAACCCAGAACCGCGTCGCTGAGCGATATCGGCAGCGTTGTGTGAATATCGAAACCACGAAGGGAAAACGCGTCCTCGCGTGCGGTCAGCAATGTCACGGCAAGATCGCCGCGGGCCATGTTGGGAAGCTTCAGCCCCTGTCCCTTCAGCCGCACCACATGCCCGTCCGTCATGCCGGCTTCGAGCTGGAAGCGAACGTCGCGTTCGTCGGCAAGCGGCACGGTAATCCACTTGTGCTCCAGCAGATCGGCGACCGTGACGGTGGCTTCCGCGGTAATATCAGGCGCCTTTTCGGGGGCCGGCTGCGGGGTGCGGAACCGGCGCACGAGAGCATTGAAGAGATTGACGGCAAGTGAGGCGGGCGCGGTCCGGTCATCGCCAGCGCCGGGCGTGGTCTCGCCGGCCGCAGGCATATCGCCTTTTGCGGCGCTCGCGGCAGCCTTTGCCGCTTCCGCAGCCTGCTGCACCTTGGGATCGTTCTGCGCCTCGGCGCCAAAAATCCGCTCGACGATGTCTTCGGCGGTTTCCGCTTTGCCGTCGGTTTTCTGGCCGGTCTGCGCCCGGTTGCGGGCATCGGCGCGGGCCAGTTCCTCCATCAGCTTTTCGGCCGCCTTGGCGCGCTCCGCGGCCTCGCGCGCGGCTTCCCGCTGCTGCATGATGGTTTCGCCGCGCTGCTTCTTCTCGGCCGCCCTGCGGGCCTGATCGTAGAGATCGCGCTTTTTGGGGTCTTTGAGAAGATCATAGGCCTGGCCGATCTCGGCGAATCGCGCCGAGGCATCGGGATCGTCGCGATTGGCGTCCGGATGGACGATTTTCGCCTTCGTGCGCCAGGCGGCCTTGATTTCCTCGTGGCGGGCGTCACGTTTTACGCCGAGGATCGAATACGGATCGCGCATGCGAAACACCAGTTTACGTTGGCTCAGGCGCTGCCGCCCTTCATGGCGCAATCCTGAAACTAACCCCTCCGAAAAGGGCTGCCCGCGATCATTCGCCTGCACGCCCTCGGTTTAATCAACGTCGACTGTTGCAATAAGTTGCTAATCACTCCTTTACGGAGAAAGCGCGCCGCACCGAGGCCGGCTCTATTCCCTGCGGAAGGGTAAACAGATTATTTCTGTTCGAAGCGGGTCAGCAGCCATTCGCCGGTTTCCGACAGGCAGGCCTGTCCGGCATAGCTCGCAACACCCTCGAAGGAGTGACGCGTCGTTTTGAAAGCGCGGCAGACGAAACCGCTCGATTTGTCTTCGTGAATGGCGGTGACGACACCGGCGCTGCCGGTGGCCGCATTGGCCCAGGGCAGCGGCTGGTCGGCGAGCTTGGCGAGATCGGCCGAGGTTACCGCATTGCGGATCGTCGCATCGTCCGTCTGGGGCGCATTGTTCGGCTGGTTGGGAACGGAGGCCGTGGAAAGCGAGCGGTCGACCTTGTCGCCGCCGAACAGATCGAGGCTGACGCAGCCGCTCAGCACCACGAGCATTGACACGACAGCGGAAACTTCCGCTACCGACGAAAGGAGGCCCTTTGTTCGACTGTTCGACTTTGCTATGACGGTCACCATCTTTCACCAGAGATCATCTCTGGGGTCCAAATCAGCTCGGGAGCATTTTAGTCAATATGTCGGAAACGGGGTTAACATCCAGTGACTTCACGGAAGAAAATGAACCGTTCACGCTTTTTGCCGAATGGCTGAAGGACGCAACGGCTTCCGAAATCAACGATCCGAACGCGGTTGCGCTTGCCACCGTGGACGAAAATGGCCTGCCGAATGTGCGCATGGTGCTGCTGAAAGGCGTCGACGATCGCGGCTTTGTTTTCTACACGAATTTTGAAAGCCAGAAGGGACAGGAGATCCTTGGCCAGAAAAAAGCGGCCATGTGTTTCCACTGGAAAAGTCTCCGCCGACAGGTGCGCCTGCGCGGCGAGGTGGAGATCGTCAGCGACGAGGAGGCGGATGTCTATTACGCCTCGCGCCCGCGCGGCAGCCGCATCGGCGCCTGGGCTTCCAAACAGTCTCGGCCGCTGGAGGGCCGTTTCGCGCTGGAGAAGGCGGTCGCCGAATATACCGCCAGATATGCCATCGGCGAGATTCCGCGCCCGTCCCATTGGTCCGGTTTCCGCATCCGCCCGCTCAGCATCGAATTCTGGCACGACCGCAAGTTCCGCCTGCACGACCGCATCGAATTCCGTCGCGAGACGCCTGACGGTGCATGGTCCAAGGTCCGCATGTATCCGTAATCGCCTTCGGGGCAGGCCATCGCGGCCTGCCTATTTCAGCAGCGAATCAAACAGCGGCAGGCCGATGATCGCGGAAATGGCGATCAGCCCATAGCAGATGCGCCGGAACGACGCTTCGTCCGCAAGCCCGTGCAGTCGCGCGCCGGCATAAAGACCCGCGCCGTAAAAAGGCAATGCCAGCAGGAAAAACACGAAGACATCGACGGTAAACAGGCCACTGACGAAATAGCTGGCGATGGAAAACACCGTCGAAACCGCGAAATAAAGAATGACATTGGCGCGCACGAAAGCGCCTTTCAGCGCTCCGCCCAGCCAATAGGCGACGACGGGCGGACCGCCCAGTTGCGCAGCGCCCGAAAACAGCCCGGCCAGAAGCCCGGTGAAGAGGGTGAGCGGCGTTTTCGGCCGGCCGCTGTAACGCCAGCCGGACACCAGAAATAAGAGCAGCACCACGACCACGCCGGAGATGAGCCAGCGCAGGGTCAATGGATCACCCTTGGAAAGCAGCAGGGTGCCGACCGGTATGCCGACAAAGGCGCCGGCCGCCATGATGAAAACCTCGCGCCGGTCCGCCATGCGAAAGGCGGGCGGTATCATGCCGAGCGTCAGGACGCCGTCCACCACCAGCAGTACCGCCGAGGCGACGCGCGGCCCGACGATGGCGCTGGCAAGCGGGATGAAAATCAGCGCTGCGCCGAAGCCGGAAAAGCCGCGGGCGAGACCGGCGAGAAACGCCGCACCCGCAAACATCGCCAGCAGCGTCGGACTATGGGCGGTGATGAGGGATGAGAAAAAATCGAGGTGGGACATGGGCGATGGCACGGTTGTTCGAATATCTTTTTTCTATCTCGCTTGCACGCACAGGTCGCGGAAATTTCCGTTCATGGCTGCATGACGCCCTGACGGGTCGACGCCGTCAAAGAATCGTGATTAGAGTTATAGCGCATGAACAAAGGATGAACAAATGTTTGCTGACATGATGCCTCGGTTTGAAGAGGCCTCGCAAAAATATGCCGCTGAAAACGGAATATTCCGCGACCCGGACTGGTACATGCTGAAGCTTCAGGAAGAGGTTGGCGAGGTCACACAGGCCTGGAACCGGCTGACAGGACGGGGGCGCATTAAGGGCAGGAGCAAAGAGGAGATGAAGCGGGATCTGGCCGACGAAACCGCCGATCTCCTCGGCCATGTGCTGTTGCTGGCCCATTATAACGGTCTCGATATTGAAGGAGCGATCGAGCGTAAGTGGCGTTTCAGGCCAGGGGCCTGACGAACCACCGAACGGCGGCTTGATCCTTGCGGTATCGCGCCTCTAGTGGGGTGCGACTAGGAGAAGGCGATGATAAAGAACAGGATCGCAAGAGCGGCAGCCACAGGCGTCATCACCAGCCGCTCAGGGCGGCTTTTCGACATTGCGTTCAATCCAACGCTCACCGCGAGATAACAGGCGATGATCCAGATGCCGGGTTCGATCCAGCCGGATGGCAAGACGTCCACATAGCCCGTCTTTTGCAGCGGAAAGGACGCGAAAAAGGCATAAATGAGCGGCGAAGCCGCGCTGGCAATTCTTTGTCGGACAGGCAATATCCGGTGCGTGCCGCCCCAGGCAAGGCGTCCGAAAGGCGCGCCGGCTGCAAGCGCAATCTGGAATAAGGACAGAATCAGCAGGATCAGCGTCGCGAGCGACAGGGCAACAGGCGGCATGATCACCCCGGTTATGGATGCGCCGACAAAGGCGCTCGGCCAATAGCGGCGTTTGAGCCTGCATGCGCCTCATCATGACGCCAAATGGCTAAGGACATGTGACGGCTCCGCGCTTTCAGCCCGCTCTTCATCTCGCTCAGGCCTTTGCCTTTTGCAGAAGGCTTGCCACGGCGTGAAGGTCGCTTGCAACGGCAACGCACTTTTCCCGCATTTCCTCGGTCGGCGGCGCGACATCGGGCACCATGATCGTCAACATGCCCGCGGATGTGGCCGAGCGTACGCCTGAATAGGAATCCTCCAGCGCAAGGCAACGGCCCGGATCAAGGGAAAGCCGTCGGGCTGCGGTCAGATAGGGCATGGGCGCGGGTTTGGGTTCGGTATAGTCGCCGCGTGCGACGATGGTATCGAAACGTCTGAGAAGATCGTGGGGGCCGAGATGGCGCGTCACCGAATCGTGCCGCGACGAGGTGGCGATGGCGCGGCGGATATCGAGCCGGTCGAGAAGATCGAGAATGTCGATGACGCCCGGTTTCAGCGCCACGCCATCAGCCATCATCACACCAAGGTGCCGGAGCCAGGCGTCGCGGAAGCTGTCGATCGGAAAATCCGCGCCATAATCGGCAAAGATGGTGCCGGTAATGACATCCCACGGGCTGCCGCACACCTTCTGGTAGGTTTCGACCTTCATGCCATGGCCGCCTTCATCCGAGGCCGCCAGAAATGAATCGCGATAAAGCCTCTCGCTCTCGATCAGCAATCCGTCCATGTCGAACACCACGGCCTGCGGAAGAAAGGGCAACATGGCTTAACCGAACCGGAAAGGGCGTTCGCCGAGGCTCTCGAAAGGGCGGATCAGGTAACCATCGGGATCGGCGACGATGAATTGCCGGTTGCCCACTTCGACCGTGCCGCGCCTGTACCATTTTTCCTCCAGCGGCATCACGAGGTCGATCGAGGATCGCTCCAGCCGGAAAAGAATGGGTTGCAGGGAGGGAACGGCGAGCTGCAGGTTCATGCCGCGGCCGAGCGGAAATTCAAGCGCGGCATTATCCGTCACGAATGTCCGGGTTGCGCCGATCTGGTCGATCATCAGCTGGGCATCTCCCAGCGCCAGATAGGTAAAGCCCTCTTCGGGGCGCTCATAGACCACATGAAAACCGATCAGATCGCAATAAAAGGCGCGGCTTTTCTGCCAGTCGCTGACGGCAATTTCAGGAACGAGGGCATTTCGTATGATGGTCATGGTCTCCTTTGCCGCGCAGGCCCGGGATGGGAGATGGCCTGCGGCAGGGGCTGATCTTACCGTCTTCCCGGCTACACGCCAGAGGAAACGTCATCATGGCAGCCATGTGTGAGGCTGCGGGCTGAGATTGTCGCGGCAGGTTCAGCCTCTGGTGTCCCGCAATTTTCCTCCCGTCATTCCTGTGCCTGTCACAGGAATCCTTGCAGCCCAAATCCTTGGGCTGAAAGGACCCTCTCGCCGCGCGGATGCGCGTCGGCTGGATTCCGGCTCAAGGCCGGAATGACGGATGTGGGGATGCACCGCTACATCACTTTGTCTGCGCTACAGATACGCATTGGCCGTCGTTACCGGCAGGTCGTGAGATTTACGCTTTCGTACCGCCGACGGTGATCTGATCCATGCGCAGATGCGGCTGACCGACGCCGACAGGCACCCATTGACCGGCCTTGCCGCAATTGCCGATGCCGGTATCGAGTTTGGAATCATTGCCGATCATCGAGACGCGCTTCATGGCGTCCGGCCCATTGCCGATCAGCATCGCGCCCTTGAGCGGCGCGCCGATCCTGCCGTTCTCGATGAGATAGGCCTCGGTGCAGCCGAACACGAATTTGCCTGAGGTAATATCCACCTGGCCGCCGCCGAAGGAAACGGCATAGATGCCCTTCTTGACGGAGGCGATGATTTCTTCCGGCGTTTTGTCGCCTGACAGCATGTAGGTATTGGTCATGCGCGGCATCGGCACATAGGCATAACCCTGCCGGCGGCCGTTGCCGGTGGGCGTCGCGCCCATCAGCCGGGCGTTCTGCCGGTCCTGCATGTAGCCGACCAGCCTGCCGTTCTCGATCAGCACATTATATCCCGATGGCGTGCCTTCGTCGTCGATCGTCAACGAGCCGCGGCGGCTGTCGATGGTGCCGTCATCCACCACGGTCACGCCGGGCGCGGCGACCATTTCTCCCATCAGGCCGGCAAAGGCCGAGGTCTTCTTGCGGTTGAAGTCGCCTTCGAGGCCATGGCCCACCGCCTCGTGCAGCATCACGCCCGGCCAGCCGGAGCCAAGCACCACATCCATGGTGCCGGCCGGCGCATCGATGGCGGTGAGATTGACGAGCGCCTGACGCAGTGCCTCATCCGCGCCGCGCTGCCAGTTTTCCGTGGTGATGAAATCGCCAAAGCCGACGCGGCCGCCAATGCCGTAGGAGCCGCTTTCCTGCCGGTCGCCTTCACCCGCAACGACGGAGATGTTGATGCGCGTCATCGGCCTGATATCGCTGACGCGATGACCATCGGCGCGCAGGATGTCCACCACCTGCCAGCTCGCGGAAATGGTCGCCGTCACCTGCCGGACATTCGGGTCCTTGTCGCGCAGATAAGCGTCGATATCGGTGAGAAGTTTCACCTTCTCCTCGAAACTCGGGCTGCCGATCGGGTTCTCGTCGCCATAGAGCTTCTTGTTGGTGCGCTGCGGTGCTGCGGCGTAGGAGCCGGAATACCCTCTGGTAACCGCACCCACCGCATCCGAAGCGCGTTTCAGTGCGCTTTGCGAAAGCTCGCCCGCATGGGCATAGCCCACCGTTTCACCGGCAACGGCGCGCAGGCCAAAACCCTGATCGGTGTTGAAGGAGCCGCCCTTCAGCCGGCCATTGTCGAAGGTCAGCGATTCGGCCTGGGCATGTTCGATGAAGAGTTCGCCATCGTCAGCGCCGGCGAGCGCCTCGCCGACGAGCTTGCGCAATTGCGTTTCGTCGCAATCGAAGAGTTTTACAAGATCGTCGGTCATGGGAGGCTCCAGTCATTATCGTTCATGACCGATTTAGGCACTGGAGCCGGCGGACGCAAGGCTGTCCCGTAGTGGCAGGCGTCAGGGAAGCGCGTCGTAGCCCTCGGCAAAGCCGGAAAGCTCGATCGGAATACCCACGCGATCCTGATCAACGGCTTCGCGCAGCGCAAAAACCGCATTCTTGCCGGCGCGCAGAACCTTCAAGAGCTCGTCGTCAATATCCACTTCCACGTAGCAGCCTTCGGAGAAGCAGCGGGTGAAATAGGCGCGGCCGATATTATTATTGTCAATATAGAGCTCCATGCCGTCCTTCAAAAGCACGCCAAGCGGCGCGAGGATGCGCAGGATTCGCGACTTGCGGTCGGCGGTTTTCAGCACCACCACCGAAAGGCCGACTTCCGGGCGGTCATCGGCAATCACGTTCTGCATGAGGGCGCATTGTTCTTCGGATGCACCCGCCGGCTTGTCGCAGATGACAGACCATGCGCCATGCGTCGACTTCGGCGTGCCGGGCGGCTGCTGTTGCGCCAGCGCTGCGGCAGCGGGGGCGATGATGGCAAGACCGGCGGCGGCAAGAAAAGTGCGCGCGAGCGGGGAAAGACGCATGGATACCTCTGGGATTCGAATCAGTGCGGCTATTTTGACGCCATAATCCGGAAAAAAAAGCCTCAGGGCTTCAATTCCAGCGGAGTTGGGCGGAAATAGGACCTGACCGCCTGTATGGGCGTCTGATTTGCCCGGCACGTCATTCGTTATCCGGCGGTGGAACCGACTGGAAGTCGGGGCTTTGTCGCATTTGGGCTGTTCGAAATCGCGTTCGGCGGGGCAGCTCAGACACAGGGTGCGGGAAAGTCGCCCGTGGATTGACCAATGGCAAAATTGGGGCATATCCGTGTCCCGACGCATATTGCGGCAGAGGACAAACTGTGGTTTGAAGTTAGTACCATTAGCATGGATTCTGCGTCTGTGATTGATCTAGATCAGACGCGTGAGGGAGAGGGTACCGTGAGGAATAGGATTTACGCAGCACTGGCGGGGATGACCTGTCTGCTCACGGCTGTCGGCGCCCACGCCGATCAGCCGGTGCATTGGCAAATGGGCATGCAGGAGGCCGCCACGCCGATCATGCACGAAATACGCTGGTTTGAACAATATACACTGTGGTTCATTGTTCCGGTTACGCTTTTCGTTCTTGCGCTGCTCATCATCGTTGCCTTGAAATTCCGCGCCGCGAAAAATCCGGTGGCTTCCAAGACCAGCCATAACACGGCGATCGAGGTTGTCTGGACGCTGGCGCCGGTTCTCATTCTCCTGTTCCTCGCTTTCCCCTCGTTCAATCTTCTGAACGCGCAGCTGACGCAGCCGGAAAACCCGGACCTGACGCTGAAGGCGACCGCCACGCAATGGCTGTGGAGCTATGAATATGCCGCCGCCGAGGGCGCCGAGCCGCTCTCCTTCGACAGCTATCTGCTGAAAGAGCAGGATCGCGCTGCTGCGGGCAAGGAGGACAAGGCCCGCTATCCGCGTCTTCTTGCGGTAGACAATGAAATGGTCGTTCCTGTCGGCAAGACCGTTCGCCTTCTGGTGACGGCGGCTCCGACGGATGTCATCCACGCCTTCGCCATGCCCGCTTTCGGCGTCAAGATCGACGCCGTTCCGGGCCGCCTCAACGAAACATGGTTCAAGCCGGAGAAGGAAGGCCTCTATTATGGCCAATGTTCCGAGCTTTGCGGCAAGGACCACGCCTTCATGCCGATCGCCATTCGGGTGGTTTCCGAACAGCAGTACAACGCCTGGCACGCCGCCGCCGCTTCAGACCTGAACGGCGCGAACCGGGCGCTGATGGCCTCCGTCGACGGCGCTCCGCGCACCGTTGACGTTGCCGCCAACGAAGCCAACTGAGACCTGGAGTGACGACAATGGCTGGACCTTCCGCACACGACGATCATCACTCGCATGGTCAATCCGCAAATGACGATCATTCGCATGATGCGCATCATTCCCATACGCCGGGCTTTTTCGCCCGCTGGTTCCTGTCCACCAACCATAAGGACATCGGCACGCTCTACCTGATCTTCGCCATCATGGCGGGCATCATCGGCGGCGGTCTGTCGGTCGTCATGCGCATGGAGCTGCAGGAGCCTGGCATTCAGATCTTCCACGGTCTGGCTTCCATGGTTTACGGCTTCGAGGGCGACGCCGCCATCGACGGCGGCAAGCACATGTTCAACGTGTTTACGACAGCGCACGCGCTCATCATGATCTTCTTCATGGTCATGCCGGCGATGATCGGCGGTTTCGCCAACTGGATGATCCCGATCATGATCGGCGCTCCTGACATGGCTTTCCCGCGCCTCAACAATATTTCCTTCTGGCTGATCGTCCCGGCCTTCATCCTGCTGCTCCTGTCGCTCTTCGTCGAAGGCCCGGCGGGCGCTTATGGTGTCGGCGGCGGCTGGACCATGTATCCGCCGCTATCGACCAGCGGCATGCCCGGGCCGGCGGTGGATCTTGCGATCTTCTCGCTGCACGTTGCCGGCGCATCCTCGATCCTCGGCGCGATCAACTTCATCACCACCATCCTGAACATGCGCGCTCCGGGCATGACGCTGCACAAGATGCCGCTGTTTGCCTGGTCGGTTCTGGTCACCGCATTCCTGCTGCTGCTTTCGCTGCCGGTTCTGGCGGGTGGCATCACCATGCTTCTGACCGATCGCAACTTCGGCACGGCATTCTTCTCGCCGGAAGGCGGCGGTGATCCGATCCTCTACCAGCACCTGTTCTGGTTCTTCGGTCACCCGGAAGTGTACATCCTGATCCTGCCCGGCTTCGGCATCATCAGCCACATCGTGTCCACCTTCTCCAAGAAGCCAGTCTTCGGTTACCTCGGCATGGCTTACGCCATGGTCGCCATCGGCGCCGTCGGCTTCATCGTCTGGGCCCACCACATGTATACGGTCGGCCTGTCGCTCGAAGCGCAGCGTTATTTCGTCTTCGCCACCATGGTCATCGCGGTGCCGACGGGTATCAAGATCTTCTCGTGGATCGCGACCATGTGGGGCGGTTCGCTGACCTTCTCGACCCCGATGGTCTGGGCGATCGGCTTCATCTTCCTGTTCACCGTCGGTGGCGTCACCGGCGTGCAGCTCGCCAATGCCGGTCTCGACCGTTCGCTGCACGACACCTATTACGTCGTCGCCCACTTCCACTACGTGCTGTCGCTCGGTGCGGTCTTCGCGATTTTCGCCGGCTGGTATTACTGGTTCCCGAAGATCACCGGCTACATGTACAGCGAGTTCATCGGCAAGCTGCATTTCTGGGTCATGTTCGTCGGCGTGAACCTGATCTTCTTCCCGCAGCACTTCCTTGGTCTCGCCGGCATGCCGCGCCGCTACATCGATTATCCCGATGCCTATGCCGGCTGGAACCTGGTGTCTTCTTACGGTTCGTATATCTCGGCCGTTGCCGTGGGTATCTTCCTCTTCGGCGTCTGGGAAGCCTTCGCCAAGAAGCGGATCGCCGGCAACAATCCCTGGGGTGAGGGTGCGACCACGCTCGAATGGCAGCTGTCTTCGCCGCCGCCTTACCACCAGTGGGAACAGCTGCCGCGCATTCGCTGATGCGCGGCCCCGGAAGGCGCGGGCAGGACTCGCAAATTCCGGACGCTCAAAAACAAGGGACGGTACGGCCTTGGTCAGCGCCGTTTCCTTGAGGCGGGAATGCCCGTTGCCGCGTGACATTTTGTCCAAGCGAAGCATATCGTCCGACATGATACATGCCCCGGACGTGATAAATGCCAAGTCTGGCCTTTATGAATGAGCAGCGCAGACGAATGGCGGGATGGGCGCGGTCACAGGGCCGGGCAAATGGTATCGGTTCTTCCGGATGCCGCCCATGCCGGAACGTTCGGACCAATGAATTGACGCATCGCGCATGCCGGAAATCACATTCGTTTTCGGGCAGGTGCAGGGGATGTCGCGACAGGCGGCGCCTGAAGGAAAACAGGACAGGAAATGAGCATTATCGACAATCGCGACATGCTGGGCGTGAAGGGCTCCGAACTTTCGGAAGCCGGCGCGCGCGATTATTTCGAGTTGCTGAAGCCGCGCGTCATGTCGCTCGTCGTCTTCACGGCCTTTGCGGGCCTGGTGCTGGCGCCGGGCGAAATAAACCCGGTGCTCGGCATCATCGCCATTCTCTGCATCGCCGTCGGCGCCGGCGCGTCCGGCGCGCTCAACATGTGGTACGATGCCGATATCGACGCCGTGATGAGCCGCACCGCAAAGCGGCCGATCCCGTCGGGCCGTATCGCGCCGCGCGAGGCCTTGGCCTTCGGTTTGACGCTGTCGGCCTTTTCGGTGGTCATTCTCGGTCTTGCGGTCAACTGGTTCTCGGCCGGACTGCTTGCCTTCACCATCTTCTTTTACGCCGTCGTCTATACGATGTGGCTGAAGCGCTCGACGCCGCAGAACATCGTCATCGGCGGTGCCGCTGGCGCTTTCCCGCCCATGCTCGGCTGGGCCTGCGTCACCGGCGGCGTTTCGCTTGACAGCATCATCCTGTTCCTCATCATCTTCCTGTGGACACCGGCGCATTTCTGGGCTCTGGCGCTCTTCAAGATGCGCGATTACGGCGCCGTCGGCATTCCGATGATGCCGAATGTGGCGGGCGAACGCTCCACCAAGAACCAGATGATCGTTTATGCGGTGCTGACCGCGGCTGCGGCTGTTGCGCCTTATTTCACGGGTCTGGCGAGCGCCGGTTACGGCATTTTCGCAGCCGTGCTGAGCGCAATCTTCGTCTACTGTTCGCTCGATGTCCGGCGCATGCCTGAGGGCGACGAGAAAATGCTGCCGGCCAAGAAGATGTTCGCCTATTCGGTGCTTTATCTCTTCGCCATCTTCTCCGGCCTTCTGGCCGATCATTTCGCGTCGGCCCTCAAGGCCGTCATGTCGGGAGTCCTGTGATGGAAACGGTGGAACTGAGCGCGGCTCAGAAAAAATCGAGACGCGGGCGCAACATTGCGCTCGGCGTTTTGCTCGCCGGCCTGGTGGTGCTGTTCTACGTCATCACCATCATCAAGATCGGCTCGCACTGACGGGCTGATTGAGGGGAGAGGAGGAGGAGATGGCAAATATGGAAACGCAGACGGCAGCGACCGGCAGGCAGAAGGTGAGCAATCGCTCCATTCTCGTGCTCTGTCTGGTGTTTTTCTGCGCCATGATCGGCATGGCCTATGCCGCCGTACCGCTCTACACCCTGTTCTGCCGCGTCACCGGCTATAACGGCACGACCCAGCGCGTCGAGCAATATTCCGACGTCATTCTCGACAAGACCATCAACGTCACCTTCGACGCGAATACGTCGAACGGCCTCAACTGGGATTTCCAGCCGGTCGACAGGAAGGTCACGCCGAAGATCGGCGAAACGGTGCAGGTGACTTTCAAGGCGACGAACCGTTCACCCGTGGCGACCACGGGCACGGCGGTCTTCAACGTCACGCCGATGGAAGCAGGGGCCTATTTCAACAAGGTGGAATGTTTCTGCTTCACCGAAACGACGCTGCAGCCGGGTGAAACGCTGGAAATGCCGGTGGTATTTTTTGTCGATCCTGACATCGCCACGGCGCGCGAGACCAAGAGCATTCATACTTTAACGCTGTCCTATACGTTTTATCCGGCCAAAACCGAAAAACCGGTTGCGTCCTTGCCGGTAAAGAATGAGTCTGGCGAAAGCAAATTGTGAGAGGAGATCTGGCCTTTTGCTTAAGGCCGGATCAGGGAAGAGATACCAGGGGATTGTCGCAATGGCAGATACGCATCAGAAGAACCACGATTACCACATCATCGATCCAAGCCCCTGGCCGCTTCTGGCCTCAATCGGCGCCTTCATCCTGACATTTGGCGGCGTCTGCTACATGCGTTACCTGTCGGGCGGCTCCTTCAAGCTGTTCGGTGCGGAACTGGCCAATCCCTGGCTGTTCTATATCGGTCTCGTTATCGTGCTCTACACCATGTATGCGTGGTGGGCGGATACGATCAAGGAAGCCAATGAGGGCAGCCACACCCGCGTCGTTTCGCTGCACCTGCGTTACGGCATGATCATGTTCATCGCCTCAGAAGTGATGTTCTTCGTCGCGTGGTTCTGGGCCTATTTCGATGCCAGCCTCTTCCCGCACGAGGCCATTCAGGCGTCCCGCCTCGAATATACCGGCGGGCAATGGCCGCCAAAGGGCATCGAGGTCATCGATCCCTGGCATCTGCCGCTCTACAACACCGTCATCCTGCTTCTGTCGGGCACCTGCGTCACCTGGGCCCACCATTCCCTGCTGCACAATGACCGCAAGGGCCTGATCACCGGTCTGGTGCTCACCGTCGCGCTCGGCATCCTGTTCTCCACCGTGCAGGTTTACGAATACATGCACGCGCCGTTCGACTTCAAGAATTCGATCTATGGCGCGACCTTCTTCATGGCCACCGGATTCCACGGTTTCCACGTCTTCGTCGGCACGGTCTTCCTGCTTGTCTGCCTGTTCCGCGCCATTGCCGGCGGTTTCACGCCCAAGCAGCATTTCGGTTTCGAAGCCGCCGCCTGGTACTGGCATTTCGTTGACGTCGTCTGGCTGTTCCTGTTCTTCGCCATCTATATCTGGGGTGGCTGGGGCGCGCCGGTGCACGGCTGATCGCACCGATAGTGGAGGGGCGGCAAATCGCCGCCCTGATGTCCAGGGCGAGCTTCCCGCACGCCCGGCGCGATTCTCGGGTTCGACCCGAGAATCCAGATCGGTGGTGTGCAAATCCTCGGGTCACGTCCGGGGATGACGGAGGAGGGAGCCTCCGTCGACACTTCACGGGCAGCGGTTGCTGCCCTCGTGCCTGAGCCCCTCTCCAGAGGGGTGGTTTGCAGGCGGAAGCGGGAGGTCATATGTCAGAACCCGGAAACGGCAATTTCGCGCCGGTAGATCCCATCAAGGTCGGGCTCAAAGGCTGCTGCCCGCGTTGCGGCAACGGCAGGCTGTTTGATGGTTTTCTGACCATAAAGCCCACCTGCAGCGCCTGCGGGCTGGATTACGGTTTCGCCGATGCGGGCGATGGCCCGGCCGTCTTTGTCATGCTGATCGTCGGTTTTCTGGTCGTCGGGCTGGCGCTCTGGGTCGATCAGCGTTTTGCGCCGCCCGTCTGGGTGCATGTCATGCTGTGGTTGCCGTTTACGGTAATTGTCTCCCTGGTGCTGCTGCGCAAGCTGAAGGGGATCATGATTGCGCTGCAATACAAGAACAATGCAAGCGAAGGCAGGCTTGATCGTGAATGACGTTTCCCACATGAAGGCCGCGGAAAGGCGCGTCTGGTTCGCCGCGCCGCTGGTGCTGCTGGCGCTTGCCATCCTTCTCGGGCTTGGAACCTGGCAGGTGAAGCGGCTCTACTGGAAAGAGGCGTTGATGGCCGATATCGAGGAGCGGCGCAGTGCAAATCCGGTGACGCTTGCCGATATCGAGGCGATCGCAAAAAGCGGCGGCGATATCGAATATCGCAGGGTCAGCCTTTCCGGCACCTTCGATCATGCCCACGAGCGGCATTTCTTCGCCACCCATCAGGGCCGGACCGGTTATTACATCTATACGCCGCTGACGCTTGCGGACGGCCGCATTCTCTTCGTCAATCGCGGCTTCGTGCCTTTCGAGATGAAAGAGCCCGCCAAACGGCCCGACGGGCAGGTAACCGGCGAAGTGACAATAACGGGGTTGGCGCGCGCGCCGCTCGTGGCAAAGCCATCATCGCTGCTGCCTGACAATGATATCGCCAAGAATATCTTCTACTGGAAAGATCTGGCGGCCATGGCTTCCAGCGCCGAAATTCCGTCCGAGCGGTTGGTCAATCTCTTCGTGGATGCCGATGCCACGCCCAATCCGGGTGGCTGGCCTGAAGGCGGCGTGACGCTGATAGATTTGCCCAACAATCACCTGCAATATGCGATAACGTGGTATGGCTTGGCGGCGGCCCTTGTCATTGTCGCCGGTTTTGCCTATTTCCGGAACGGCAAGGCGCAGGGTGAATAAAGCGCGCCGCGTCCGGTAGGGCAGTTGATCGGGCAAGACCACGGTGCTGGCCAAGGAGCTGGCCAAGGAGCTGGAATGAACATCGCCGTTTCCAAACCCCCTTTGACGATAAGGCTGTGCGGACCGCGCGGCTTTTGCGCGGGCGTGGACCGGGCGATCCAGATCGTCGTGCTGGCGCTGAAAGCCTATGGCGCGCCTGTCTATGTCCGCCACGAAATCGTGCATAACCGCTATGTGGTGGAGGGGCTGGAAGCCAAGGGTGCGGTCTTCGTCGAGGAGCTGCACGAAATCCCCACCGAGCATCGCGAGCAGCCGGTGGTTTTCTCCGCCCATGGCGTGCCGAAATCAGTGCCTGAGGACGCACAGGCTCGTAACCTGTTTTATCTCGATGCCACTTGCCCGCTGGTCTCCAAGGTCCACAAGCAGGCCATGCGCCACCAGCGGCTTGGCCGCCATGTGGTGCTGATCGGCCATGCCGGCCACCCCGAGGTCATCGGCACCATGGGCCAGCTTCCCGAAGGCACTGTCTCGCTGATCGAGACGGTGGAGGATGCCGGCCGTTATGAACCGCTGGACCGTGAAAATCTCGGCTTCGTCACTCAGACGACATTGTCGGTTGATGACACCGCAGGCGTTATCGCCAGGCTGCAGGAACGTTTCCCGGCCATTCAGGCGCCCGCCGCCGACAGCATCTGTTACGCAACCACCAACCGTCAGGATGCGGTGAAGCAGGCAGCCCCCGGCTGTGACCTGTTCATCGTTGTCGGTGCGCCCAATTCCTCCAATTCCAAGCGGCTGGTGGAAGTGGCGCTGCGCGCCGGGGCCAAGCGCTCCGTGCTGGTGCAGCGGGCCTCGGAAATCGACTGGGATGAAATCGGCGATATCAGCACCGTCGGCCTCTCGGCCGGTGCTTCCGCACCTGAGGTTATCGTTGACGAGATCATCGAGGCCTTCAAGGCGCGTTTCGACACCACGCTCGATCTTGCCGTAACGGTTGAGGAAACGGAGCATTTCCTCGTCAATCGCGAGCTGCGCAGCATTGAGCTGACGACCGATGACATGGCCTTCGTCAACGGCAATGCCAGCAATGCGCTGCCGCCGAAAACCGCCGCCGGCATTTAAAGCTGGACGATGCTGACTGTGGGCGGTTTCCGTCCCACAGGCGTCATTCATCGAGATTTCCACTCCATCCTTCATCAAGAGATTTGAAATTGGCAGTTTATACTGATATCACCGAAGATGATCTGAGGAATTTCCTCATGCAGTACGACGTCGGCAGCCTCACCTCTTACAAGGGCATTGCCGAGGGCGTCGAAAACTCCAATTTCCTGCTGCATACCACCAAGGACCCGCTGATCCTGACGCTTTATGAAAAGCGCGTGGAGAAAAACGATCTGCCCTTCTTCCTCGGCCTCATGCAGCATCTGGCAGCCAAGGGCCTGTCCTGCCCCTTGCCGCTGGCGCGCAAGGATGGCGAATTGCTGGGAGAATTGTCGGGCCGGCCGGCGGCGCTGATTTCCTTTCTTGAAGGCATGTGGCTGAGAAAGCCGGAGGCGAAACATTGCCGGGAAGTCGGCAAGGCGCTCGCCGCCATGCATCTGGCCGGTGAAGGCTTCGAGATCAAGCGGCCGAATGCGCTCTCCGTCGAAGGCTGGAAGGTGCTTTGGGACAAGTCCGAAGCGCGCGCCGACGAGGTGGAGAAGGGCCTGAAAGACGAGATTCGCCCTGAGATCGATTATCTCGCCGCCCATTGGCCGAAAGATTTGCCGGCCGGCGTCATCCATGCCGATCTGTTTCAGGACAATGTGTTTTTCCTCGGCGACGAACTTTCCGGCCTGATCGACTTTTATTTCGCCTGCAACGACCTGCTCGCTTATGACGTCTCGATCTGCCTCAATGCCTGGTGCTTCGAAAAGGACGGCGCCTATAACGTCACCAAGGGCAAGGCGCTGCTGGAAGGCTACCAGTCGGTGCGTCCGCTGAGCGAAGCGGAGCTGGAAGCGCTGCCGCTTCTGGCGCGCGGTTCGGCGCTGCGTTTCTTCCTGACGCGCCTTTACGACTGGCTGACGACGCCCGAGGGCGCACTGGTGGTGAAGAAGGACCCGCTGGAATATCTGCGCAAGCTGCGGTTCCACCGCGCGATCGCCAATGTCGCCGAATATGGGTTGGCTGGCGAATGAAACATGTCGATATTTTCACCGATGGCGCCTGCTCCGGCAATCCCGGTCCGGGCGGTTGGGGCGCGGTGCTGCGCTATGGCGAGGTGGAGAAGGAACTCTCCGGCGGCGAGGCTGAGACCACCAATAACCGCATGGAATTGATGGCGGCGATTTCGGCGCTCAATGCGCTGAAGAGCCCCTGCGAGGTCGATCTTTATACCGACAGCGCCTATGTCAAGGACGGCATCACCAAGTGGATTTTCGGCTGGAAAAAGAAGGGCTGGAAGACGGCCGATAACAAGCCGGTCAAGAATGTCGAGCTGTGGCAGGCGCTGGAAGCGGCACAGGAACGCCACAAGGTCACCCTGCACTGGGTCAAGGGCCATGCCGGTCATCCTGAAAACGAGCGCGCCGACGAACTGGCGCGAAAGGGCATGGAGCCCTTCAAACGGCGGTAATGGAAGCCTGCTCTATCTTGGGTCGGCGAAAATAGAGCCGACTTGATCTCGGACCCCATTATCCGGGGTTGTGAAAACCGAAACCCGACCTATCTTGTCGTCAAGGGGGTGCTCCAGTGGCGCCCAACGGAGGAGAGAAATCCGGATGATCCTGCATTGTGTATTTTTACGCTTCAAGGCCGCAACGGCGTCTTCTGAAAAACAGGCAATATTCGAGGCGATCGCTGCCCTGAAAGATGTCATCCCCGGCATCATTGATGTGAAATACGGCCAGAATGTTTCGCCTGAGGGGCTGAATGGCGGTTTTGTCGACGGTTTCATCGTGACGCTGGAAAGCCCCGAAGCCCGCGACGACTATCTCGCCCATCCGCAGCACATGGAAGTGGGGGAGCGTCTCGTGTCGCTCACCGATGGCGGTCTCGCCGGGCTTCTGGTGTTCGATATGAATGTTTGAGAGGGCGGCGGAGCCGCCCTTTATTCTTCAATGCGAATGCCTGTCGTGAGATCGTATCACTAAGTGTGCCGTCACCCCGGACTTGATCCGGGGTCCAGTGCGATCAAGTCCTTGATCGCAAAAGACTCCTCTCACGGCGCAGACGCGCCGTGGCCGGATGCCGGATCAAGTCCGGCATGACGGAAAGTTGGAGCCTTTACATTTACAAGGAGAGACCAAGCTCGCCCTCAAAGCTGCTCGATCATCGCCGCAGCGGCAGAGACCGTTGCCTGACCGGGGTTCTCTTCAACGTTGAGCGACTTCACCACGCCGTCTTCCACCAGCATCGAATAACGCTTGGAGCGCACGCCAAGGCCGCCGCCGGACAGATCGGCATCGAGGCCGAGCGCCTTGGTGAAGGACGCATCCCAGTCGGCGAGGAAATGAATCTTGCCCTGACCACCAGACGATTGCGCCCATGCGCCCATGACGTGCCAGTCATTGACGGCGACGACGGCGATATCGTCCACGCCCTTGGAAAGAATGGCGTCACGGTTTTCGAGATAACCCGGCAGGTGGTTCAGCGAGCAGGTGGGGGTGAAAGCGCCGGGAACGGCAAAGAGAACCACCTTCTTGCCGCCGAAAAGTGCGTCCGTGGTGGTTTCCACCGGGCCGTCGGCCGTCTTTTCCTTGAAGGTTGCGGAAGGCAGTTTTTCGCCGATCTTGATGGTCATGTCCGTGCTCCTGTAGCCGTTCGGTTCGCGCGACTATAGAGCACGGAAATGAAAGCTGTCATGCGGTTTTCGAGATAATTTCCCCCGCAGAAACACCGCTCACGGCTTCGGGAAATTCAGCATGGTCTCCATGGCCCGGTCGCCTGACTTGACCAGAATGGGCCAGCTGTTGCCCTGCACCTGATAGGTTTTCGGCAGGCCCTTGATGTTCATGTAGAAGGAGAGCTTGCGCTTGTCGCGCACCAGGTTCTGCGGCTCGTAATAGGCAAAACCGGAGGGACCCGCGATGAATATTTCGGTCTCCTTGGGTGCGTTTTCCGGAAGCTGCAGCTGCACGCCGAGCATGGTCTTGTCGGGCGTGATGTGGAAATCGATCACCTTGAAATCGTCGGACGCCGCCTCGGGCAACGTTTCGCGCGCCTCTTCGAGAAGGCGGCGTTCCTCGCTGTCATCATCACCCGCATTGCCGCGGTCTATGGAGAACTTCGCCTCGAAGGGAATGCAGATATTCTGGCACACGCCGATGAAGGCGGTGAGGTCTATCTTCCCGCTCGCTGCCGGGTCGGCGGCTTTCAGCTGAAAGGGAAGGCTGACGGCGTGGTCATAGCCGATATCGGTGATGTCACCGTTTTCGATCAGCTTCGGAACCGGATAGGCCATGGTGGTAAGCGCCACGCCGCTTGCCGGATCGGGCGTTATCTGCGGCGGTATGCCTGCTTCGCCCGGTTCGCGCCAATAGGTGATCCAGCCGTCCTTCGGCTCGATCTGCAGCACGCCGCGCACCACGCCGTCCGCATCCATGGCAAGGCTTGCCACGCGCATCAGGCCGCCCTCGCTTCTGGCCCAGTCGGTAATTTCGGCCTGGGCGGCTTGCATGCCGCCGAGGAGGGCGGCAAATGCGGCCGCGAGACGAAGATGTGAAAATCGAAAGAATATCCTGACGCTCATGCTTCCCGTCTAACCCAACATCGCCCGACGGACCAGTTACGAATTCGTGCGGTTCATCATTTTCGGTTGATTGATCGGGCGCGATGCCGCATCCTGTCCTTTGTCGAAGTGCGAACGCCGTTTTCCGTTGAGCGACGGAATTCGGTCTGCTGGAGGCGCCGGTGAGCTTTTCAACCCTGATGGACAAACGCGAACGTGGCTTTCTCGATGGCCAGTTCCTCATCGCGATGCCGGGGCTGGACGACGGCAATTTTGCCCGTTCGGTGATCTATATCTGCGCCCATTCGGACGCCGGGGCCATGGGCTTCATCATCAACCGGCCGCAGCAGATCACGTTTACGGATATTCTGCTGCATCTGAAGCTGGTGGATAGCAACGACGCCATCATGCTGCCTAACCGCACCCGCGAATTTCCGATCCAGTGCGGCGGCCCGGTGGAATCCGGCCGGGGGTTTGTGCTGCATTCGGATGATTACCTCAGCGAATCAAGCATTCCGGTCAGCGATGACATTTCGCTCACCGCAACGCTTGATATCGTCCGCGCCATTTCCAACGGCCGCGGCCCGCAAAGGGCGACCATGATGCTCGGTTATGCCGGCTGGGGTCCGGGCCAGCTGGAAAACGAGATCGCCAATAATGGCTGGCTGAATTGCCCCGCTGCGGAAGAGCTGATCTTCGACCGTGGGCTGGACAATAAATACGAGCGGGCGCTGGCCCTGATGGGCGTCGATGCGCGCATGCTCTCCACGGATGCCGGGCACGCCTGATCTCAACACAATTCCTGCCCCTTTCGGCTGGAACCAAATCCTGACCCCTGACGTTACCCACCCGGAAAGCCGGACAGACAGTACGGCTCAACTAGGGAGCAGTAATATGGGTAGCACATCTGACAAGATCGCCGGTAAAGCCAATGAAGTTGCTGGCAAGGTGAAGAAGAGCGTCGGCGAAGCGACGGGCAATAATGAATTGCGTGCTAAGGGTGCCGCCCAGGAAACCAAGGGCAAGGTTCAGAGCTCCGTCGGCAAGGCGAAGGACGCCGTCAAGGGCGCCGTCGACCGCATGTAATTCTGCATGAAACATTGCGCCTCTCCCACGATGCGGCGCATGGAGCGCATGTGTTATCGCACATGCGCTCTTGTCATGTGAGGGCCATGACGACCGGGCCGTTACGCCTCCGCCTTCACATTTTATCTCTGCTTTTCTTTCACCCGTCCCATCGCAAGGGTTTCATCCATGAAGCTTTTTTCCTGCGCATCCTGCGGCCAGCCTGTCCATTTCGACAATCGCTTCTGCGTCTCCTGCGGCCATCGCCTGGCTTTCGTGCCGGAACGGCTTTCCATGGAAGCGCTGGCGCCTGCGGGTGAACCGAACTGGCAGATCGTGGCCGAGCCGGAAAAGCAGGTGCGGTTTTGCGCCAATGAGGTGAATGATATCTGCAACTGGTCTGTGCCGGCGGAAAGCGCCAATGCCTTTTGCCCGGCCTGCAGCCACAATCGCCTGGTGCCTGATATGGCCACAGAGCAGGGGATTGAACAATGGCACCGCATCAGCCAGGCGCAGCGGCACCTGTTTTATTCGATCCTGCGGCTTGGCCTGCCGCATCCCAATCGTGATGCTGACCCCGCAGGCGGCCTCGTCTTCGACTTTCTGGTGGATGAGGTGGCGCTCGATGGTTCCGTCATTCCCGCCATGACCGGCCACGACGAAGGCCTGATCGCCATCCGCGCGGCCGAGGCCGATGACGCGACGCGCGAACAGGTGCGCGCCAACATGAACGAGCCATACCGCACCATGCTTGGCCACTTCCGCCACGAGGTCGGGCACTTCATCTGGAACAAGCTGGTGCGGGACGAAAACCGGCTGGAGGCCTGCCGCGCCGTCTTTGGTGACGAGCGCGAGGATTATGGCGCCGCCCTGCAACGCAATTATGATGGCGGGCCGCGCCGCGACTGGCAGGAGAATTTCATCAGTTCCTATGCCTCGGTCCACCCCTGGGAGGATTTCGCCGAATGTTTCGCCCATTATCTGCATATCGTCGATACGCTCGAAACCGCGCGCGCCTTCGGTGTGGCGATCGATCCTGACGGGCACGAGGAAATGGCGGCGGAAGTGACGTTCGATCCCTATAAGGCCCGCAGCGCCGCGCAGCTGGTGAAAGCCTGGATCCCGCTCAGCGTCGCCATCAATTCCATCCAGCGCAGCATGGGGGAGGCGGACCTTTATCCCTTCGTGCTGACGCCGCCGGTGGTGGCGAAGATGGAGTTCATCCACGACCTGTTACATGGGAGCGTGGCGGCGGATGCGCAGCCGGTGATGATGGTTCAGTAAATATTCGGCGTGCAGGTTGAAAATCCGAGACGTTCCGGGGAGCATTAGCCCTCTCCGTCGTCATCCTCGGGCTTGTCCCGAGGATCTGCCGTCGGTAGTTTTAGCATGCGTGATTAGATCCTCGGGACAAGCCCGAGGATGACGTGGAATTTGAGGAGGAGACTGCGCCCCCTCGCTTCCATGTACGCAATATCCCTTACGAAGCCCGCTTCGTCGGCTGGAACCGCTCCCGTAGAAGCTTCAGCGCCGCATCGCCGGAGACCGGCGTGCCGAACAGGAAGCTCTGGCCGAAATGGCAGTTCATGCGGGCCAGTTCGGCCGCATCTTCAGGCGTTTCGATGCCTTCCGCCACCACCTGCATGTCGAGTGCGCGCGCCATGGCGATGACGGAGCGCAGCAGAACGTTGCGCTTGTCGCTGGTATTGGCCACCAGCGCCTTGTCGAGCTTGATCGTGTCGAAGGGGAAGCGGGTGAGGTAGGCGAGTGACGAATAGCCGGTGCCGAAATCATCCATGGCGAGGCTGAGGCCGGTTTCCTTGAGCTTGGAAAGCACCAGCCGCGCCTGTTCCGGGTTTTCCATGACAACCGATTCCGTCAGCTCCAGCTTCAGCTGCTGCGGATTGCAGCGCGTGCGGGTCAGCATGCCGCGCACGTCGTTGTACAATTCGTTGTTCAGCAATTGCGCGCTGGAAATATTGACGGAGATGAAGATCGGCATCTTTTCGATGGCGTGCTGCCAGTCCATCAGATCGGTGGCAGCCCGTTCCAGGGCGAACATGCCGAGAGGCTCGATCAGGCCGGAGGCCTCCGCAATCGGAATGAATTCGCTCGGAGGGATATTGCCGCGCTTGGGGTGCTCCCATCGCATCAGCGCCTCAAAACCGGCCAGCTCGCCATCGTCAAGCTTGACGATGGGCTGGTAGGCCAGCGACAGCTCCTTGCGCTCGATGGCGCGGCGAAGATCGCTTTCCATCTGCAGGCGGTCGGTGCCCGAGGTGCGGAAGGCGGGGCGGAACGGCTCGACGCGGTTGCCGCCAGCCCGTTTGGCGCGATACATGGCGAGTTCCGCATCGCTGAGCAGTCCGGCCGCACTTTCCTGCTGGTCGATCCATGAGACGAGGCCGATGGAGGCGGTGAGGATGATTTCGCGATTGGCGAAATTGATCGGCACCATGATCGCCTTGTTCACCGCATCGGCGAAATCGGCCACACGCTGCGGATCGCGCTCGGAGGTGAGGATAAGGCCGAACTCATCACCACCGAGACGCGCCAGGGTATCCTGCGGTTTCAGCAGGCGGCGCAGACGCCGTGTCAGCGCGATAAGGATATTATCACCCGCGGCAATGCCGAGCGTATCGTTGACCAGCTTGTAACGGTCGATATCGATCGCCATCACGGTCGGGCGCACGCCTTCGCTGTCGGGCGACAGGTTGAGGATCGATTGCAGGCGGTCGAGGAACACCTGCCGGTTCGGAAGCCCGGTCAGATTGTCGTTCATCGCATCCTGCAGCAACCGTTCCACCGAGTTCTTCTGCTCGGTAATATCGGTGATGGTGCCGACGCAGCGGATGATTTCGCCGTTGGAGCCGAGAACCGGACGGGCGCGGATTTGCAGCCAGTGGAAATGCCCGTCTTCGGCGCGAATGCGGAATTCGTGGTTGAGGCGGCCCTTGCGATGGTCGAGCAGCACGTCGAGCGTCGCCTTGAACCGGTCGCGATCGTCAGGATGCAGGCGCGGCAGCCAGTTGCGCGCAGCGCCGTGCATGGCGCCGGGTTCCAGCCCCAGCCGGTTGGAAATATCGGGCGTGGTGACGATGCGGTCGCGCGTCACGTCCCAGTCCCACACGGTATCGCCGCTGCCCGTCAGCGCCAGAGATTGCCGTTCGAGGTCGGAGAACAGGCCCTGCTGATAGGCGCTGCCGGCGAAGGCGTGCTGGATGACGGTAAAGCCGATCAGAAGCACGATCAGCACCAGCCCGCCGCCGAGTGCGGGCTGCACGATGTCGTTGTCCAGCTGCCCCGTCACCGTCAGCCAGCTGCCGAACAGCCAGACGAGGATGAGCGCCCAGGAGGGAACGAGCAGGATCGCCCGGTCGTAACGGTTGAAACCGAGATAGATGATGAGTGCGATGCCGGCCGTTGCGGTGAGCGCGAAGGACACGCGCGCGATGCCTGACGCGACCGACGGATCATAGATCGCCACGCCGAACAGCAGCGCCAGACCCACCACCCAGGCAAAGGTCGCATAACCCAGATGCGCGTGCCAGCGATTGAGATTGAGATAGGTGAAGAGGAAGACCACGAAGCTGGAGGCGAGCGCCACTTCCGCGCCCGCCCTCCATATTCGCTGATCGCTTGAGGTGACGGTTATGAGCTTTTCAAGGAAGCCGAAATCGACGCAGATATAGGCAAGCACCGCCCAGGCGAGTGCGGCCGAGGCCGGCAGGACGGAGGTTCCCTTGACCACGAAGAGAATGGTCAGAAGCACGGCCAGCAGGCCGGCAATGCCGAGCACGATGCCGCGATAGAGCGTAAACGCGTTGATCGTGTCCTTGTAGGCCTCCGGCTCCCACAGATAAAGCTGCGGTAGCTGCGGCGTGGAAAGCTCGGCGACGAAGGTGATGACGGAGCCGGGGTTGAGCGTGATGCGGAAGACGTCGGCATCCGGGCTCGGCTGCCGGTCAAGCGCAAAGCCTTCACTCGGCGTAATCGCCATGATGCGCTGCGAGCCGAGATCGGGCCAGAACAGCTTGGAATTGACGAGGCGGAAATGCGGCGCGACGATCACGCGCTCCAGCTGTTCTTCGGAGACGTTGGCGAGCGCAAAGACCGCCCAGTCGCCCTGGTGATCGTTGGAACTGGCGCGCACCTCGATACGGCGGCGGATGCCATCAGGGCCCGGCGCGGTCGAGACCTGAAAGGCTTCGCCCTGATTGGCGTAGATATCGGTGGTGGCCGTCAGGTCGAGCGCCGTGTCGTCACGGGAAATCTTTACCGGCTCAAAAGCAAAGGAATGGGAAGCAAAAAGCAGGAACAGCAGGAAAAACGGCGCAGCCAGCGCGATTGCCGCCAGACGTTTCGCAAGGCACGGCGCAGAGTGATTGTAGGTCATGTATCGTACTTCGTTCCGCCGGAGCTTTGCTTGTCGGCAAGAAGGGAAAACATCATATGATCCCGCCATTGGCCATTGATTTTCAGATATTCCCGCAAGAGACCTTCCCGCTGGAACCCGGCGTTTTCGAGAAGCCGGATGCTTTTGAAGTTTTCCGGAATACAGGCTGCCTCGATACGGTGCAACTGAAGTCCGTTAAAGATGTATGGTATTACCAATTTTAATGCGGCAGACATATGGCCTTGCGCGGCGTGGCGCTCGCCGATCCAGTATCCGATCATGCAGCTTTGCGCCGCACCCCGGCGGATGTATCCGATGGTGATACCGCCCACCAGGAGCGTCTCTTTTTCAAACAGCAGGAAGGAGACGGCGGTGCCGGAGGAAAACTCCTGGCCATTGCGCATCACGCGCATGCGGAAGGCGCCCTCCGTCAGTTCGTCCGGGCGCCAGGTCGGCTCCCAGGGCTGAAGAAACTGTCGGCTTTCCGAACGCAGCACATGCCATTGCTTGAAATCGCCGTAGCGCGGCAGTCTGAGAAGGTGATTGGCGCTGCGCAGTTCGGGCGTGTCGCTATGTCGGGAAAGAAAACGCAGCATTCACGATCCCTGTGCGGCAGACATCGCCATCCGCAAGCGGGATGGCGAAAAAGGTGAGCGGACTTCGCCTTTAAATCCCGCCCTCATATCGGTTTATCCGTTCGCCTTTATCCTTGCGGGCTGCTGCGCGGAAAGCGCGGCAGTGATGTCGGAAAGAGGCGGCAGATGTTCGAGCGGGCCAATTGCAGACAATGTCGGAACTGTATCGAAAAACAGCCGTCCTGCAAGATCGGTCAGGCGCGCGCGGGTGATGTCGCCCAGCCGCTCCATCATTTCCTCATTGGGGATGGGCCGGCCGTAAAGCATCATCTGCCGGGCGATCTGTCCGGCGCGGGCGGCCGGGCTTTCCTGGCCCATCAGCAGTTGGGCGCGGATCTGCGCGCGAGCACGGTCGATTTCCTCCTGATGGATGGCCTGCGAGGACTTGCGCAGCTCCTCGACAATGACCGGCACCAGTTCCGGCAGGTCGTTGCCGCCAGTGGCCGCATGCACGCCGAAGATGCCGGTATCGGAAAAACCCCAATGAAAGGCGTAGACCGAATAGCACAGGCCGCGATATTCGCGCACTTCCTGGAACAGGCGGGAAGACATGCCGCCGCCCAGGATATTGGCGAGGATCTGCGAGCAATAGAAGTCGCGGGCGTGATAGGCCTTGCCCTCGAAGCCGAGAAGCACCTGCGCGTCCATGAGGTCGCGGGTCTCGCGGATTTCGCCGCCGGTATAGATTGCCTTTTCCATAACCGGTGTTGCCACCGGCAGCTGCGGCAGTGAGGCGAAACGTTCTTCCACCTGCTTCACGAAGCTTTCGTGGTCGACAGCACCGGCCGCCACGACGAAAATGCGGTCCGTCGTGTAGTTGCGGGCGAGATAATGCCTGATCTGGCCTGTCGTGAAGGATTGAACGGTTTCCGGCGTGCCGAGGATCGGGCGGCCGATGGTCTGGTCGCGATAGGCGACACCGGAGAAATTGTCGAAGATCACGTCGTCGGGCGTATCTGTGGCTGCACCGATCTCCTGCAGGATGACGTTTTTCTCCCGCTCCAGCTCTTCTTCGTCGAACAGCGATTCCGTCAGGATGTCGGCAAGGATATCGACGGCGAGGGGGACGTGGTCTTTCAGGACGCGGGCGTAGTAGGAGGTTGTTTCCGTCGATGTCGCGGCGTTGACTTCACCGCCGACATTTTCGATCTCTTCGGCGATCTGGCGGGCGGTGCGGCGCGCCGTACCCTTGAAAGCCATATGTTCGAGAAGATGGGCGATGCCGTGTTCGGCAGTCGTCTCGTTGCGGGATCCGGATTTGATCCACACCCCAAGAGCAACGCTTTCGAGATGCGGCATTTTTTCCGTGACAACGGTCAACCCGGACGAAAGCCGGGTCACATTAACTCTCATACTCAACGTCTTTCCGCGTCTCTATTTGCCGGCGCGTGCATGGCTGCCGATGAAGGTTTCCACGGCTTCCAGCTCTGCATCCAGAATGTCGAAACGCTCCTCCCGGTTCATAATGTCAGCTAACCATACTGGAAGCGCAGGCTCGATTGCGCAAGCGGATTTTACAGCGGCCGGGAATTTAGCCGGGTGAGCGGTCGACAGGACAACCATCGGGCTTCCCGCTTTTTCGTGCTTTTCCGCCACGAAAACACCGGTCGCCGTATGCGGATCGATGAGGTAGCCGGTTTTCTCAAGCGTGTCGCGGATCGTTGCCGCCACCTGCTTTTCGGTGGCGCGGCCGGCGCGGAAATCCTTCTTGATGAATTTCAGGGCATGGGGCGGAATTTCAAATGCGCCGGACTGCTTCAACCCGTCCATCGATGCCTTCACCGCGGCGGAATCACGGCCATAGGCTTCAAACAGCAGCCGCTCGAAATTCGAGGAAATCTGGATGTCCATCGAAGGCGAGGTGGTGGGCTTGACGCCGCGCATCTCGTAACGGCCGGTCTTCAGCGTGCGCGCCAGAATGTCGTTGTCATTGGTGGCGATGACGAGCTTGTCGATCGGCAGGCCCATCTTCTTGGCGACGTAACCCGCGAAAATATCACCGAAATTGCCTGTTGGGACGGTGAAGGAAACCTTCCTGTCGGGACCGCCGAGCGAAAGCGATGCGGTGAAGTAATAAACCACCTGCGCCATGATGCGCGCCCAGTTGATGGAATTGACGCCGGAAAGCTTCACGCCGTCACGGAACTTCACGTCGTTGAACATTTCTTTGACCAGCGTCTGGCAATCGTCGAAATTGCCATTGATCGCCAGCGCATGCACGTTGGAGGCGGTGGAGGTCGTCATCTGGCGCTGCTGCACCGGGGAGACCTTGCCGTTCGGGAAAAGGATGAAAATGTCGGTGCGCTCACGCCCGGCAAAGGCGTCGATTGCCGCACCGCCCGTGTCGCCGGATGTGGCGCCGACAATGGTGGCGCGCTCGCCGCGTTCGGAAAGCGTGTAATCCATCAGGCGGGCGAGAAGCTGCATCGCCACATCCTTGAAGGCGAGCGTGGTGCCGTGGAAAAGCTCCAGCACGAAGGTGTTCGGGCCGGTCTGCGTCAGCGGCACGACGGCCGGATGGCGGAAGGTCGCATAGGCGTCGTCGATCATCGCCTTGAACTTGTCGGCCGGAATTTCGCCGCCGGTGAAACGGTAGAGAACCTCGAAGGCAACATCCTGATAGGACTTGCCGCGCAGGTTGCGGATTTCCTTCTTCGACATGGAAGGCCATTTGCGCGGAACATAAAGCCCGCCGTCACGGCCAAGGCCCGCCAGAAGCGCGTCGCAAAAACCAAGCGAAGGGGCCGCACCCCTGGTCGATACATATTCCACGAGATAGTCCCTTATCCGTTACCGATTGATCGGCATCTTTTCCGCAGCGTCTTACCGGAATGAGGCGGTTGGGCAGCTAATGAAGGGCTTTTTTGAAAATTCAAGCAAAACCGAACATGCCAATCGATTTTTTCCGGCGTCGCTGCTATAGACCATCGCCAACCTGCGTGAAAGGTCAATAAACAGCGTCTCCGGTTCTGTTCCGGGACAATGGAGAGGGAATTAGAAGAGTGTCAGGGAATTTCTTGCGTTTGTCCGCCGCGATGTCGCTTCTGGCCGTCGTTGCAGGATGCAATTCCTCCAACCCGTCGGACTCGCTTGCCGTCAACCCGCCGGCCGCGCAGGCCAATGCGGTCACCCCGGTGGTGCAGGCCAACTGCCCGACGGTCACGGTTCTAGACGCCAACGCCGTGCACCGCGTCTATGCCGGCGGCGCCAAGGATGATCCGCAGAAACTCGCCTATCAGGTCTCGCTGTCAGACACGACGCGCTCCTGCACCGCCAATGAGTCGACGCTGACGGTGAACGTGCTGGCCCAGGGCCGCCTGGTTCCCGGCCCGATGGCCAAGCCCGGTCGCGTCACCGTGCCGATCCGCGTGACGGTGAAGGACGGCGACGGCGAGATTTTCGGCGAAACGACCAACTTCGCCATCGATCTGCCCGCAGGCGGGGCCGGCACCCAGTTCATCTTCAACAACGACCATGTCGCCATCCCCAACGGACCGGGCGGCGCGCCGCGGTCTGTCAGCGTTTACATCGGCTTTGCCGAGCAGGGCGCGAAGGCCAAGACCAAGCGCCGGTGATTTCGCCCGGTTGAATGTAAAGCCGGAGGCTGCTCTGCGGTCTCCGGTTTCTTGTTGCATGGCAACGAGTTCAAATGCCTGCGGCCTTCCGCAAAGCATCATTGATGCGGCTCTGCCACCCTTTGCCACCCTCGCGGAAACGTTCCACGACATCCTCATCAAGGCGCAACGTTACCTGTTTCTTAGGCTTATCTACCGGTGGGCGGCCACGCGTCTTTCTGTATTCATTAATCGCTTCGAAAAAAGCAGGTGGCAAAACGTCTCGGGCGGGGCGCGCATTTTCGAGTTCTTGATCCGTCATTTCCGGGAAATCAACGGCGTTCCAGTCCGCTTCGGTGTAGCCGCGTCCGGGTTTGAATTTTTTTAGTTTTGCAGCTTTGGCCATGGCAACCTCCTTCTTTCCTTGGAACTCGCCCTTCGGAAACTGATAATGGATATCGCTTCTGTTCCGACAGTCGCAAAAACGATAGCCATCGTTCCGTCCCGAAAATATCCGATCGCTTTGAAGCGCGAATTTCCCGGTCCGGTCAGGCTTTTCTCGATGATGGCGTTCTCCCAGTCGAAGCCATCAATATCCGCGAAGTCGAAGCCGTGCTTCTCGATATTGGCGAGCCGCTTGGGCTCGTCCCATATGATTTTCATGAATTAATGTAGCTACATTTATTAAAATATCAATGCTGCCACTCAGATCACGAAAGAAGTCCCATCACAACTTAAAAAGCGCCTTCCCACTCCGCCATTGCCGCAATCACGGCCGGCAGGTCCTGCATGCGCGAAATCACCGTTTCGGCACCCGCATCCGTCAGCCGGTCGGCGTGGCTCGGATAGGTGTGGGATGCGCCGGTGAAGCCCACGACCCGCATGCCGGCCGCTCTTGCGCCATGGATGCCGTGCACGGAATCCTCGACCACGACCACGCGGTCAGGGGAAACGCCGAACTGGGCCGCGCCATGCAGGAAGATATCCGGTTTCGGCTTCACGCGGTCGGCCCCGAGGTCCTTGGCGGAATAGATATGCGGCGCGAAATAGGGCTTGAGGCCCACCTTCGTCAGCATCATGTCGAGGCGGTGGCTGGAGGAGTTCGAGCAGATGCAGCGGGGCGTGGTCAGGCGGGACAGCGCGAATTTCACGCCCTCGATGATCTTCACGTCGCGTTCCAGACGCATGTCGAGCAGCTTTTCGGACTTGTCGAGCAGCGAGGCGGAGAGCGGAATGCTGGCTTCGCTTTCCACCTGCAAAAGAATGTTCTTCCAGGTCATGCCGGCGAAACGCTCGCCCATTTCCTCGACGGAGATCGGATAACCGGCCTCGGTCAAGAGGCGGGATTCCACCTGCGCCGCGATGATTTCGGAATCGACCAGAACGCCGTCGCAGTCGAAAATAATGAGGTCGAAGCCGCTCATGGGCGCTCCCTGTATCAGATTTGCTGGAAGAAAATGATGCCGGGCTTTTAGACCATGTCTGCGCCAAGCTCAACCGGTTCACCCGCAAGGGTCGGTCCCATCAGGCTCATGGCTGGCAGGGATGCGGCAAGTGAGCGGGTTTCGAATATTCGGCGTTGCGCCATGTGATGGCGCAAAAACCGCTACACACGGCCGCGCCATATGCGTTATGGGATGTTATGCCCAAGACAGTGAAAAACGCCCCCGAAGACACCATTGCAGCACGCATCAGCCGCACGCTTGCCGACCGTATCGTTCGCGGGGAGCTGTCGCCGGGCGAACGTCTGAGGCAGGATCACATCGCAGCCGAATTCGGCGCGTCGCATGTGCCGGTGCGCGAGGCATTCCGCCGGCTGGAGGCGCAGGGGCTGGCGGCCAGCATCCCGCGCCGGGGTGTCCGGGTGGCGGATTTCGGCCTTGACGATGTGCGCGAAGTGGCGGAAATGCGCGCCGCCCTTGAAGTTCTGGCGCTGCGCCACGCCATTCCAAACATGACGCCTGCCATTCTCGATCAGGCGGAGGCCGCAACGCTCGAAGGCGATAGCGCCGTCGATGTGCAGCATTGGGAGGAGGCCAATCGCCGCTTCCATCGCCTCATCACCGCGCCCTGCAACATGCCGCGCCTGATGGAGGCGATCGACGGCCTGCATGCGGCGAGCGCCCGCTTCCTGTTTTCCGCCTGGCGGGCCGGCTGGGAGCGCCGCACCGATACCGACCACCGGGCGATCATCGATGCGCTGCGCGGCGGCCGCGCCGAGGAGGCGGTGCGTATTCTGGACGGACATGTGCAATGGATCGGCCGCAAGGCGATCCGCACCTCGTCCGGCTCGGTGCGCGACGCCTTCGCCATCGTCGGATAGGGTGGGCCCTTGACCGTCCGTCTCCGGCCCCACCACCTTCTCTGCATGCTCACCTATGTGGGCAAGGGTTATACATCAGGCTTCGTTGAAAATTACGACCGCGTCGCCACCCGGCTGAATGCCGGCGAGGAAGATATCGAGCTGGTGGATGGCCCGGACGATATTTGCGAGGGCCTGCTCTGTGAAAGCCATGCCCACTGTTTCAACGAAGGCGTGGTGCAGCGGGATGAGATGGCCCGCCTTTCGGTCTCGGCGCTTTTGGGTGAGACGCTGACCGCCGGCAAGCGGCTGCAGGCGACACCGGACTTTCTTGTAAAGATGCGTGTGGCTTTCGCTGCCGGCGAGATCAGGCAGGCCTGTCGCGGCTGCCAGTGGATAAGGCTGTGCGACCGCATCGCGGCGTCAGGCTTTGCGGGTGTGAAAATCGGCGAGCCGTTACCAACCGTGGCGAAGGATGCGGCGCGTTTTTCGAAGCATCCGATGCTCAGGCCCAAATATGGGTCGTCTGGCCGGAAACACTGATGACGTTTTCTCCATCCTCATTCCTGTGCTTGTCACAGGAATCCAGCCAGCCCAAGTCTTTGGGCTGAAAGAACTCTTCCCGTCGTGCAGACGCACGTCGGCTGGATCCCTGTGACAAGCACAGGGATGAGGGAGGGAGGCAGGCGGAATGAGGAGAGGGGCCGCGCCGTGCCGATTACTCTGGCACACTCGTCTCGGTTCTCTCGGCGGCCTTGACCGTCGCCTTGATCTCCTTTGGCTCGCGGCCGGATTTCTTGTCGTAGCTCACCTTCACCGAATAGTCGCCGGGATGCAGGGTTTCCTGATGCTGCGTGCCGTAACGGCCGGAAATCTCCTTCTGCGTGCCCTGAAGATCCCTGGTCGTTTCGACGATATCGATCCGTTCGGCACCGGGGGCCTTGATTGCGAGAACACCCGCATCGAGATCGATTGTAATTTCGGTTCGTTTTCCGGCCGTCACGGTGAATGGCTGTTCCACCGTCACTTTGCCGAGACGGGCGCGCATGACGAAATCACCGGCGGGCATTTCCATCATCTTGCCGGCGCCGTAAATGCCGTTGATGGTCTCACGCGTGCCATCCAGCGTTTCCTTGGCTGACATCGCTTCGAAACGGATATCATCCGTTTCCACCGCCCTGCTGCCTTCCGCATAAACGGCCTTGGCGATCACCACGCCGCTCGGAATGACAAGCTCGTGGCTGATCTTCTCGCCTGCCTTGATGGCCAGTTTCTCCTCAGCCCGCGCCGGGCCGATGCGGCCGGTGAGGAGGACTTCGCCCGCGGGCACGAAGACAGTGTTCTGGCCGTAGACGCTATCCTTGAAATCATCCCTGGTGATTTCGGTTTTCGCCTGTGTTTCCACATCGCCGCCGGGGCTGCGTTTCGGTACGATCGTCAATTCCGCCGCATCGAAATTCACCTTCGGCCTCGCAACGTTTCCATCCCTCACCTCGAAGGGCACTTCGCGGGTCACATTGCCCAGCGCCGCCACGCCGACATATTTGCCCGCCGGCAGCTTCGCCTCGAAGGTGGCGTCATAGGAGCCGCCGGCATTGTCGTCGGTGCGCCCGCCGGCGCGGTCGGCCTTGTAGAAATCCCACCGCACCCGGTCGCTGTTGCCGAGCGAGGGGCCGCCATCGAACAAAACCGCGTCGGTGATGACGTTATATTGCGGGGCCGGTTGCTGCGCCTGCGACGGCGCCGGCAGCGCCGTTGCGAAAAGCGCGGCGCAAACGACATTCATGGAAAAAGAAGCCATTTTCATCACGGACCCCATTGCGGATTACCCCCTGCCAGAATGGCTCTTCCTGCCGCGCCGATATGCGGCGACAGGAGAACCCGTTGTGCACAACGTTTTTGCCGGACTTCGGGTTCCCCGCCGGCCGCCGCAAATCGCTCCTGCGCGCCGCAACAGCCATTTATTTCGCATTTTCCGTGACTTGTTCAGGCTTTGATAACCATCTTCGGTAACCATAAGCCTCAGTAGAGAGTAAGCGTATGGAGCGAGTACCAATGGCAGCAGTTTTTCCGCTGGCCGATTTTCGGCGTGCCGGTTTTGATCGTGCGGGCGAGAGTGACGCCTGGAAAGACAGCATCATCAAAGGTGATTGTGTCGCTGCCTTGGATGCCCTCCCGAGCCAGTCGGTGGATGCGATTTTCGCTGACCCGCCCTATAACCTCCAGCTTGGCGGCACGCTGCATCGTCCCGATCAGTCGCTGGTCGATGCCGTCGATGACGAGTGGGACCAGTTCGCCTCCTTCGAGGCCTATGACGCCTTCACCCGCGCCTGGCTGCTCGCCTGCCGCCGCGTGCTGAAACCGAACGGCACCATCTGGGTCATCGGCTCCTACCACAACATCTTCCGCGTTGGCTCCATGCTCCAGAACCTCGATTTCTGGATCCTCAACGATATCGTCTGGCGCAAGACCAACCCCATGCCCAATTTCAAGGGCCGCCGGTTCCAGAACGCCCATGAGACCATGATCTGGGCCAGCCGCGATCCGAAAGCCAAGAACTACACCTTCAACTACGATGCGCTGAAGGCCTCCAATGACGACGTGCAGATGCGCTCCGACTGGCTGTTCCCGATCTGCAGCGGCCATGAGCGCCTGAAGGGCGACGACGGCAAGAAGGTGCATCCGACCCAGAAGCCGGAAGCTCTGCTGGCCCGCATCATCAT
The DNA here is from genome assembly GCF_036888815.1 of Agrobacterium sp. CCNWLW155. Lineage (NCBI taxonomy): Bacteria > Pseudomonadati > Pseudomonadota > Alphaproteobacteria > Hyphomicrobiales > Rhizobiaceae > Agrobacterium > Agrobacterium sp. CCNWLW155. The sequence continues at coordinate 742,453 of NZ_JBAKFW010000002.1, forward strand.
GGCCTCCACCAAGCCGGGCGATATCGTGCTCGACCCGTTCTTCGGCTCCGGCACTACGGGTGCAGTTGCAAAACGCCTCGGCCGTCACTTCGTCGGCATTGAGCGCGAACAGGATTACATCGACGCGGCATCGGCCCGCATCGCCGCCGTTGAGCCGCTCGGCAAGGCGGAACTGACCGTCATGACCGGCAAGAAGGCCGAGCCGCGCGTTGCCTTCAACACGCTGGTGGAAAGCGGTCTCGTCCGTCCCGGCCAGGTGCTGACCGATGCAAAGCGCCGTTATAGCGCCATTATTCGTGCCGATGGTACGATTGCATCCGGCGGGACGGCCGGCTCCATTCACCGCCTCGGCGCGAAGGTGCAAGGTCTCGACGCATGCAACGGATGGACGTTCTGGCATTTCGAGGACGGCGACGCGCTGAAGCCGATCGACGATCTCCGGACGATCATCCGCAGTGAAATGGCAAAGGCCGAATAGTCGAAAGCCCAAAAAGCCGAAGACGGACGATCCACCGCCCGCCCTTGTCAGAATACGTCTCTGTCCGGTTTAGTACCTTCAGTCCCGGATGGAGAACGACCAACGCCCGGCACTTCGGTGTCGGGCGTTGGTATTTTCGAGTATCTTATTTTAGCCAGACAAGTTTCGCGCAAGAGACGAGCAATACTGTCTCAAATCAGAGCAGTGGTTGTGAAAATCCAGTCAGGACAAATCACAAAAAACATTGCGTCCGATGCCGCTTGCGGCAGGACTGGCGCAGGCCGGAGACCGCCATTTCCGCCTGCGCCAATTTCTTTTCCCGATATGTTTTGACAAACTTTGCCAAATTCTTCACTCTCCCATCAAAGGGAGATGAATATGGCGACCATGAACATATCGCTGCCTGCACCCATGAAAGAATGGGTTGAGGCCCAATCCAGGACAGGCCGTTATTCGAATGCGAGCGACTACGTGCGAGACCTGATCCGCAAGGATCAGGAGCGAGGCGAAAAAATCGCGGCGATGCAGCATTTTGTGGATGAGGGATTGCAGAGCGGTGCCGGGCATCGCTCGCAACAGGCCTTGTTCGCCGAGGCTGAAGCTCGTTCCATGAAACGCAAGATCGGTTGATCGTGGGCTTTCGCCTGTCTCTGCTCGCGGAAGAAGACGTCATTCGCATAGCCGAAGAAGGCATCGCGATATTCGGGCTGGCGCAGGCGCAAAAATATCACCGGGAACTCTATGAGATATTTGAGCTGATATCTCTCAACCCACGCATGGCACGCGAGCGGCACGAGTTGTTACCGCCGCTGCGTATCCATCGGTTCAGGGCACACCTGGTTGTTTATGGCGTGGGAGCGGACGATGATGTCTTGATCGTCCGCGTCCGTCACGCACATGAGGACTGGGTCAACGAGTCGTAGCAGGCGGGGCACGCACGTCACCATTTTGCACGGCAGCTCGCTTACGCTTCCACCCCATAGGCCCGCAAATCCTGCTTCAGCTTTTCCGCACCGGTGAAGTGCACGGCCTGCCAGCCGGCTGCTTTCGCGCCTTCGACATTGGCGAGTGTATCGTCGATGAAGATGCTTGCGGCGGGGTTGAGGCCGAATTCTTTGGCGTGCAGATCGTAGATTGCCACATCAGGCTTCAACAGCTTCACATCACCGGAAACGGTGACGCCGCGCGGCAAAGTGAGGAAGGGGAACATTTTCTGCGCCTCGCGGAAGGTGTCGGAGGCGAAGTTGGTCAGCATCGTCACGTCGTGGCCGCCGTCGATCAGGGCAACCATGATCGCGACGCTGTCATCGTAGGAATGCGAGACCATTTCGTGCCAGAACTTACGGAAGGCGCGAATGTGTTCTTCCCGCTCGGGGAAGCGTTCCACCAGCAGCGCCTCGGCATCCTCCCAGCGGCGGCCGCGATCCTGTTCGAGGTTCCAGTCATGGGTGCAGACATTCTCGAAGAACCATTGGCGCTCGTCGGCATCGGGAATGAGACGGCTATAGGGAATATGCGGATCGTAATGGATCAGCACCTTGCCGATGTCGAATACGATATGCTCAATCTTGGTCATCGAAATTTCCTGCGTTCATCGAATGCGGATGGAATAGCTTGGGCGATGACTTTTTTCATCACCGTTGGCAGCGCCTGCGCGTCAAGATTTGTAACCGGCTCCCACCATCCGTCATCCGGGCGGGTTTGAAGGCCGTCCGGCGCCTGCGCGCGATAGACGGTGAGCCGCAGTTCGAAATGGGTGAAGACATGCACGATGACGCCCGCCGCCTGCCAGCCGGCGGCAAAGGGCGCATGGCTCGCCTCCGTGCCGCCATCCATGCGCGCGGTCCATGCGGTGGTCGGCACCTCGGTCATGCCGCCGAGAAGCCCGCTTTCGATGCGCCGCCGGAGCAGGATTTCGCCGCTCGCATTCACCGCGACGAAGGCGGCCCCGAGCCGCACCGGCTTTGCCTTCTTTGCGGCCTTGACCGGAAACCGTTCCGGCTCGTCATGGGCAAGCGCAAGACAGTGGCCGTTGAACGGACAGAGCGCGCAGGCCGGCCGTTTCGGCGTGCAGATCGTCGCGCCAAGGTCCATCATCGCCTGGGCAAAATCGCCGGGCCGATCAGGGGGCGTAAGCTCGGCCACCTTCGCTTTCATCGCCGGTTTGGAGCCGGGCAGGGGAGCATCGATGGCGAAAAGGCGGGAGATGACGCGCTCGACATTGCCGTCCATGACAGCCGCCTGCCGGTTAAACGCGATGGCAGCAACAGCCGCGGAGGTATAATCGCCGATGCCGGGAAGCTTCTTCAGGCCTTCTTCCGTATCCGGAAAGACGCCCCCATGTTCATTCGCCACGGCTTCCGCGCATTTTTTAAGGTTGCGGGCGCGGGCATAATAACCGAGCCCGGCCCAGGCCGCCATGACATCCTCGACCGGTGCCGCCGCCAGATCGCTGACGCTTGGCCAGGCGGAGAGGAATTTCAGGAAATAGGGTTTTACCGCCTGCACCGTCGTCTGCTGCAGCATGACCTCGGACAGCCAGACATGATAGGGATCGGCGCGGTTTCCTTGTCTCGCCTTGGCGGGAGACGTGCGCCAGGGGAGCTCGCGATGGTGCCGGTCATACCATGCGAGAAGTTGTTCCGCTGTCGGACGTGATATTTGTTGCCGCGTATGTGTGTTCATCGCCGCTGAACATAGACACGGTACGGCAATCTGCAACAGGAGACCCGTTGCTGTGACGTGGAAAACCGTGTCCGGTGACGAACGCCCGACATCGAAACCCATGATCCGATTTTGGAGGAACAGCCCCATGCCGAATGCGCTGCTGGATAATATACCCCAACCGCTGCTTTATGTTATCGGCGTTCTGTTGGCCCTGTGCCTGATTGGAAGCCTGCTGAATCATATTGGCCGGCTGTGTTTCGGGCGGCAGAACAGCGTGGCGTTTGTGGTTTCCCGCCTCATCGGCGAAGTCCGTGAACTGGAGAAGATGAGAGGCAAGCCCTCGCGCCGCTTTCGAATTATCGAATCCGGTTTCTGGGCAATTTTCTGCCATGGCCTGTGGATATACCTCTCCGTCGTCCTGACCTGCATGTTGGTGATTGCCGTTATCTCGGATAAGCCGGGAGTACCACATCTGAAGTTTTTGGCTGGGGCTTATTTCCTCTTTGGACGTTTGGTGGCGGGAGTGATACGCTTGGGCGCCTGCCGGGACTGGCGACGATTCCGCGCATTGTTGCGCGGAGAAGAAGATGACGATGGCGCGACCGCTTGAGGTCGCTTGGCCTCTGTCGAGGAGAGTATGAAGAAACCCGCAGATTCATTCCGCAAAGGCGTCGTGCAGATCGCCGAAGTCGCCAATGGCATCATGGACCCCGTGTTATCGAAACGGGCGGGTATCAACACCGCGCTGCTCGGTTCCTGGGACGAGATCGCCGGTGAGGATTTTGCCGATTGCACGCGGCCGGAAAAGATCACCTGGCCGCGCCGCGACGAGGGCCCGGATCGCGGCGGTTATCAGCCGGGCGTGCTGACCATCGCCTGCGAAGGCGCGCGCGCTTTGTTCCTCACCCATGCGCAGGGCGAACTTATTGCCCGCATCAACGGCTTTTTCGGCTTTCCGGCGGTGCGCCAGATCAGGATCGTACAGAAACCGGTCTCCCAAACCATTCACCGTCGGGGCAAACCGCAGCCCCTGCGCGGCGATGCGGCAAAACGTCTCGACGACATGATGGAGGGTATCGAGAGTGAGGCGCTGCGCAAGGCGGTGGAGAGGCTCGGCACGGCGGTCTTGCAGAAGAAGCCGAGGGGCCGGGCGATTTGATCGGTCCGGTTGTCCTTGACTGGTCACAATTCTTTGACAAGAAGAGTCCAAAACCCCGCTTGTGATGAACGGGCCGTCGCTATATCGGAATCAACGGACAATAGAGTCTATTACCAACAGGTGCTTTCATGCATTTTCCCGAACTGACCATTTCCCGTCGCAGCCTTCTCGGCGGCGTTGCGCTTGCTGCCGTTGCCACGGCCCTGCCGTTTGCCTTCATGCCCGGTATCGCCGAGGCGCAGGAATTGCCTGAATCCACCGGTGACGTGGATATGGCTGCGGTGATGAAGCCCGGCCCGCTGCCGGAAGCCGCACTCGGCGATGCCAACGCACCCGTCAAGATCGTCGAATATATGTCGATGACCTGCCCGCACTGCGCCAACTTCCACAACAAGACCTTCGAAGAGATCAAGAAGAAGTACATCGATACCGGCAAGGTTTATTTCGTGCTGCGCGAATTCCCGTTCGATCCGCGCGCCGCTGCCGCCTTCATGCTGGCGCGCTGCGCACCGGAAGGACAGTATTTCCCCTTCGTTTCCATGCTGTTCAAGCAGCAGCAGAGCTGGGCTGTCGCACAGGATGCACGCGCCGCCCTGCTGCAAATGTCGAAAATGGCCGGTTTCTCACAGGAGTCTTTCGAGGCCTGCTTGACGAACCAGAAACTTCTGGATGATGTGAACGCAACGATGCAACGCGGTGCGACGGAATTCGGCGTCAACTCCACGCCGACTTTCATCATCAACGGCAAGAAATACGCAGGAGACATGTCGGTTGAATCCATGTCGGCTGTCATCGACAAGCTGCTCTGATCGCCGAAGCCTTAAAGGAACGGGCGGCGGATATTTCCGTTCGCCCGTTTTTTATTGCCGTTTTTCTGTCTGGAGCATGGCGGCATGAAGTTTAACAAGCTCCGCGTCGTCGGTTTCAAGTCCTTCGTCGAACCCTCCGAATTCATCATCGAGCCGGGCCTGACCGGCGTTGTCGGTCCCAACGGCTGCGGCAAGTCCAATCTGGTGGAGGCGCTTCGTTGGGTGATGGGCGAAAACTCCTACAAAAACATGCGCGCATCCGGCATGGATGATGTCATTTTCTCCGGTTCCGGCAACCGCCCGGCCCGCAACACCGCCGAAGTCGGCCTCTATCTCGACAATTCCGACCGTACCGCGCCTGCCGCCTTCAACGATGCCGATGAAATTCAGGTGACGCGCCGCATCGAGCGCGAAAACGGCTCGGTCTACCGCATCAATGGCAAGGAGGCGCGCGCCAAGGACGTGCAGCTTTTGTTTGCTGATGCCTCCACCGGCGCGCGCTCGCCCTCCATGGTGGGGCAGGGGCGTATCGGCGAACTCATCAACGCCAAACCGCAGGCCCGCCGCCAGCTTCTGGAAGAGGCGGCCGGCATTTCCGGCCTGCATTCGCGCCGCCACGAGGCCGAGCTCCGCCTGCGCGCCGCCGAGACCAATCTGGAGCGGCTGGAGGATGTGACCGCCCAGCTGGAAAGCCAGATCGAAAGCCTGAAACGGCAGGCGCGGCAGGCCAACCGCTTCAAGATGCTGTCAGCGGATATCCGCGCCCGCGAAGCGACCCTGTTGCATATTCGCTGGGTAGAGGCGAAGGAAGCCGAGGGCGAGGCGGAAAGCGCGCTTAATCAGGCGACCAACATCGTCGCCGAAAAGGCTCAAGGCCAGATGGAAGCGGCCAAGCAGCAAGGCATCGCCAGCCTGAAGCTGCCGGAACTGCGCGAAGATGAAGCGCGGGTGGCCGCCGCCCTGCAACGCCTGCAGATTGCTCGCACCCAGCTGGATGATGAGGCAAACCGCCTGCTGCGCCGCCGCGACGAGCTGGCGCGCCGTCTCTCGCAGCTTGGCGAGGATATCGTCCGCGAGGAACGTCTTGTTTCGGATAATGCGCAAATCCTTGCACGGCTCGATGAGGAAGAGGCCGAACTCCTCGAAATCCTCTCCGATTCCGGCCGCCATGCCGAGGAGATGCGCGAAGCTTTCGAAACCGCCGCTATCAAACTGGCCGAAAGCGAAGCCGTCTTTACTGCAATCACCGCCGAGCGGGCCGAAGCGTCCGCCGCCCGTCAGCAATTGGAGCGGACGATCCGCGATCTTTCCGATCGTAAGCTGAGGCTGGAACGGCAGTCGCAGGAGGCCTCCGCCGAGATCGAGGCCATCCATGAAAAACTCTCCGGCCTTCCCGATCCTTCGGAACGGCGGGAAGCTGTCGAGGCGGCGGAGATTGCGGTCGAGGATGCCCTGATCGTCGCTGACGAAGCCGAGGCCGCTGTCGCCGAGGCGCGTTCCGCCGAAGCGCTGGCGCGCGGGCCTCTGGAAACGGCGAAAAACCGGCTGAACGCGCTCGATACGGAAGCACGCACCATCACCAAAATCCTTGCCTCCAGCGCCGCCGCCAATGGCAGCTTCACGCCGGTGGCGGAAGAAATGACGGTGGAGCGTGGCTTTGAAGCGGCGTTGGGTGCCGCCCTCGGCGACGATCTCGAAAGCCCGCTTGACGCCGCCGCCCCCGCCTATTGGGCCGGCAATGGCGACGGGGCGGGTGATCCCGCCTTGCCGCAGGGCGTGACGCCGCTGCTCGATTACGCCCAGGCGCCAGCGGCTCTCCGGCGCGCGCTTGCACAGATCGGCGTCGTCTCCGGCACGGCGGAAGCCCAGAGACTACTGCCATCACTCAAGGTCGGCCAGCGGCTGGTGACGCGCGAAGGCGCGCTGTTCCGCTGGGACGGCCATATCGCCAGCGCCGATGCGCCGGGTGCTGCAGCACTTCGCCTGTCGCAGAAGAACCGTCTCGCGGAAATCGAAGCCGAACTGGATGAGGCCCGCTCCATTCTGGAAGAGGCCGAAGACCAGCTTGCCGCCAGAACCGAGGACATAAGAAGCAGCGAGTTGCGGCTTTCGGAAGTGCGTGACAGAAGCCGGCTTGCGACCCGCCAGCTTGCCGAGGCGCGCGAGGCGCTGACATCAGCCGAAAGGGCTTCCGGCGATCTTCTGCGCCGCCGGGATATCGTCTCGGAAGCGCTGAACCAGATCGGCGCGCAGATCGACGAGATCGCCGTTCAGGAAGAAAACGCCCGCATCGAAATGGAGGACGCGCCTGATCTTTCCGTGCTCGATCTCCGCCTGCGCGAAAGCCAGCTGGAAGTCGCGACCGACCGCGGCCTTCTGGCGGAAGCCCGTGCCCGCCACGAAGGCGTGAGCCGCGAGGCGGAAAGCCGTCAGCGCAGAATTCAGGCGATAGGGCAGGAGCGTTCCACCTGGCAGTCGCGTGCGGCAAGCGCCGCCGACCATATCGCCACGCTGCGCGAGCGCGAGGAAGAGGCGCGCGAGGAAATCGCCGAGCTGGACATAGCGCCCGAGGAATTCGACGAGAAACGCCGCAACCTCCTCAACGAATTGCAGAAGACCGAAGACGCCCGCCGGGAAGCCGCCGACCGGCTGGCCGAGGCGGAAAACCTGCAGCGCGCCGCCGACCGGGTGGCTGCAACGGCGCTTTCGGAACTGGCCGAAGCCCGCGAAAAGCGTGGCCGTGCCGAGGAGCGGCTGGTCTCCGCCCGCGAGAAGCGGCAGGAAACCGAACACCGCATCCGTGAAACGCTGAATACCGAGCCGCATATGGCGTTTCGCCTGACGGGCCTTGGTCCTGACCAGCCGAAGCCTGACATTCGTGATGTCGAACGCGATCTCGACCGGCTAAAGATCGAACGCGAGCGGCTGGGCGCCGTCAACCTGCGCGCCGAGGAAGAGCAGGCCGAGCTCTCGGCCAAGCTTGCGGCGCTCATCAAGGAACGAGACGACATCATCGATGCCGTTCGCAAGCTGCGCGCCGGCATCCAGAACCTCAACCGAGAAGGCCGCGAACGGCTGATTGCCGCCTTCGATGTGGTCAATTCGCAGTTCCAGCGGCTGTTCACCCATCTTTTCGGCGGCGGCACGGCGGAATTGCAGCTGATCGAATCCGATGATCCGCTGGAAGCGGGGCTGGAAATCCTCGCCCGTCCGCCCGGCAAGAAACCGCAGACCATGACGCTATTGTCAGGCGGCGAACAGGCGCTGACGGCGATGGCGCTGATCTTCGCGGTTTTCCTCACCAATCCCGCGCCGATCTGCGTGCTGGACGAAGTGGATGCGCCGCTCGACGACCACAATGTCGAGCGTTACTGCAACCTGATGGACGAGATGGTGGCTTCCACGGAAACCCGCTTCGTCATCATCACCCACAATCCCATCACCATGGCGCGCATGAACCGCCTCTTCGGCGTCACCATGGCCGAACAGGGCGTGTCCCAACTGGTGTCTGTTGATTTGCAGACTGCCGAACAGCTGCGCGAAGCCGTCTGAGGCGGCTTTTCCGGGAGCCAGCCCCGACTTTTGCTCAATGTGAATTTATCTTGCCGTATCACCCATTCGGGTGAGCGACATCACGCGGCATTTTGATATGTTTTCCCCAAGAGCCAAAGGGTTCTCTCCAGACCCCACCATCCGGTTTCCTGTACCGGATGGAATGCCTTGCGAGGCCGCTGCCGTGGCCTCGCAAGGCTTTCTTTTCCGGGTTCACAGAGTGAGGTGGCTGTATGGCTGGTAGTCGTTTCCGGGATGCAAACCTCCTCCGTCATACCGGCCTTGAGCCGGTATCCAGCCAGCCCAAGTCCTTGGGCTGAAAAGACTCTTCCCGTCGCGCAGACGCGCGTCGGCTGGATTCCGGCTCAGGGCCGGAATGACGGAAGGAGGAGACGCAGCGAATCCATGTAAACACTTGGCCTGCTGCAACTGCCAATGGCGCAGTTTGCGAATTTCTCCACGCATGATGCATGGAGGCCTACCATCACTCACCCCGGCACCAGCCGCAGCCGCGTGCCCCAGGGGTCGATCGCTTCCACGACATTGTTCTCCATCTCCACCAGCACGTAACCGGCCGCCCGCAGCCGCGTTTTCTGCGCCTCGAGATCGGCGGGATTGCGAATGGTGAGAGAAAACCAGTCGAGGCCGGTTTCCATGGCGTTGCGTTCCTTCGCGCCGCGGCTGTTCCATGTATTCACCGCCAGATGATGGTGATAGCCGCCGGAAGAGAGGAAAGACGCGTCCGAGCGCGCATCCTGCGTCGGTCGCAGGCCGATGGCCTCTTCGTAGAAGGCGCGGGCGGTGGCGATTTCGCCGACCCGCAGGTGAACGTGCCCGATGCGCATCCCCGCCGGGGCTGTCTCATAATCGCTTCTTTTGGTGTCGGTCAGCTTCACGAGATCATCAATATCGAGTTGTTCGGTGCCCATTTTCACCACGCTGCCGCTCCAGACCCAGGTGTCCTTCGGCCGGTCGCTGTAAACCTCGATGCCGTTGCCTTCGGGATCGTTGAGATAGATCGCCTCACTGACATTGTGATCGGCAAAACCTGACAGCGGCACCTGCTTCAGCGCCGCATGCACCAGCCAGCGCGCCAGATCCTTGCGGGAGGGCATCAGATAGGCGATGTGGAACAGGCCGGCGGAGGTGGGGCTTTCGAAATCCGCGGCCGGCTTGTGGACGAGATCGAGCAGCGGAACAGTGCCAACGCCGAGCGTCACGCCTCTGGCCGTGCGTTCCACCTCGTTCATCCCGAGAACTGAACGGTAATAATCGATCATCGGATCGAGTTCGCGCACCCGAATTGCGGCCTGGCCGATATGCATCGGCGTCGTCAGCGCAAAGGGAAGGGCAGAGGCGGCCCCTGCGACGGATACTGCGCCTTCGGCTCTGAGCGCCCCGGCAAACGCGCTGGCGGCGCAGGAAATTCCGGCAAATTTAAGCGTATGGCGGCGGGTAAATTGCATGAATAATCTCTTTGTCGGCGATTTGAATGGCTTAGGCAACACTCCGTTTCAGCGCACTACACGAATGCGTCAATCATGGCGTTATTCGGCCTTTACGGCAATTCTGGCGCGCAATTTGCCGCAATTATGCTGCACTGCGATGTAAACTGCACGTTGCGGCGTTCCCAACATGCCGGCAATGCTGTAGATGATAGAAAAATGACAACGCTTCTGGGTGGAGAGCGTGGAATGAAAAAATGGGTTTATACCTTCGGCAACGGTGCTGCCGAAGGCAGGGCAGGTGACGTTGCGATATTGGGCGGCAAGGGCGCGAACCTTGCCGAAATGGCAAGTCTCGGCCTTCCCGTCCCCCCCGGCCTCACCATCATAACCGATGCCTGCGCCCTTTATCACAAGAATGGCCACGATCTTCCCGAGGACCTGAAGCTGCAGGTCATGGCCGGCCTGCACGGCATGGAAACCGTGACCGGCAAGACCTTCGGCGGCAGCCAGTCGCCGCTGCTCATCTCCGTCCGTTCCGGCGCGCGCGCTTCCATGCCCGGCATGATGGATACGGTTCTCAATCTCGGTCTCAACGACCGCACCGTCGAGGCGCTGGGCCACGATGCGGGCGACGCCCGTTTTGCCTGGGATAGCTACCGCCGCTTCATCCAGATGTATGGCGATGTCGTCATGGGCCTCGACCATGAAATGTTCGAGGAAATTCTCGAAGACGAAAAAGGCCGCCTCGGCCATGAATATGATACCGACATGTCGGCGGTCGAATGGCAGCACGTCGTTTCGCTCTACAAAAAGCTGATCGAGGATGAGCTGGGCGAAGCCTTCCCGCAGGACTGTCACGTCCAGCTATGGGGCGCGATCGGCGCGGTTTTCGCCAGCTGGACCAACCACCGCGCCGTGACCTACCGGCACCTGCACAATATTCCGGGCGACTGGGGCACGGCCGTCAACGTTCAGGCCATGGTCTTCGGCAATCTCGGCTCGTCCTCGGCAACGGGCGTCGCCTTCACCCGCAACCCTTCGACGGGCGAGGCGGAGCTTTACGGCGAGTTCCTCGTCAATGCTCAAGGGGAGGACGTGGTGGCGGGCATCCGCACGCCGCAATCCATCACCGAAGCCGCACGTCTTGCCTCCGGCTCCGACAAGCCTTCGATGGAAAAGCTGATGCCGGAGGCTTTCGGCGAATTCCTGGCGATCTGCAAGCGGCTGGAAAACCACTATCGCGACATGCAGGATCTGGAATTCACCATCGAGCGCGGCAAGCTCTGGATGCTGCAGACCCGTTCCGGCAAGCGTACCACCCGTGCCGCCATGAAGATCGCCGTCGATATGGTCGAAGAAGGGTCGATCTCGCAGGAGGAAGCCGTCTGCCGCATCGAGCCCTCATCGCTCGACCAGCTGCTTCACCCCACCATCGATCCCGGCACGTCCCGCCCCATCATTGGCTCCGGCCTGCCGGCCTCGCCGGGGGCGGCGACGGGTGAGATCGTCTTCACCGCGGAAGAGGCGGTTGCAGCGGAGGCGGAAGGTCGCCGCGTCATTCTGGTGCGCATCGAAACCAGCCCGGAAGATATTCACGGCATGCACGCCGCCGAAGGCATTCTGACGACGCGCGGCGGCATGACCAGCCACGCCGCCGTGGTGGCGCGCGGCATGGGCATTCCCTGCGTCACCGGCGCGGGCTCCATGCGCGTCGACATGCGCAACAAGGTGCTGATCGGCGTCGGCTGCATGCTGAAACGCGGCGATGTCATCACCATCGACGGTTCCTCTGGCCGGGTGCTGAAGGGCGAGGTGCCGATGACGCAGCCGGAACTCTCAGGTGATTTCGGCAAGCTGATGCAATGGGCCGATGGTCTGCGCCGCATGACCGTGCGCACCAATGCCGATACGCCGGCTGACGCCCGCGCCGCCCGCGCCTTTGGCGCTGAGGGTATTGGGCTGTGCCGCACCGAACATATGTTCTTCGAGGGCGACCGCATCCATGTGATGCGTGAGATGATCCTTGCGGAAAGTGAAAAGGGCAGGCGGGCAGCGCTCGACCAGCTCTTGCCGATGCAGCGTTCGGATTTCACCGAACTGTTCCAGATCATGCACGGCCTGCCGGTGACGATCCGCCTGCTCGATCCGCCGCTGCACGAATTCCTGCCGAAGACCGATGGCGAGATCGTCGAGGTGGCCGCCGCCATGGGCATGCCGCAGACGGTGTTCCGCCAGCGGCTGGATGCGCTGCACGAATTCAACCCCATGCTCGGCCATCGCGGCTGCCGGTTGGCGATTTCTTATCCCGAAATCGCTGAAATGCAGGCGCGCGCCATTTTCGAGGCCGCCGTTGCGGCGGCGCGCATCACCGGGGCTCCTGTTGTGCCAGAGATCATGGTGCCGCTGGTCGGCCTCCGGTCAGAGCTTGATTACGTCAAGGCCGTCATCGACACGGTGGCGGCCGAGGTGGCGGAAGAGACCGGCATGACGCTGGAATATCTGACCGGCACGATGATCGAGCTGCCGCGTGCGGCTCTGCGCGCCCATGTCATTGCGGAAGCCGCGGAGTTCTTCTCTTTCGGCACCAACGACCTGACGCAGACGACCTTCGGCATTTCCCGCGATGATGCGGCGCGCTTCATCAATACCTATCAGCGCAAGGGCATCATCGAACGAGACCCGTTCATCTCGCTCGATTTCGACGGTGTGGGCGAACTGATCCGCATTGCCGCCGAACGCGGCCGCCAGACGCGGCCGGAGCTGAAGCTCGGCATTTGCGGTGAACATGGCGGCGACCCGGCCTCGATCCATTTCTGCGAGGATGCGGATCTTGACTACGTCTCCTGCTCGCCTTTCCGTGTGCCCATCGCGCGCCTTGCGGCGGCGCAGGCGACGCTGGCCGCAAGGTCGAAGCAGGGGGAAACGCCAAGCAATGTCGCCTTCATCCCCGTCAGGGGGTCTGTTGGACGATGATGCGCCGCTCCACCACCACGGGGCGGTAGAACATGTCGCGGTTCATCTGCGCCTGCCAGGCGCGGTTGTCGGCGCGGCGGTCCATTTCCAGATCGAGAAGGCAGCCCGCCATCGGGTCCGTGCCGGGGCGGAACCCATACCCCCGGCATGTCGCCTCATCCCGCGCCCGGCGCTCTTCCGGCGTCAGCGTCTGGCAAGCGGTGAGCACCAGCATAGTGGCAAGCGCACCGAAGACGATGGAAACGCGCATTTTGTTTCTCCCTTAACATGACAGCCGTACGGCACTTTTATTGCCGCGATTGATACGCCTGTTTTGATATGGGGAAAAGCCGCGTTGGGGTGGAAAGTTGCATCAATCCGCCATGGGGAAAGGCCCCGCAAGCGGCGATAGCCGGATCGGCTCAGACAGGGCAGCGCGACGTTGCAAAACCTGTTCAGGAAACGCGCAAGAAAGACGGCGGGAACAAACCCTGTTGAATAAGCCAGTCACCGAGCAGAGCCGTGAGGATGGCGATGAGGACAATGCCACCGATAAATGCGAAGAGGCCGAGCGTGGCGTGCGTCCACCGGCGGGTTTGATAGAGATAGATCGCAAGCCCGATGGGTGCGAGCAGAATGGTCGCGAGTTTGGCGGCAGAACTGCGCCGAAGGTCCCGCTTTTCGGCATCCTCTATCTGCCACCAGGCAAACAGCGTGATGATGCCGACCATCTGCACCAGATCATTTGCGGTAAAGGAACTTGGAGGTCCGGCAGGCCAGACGGCCGCGTCGATGAGAAGCCCGAGGGATATGAAGGCGAGCAGGCCGACATAGATCCAGTTACGTTTCACCATGCACAGGTTCCGCCGAAAGATGCGTTGTTGTCTGTGCCGTTATCGCTATCGATCGAACCATCTCCGTCAACCCCAAACTCTCATGGAGCAACGGACATGGCCCTCGTTGGGGCGTCTCCGTTTTACCGGAAACGCCCCATGATGATCGCGGTCAGGCCGCCACGACTTCCCGGTCATCGAGTGCATCGATGTCCTTGGCGTTGTTATAGACGGCCTCGTTGAGGATGCCCTCGCGCTTGGCGACGATGGTGGGCACCAGCGCCTGACCGGCGACGTTGACCGCCGTGCGGCCCATGTCGAGGATAGGGTCGATGGCGAGCAGCAGCCCCACACCTTCCAGCGGCAGGCCGAGGGTGGAGAGCGTCAGCGTCAGCATCACCACAGCACCTGTCAGACCCGCCGTTGCGGCAGAGCCGAGCACCGAGACGAAGACGATCAGCACATATTCCTGGATACCGAGCGGCACCTGGAAGAACTGCGCAATGAAGATCGCCGAAATCGCCGGATAGATCGCGGCGCAGCCGTCCATCTTGGTGGTGGCGCCGAGCGGCACGGAGAAGGCGGCATATTCGCGCGGCACGCCGAGGCTCTTTTCCGTCACGGTTTCGGTGACGGGCAGGGTGCCGATGGAGGAGCGCGAAACGAAGGCGAGCTGGATGGCCGGCCATGCGCCAGCAAAGAAGCGAGACGGCTTCAGGCCATGGGCGATCAGCAGGGCCGGATAGACCACGAACAGCACCAGCGCCAGACCGATATAGACGGCCGCCGCATACCAGCCGAGCTGCGACAGCGTCGTCCAGCCATATTGGTCAACCGCACGGCCAAGCAGGCCGATGGTGCCGATGGGGGTGAGGCGGATGACCCACCACAGGATTTTGCGCACGATGGCAAGCAGCGACTGGTTGAAGGCGAGGAACGGCTCCGCCGCCTTGCCCGCTTTCAGCGCGGCAACGCCGAAGGCGATCGACACCACGAGAAGCTGCAGCACGTTGAAGTTCAGCGAGGTGCTGCCGGCGCCGTTGTTGATTTTGGTCGAGGCTTCGAGGCCGAAGACGTTGGCCGGGACGAGGCCCTTCAGGAAGTCGAGCCAGGAGCCGGTGGAGGAGGGTGCCGCCGCTGCCGTGTTGGCAATGGCCGTATTGACGCCTGGCTGGATGACGAGGCCGAGCACGATGCCGATGACCACGGCAATCAGCGCGGTGATGGCAAACCACAAAAGCGTCTGCCAGACGAGCTTTGCCGCGTTGGAGAGGTTCTTGAGATTGGCGATGGAGGCGACGATGGCCGTGAAGATCAGCGGCGGAACCAGAGCGCGCAAAAGCTGTACGAAAATGCTGCCGATGGTCTGCAGCGTCACCGAAAGCCAGTTCGGACTGCCGGCGGCATCGGGACCGATGTTGCGCGCGACGAGCCCGAGCAGCAGGCCGATGACCATGGCGATCAGAACCTGAAAGCCGAAATTGCGATAAAAGGGTTTAGGCCCGGAGGGGCCGGCGGACGTCGTTGCCTGTGACATGACATGTCTCTTTATTGTGCAAGAAAACGAGAATGTTGCACTTTTTACACGCATTCTCGAGGGAGGTCGCCGAGGATACGCCGATTTCCTCAGCAATTAAGGGATGAACGTGCGTATTTGTTGCGTTGTCGGGGAATTATTCTCGCAAATGGCGAATTCTCAGAAAAATGTTTCGCCCCATCGCGCTTCCGTTCCCGGCCCCTGACGTGAGGTTTTCGCATTTTGGCTTGCGGATCAAACCCGTCCTTTGTTTTCCTCGCCGTAAATCCGGTCTATGACATCATATGCAGGTGATTCCCTGCCAGAATTCGGGTGCAACGCTTTTTAGCCAATGCGATCTAACGGATATCCGCTTTCATGACTGTGCGTTTCGTCCGGCCTTTTTCGGTTGCAGCCTATCTTTCCCGGTATCTGGGTCTTGCGGCGCTTGTGCTGTTTCTCATCGCCGCCGGCATCCATCGTTTCGGGCCGCTGACGACGCCTGACCTCGTCGGTCTGCTCGTCGTTGCCGCCGGCATCGCTCTTGCGGCCGTACTTCTGGCGCTGATCGGCCTAGAGCGGCTGTGGACCAAGGGTGCGCGCGGCGGCCTTTCGGCGCTGGCGGCGTTGCTTCTTTCGGCGCTGCCGCTCGGCGTGGTCGGTTATGGCTCCTATCTTTATTGGCAGCAGCCGAAGATTTACGACATTTCCACCGACCTGAGCGATGTGCCGGAATGGCTGGTGACGCCCACGGCCAATCAGCAATGGCTGGTGCGGCCCGCTGTCATCACCAAGGCCGACCGCGATGCGCAGATGGAGGCCTATGCCAGCCTCGCCGGCCGCCGTTATGAAGGCGCGATCGACCGCATCTATGCCGCCGCGAAGAAAATGGCCGCCGCCCAGACTATCCGCATCACCCACACAAAGGGGGTGATCGGGGCGGAAGACGCGCCCTCTGCCGGCATTCCCGAGCAGGACAGGACACAGCCCGCGGAAGAGGGGCCGGTGGAGGACCTGCCCTCCATCGTGCCGGTGCCCATGGCCCGCCCGACTGACGCGCCATTGCCCACCTTTTTCAATGGCAGCGGTGTTGTGCTGATGCAGGGTGAAACCCGTACCCGCATCTGGGGCCTGCGTTTCGATATCCTCATTCGCCTGAAAGAAGAGGCGGAAACCACCATCGTCGATGTCCGCGTCGCTTCCCGCTACGGCCCACACGATCTCGGCATGGGGGCGGCGATTGCGGAAGCCTATCTCGATGCGCTGGATGCGGAGATGCAGGGGCTGAACGACAACTGAGGCTATTTGTCTTGTTGTGGCACCCGCTCGTTCCCCGTCGAACGGGCGGCGAGCGACGAAAGCATCGTGAGAATTCGCGCGTCAAAACCTCATCACGCCGGAAAATATTCGCCCAGCAGCGAAGGCGCACCATCTGTCCGCACTTCGCCCTTTTCGATCAGGTCCTCTATATGCGCCAGCACGGAAAGGGCGGCCGCGCCGTGCAGGCGCTTGTCGGTGCTGGCATAGATCACCTTCACCATATCGGCGATCAGCCGGTCGCCTTCGCGGATGCGCTTCAGAACCGCCTTTTCCCGCATACGTCGATGAGCGCGTAGCCCGCGCATGAAGGCCGAGGGATCGGTGACCGGGCCGCCGTGGCCGGGCAGGAACAGCCGGTCGTCGCGGGTGAGCAGCCTCTCCAGCGAGGCCATGTAATCGCTCATCGCCCCGTCAGGAGGTGCGACGATGGTGGTAGCCCAGGCCATCACATGATCGGCGGAAAAGACGATGCCACTGCCATCAAGCGCGAAGGCGGCGTGGTTGGCCGTGTGCCCCGGCGTATGCAGCGCGGTCAGCGTCCAGCCGTCGCCGGAAAGGCTCTGCCCATCGCCAAGCGCGATATCGGGCACAAAAGCCGTATCGGAACTTTCGGCAAAGGGATTGGTCTCGCCCACATGCAGCGGCCGGGCGGCGCGATGCGGACCTTCCGCCACCGTCAGCGCGCCGGTCGCCGCCTTCAGCCGCCGGGCGAGCGGCGAGTGATCGCGATGGGTGTGGCTGACGAAGATATGGGTGACCTCGCGGCCATCAAGCGCCGCCAACAGCGCCTGAAAATGTGCCTCATCCTCCGGGCCGGGATCGATGACGGCAACAGAGCGGTCGCCGACGATGTAGCTGTTGGTGCCGTGAAAGGTGAAGGCGGAAGGATTGTTAACGGTGATGCGCTGGATGAGCGGGGCGACAGGAACCGCCTCGCCGTAGGCCGGCCTGAAATCGAGATCGAATGCCGGGTCCGCCATCGAGACCTCCTGAAAAATGCCATGCCAGCTTGAGCCACGGCCTCAACCGCGCCACCGCCCAAGCCCTAACATGCGAACTTCGCCACGGCACCCAAAAAGCTTGGGTTTTGTGAAAAAATCGGTCGCCGGGTCATTGCCGGGCCGGGCAGGCTTTGATAATCAGGCCCGGTTCGGGCAGCGGCGTTTCGCTTCACTGCCCTGTTGGGGCGTCGCCAAGCGGTAAGGCACCGGTTTTTGGTACCGGCATTCCCAGGTTCGAATCCTGGCGCCCCAGCCATCTATTCCAAGTCAGAACAACGTTCTCAAGTCCCTGCGGCCATCGATCACGCGAACGATTTCGACGGAACGTATTTCGTCGCCATTGGTATCCGGCACGGTTTCGTAGAGAATGACGTAAGGTGCCTCGATGAGCATGCGGGCAGATGGAAAAATTTCCGGGTGGCGTTCGCCCAGATGAGGATGGTCAATCAGACTCTCCGCTTTAGCGCGGAATCGAGCAAAATATCGCTCCGCGGCCAAGGGCTGCGACTTGCCGATATCGACATATATTTTCTTCACATCGCTGCGTGCGCGGGGCGTCCAGACAAGCTTAATGGTCACGATTTTTCAATGAAGCCAGTTCTGCACGCGCTTCATTGAGCATCTCGTCAAAATCCATTTCGGTTGAACCGCCACTGGCTTTGCCCTCGCTCCACAACGCGCGCAGCTTGGCGATGTCGTCGCGTCGTTGAACCCATTTTGCCGACCAGTCTCGCATCGCTTCACGGATAACTTCGCTGCTGCTGGCATAAGCACCGCTTTCCACGGCGTCGCGCAATATTTCGGCGTGCTGGGACGTCACCGAAACGCTGATCTTTTCAACGTTGGCCATGTCATTTCTCCATGGATATTTGGTAGGAATTATTACTACCAAATGGTTTTTGACGCGAGATGTTTTTCGACGCCTTCAATGGCAATGGATTGGTGTGCACCGGATGCCGGGAGGCCGGAAAACCTCTCCTTCGTCATGCTCGGGCTTGTGCCGAGCATCTGCGAGGGATTGATTTTATTGAGCGTGGCAGATTCTCGGCACAAGGCCGAGGATGAGGGGGCGGGCGGAGTAGAACAAAAACGCCGCATATCCGGAGATACGCGGCGTTCTAATTCGAAAATCGCAGCTAAGCCTTAAAGCGCGATATCCGGCACCTTCTTCACCGGCGCACCCGCAGGTGCTGCACCGGCGCCCTTCAGCGCCTCAAGATCGATCTGCGGCGGGGTCGGCAGCTGCAGGTGTTCGGCGGTGTAGGCCCATTCCTGCTGCACCTTTTCCGGGTCGTCATTGAGCTTGGTGCCGTAGCTCGGCACGATCTGGCGAAGCTTCGTCTGCCATTCCGGCGTTGCCACCTTGTCCTTGAAGACCTTTTCGAGAACGCTGAGCATGATCGGTGCTGCGGTGGAAGCGCCCGGCGAAGCGCCGAGCAGGCCGGCGATGCTGCCATCCCCTGCGGCGACGACTTCGGTGCCGAGCCTCAGCACGCCGCCCTTTTCTTCGTCGCGCTTGATGATCTGCACGCGCTGGCCGGCCTGCCACAGGCGCCATTCGCCCTGCTTGGCATTCGGGAAATATTCCTTCAGCGCGGCAAAACGGTCGTCATCCGACATCATCAGCTGGCCGGCGAGATACTCCACCAGCGGATATTCGTCGATGCCCACCCGCACCATCGGCCAGGCATTGCTTGTGGTGACCGAGGAGACGAGGTCGAAATAGGAGCCTTCCTTCAGGAACTTGGTGGAGAAGGTGGCGAAGGGTCCGAACAGGATGACGCGCTTGCCACCCAGCACACGGGTATCGAGATGCGGCACCGACATGGGCGGCGAGCCGACCGAAGCCTTGCCATAGGCCTTGGCCAGATGCTGCATCGTCACGTCAGGGTTTTCGTTGATGAGGAACGAGCCGCCCACCGGGAAACCGGCATAATCGTCCGCTTCGGGAATGCCGGACATCTGCAACAGATGCAACGCACCGCCGCCGGCGCCGATGAATACGAATTTCGCGTCCACCACCTGTTCGGCATCGGTCTTGGTGTTGGTGTAGGTCACGCGCCAGCTGCCATCGGCATTGCGCTGAATGTCGGAAACCTCGCTATTGACCTGAAGGTCGAAATTCTGGTCGCTCTGCAGATGCGATACGAACTGGCGGGTGATTTCGCCGAATTCCATGTCGGTGCCGAGCGGCGACCAGGTCGCGCCGATCTTCTGGGAAGGATCGCGGCCTTCCATCATCAGCGGCACCCACTTCTTGATCTGCTCGGGATCGGTGGAGAATTCCATACCGGCGAAAAGCGGGCTGGCTTTGAGAGCCTGATAGCGCTTTTCCAGATAGGCGACGTTCTCGTCACCCCAGACAAAGCTCATATGCGGCGTGTGGTTGATGAAGGAGCGCGGGTTCTTCAAGACGCCGTTGCGCACCTGCCAGGCCCAGAACTGCCGGGAAATCTGGAAGGATTCGTTGATGTTGACGGCCTGGGTGATCTTGATGTTGCCGTTGTCGTCTTCCGGCGTGTAGTTGAGCTCGGCAAGCGCGGAGTGGCCGGTGCCGGCATTGTTCCAGCCGTTCGAGCTTTCAAGCGCCACGCCGTCCAGCCGTTCCAGCATCTGCATCGACCAGGTGGGCTCCAGTTCGCGCAGCCAAACACCGAGCGTCGCGCTCATGATGCCGCCGCCGATCAAAAGCACATCGACCTTCTTGGCGGCCGTATTGGCGAGAAGCGGAGAAGAGGGCAGCGCCGCTGCGGCAATTCCGGCGAGCGCACCGCCCAGAACCTGTCGGCGGTTCAGCGGAAATGCATTGGAGAGATCAGTGAGCTGGGATTTGTCTTGATCGATGGGAGTCACGGCCATACCTGATTCTTGTTTTGTGTTAAAAACATTCCTCCCGATCGCCCCGTTACAGCAAAGCGCAAATCGGCACAACCCGGACTCATTCACTCCAGTTCAAGCGTTTTTGCAGGGATCTGGCCGGGACATATGGTCGCGCCGGCGAATTTTGCACATTTGCGGATCGTCATTTTTAGGGCGGTGAAGATTAGGCGATGCTTTCAAACGGTTGAAAGGGTTCTCTGCGCCCGATATCGCAAAAAGCCCGCCCGGCTGCACCTTGCCGGCCATCACGGCTGGCGCAATGCCGCTGCGGGCCGAATTTTTTTTCAGAAAAATGACAGAAATCCCGAAAAAGTGAAAAGGCCCGCCGGTTCGGGCGGGCCTTGGTGCGTTCGGTTTATGACCGAAGATCAGTTTGCGGCGAGGAATTCCGCGCAATAGCTTGGGCCGTTGACGCCGGGGCGGTCGGAGACGGTGCGCACGGCGGTGATCTTGTAGTCGCTGGAAACGACGAGCTGCACGGTGCAGGAGAGCGACGCGGTGCGGGCCGGCGAGATCTGACGACCCTTCTTGCCATCCTTGCCCTCTTCGAACCTGGCCGGAATGGTGGCCTTCTTGTAGCCGCCGCGCCAGTTATAGACCGTGGAGCTGCCGGTTTCCGTGTCGCTCAGCGGTGGGCCGAATTTTGCGAAGAAAATACCTGCGGACTGGCCGACCCAGCGGGTCTCAACGGGGCTCTTCTGGGTGAAGGAGGGAGTGGAGCCGCCCGTGGAGGTGGTGCAGGCCGAGAGCGCAATGGCAAACGCTGCGAGCGTTACGCTGCGAGATAGCATGGTGAAATGTCCTTTGTGCCGTGTCCGGCTTCCCGCCGGTCATTCCGTTCCCCTAGCAGATTTGGCGACGGGGGGCAGGGGAGGTGGGCGGCTTGACGAAAATTTCCTGCCACAATTGCTTTTTTGTAACGTTTTGAGGCCTTCCAGCCGGTGCCGCAGGCGCTTGGCAGGGCTGTTTCAACGGATGGGAAAAACTTGTCATAAAAAATGCAATAAGCCGCTTGTCGAATGCCGGAGGCTGGTCTATAGAAGCGCCGCTGGTCACGGAGTGTAGCGCAGTCTGGTAGCGCACGTCGTTCGGGACGACGGGGTCGGAGGTTCGAATCCTCTCACTCCGACCAGCTTGAAGCCCAATAGATACAGCGGCTTGCAACTCATCCCGATACTTCCTGAAAATCTCAAGGTCAAAGCCTTGCACCGAAACCGTCGCTGTTAAATCAGAACCGGTTGGAATGCATCCGTCGCTCTTGCCTGAAAATCAGGGCACAGATGCGGATAGGCGCCTTCAAACTCCCGTTCTTCAATTGGTGTCTGCTTAGGGGCGGAGAGCGTTTCCTGCTCGCAGATGTGAAACCGCACCGTCGCCTCAGCCGCGCGCCCGAACAAAAGAGGCCCGTCGCTCCGCCAAGCGCCAGGCCTCAATGTCGCGGCCTTGTTTCAGGGGACGCGCGACACGGACCGTCTTAGAAGCGTCAATTCTCGTCCACAATCCAAGAAGTTATCCATGACAGTCACGAGCCCTGAATTTCGGGGCCATCGACATGATCAACTTATCGCGATCAAAAAAGAGGCCCGCTGTTTTTTCAAACAACGAGCCTCTGTTGGGCCGCTTGGCGGAGCGACCGCATGCAAATTCGCCTTTTGCGCATGAACGTCGAATGAACAAACGGCTTTCTGCGTGGCCGAGAAACAACCCGTAAAAATCAGGATAGCAACATGGATCGGAAAGCCGCCTCAGCCGTTATCTAACCATACAACAATGGAGGATAACATGCTGAAGGGTATTGCACTGTGGGCTATGGGCGTTCCGGTCGTGGTGATTATTCTGCTTTATATGTTCGTGTTTTAAACTGATCCCAAGTCTTTTACACGGAAGAACCTCTCAAACTAAAAAGGCGACCGTTCTGACGGTCGCCTTTTTGTTTGTCCATGCCCGTGCCTGTCAGCTGAGGTCGCCGATCAGCCGCGAGGCTGTGGCAGCGTCCGTGCGGCGGATGTCGATTTCGTCGCGGTGTCTTGCCAGGAGTTCGCTCGCCAGCAGCTTTTCCGCGAGATCGGCGGGCAGCGAGAGAATCACGCGGTCACCCTGTTCTTCCGTCGCGCCGACGCTCCGCTTGCCGGCAATCATGCCGCCCGCCACCGTGTTGTTGGTGTCGGGGTCGATCAGGATGAACGAGCCGGTTGAGCGGTTCTGTTCGTAGGCATCGAAGATCGCCGTCTCGTCGAAGGAAAGCCGCACCTTGCCGATGGCGTTCATCGGCAGCGAGGTCTCATGCGCCTGCCATTCGCCTTCCTTGAGGTTGAGCTGGCTGACGGGCTGGACGCTGACACGCTGGCGGCGGCTGCCGCTTTTCAGCCAGTAGCGCTTGCCCGCTTCGATGCCGCCCGGCTGCAACGCGACGATCTGCGCGTCGAAGGCAAGACCCGTCTGCGGCTGCGCCTCGATGGAGACGATCATGTCGCCGCGCGACACGTCCACCTGACGGTCGAGCACGAGCGTGACGGCGTCACCGGCGACGGCCGCATTGCGCACCAGATCGAAAGTCACGATCTGCTTGACGTTCGCGACCATGCCTGACGGCAGGATGACGACGCTGTCGCCCGGCTTCACCGAGCCGCCGGCAACCGTGCCCTGATAACCGCGGAAGCTCTCGCCGGGGCGCGACACGCGCTGTACGGGCAGACGGAAGCCGCCCGACTGCGCGGAGCGAACGGTTGCAAGTTCCAGCGTTTCCACCAGCGTCGGGCCTTCATACCAGGGCATGGCGGCCTTGCCTGACAGAACGACATTTTCGCCCTTCAGCGCTGACATCGGTATTGCCGTGATCTGCTTGATGCCGAGGTTGGAAGCGAACTCGCGGAATTCGTGGGCGATCAGCTCGAAACCGGCCTTGTCGTAATGTGTCAGGTCGATCTTGTTGACGGCCAGCACGAACTGCCGGATGCCCATCAGCGCCGCAATGGTGGCGTGGCGGCGTGTCTGTTCCAGAATGCCGGTGCGCGCATCGACCAGCAGCACGGCGAGATCGGCCGTGGAAGCGCCGGTTGCCATGTTGCGGGTATATTGCTCGTGGCCGGGCGTGTCGGCCACGATGAAGGCGCGCCGGTCGGTGGCGAAATAACGATAGGCGACATCGATGGTGATGCCCTGTTCGCGCTCCGCCTGAAGACCGTCCAGCAGCAGCGCGAAATCGGGCAGGCCGAGATCGTTCTGCTTGCCGCTGTCGCGGTGCAGGGTGGCGGCCTGATCTTCCTTGACGGCCTTGGTGTCCCAGAGAAGACGGCCGATCAGGGTCGACTTGCCGTCATCCACGCTGCCGCAGGTGATGAGCCGCAGCGGGCGCGTATCGCGCGCCGCCTTCGAATGTTCTGCAAAGGGCAGGATGGTAGCGGAAGAGGAGGGGGTGTTGGCGGCTGCGGCGCTCATCAGAAATACCCCTCGCGCTTCTTTTTCTCCATGGAACCGGACTGGTCGCGGTCGATCGCGCGGCCCTGCCGTTCGGAAACCGTGGCGATTTCCAGCTCGGCGATAACCTCCTGAAGCGTTGCGGCTTCGGAACGGATCGCGCCGGTCAGCGGGAAGCAGCCGAGCGTGCGGAAGCGGATCGAGCCGTGCTGAACCTCTTCGCCGGGCAGCAGTTCAAGGCGCTCGTCTTCGGCGAGGATCATCATGCCGTCGCGCTCGATGTAAGGACGCTCGGCAGCGTAATAGAGCGGCACCAGCGGAATGTTTTCCGCTTCGATGTAACGCCAGATATCGACCTCGGTCCAGTTGGAGAGCGGGAAGGCGCGAACGCTCTCGCCCTTGCGGACCATGCCGTTATAGATGTTCCACAGTTCCGGGCGCTGGTTGCGCGGGTCCCATTTGTGGTCGGGCGTGCGGAAGGAATAGATGCGCTCCTTGGCGCGGCTTGCTTCCTCGTCGCGGCGTGCGCCACCGAAGGCCGCGTCGAACTGGCCGGCATCGAGTGCCTGACGCAGCGCTTCGGTCTTCATGATGTCGGTGTAGAGCGCCGATCCGTGGGAGAAGGGCGTCACGTTTTCCGTCTCGCCGCGCGGATTGGTGTAGGAGATCAGGTCGAGATCATATTCCTTGACGATCTTGTCGCGGAATTCGATCATTTCCTTGAACTTCCAGCCCGTATTGACGTGCAGCAGCGGGAAGGGCACGCGGCCGGGGAAGAAGGCCTTGCGCGCCAAGTGCAGCAGCACGGAACTATCCTTGCCGATGGAATACAGCATCACGGGATTGTCGAATTCGGCGGCAACTTCGCGGAAGATGTGAATGGCTTCGTTTTCAAGCGCCTTCAGATGGGGATCGAGCGGCGGCTTGGATGCGACAGTATTCTTGCTGTCCGTCTCGTGGACTGCGTTGGACATTGTGAACTCCGGAAAATGTACTGAATGATTATCGTTGCGGGATGGCGGAAACGGCGGGTGTCTGTTCCGCACCGGCGACGTGAAGACCGCATTCGCGCTTCTCGTCGTTTTCCCACCACCATCGTCCGGCGCGCTCAGGCTCGCCGGGCTTGATAGCGCGTGTACACGGCTCGCAGCCGATGGAGGGGTAACCACGCGCATGCAACGGATTGACGGGAATGTTTTCAGAAGCGACATAGGCTTTGATCTGGTCGATGTCCCAGTCCGCCAAGGCATTGACCTTGATCAGATTACGCTCAGCGTCGAATTCGGCAAAAGGTGTGGTCGCACGATTGCCCGACTGGCCGCGGCGGAGCCCGGTGATCCAGAAGGTGGCACCTTCCAGCGCCTTACCAAGCGGAATCAGCTTTCTGACATGACAGCAGGCGTGACGGGCCTCGATGCTTTCGTAAAAACCGTTGAGGCCGTATTTTTCGGCATAGGCGTCGATATCGTCCTGTTCGGGCCGAAAGCGACGGATGTCGATGCCGAAGCGCTCCTCGGTTTCCTCGATGAGATCGACGGTTTCCTTGAAGAGCCGGCCGGTTTCCAGCGTCACGACGTCGATCGGCAACCGGTGGGTGCCGATGGCCGACGTGATGACCTGGTCCTCGATGCCGAGGCTGGTGGTGAAGACCGCACGGCCGCCAAGACCGGCGATAAAGGAAAGTCGTCCCGCAAGATCGAGCCCGGCAAGCGTGGCGTCTAGGGATGCGGTATCGGCAGAGGCATTTGCTGAATTGATCGTCATTGTCACGTCCGGGATTTCCATGGCCGATTATTGTTGAAATCCGGCCTCCGGAACAGAAATGACAGTCTTTGTGCGCTGCACTTGAGAGCAAAAATGCCTCACGTGCACGGAGTATGAGCAAAAGATGCCCGTTCACCTTCTTTGCAGCTTGGATTTGAATTGTGACAACTTCTGCGCTAAGCCGGAATTGCCGGGTTCCCGGGCTTGTGGTCTACTGGTTTTAAGATGATTTCGCAGAAGGCAAAATATGCGCTGAGGGCGCTCCTTTCGCTGGCCAAGGCCGACGGCGGCTGTCCTGTGCAGATTTCCGATATTGCTCGTGAACAGGCCATTCCGAAAAAGTTTCTGGAACAGATCCTTCTCGAAATGAAGAAGGAACGCATTGTCGAAAGCAGGCGTGGCAAGCAGGGCGGTTATCTCCTTGCGCGCCCGGCCTCGGACATCACCTTCGGCGAGGTGCTGCGCCTGATCGACGGGCCGCTTGCCCCCTTGCCCTGCCTCTCGCAGACCGCCTATCGCCGCTGCGAGGATTGCGATGGCGAGAAGCAGTGCGAGATACGCCACGTCTTCGCCCGTGTGGCCGATGCCACCCGCAACATCCTGTTCAACACCACTGTCGCCGATGCCGTGGCCGGTGTTGAAGTGCCCGAGCTTTTGACGGCTTAGCCATCGGCGCAATAGGTGTGCAGTACGGTCCCTCCACCCTCATTCCTGTGCTTGTCACAGGAAACCAGTCGATGCGCGTCTGCGCGGCGAAAAGACTCTTCTCAGCCCAAGGACTTGGGCTGGCTGGATTCCTGTGACAAGCACAGGAATGAGGGTGGGAGGGGTGCGTCGCGACCGCCGGGAGCTTGAGCCTGCCATGCCGATGGACTGGTGGACGCCGCATGTCCCCCCTCCCCTCATACCGCTCAGACGAAAAAATCGTCTAAAACCCCATAATATTTTTCGCTATCGCGGCAAAAAATCGTCAAAAATGTGAAATGCTTTTGCATTCAGAAAAGTTTTACACGACGCTTGTTGCGCCTTTCGCTTATGCTGCGCTGTATTTGTTGCCCGGGAAAACGCTCTCGGGAAACACTTTTTCGATCGTATTCGGCCTCATTGACCAACTCTACTCAACCGGTAGAGTTAAGCCATCGCAATCAGGAGGGAATACCGATGTCCAAGCTTCTGTCCGGTTTGAGCGTTGTTGCGCTTAGCCTTTCACTGGCACTTGGCGGCGCTGGCTCGGCCGCCGCGCAGACCAAGCTGCTCAACGTGTCCTACGATCCGACCCGTGAACTCTACAAGGATTTCAACGAAGCCTTCGCCAAGAAGTGGAAGGCCGATACGGGTGAGGACGTCACCATCCAGCAGTCGCATGGTGGTTCCGGCAAGCAGGCGCGCTCGGTTATCGACGGCCTTGAGGCCGACGTGGTGACGCTGGCGCTGCAGAGCGATATCGACGCCATCGTCCAGAACTCCGGCAAGATCAACAAGGACTGGCGCACCCGCCTGCCGCATAATTCCTCGCCTTATACCTCGACCATCGTGTTCCTGGTGCGCAAGGGTAACCCCAAAGGCATTCATAACTGGGGCGATCTGGTGAAGGGCGACATCCAGATCGTCACGCCGAACCCGAAGACCTCGGGCGGCGCCCGCTGGAACTATCTCGCAGCCTGGGCCTGGGCCAATGAGGAATTCAAGGGCGACAAGGACAAGATAAAGGCCTATGTCGGCGAGCTCTACAAGCGCGCTCCCGTTCTCGATACCGGCGCCCGCGGCTCCACGGTGACCTTCGCACAGCGCCAGATCGGTGACGTGCTGCTGGCCTGGGAAAACGAAGCCTATCTCGCCGGCCAGGAATTCGGTGCTGACGCCTTCGATATCGTCGTGCCGCCGATCTCGATCCTTGCCGAACCGCCGGTCGCCGTGGTTGACGCCAATGTCGACGCCAAGGGAACACGCAAGGCAGCGGAAGCCTATCTGCAATATCTCTATTCCGACGAGGGCCAGAATATTGCGGCGAAACACTTCTACCGTCCGTCCAACCCCGCCGTGGTCTCCAAGGATCTGCTGAAGCAGCTGCCCGACATCAAGCTCGTCACCATTGACGACCCGCAGTTTGGCGGTTGGGCCAAGGCGCAGCCGGAACATTTCGGTGATGGCGGCATCTTCGACCAGATTTACAAGCCCGCAAAGTAAGCGGATGATGGGCTGACGAGAAACAGCCCGCCCGCAAGGGACGTTGAAAAACAGCAGCTGGATCGACCGGACACCGTGCCGGTCGATCCTTTATAATAAACGCCGGGGAACACCGGCTCCCAGAGAGCATTTCCAGGAAAAGTGGACCCCGGTTTTCTCTCCGGAAATGCGCCAAAACAAAGATTATCCGGAGCCTTGATGAGCAATAATACATCCGGAAACAGGTGGAAATGGCGGCAGTCGAGCGTCATACCGGGCTTCGGCCTGACGCTTGGTTACACAGTGACCTATCTGTTTCTCATCATTCTTATTCCGCTGGGCGGCCTTATCTGGTCCACGGCGAAACTGGGTTTTTCAGATTTCATTGCGATTGCCACCGATAGCCGCACGCTGAATGCACTGCGCGTCAGCTTCGGTACGGCGTTTCTGGCGGCACTGGTCAACGCGGTTTTCGGCGTCATCGTCGCCTGGGTTCTGACCCGTTACCGTTTTCCCGGCCGCCGATTTGTCGATGCCATCGTCGATCTGCCCTTTGCCCTGCCGACGGCAGTGGCCGGTATCGCGCTCACCACGCTTTATGCCAATCGCGGCTGGGTCGGTTCGCTGTTCGAACCCTTCGGCATCAAGATCGCCTTTACGCCGACCGGCATCGTCATTGCGCTGATCTTCATCGGCCTGCCTTTTGTGGTCCGCACCGTGCAGCCGGTCATGGAAGAGATCGACCGTCAGGTGGAGGAAGTGGCGGCCACGCTTGGCGCCAACCGTTTCCAGACCATTACCCGCGTTCTGCTGCCGAGCCTCACGCCGGCGATCCTTACGGGTTTTGCGCTCGCCTTCGCGCGCGGTGTCGGGGAATATGGTTCGGTCATCTTCATCGCCGGCAATATTCCTTACGTCTCGGAAATCGCGCCGCTCCTCATCGTCATCCGGCTGGAGGAGTTCAATTATGCGGCCGCGACCGGCATCGCCACCATCATGCTGATCATCTCGTTTGCCATGCTGTTCCTCATCAATCTCATTCAGGCCTGGAGCCGCAAGAGGTACGGTTATGTCTGAGACCGCTCCCCGCACGTCCCCCCGGCCGTTCCGCGACCCCGCCAGTGAGAGTTTTCCCGCCCGGCTGGCATTGCTCGCGATAGCCTTTGTGTTCCTCGCTGCATTTCTGGTCCTGCCGCTGATATCGGTATTCTTCGAAGCCTTCCGCAAGGGCGCGGAAAGCTTCTGGGAGGCGATCGTCGAACCGGATGCGCTCTCCGCCATCCGCCTGACACTGCTCGTCGCCGCCATTTCGGTGCCGCTCAACCTGATCTTCGGGGTTGCCGCCGCCTGGGCGATTGCGAAATTCGAATTCAAGGGCAAGGCGTTCCTGATCACGCTCATCGACCTGCCGTTTTCGATCTCGCCGGTCATATCGGGCCTTGTCTATGTCATCCTGTTTTCCTCGCACAGCGTGCTGGGGCCATGGCTGAAGAGTTTCGGCATCGAGATCCTCTTTGCGGTGCCGGGCATCGTGCTGGCCACCATCTTCGTCACCTTTCCTTTCGTTGCGCGCGAATTGATCCCGCTGATGCAGGAGCAGGGCAATGGCGACGAGGAGGCGGCGATTTCGCTCGGCGCAACCGGCTGGCAGACCTTCTGGTATGTCACGCTGCCGAACATGAAATGGGGCCTGCTCTACGGGGTGCTGCTCTGCAACGCCCGCGCCATGGGCGAGTTCGGCGCCGTCTCGGTGGTATCGGGCCATATTCGCGGCGAGACCAACACCATGCCGCTGCATGTCGAGATACTCTATAATGAGTACAATATGGGTGCGGCCTTTGCGGTGGCGACGCTGCTGGCTGGTCTGGCGCTCGTGACGCTCGTTCTCAAAACCATTCTCGAAATACGCTTTGGCGCGGGCAACGCAGCCGGCAAGCATTGAAAGGCATATTCATGGAAGTGAAAGTTTCCGGCATCACCAAGCAGTTCGATCGCTTTCCCGCACTGAACGACGTGTCGCTCGATATTCGTTCCGGCGAGCTGATCGCTCTGCTCGGTCCCTCCGGTTCCGGCAAGACGACGCTGCTGCGTCTCATCGCCGGCCTGGAGCAGCCGACCAAAGGCCACATCTTCTTCGGTGACGAGGACGCCTCGCACCGCACGGTGCAGGAGCGTAATGTCGGTTTCGTCTTTCAGCATTACGCGCTGTTCCGCCATATGACGGTGGCGGAGAACATCGCCTTCGGCCTGAAGGTGCGTCCCTCCACCAAGCGCCCGCCGAAAGCGGAAATCCGCAGGCGCGTGTCCGAGCTTCTCGATATGGTGCATCTCTCCGGTCTCGAAAAACGTTACCCCACACAGCTTTCCGGCGGTCAGCGCCAGCGCGTGGCGCTTGCCCGCGCCGTCGCCATCGAGCCGAAGGTCCTGCTTCTCGATGAACCTTTCGGCGCGCTCGATGCCAAGGTTCGCAAGGAGCTGCGCCGCTGGCTGCGTGAATTCCACGACCGCACCGGCCACACCACCGTTTTCGTGACCCACGATCAGGAAGAGGCGCTGGAACTGGCCGACCGCGTCGTCGTCATGAGCCAGGGCAAGATCGAACAGGTGGGCACGGCGGACGATGTTTATGACACGCCCAATTCCCCCTTCGTCTTCTCCTTTATCGGCGAATCTTCCAGCCTGCCGATAACGATCCGCGACGGCCATGTACTGTTTCAGGGAGAGAGCATCGGCATCGATGAGAGCGGCACGGGCGAGGGTGAGCTTTTCTTCCGTCCGGAAGATGTGGTGCTGACGCAGGAGAAGGACGCGCTTTACGGCAAGGTCACCACCTGTCGCCGCCTCGCCGGCACCCGCATCGCCGAAATCGACATCGCCAATAACGGCCACGAGCCCTATCACCTCGAAATCGAGGTGCCACTCAACGCCGCCGTGGCCGTGGGCGCGGAACTGCGCTTCCGTCCGACGCGGTGGAAGGTGTTCGGGAAGAAGTAGGGGAGGTATCGCGGAGGCAGTTGACGGTTTGTTGCGACCTGCAGTTCCTCCGTCATACCGGCCTTGAGCCGGTATCCAGCCAGCCCAAGTCCTTGGGCTGAAATGACTCTTCCCCGCCGCGCAGACGCGCGTCGACTGGATTCCGGCTCAAGGCCGGAATGACGGGGAGAGTGAGGCTACCGCGAACGCCATCAAATGCCGCTTTTGCCGCGTTAGTTCACGCCCGGATTTCCACGCTGACCCGTCTCAATCCAGAAACGGAAAAGGGCCGCCGAAGCGACCCTTCCATGAGCTTGGTCCTGTTTACAGACCCGGGACTGTTTCTCAACGTTCCGAAGGCAAGATGTTTTACGCCGAGGGCTGCCCCGTCGAAAACACACCCTTTCCATTGCCTGCACCAGAGACCGAAATCTCATTAGACATTGGATCACCTCCTTCCGATACGTTGAACATAACTAGAAGGTAGTACGATTCGTCAGTAATGCAAGAGGGGTTACTTATAACGGGCGCCCGGGCATTACGACACCCGCATCACGATCTTGCCGATATGATTGCTGCTCTCCATCAGCCGGTGCGCTTCCACAACCTCGTCCAGCGTGAAGACCCGGTTGATAACAGGCGCGACCTGACCGCTTTCGATGAGCGGCCAGACCTCTCCGATAAGGTCGTCGCGGATGGCGCGTTTTTCGTCCGCCGTGCGGGGGCGCATGGTGGAGCCGGTGACGGTGAGGCGTTTGACCATGATCGGGGTGAGATTGACCTTATCGGCCGTCGCACCACCCAGAAAGGCGATGATCGACAGGCAGCCATCCTTGGCGAGTGCCGCAAGGTTCTTTTCGAAATAGGCGGCGCCGATCATGTCGAGAACGACATCGACGCCCTTGCCGCCGGTTTCGGATTTAACGATCTCGGCGAAATCCTCCTCGCGGTAATTGATCCCGCGCTTGGCGCCGAGCTTCACGCAGGCCTCGCATTTTTCCGCCGAGCCCGCCGTGGCATAGACTTCGGCGCCAAAGGCTTTCGCAAGCTGGATGGCAGTCGTGCCGATACCGCTGGTGCCGCCGTGGATGAGCACGCTTTCCCCTTCGGTAAGGCCTGCCATCTGGAAGAGATTGGCCCAGACAGTGAAGAAGGTTTCCGGCAATGCGGCCGCTTTGACGGCGTCGTAACCTTTGGGGAAGGGCAGGGCCTGCCCGGCGGGGACGGTGCAATATTCGGCATAAGCGCCGCCATTGGCGAGCGCGCAGACCTTGTCGCCCAGCGCGAATTCATCGACGCCTTCACCGAGAGCGACCACCTCGCCGGCGATTTCGAGGCCGAGGATCGGGCTTGCATCCTTCGGCGGCGGATAGGTGCCCTGGCGCTGCGCGACATCGGGGCGGTTGACGCCCGCCGCCTCGACCTTCACCAGAATTTCGCCTTTTGCGGGATTCGGCAAAGGCGCTTGCGAAAGGCGCATCACCTCCGGGCCGCCATGGGAGGGAAGGTCGATGAAGCGCATTTTTTCGGGCAGGGTCATAGTGTCGGGCATGGCCAGGGGCAACTCCTCACTTGTCGGCGTCACCTGAAGATGTAGGTCAGATGCGCCGTCGAGGGAAGGTGGCCCTTTGCCGCTGATGTCAATTTGTCTCGCCGAACACCCGGACGACGAAGCCGCTTTCATTTTCCTTCGCAGCGGCCTTCACACCCGCGATCTCGCTGCCGATACGCTCGGGATTGGCGATGATCAGCCCCTTCGGCAAGGTTAGGACGCCGATCGAGCAGCGCAGCAGCGCGAAGTCACGCTCGTTGCCGTGGCGGTCCTGGCCTTTCATGCAGCCGGCGGCGCGGTCTTCGTCCGAATAGAGTTCGGCGACATCGTCGTGAAAATCGCTGAGCAGCCGCTCTAGGATTTCCGTCAGTTCTCCTACCGACCAGTCACGCACGCCGATGAAGAAGTCGTCGCCGCCGATATGGCCGAGGAAACAATCACCGGCAAAAAAGTAGCGGCGCATCAGAGCCGAAAACAGGGTGATGGCGTGGTCACCGGCGTTGAAGCCGTATTTGTCGTTGAAGGGTTTGAAATTATCGAAGTCGCAATAGCAGAAGAAACGCGACTCGTCGCCGTCGCTGCAGCGGTCGGCAATGAAGCCGCCAATCGCGCGGTTGCCGGGCAGCGCCGTCAGCGGGTTCTGGTCCTGCGCCATCTTCAGCTGTTTTTCGTTGATGACCTTGATGAGCGAGGCCGCGGAAACAATGCCGGCGTAACGCATGTTTTCGGTGAGGATGATGCAGGCGCTGCCGCCCATGCTGGCGAACATGTTCATCAGCTGGTCGGCATCCGCATCGAGGCCGACGATCGGCGCGGGATCGACGAAATGGGAAATGGTGCGCTCATAGATCTTGTTCTTGAGCAGGTCGCGGCCGAAGGGTCGGTAGATATATTCCTTGAGGTGATATTCGTTGATGACGCCGCGCGGTTCGCCATTGGCGTTGAGAACCGGGAAGAAGGCCTGCTGCGGATTTCTGCGGAACAGTTCGAAGACGCTGTCGACGCTGTCATGCTCGAAGACGGTGGGAAGGCGCTCTATTTCCCGGCGGATGAGAATTTCATCCAGCGTCTGGCTGCTGCGTCGCGCCACGCCGATGCGGTTGATGTGGGGAAAACTTTCAGGCAATTCGCTGGTGAAGACCGTTGGCCTGGCGATCAGCCAGCCCTGCACCAGATCGACGCCGAATTCGCGGCAGGTCAGAAATTCCGCTTCGGTCTCGATGCCTTCCGCAATGACCCTGACGCCGAGAACATGGGCGATGTTGACGATGTTGCGCACAAGGTGCTGCTTGCGCGGCAATTGGTCGACGCCGGTGATGAAATGCCGGTCGATCTTCAGGTAATCCAGCGGGAAGTCGCAGAGCAGCTTCATCTCGCCGTGACCGGCGCCGAAATCGTCGATTGCCAGCTTGAAGCCTTCCTTGCGCATGCGGGCGATCAGCGCCGTGAACTCCGGCACGCTGGTATTGTCGAAGCGTTCGGAAAGTTCAAAGCAGATGGAGGAGGCCGGAATGCCCGCCCGCGCCAGATGGCCGACGAGCTTGTCCAGAATGGCGTCGCCATGCGGGATCAGCCGTACATCGAGATTGAGGAACAGGGTGGCGGAGGAAAAATCGGGCAGGGTGGAGAATTTTGCGAGCGCCCGGCTTGCCAGCATCTGCTCGAAGGCCTTCAGCTCGCCATCTGCAGCAGCCTGGTCGAGAAGCGCCAGCGGATTGGAAAAACCGAGCCGATCATGGCCGCGCATCAGCGATTCATAACCGAAGATCGTGCCCGTCGTCGCCTCGACAATCGGCTGGAACGCCGTTTCGAGCACCAGCTTGGCCATGGGAAACATGTGCCCGGAGGCAAAACGCCTGATGACATCGTTCTCCAGCGTGACGGCCTGCATTTTATTCTCCGCTGTTGCCGGTCCCCATGTGGCTAACGTAAGGGGAGCCTGTCTCTTTTGCGGCGAACAATCGCAGATTACAGGTCAACAAAAGCTTTCACGACTGTGAAGCTTTGATGAACGTTTTGTTACAACCCCATAAGCATGTAGGCCTATGAGCATGTGGGGTTGTTGCGCCGGGCCTCATGCGCTGCGGACGTGCCCGGTGTGAGCGGCGTAGAGATCCGCGACGTTCATGCGCTCCCGGTCTGCCTCGACAGACTCTGCGGACTCGGTGCCGACGCCATGTTCAGCGGAGGCCGCCCATAGTCTCAGCGCTGCCCTGACGACCTCGCTGCCGGATGCGTAAGCGCCGCAATTCACGGCCTCGCGCATTCTTGCTGCCTGTTCCGGGGAAATCGATACTGTTACCATTGGCATGATATCACTCCCTTCTTTAAACGCTGCGATCGGTCCTTCGATGTCCGGTTTGCGGATCGGGCGCCGTCGTGGTCTAGGCGGGCGTTTTTATCGTCTTTCGTCTGGCGCCGCTTCCAGCGAAATTTGTATCATCAGCGATATTAGCACGAAACGCGTTCCATTCCCAATTCGCAGTATATCACGGTTTAGTTTTTCCCCCGTGAACCGGGCGGCAGCATGGGGTTCGCCACACCGGCCGATGCCTGCGAAACTATCACTGTCCGGCGGCGGAAAATATGATCCATCGCAAATCAGCGACATAAAATGGCGCGTTTTTTATTGATTGATTGATCAATCAAGAATAATTTGCCATCCGTCAAGGAGACCCCTATGCCCAAGATCGGAATGGAGCCTTTGCGCCGCAAGGCGCTTGTGGATGCGGCGCTTCGCACCATAGGCCACCATGGTTCGCTGAATGTGACAATGTCTGATATCGCCCGGGAAGCGGGCGTGTCGGCCGCGCTCGCGCATCATTATTTCGGCAGCAAGCAGCAGCTTCTTCTGGAAACCATCCGCAGTCTGCTGCGTGACTTGAGGCGCGATGCCGTGGCGGCGCTGACCCGCGCTTCCGGCCCGCGTGAAAGGCTGAGCGCCATCGTGCATGTCTCCTTCCAGAGCGACCAGTTCACGCCCGAAACGGTGGCGGCATGGCTCGCCTTTTATGTCGAGGCGCAGCGTTCGGAGGAAACCCGCCGCCTGCTGGTGCTTTATTCCCGTCGCCTGCGCTCCAATCTCATGGCCAGCCTCAACCGGCTTTGTCCGCCCGACGATGCCGCGCGCATCGCGGAAGGGGCGGCGGCCCTGATCGACGGGCTTTATATCAGGCACAGCCTGCGTTCCGCCCCGCTTGGCCTCGCCTCCGCGCCGGCGCTGGTCGAGGATTATTTCGACATGCAGCTTAAATCTTTTCCCGATGGACAGCGCCCGAAGCCGTCCATCCGCGTTCTCAAGGAGACTTCGACATGACCATCGCCACGCCGCTCAAGGCGCAGCCGAAAGCCTCGCATTTCATCGACGGGGACTATGTCGAGGATAATACCGGCACACCGTTCGAGAGCATCTTCCCGGCCACCGGCGAAGTGATCGCAAGGCTGCATGCGGCGACACCTGCCATCGTCGAGCGCGCCATCGCCTCGGCCAAACGCGCGCAGAAGGAATGGGCGGCGATGAGCCCGATGGCGCGCGGCCGCATCCTCAAACGCGCCGCCGATATCATGCGCGAACGCAACGATGCGCTTTCCACGCTGGAAACGCTGGATACGGGCAAGCCCATTCAGGAAACCATCGTCGCCGACCCAACCTCCGGCGCCGATGCTTTCGAATTCTTCGGCGGCATCGCGCCGTCCGCCCTGAATGGCGATTATATCCCGCTCGGCGGTGATTTCGCCTATACCAAGCGTGTGCCGCTCGGCGTCTGCGTCGGCATCGGCGCCTGGAACTATCCGCAGCAGATCGCCTGCTGGAAGGCCGCGCCCGCGCTGGTCGCCGGCAATGCCATGGTCTTCAAGCCCTCGGAAAACACGCCGCTCGGCGCGTTGAAGATTGCCGAAATCCTCATCGAAGCCGGCTTGCCAAAGGGCCTGTTCAACGTCATCCAGGGCGACCGCGACACCGGCCCGCTTCTGGTCAACCACCCCGAAGTGGCCAAGGTCTCGCTCACCGGCTCCGTGCCGACCGGCCGCAAGGTGGCCGCCGCCGCCGCCGGGCATCTGAAGCATGTGACCATGGAACTCGGCGGCAAGTCGCCGATGATTGTCTTCGACGATGCCGATATCGAAAGCGCCGTCGGCGGCGCGATGCTCGGCAACTTCTATTCCTCCGGCCAGGTCTGCTCGAACGGCACGCGCGTTTTCGTGCAGAAA
This sequence comes from Agrobacterium sp. CCNWLW155, assembly GCF_036888815.1. NCBI lineage: Bacteria > Pseudomonadati > Pseudomonadota > Alphaproteobacteria > Hyphomicrobiales > Rhizobiaceae > Agrobacterium > Agrobacterium sp. CCNWLW155. The sequence continues at coordinate 779,152 of NZ_JBAKFW010000002.1, forward strand.
AAGGCGAAGGAGCGTTTCCTCGACAACCTGAAAAGCCGCACCGAGGCGATGATCCTCGGCGATCCCCTCGATTACGCCACCCATCTCGGCCCGCTGGTCTCCAAGGCCCAGCAGGAGAAGGTTCTTTCCTATATCGAAAAGGGTAAGGCGGAAGGAGCGACGCTCATCACCGGCGGCGGCATTCCCAACAATGTCTCGGGCGAGGGCGCTTATGTGCAACCGACCGTGTTCGCCGATGTGACCGACGATATGACCATCGCCCGCGAGGAAATCTTCGGGCCGGTCATGTGCGTGCTGGATTTCGACGATGAGGACGAGGTTATCGCCCGCGCCAACGCAACCGAATTCGGGCTGGCCGGCGGCGTCTTCACCGCCGATCTCGCCCGCGCCCACCGTGTGGTGGATCAGCTGGAGGCGGGCACGCTGTGGATCAATACCTATAATCTCTGCCCGGTGGAAATACCCTTCGGCGGCTCCAAGCAGTCCGGGTTCGGGCGGGAGAATTCGGCGGCGGCGCTGGAGCATTATAGCGAGCTGAAGACGGTTTATGTGAGCACGGGGAAGGTGGACGCGCCTTATTAAGGCAGCGTTGCGGATTGGGGCTTACCCCCCTCTGTCCTGCCGGACATCTCCCCCTCAAGGGGGGAGATCGGCAAGACGAGCCGTATCACTTCACCCTCGAAATTTGAGAAGGGCGAAACCTGGCCTCAGATCGATCTCCCCCGTTGAGGGGGAGATGTCCGGCAGGACAGAGGGGGGTAACCCCACCCGCACATGAGCCATTGAGAGAGAGCACAAATCATGCAGGCAGATTACGTCATCGTCGGTTCGGGCTCCGCAGGCTCCGCCATCGCCTATCGCCTGTCGGAAGACGGCCGTTATTCTGTCATCGTCATCGAGGCAGGCGGTTCCGATTTCGGCCCCTTTATCCAGATGCCCGCCGCACTCGCGTGGCCGATGAGCATGAAGCGCTACAATTGGGGTTATCTCTCCGAGCCCGAACCCAATCTCGACAACCGCCGCATCACCGCCCCGCGCGGCAAGGTCATCGGCGGCTCGTCCTCCATCAACGGCCTCGTTTACGTGCGCGGCCACGCGGAGGATTTCAACCGCTGGGAAGAGCTTGGCGCGCATGGCTGGGCCTATGCGGATGTGCTGCCTTACTTCAAGCGCATGGAGCACAGCCATGGCGGCGAGGAAGGCTGGCGCGGCACGGATGGGCCGCTGCATGTGCAGCGTGGTCCCGTCAGCAATCCGCTGTTCCACGCCTTCATTCAGGCGGGCGCGCAGGCGGGCTTTGAACTGACGGACGATTATAACGGCTCCAAGCAGGAGGGTTTCGGCCTGATGGAGCAGACCATCCACAATGGCCGCCGCTGGTCCGCCGCCAATGCCTATCTGAAGCCGGCGCTGAAGCGCGGCAACGTCACGCTGGTCAATGGTTTCGCCCGCAAGATCGTCATCGAGAACGGCCGCGCCGTGGGTGTCGAGATCGAACGCAAGGGCGTGGTGGAAACCATCACGGCCAATCGCGAGGTCATCCTTTCTGCCTCCTCCTTCAACTCGCCGAAACTGCTGATGCTTTCGGGTATCGGCCCTGCTGCCCATCTGAAAGACATGGGCATCGAAGTGAAGGCGGATCGTCCGGGCGTCGGCGCAAATCTTCAGGACCATATGGAGTTTTATTTCCAGCAGGTCTCCACCAAGCCGGTCTCGCTTTACTCCTGGCTTCCATGGTTTTGGCAGGGCGTGGCGGGCGCGCAATGGCTGCTGTCGAAAGGCGGGCTTGGCGCCTCCAACCAGTTCGAGGCCTGCGCCTTCCTGCGCTCCGCGCCCGGTCTGAAACAGCCCGATATCCAGTATCATTTCCTGCCCGTGGCCATTTCCTATGACGGCAAGGCGGCCGCAAAAAGCCATGGTTTTCAGGTGCATGTGGGCTACAACCTGTCGAAATCGCGCGGCAACGTCACCCTGCGCTCCGCCGATCCGCATGACGACCCGGTCATTCGCTTCAACTATATGAGCCATCAGGAAGACTGGGAAAAATTCCGCCATTGCGTGCGCCTGACGCGCGAAATCTTCAGCCAGAAAGCCTTTGACGATTTTCGCGGGCCCGAAATCCAGCCGGGCGAAAATGTCGGGACGGATGAGGAAATTGACGCCTTTTTGCGGGAGCATCTGGAAAGCGCCTATCACCCCTGCGGCACCTGCCGGATGGGTGACAAGGACGACCCGATGGCCGTCGTCGATCCCGAATGCCGGGTCATCGGAGTGGAGGGCCTGAGGGTTGCCGACAGCTCCATCTTCCCGCATGTGACCTATGGTAACCTGAACGGCCCGTCGATCATGACCGGCGAAAAGGCGGCGGACCACATTCTCGGCAAGACCCCGCTGCCGCGTTCCAATCAGGAACCATGGGTGAACCCGCGCGCGGCCGTCAGCGACCGGTGAGGATCAATGGTAGTCGTCCTCGCGCTGGTGGCGAACGGCGGCGATGGTGACGGTTTCCGGGCCGTCGATACGGAACAACACGATATAGCCGGACGAGCCGAAAGGGACGAGTAATTCACGCATCAGGCCATTTTCTTGAGATGCTTTGCGGCAGCTGAAAGGAAAATCGGTCAGAAGCTGCAAGCCCGTTCTGATCGCGTGGATCGCCTTTTCTGCCACATCGATGTCATAGGCGATCAGAAAGTCGTAGATTCGGTCGAAATCACCGAACGCTTCTTCGGTGTAGCGAAGCGAATATGTCATTTTCGCTTCGCTGCTTTCGCGGCATCCAGCTTTCTTTGCATCATCGAAAGAACGTCATCGGTGGTGTAATAAACCCCCGTACGTTCCGCCTCTTCGAGTGATGCTAACCCGCGCGCAATGAATTCCGCCTGCGACTTGCGGATTTCAACCTGCCTGCGCACAGAGTCTTCAATAAAGGACGAAAGTGTCTCGCCGTCCTTTAGCACGCTTTCGGCTGCTTCGCGGAAATCCGCCGTCACCCGCAGCGAAGGGATCGTTGCCGTTTTCATGGGTTGCCTCCTTTGCGTTGCAATTGCGATGCGCAGATTGAGTTAATTACTAGATGGAGTCAAATTTAAAATGGGTGGAAACGTCGGGAGGGCAGCCATGTCATACATCCGGACCGGCCACCCCGAAATAACCAAGCCCCGGTATCTTCACACCGGGCCGGCCAAAATCGATGCCGGCGACCAGGCCGAGAAAATTGACCTCAAAACCGCTGCGGGCACCTGCCGAAATACCGAACAACCCGCCCAGCGAAACGCTCGCATCCTTCCAGTCGTCGGCGATGTGGTAAAACGCACCGTCCGGCAGGTAGTCACGCCCCACCGCGTCCGGCGGCAGCACGACGCCCAGTTCCGGCACGCTGCGCAGCACATGGGCGACGAAGGTGTTGGAGTTGGGGCCGGGATAGATGCGATAGCCGCCCGGCCGACCATAGGGGTAATCGGCAATCGCCTTTTCGATTTTCGGGATCAGCTTTTCCGCTTCCGCGCCGTGAATGGCCACCACCTGACGCGGCATGTTTGAATACCAGTAGGCGTCCGCCGCATAACCATTGTGGCGGATCGGCGTACCCCAGCCCACCTTGTCGTAACGGTCATAGCTCGCAGCACCGGGCTTTTTCAGAACGACCCAGGCATGGCTGGCGACGGAGCCCTTGAAACCGCCGGTCATGGCGGAAAAGACGTAGACCGCGGCTTCTCCATCGCTCGACGCCACCGGCAGCATGCCGGAGGACGACCATCTTGCGGCGTTCCAGCCGCGCGGATGGTCCTTCATGGCCCATAACCCCGCCGATGCCAGTGCCGGCAGCAGATAGATAATGGCAATCGCCAGCAGCAGACGTTTTGCAAATTTCACTGACAGCCCCGTGCATCGAAAAATTAATTGCGGTATCAACGACATAAAATCAGAATTTTTTGAGGCTGAGAGAATGAACAATTCCGTTACCGTCGAAGTCACCAGGGGCAATCTCGTCGAAAGCCGCCATCAGGGTCTTGTCGTGGTGGTGGATGGCGATGGCGGCGTGCTGTTTTCGTCTGGTGATATCGAGCGCGGCATCTTCCCGCGTTCCGCCTGCAAGGCCATGCAGGCGCTGCCGCTGGTGGAAAGTGGTGCTGCGGATGCCTATGGTTTCGGTAACCGCGAACTCGCATTCGCCTGTTCGTCCCATTCCGGCGAGGACGCGCATGTGGAACTCGCCGCTTCGATGCTTGCGAAGGCGGGCAGGGATGTGGATACGCTGGAATGTGGCGCACACTGGTCTTCGGACCAGAAAACCATCATCCATCAGGCTCGCACACTGGAAAAGCCGACAGCGCTGCATAATAATTGCTCCGGCAAACATTCCGGTTTCATCTGCGCCTGTTGCCACACCGGCACCGATCCCAGGGGCTATGTCGGTTACGATCACCCGCTGCAGCGGGAAATCCGCGCCACGATGGAAAGCCTGACGGGTGCTGCTCTCGGCCAGGACAATTGCGGCGTGGATGGCTGCTCCATCCCCACCTATGCCGTACCGCTCAAAGGGCTGGCGCATGGTTTTGCGAAGATGGCGACGGGCAGGGGGCTGGAAGCGGGTCGTGCGACAGCGTCGCGCCGTCTCATCGAGGCCTGCATGGCGGAACCCTTTTATGTGGCGGGCACCGGCCGCGCCTGCACGAGGCTGATGCAGATCGCGCCCGGCAAGATCTTTGCCAAGACCGGCGCTGAAGGCGTTTTCGTCGCCGCCCTGCCGGAAAAGGGTATCGCCATGGCGGTGAAATGCGAAGACGGTACGACACGCGCGGCCGAAGCCGTGGTATCCGCACTGCTCGCCCGCTATTTCGATGAAGGCAGCGCCGAGCAGCAGGCGCTGAGCAGCATGGCGAACCGGCAGATGCGCAACTGGAACGGCATCCACGTCGGCGATGTCAGAGTCGTCGGGCTCTAAATAACCTTTGACGCGGCCGGTTGCCGGCACGATGATGACGTGCCCTGTATGTGACGGCCATCCCACGGCCGCCGCGGGCCGGCGTCCGCATGAGGAAGAAACGGGCGCTTCATTGCTTTGGAGGTCGCATATCCATGTTCACACTGTTCTTCTCCCCCGGTTCCTGTTCTCGCGCCAGCCATATCGTGCTTGAGGAATCCGGCCTGCCTTACAAGGCCCATCGCGTCAATTTCGCGGAGGGCGAGCAACGCTCCGAGGCATTTTTAAAGATCAATCCCAAGGGCCGCGTGCCGGCGCTGGCCACCGCAAGCGGCGTGCTGACGGAGACGCCCGCCATTCTCGCCTTTATCGCCCAGATGGCGCCTGAAAAGAAGCTCGCGCCGCTCGATGATCCCTTCGAATTCGCGTTGATGCAGTCCTTCAACGCCTTCATTTCTTCGACCGTGCATGTCGCCCATGCGCATGGCCGGCGCGGCAGCCGCTGGGCGAATGAGGATAGCTCGCTGGCCGATATGAAGGCGAAAGTGCCGCAGACCATGGGCGAGTGCTTCGAACTGATCGAGCACGGCATGCTGCACGGCCCATGGGTTCTTGGTACGGCCTATTCGGTTGCCGATCCCTATCTTTTCGTCATGTCCGGCTGGCTGGAAAGCGATGGCGTGGATATTGCCCGTTTCCCGAAGGTGCATGACCACTTCCGCCGCATGAACGACCGCCCGGCGGTGCAGCGGGCGCTTGCGGGGGAGAGGGGCTGAGAGGCCCCAGCTCGGTCTTGTGGTTGCTCCCTCATTTCTGTGACAAGCACAGGAATGAGGGCAGAGAGACACGCTGGCGGAGTGTTCTCCCGCTCAGGCCGCCTCGGCCGCGCGGGTATCCCACATCGTCTTGAACGCCGTGCGGGTCTGGCAGCGGTCCAGCCAGGCTTTCAGCGCCGGATGGGCATCGAACAGCGGCTTGTGGCCCTGTGCGTAACGAACGATTTCCGCGGCGTTGAGATCGGCCACGGTGAAACGGTCGCCCACCAGGTATTCGTGGCTGGAAAGGTGCTGCTCCAGCACCCGGAAGGGACGCTTCAGCAGGCGGGCGGCAACATCGATCACCGCCTTGCCGCTATCGCTTTCCGACAGGCCTTCGGCGATCGCGGAGGAAATCTTCAGCGAATTGGTTTCGATTTCGGTGGCGGCAAAGAAGGACCATTGCAGCATCGCCGCATCTTCCTTCAAATCGACCGGCGCAAGCGGTCCGCCATATTTGCGGGCGAGATAGAGGTTGATGGCCATGGATTCGTAAAGCACCATGCCGTCATCCTCGATGCAGGGAATGGTGCCCATCGGGTTGACGGCCAGAAAATCCGGGGACAGCGTGTTGAGCGGCGCATCCGCAGCCAGCGGATCGGCAAGACGGCGGGCCTGTATGACCGGCACATGTTTGAATTCTATGCCAAGTTCCCCTGCCAGCCACAACGTGCGCGTGGCGCGGGAACGGTAGACACCGTAAATCGTCAACATCGAAATTACCCCTTCAACCTGTCAGATGGCGGCACGTTACGGTCTAGCCCTTTTAAAGTGAAGCTGCGGATCGCAGGGTCAACTATGATTTTTTCTGATCCGTCAGGAGGTCCGTGTCCGGCGACAGCCGGCATTCGAAACGGTCGATGAACCGCTCGAACAGGCGGGCGAAAGTCTCCACATCCTCCGCCGGCCAGCCATCCATTACATCCTCGATGACGCTCATCTTGGTCCGGCGCATTTCCTGCAAAAGACTGGTGCCGATCGGCGTGATCTCGACGATGCTGCGGCGGCCGTCTTCCTGGGAAACGCCGCGTTTCAGCAGGCCGCGCCCGACCATATCCGCCACCACACGGCTGCCCCGCGAGGGATCGATGCGCATGCCCTCGGCAATCGCACCCACGGTAACGTCGCCTTCCGCCCGGCGCAGAATGTCGAGCACGTCGATATGGGAAAGTTCCAGACCCGGAGCGAGCTTGGCAAGCGCCATGCGGCCGATGATGCGGCGGCCGATCATGATGCGCATGCGCGTCATCGTATTGCCGATCCGCTTGATGTCCTCGGGCAGATCCTCGTTCCAGTTTTCCTCAGTCGTCACGCTTCATCGTCCCTTTCGATGCAATTTCCCGATCACATTTAGCGGCATTAGCATAGATGTCAAAAACTTGACATTGACATATATATGCTGATAGCACACAAATTGTCGCAGTAAAACCGCCGTAAGCCAACGAGATTTTTCATGGATATGTCCACCGCCCCCGTGGCGCCGCTTGTGTCGGATCATCGGCGCAGGCTCATCGTCTTTCTGTTTCTGATGCTGGCCATGTTCATGGCGACCCTCGACAACCAGATCGTATCGACAGCACTGCCCACCATCGTCGGTGAATTCGGCGCGCTGGAGCGTTTCGGCTGGATCGGCTCGGCCTATCTTCTGGCGACCAGCGCGGTCATGCCGGTTTATGGCAAGCTCGGTGATCTGTTCGGTCGCAAATATGTGATGATCGCAGCGGTCGTCATCTTCACGCTTGGCTCACTCGCCTGCGGGCTGGCCTGGTCGATGGATTCGCTGATTGCGGCCCGCGTGCTGCAGGGGCTTGGCGGCGGCGGCATCATGGTATCGATCTTTTCCGTCAATGCGGATCTGTTCGAACCGCGCGAGCGCGCCCGTTACCAGAGCTATTCCAGCCTCACCATCATGGCGTCTGGCAGTGTCGGCCCGATCCTCGGCGGCACGATGAGCGACCTGTTCGGCTGGAGGTCGATCTTCCTCATCAACCTGCCGCTCGGCATTATCGTCATTGCAGGTCTGGCGCTGATGCTGCCCTATCGCCGTCCGGCCCGCCAGCCGAAGATCGATTATCTCGGCGCGGTCCTCTTGGCGGCCACCATTGCCAGCGTGGTCTTCTGGGCAGACAGCAGCGAATTGTTCGGCTCGCTGATCGCAGGCCCCAGTCTCGGCATCATCGCTTTCGCCGTCATCGCCGCTTTCCTCTGGGTGCAGGTGGAACGCCGCGCGCCGGAACCCGTCGTGCCGCTCAGGCTCTTCAAGGACAGCACCTTTCCGCTCTTGATGATCGTTTCGCTGACCAGCGGCGGCATCGGTATCGGCATGGTCAATTATTACGCCCTGTTCCTGCAGACCACGACCGGCCTTTCGCCTTCCCATGCCGGCCTGTTCTTCATCGCCGTCACCGGCGGCATCGTCATGGGTTCGCTTTCAGCCGGGCGGCTGATTTCGATCACCGGCGTCTACAAGCCCTTCTCGGTGGCGGGTCTCACCATCAACCTCATCGCCATGCTGCTGTTCACGCAGATGCATGCAGGAACGCCGCTTCCCCTGATCGCCGCGTTGATGCTGGTGCAGGGTTTCGCCGTTGGCCTCGGCCAGCAGGCGCCGATCATCGGCGTGCAGAATTCCGCGCCCAAGGCGGATATAGGTGCGGCGAGCGGCGCGGTGACGCTGACCCGCATGGGCGGCGCGGCCATCGCCATCTCGGTCTATGGCGCCATCGTATCATCGAGCCTCAGGGGCGTGGCCGTCGATATTCCCGGTGTCGGCAAGATCGAGGAGCTGACGCCGAAAATCCTCTCCGAACTTCCCGCCGCCTCACAGGCCGCAGTCGCCTCGCTTTATTCGGATGCCTTCACTCCACTCTTTTTCGCAGCGGCCGCGACCGCTGCCATCGGCCTTGCGGCGGCGCTGATGCTGAAGCCGGTGCGGTTGCCAGCAGCGGTGCAGGCAAAGCCGGCGGAAGAGGCGGGGGAGTAGGCAGGTAGGCAGTTGTGAACGCTGGTTTTGTGCTGAAACCTCTCCTCCGTCATACCGGCCTTGTGCCGGTATCCAGTCAGCCCAAGTCCTTGGGCTGAGAGCTCTTCCCGCCGCGCAGACGCGCGGCTGCTAGATTTCGGCTCAAGGCCGGAATGACGGGAGATGCTTGCTAAACAAAAACACCGCCACTGGAAATTTAACGCCCGTTCCGCGTTATTCTCGCAGCACTTTACATTCGCGCGGGCGGCCCTATCTCAATGAATATGAAGCCGGAACAGCTGTTGAACTCCACGCCCAAGGGTCTTTATTGCCCGGCGGGCGATTTTTATGTCGATCCCGTCCGCCCGGTGGCGCGGGCGCTCATCACCCATGGCCATTCCGATCACGCCCGCGCCGGCCATGGCGCGGTGCTGGCCACGCGCCAGACGCTCGATATCATGCGCATCCGCTACGGCGAGGATTTCTGCGGCAGCGAGCAGGCGGTCGATTTCGGTGAGAGGGTGAATGTCAATGGCGTGACGGTGGGTTTCCATCCGGCGGGCCATGTTCTCGGCTCCGCACAGATCTCCGTGGAAATGAACGGCCTGCGCATCGTCGCCTCGGGCGATTACAAGCGCGGCGTCGACCCTACCTGCGCGCCCTTCGAGACGGTGCCATGCGATGTCTTCATCACAGAGGCCACCTTCGGCCTGCCGGTGTTCCATCATCCGCTGCCGCGGGTGGAAATCGGCAAGCTGCTCACCTCCATCAAACAGTTTCCCGAACGCACCCATCTGGTCGGGGCCTATTCACTGGGCAAGGCGCAGCGCGTCATCCGGCTTTTGCGGGATAATGGCTACGCCGATCCCATCTATATTCACGGCGCGCTGGCGCGGCTTTGCGATTATTATGTCTCTGAGGGTATCGATCTCGGCGATCTGCGCCCCGCGACGCTCGAAAAAAGCGATCCATCCGCCTTCAAGGGCGCGATTGTCGTCGGTCCGCCCTCGGCGTTTCAGGAACGCTGGGCGCGCCGTTTCAACGAGCCGCTGATTGCATTTGCGTCCGGCTGGATGATGGTGCGGCAGAGGGCAAAGCAGGGCGGTGTGGAGCTGCCGCTGGTCATATCAGACCATTGCGACTGGCCGGAACTTCTGGAGACGATCAAGGAAATTTCTCCGCAGGCCATCTGGGTCACCCATGGCCGTGAGGAGGCGCTGGTGCGCTGGTGCGAATTGCAGGGCATTGCCGCCAAGCCGCTGCATCTTGTCGGTTACGAGGATGAGGGGGATTGAGATGAAAGCCTTCGCCACGCTTCTCGATCGCCTCGTTCTCACCCCCTCGCGCAACGGCAAGCTGAAGCTGCTGACCGATTATTTCCGCGATACGCCCGATCCCGACCGGGGTTACGGGCTGGCGGCGATTGCCGGCACGCTGGACCTCAAAAGCGTCAAGCCGGCCCTGCTGCGCGAGCTGGTGCTGGAGCGGATGGATGAAGTGCTGTTCCGCTATTCCTATGATTATGTGGGCGATCTGGCCGAGACCATATCGCTGGTCTGGGGCAATATCGGCGGCGCTGATGACGCCGAGGCTCAGGACCCGCGTCTCGGCGAAGTCGTCACACTGATGAATTCACTCGGCCGCACGGAGGTGCGCGGCGCGGTGCGCGATCTGCTCGACCGGCTCGATACGTCCTCGCGTTTCGCTTTCCTCAAACTTGCAACCGGCAGCCTGCGCATCGGCGTTTCGGCGCGGCTGGCGCGTCAGGCGCTGGCGGATTTTGCGGGGAAAGACATCACCGAGATCGAGACCCTCTGGCACGGTCTGACGCCGCCCTATACGTCGCTTTTTGCGTGGCTTGAGGGCAAGTCGGACCGGCCGGTGCTGGCGACACCAGCCATCTTCCACTCGGTGATGCTGGCGACGCCGGTGGCCGATGGCGACCTCGATGCGCTGGACCCTGCCGACTATGCCGCGGAATGGAAATGGGACGGCATTCGCGTGCAGCTGTCCCGCGCCGGTGGGACACGAAAACTCTATTCCCGTTCCGGCGACGATATTTCCGGGGCCTTTCCCGATGTTCTGGAGGCGATCGATTTCGAAGGCGTGATGGATGGCGAGTTGCTGATCGGCGGCACGGCGCGGTCCAACAATCTCACCCGCACCTTTTCCGACCTGCAGCAGCGGCTGAACCGCAAGACGGTGACGGCAAAGATGCTGGACGACTATCCCGCCTTCATCCGCGCCTATGATCTGCTGTTTGATGGCGAGAGTGATATCCGCGCGCAGACCTATCTGGAGCGCCGCGGCAGGCTGTCCGATATCGTCGAGCATGCCCCGCATGACCGTTTCGACCTTTCGCCGCTGATCGGCTTTTCCAGCTGGACGGAGCTCGACACACTGCGTGCCGCGCCGCCCGATCCTGTCATCGAGGGTGTGATGATCAAGCGCCGCGACAGCACCTATCAGGCTGGCCGCGCCAAGGGGCCGTGGTTCAAGTGGAAACGCGATCCCTATAATATCGACGCTGTCATGATGTATGCCCAGCGCGGCCACGGCAAAAGGTCGAGCTATTATTCCGATTTCACCTTCGGTGTCTGGGCGGAAGGCGAGGATGGCGAACAGCTCGTGCCCGTCGGAAAGGCCTATTTCGGCTTCACCGATGCGGAGCTGGAGGTGCTGGACAAGTTCGTCCGTGACAACACCGTCGAGCGCTTCGGCCCGGTGCGGGCGGTGCGCGCCACGCCGGATTTCGGTTTCGTGCTTGAAGTGGCCTTCGAAGGCATCAACCGCTCCACCCGCCACAAATCCGGCGTCGCCATGCGCTTCCCCCGCATTGCCCGGCTGCGAGCCGACAAGCTGCCCGCGGAAGCAGACAGGCTTTCGACGCTGGTGGCGATGATCGATGGTGTGGAGGGGTAGGGGGCTGCGCCGCTTCCCTCATTCCCGTGACTAGTGCAGGAGCAAGGAAAGTGTTTTGTCCAGAAATTGCCATGATGGCTGCGAATACATTGTTGTCATTCGCGAATCCGTGATTGGACAGCCTCCCGCCGCAGTGTTGAACTGCTGTTACAACCATCCTCGTCAGGTGAACATATGGCAGACAAACGCTTTCTTTCCTCACCCTTCGGACAGGAAGAGAGCGGCCCGATCTCGCCGGGCATGACGCGGCGCAGAGTGCTGGCCGGCGCCACGGGGCTGTCAGCGGCGGTTATCCTGCCGCCCGCCGTGAAAGCGGGCATTCCCACACCCGAAGTTCTGCCGCTGGAAAGGCAGGATTATGCGGAGGCCCGCCGACGTTTCCACACGCATCTGCTGCGCAAGATGGCCGCGCCGGAAAAATCCTCGGTGCTTGGCACGCCGCCCGGGGCGGAGCGTGTCACCTATCCCGGCGGGCCGGATGGTTCCATCGAACTGGTCGCCTGGCTCTCCCATTATCAGCCGTCAAAAACGCTGAAACCCGCTGTGCTTTTCCTCCACGGCGGCAACGCCACCGGTGATGGCCACTGGGCGCTGATGAAGCCCTATTGGGAAGCGGGCTTCGTTGTGCTGCTTCCGTCCTTTCGCGGCGAAAACGGCCAGAATGGCAATTATTCCGGCTTCTACGACGAAACGGCGGATGCGCTGGCGGCGGCGGCCTATCTGGAAAATCTTCCCGGCATCGACAGAAAGCGGTTTTTCATCGCCGGCCATTCCAATGGCGGCACGCTGACGCTTCTTGCCGCCATGAGCCGCAAATTCCGCGCCGCCGCGCCCATATCCGCCGGTGTCAATTCATGGCGTTATTTCAACCGCTATAGCGACGAGATCTGTTTCGACGAAACCGACGAGCGCGAATTCATCATGCGCTCTTCCGTCTGTTTCGGCCCCAGCCTCAAATGCCCGGCGCTGCTTTTACGCGGCACGGAGGAACGGCCCTTCGATGCCGATCACCAGCTTTTTGTGGACCGCGCCCTGACATCCGGCTTCAAGGTCGATAAAAAACTGCTGCCCGGCAGCCATAATGGCGTGGTTCCGGGCGCGGTGGAAGAAAGCATCCGCTTTTTCAATGGTTTCGTCTAAACGCGATATTGCGCGGCTGCTTGCCGGCGCATGGCGTCCTAGTTTTTGACGATGGACGTCTTGGCCTGCTCGGCCCACCATGCGCCGTCTTTTTTGTCGGCATATTGCGCGCGTTTGTTGGTGAATTGCCCCTGCGTGCACATTTCGCGGTAATTGCGAACCGGCAGCCCGAGTTCCTTGACGACGGCGTGCACCACCGTCGGACCCGTCATGTCATAGACGCTGACGAGCGTTCCCTCTTCGATATTCTGGGCAATACGATCGGCCATCAGCCTCAGCGCCGGGTGACCGGGTTTCGATGCCATGAAGTAATTTGTGATTTCGCCATTTTTCATGGCGATGAAAACGGCGTCTTCATCCGCGCCGATCACATCTTCCGGGCGGGCCGCAAAGTTGGAATCGATATCCAGATAGATGCCGCCTTCCTGCAGAAGAACCAGAATACGCCAGAAATCCGCCTTGGCGGCGCCGACCTGCAATCGACGGAAGGCATCGGCATAACGTCCGGGAAAATGCCGGTCGATATAGGCCTGGCACGCCTCGTCATCATGGTAGCGATATTCGAATTCCGGCGTCAGCCAGCGGTTGAACAGGAAATTCGCATAGATCGGCGTCGTTACCCGGTTGGAATAATTCGTCTGCCAGATGATGCGCGGAATGGCTTTTTCCGATTTCGGGCTGCGTCTGGCAGGCTGATACTCCGGAAGCGTCTTTCTTCTGCCGGGGCGGATGAAGAGATCGATGGAGAAAATAACCTTGACGATGTTGCCGCCGATCTTGATCGCGCGGTACGCAATGCGGTTATAGCCAGTTTTAGCCAAGTTCAGCGCTCCTGCGCGTGGAATCGTTTGTCACGCGCGTGGAAAACGGCGGCACGCGGTATTTATTGGACGCAATTAGTTTGTCAATACGCTGAAAATGAGACCGGCCGAGCCCGGATTAACGAGGCTCGGCCGGTTTGGGAGGGGCTGCAATCAGGCTTTGTTGCGGTTGAAATATCCAAGCAGCCGCATGGCGTTTGCGGTGACCAGAACCGTAGCGCCCGTATCGGCGAAAACGGCGAGCCACAGGCCGGAAAGGCCGGTGACGGTCGTCACCAGAAACACTGCCTTCAGGCCGAGCGCGATCGTCACGTTCTGGCGGATATTGCTCATGGTGGCGCGCGACAGGCCGATGAGGCGGGCGGCATCGCCGACATTGTTGCGCATCAGCGCCGCATCCGCCGCTTCCATCGCCACATCCGTGCCCGAGCCGATGGCGACACCGACGCTGGCCGCCGCAAGGGCCGGCGCATCATTGATGCCGTCACCCACCATCACCACGGTCTTCTTTTCGGCAAGCTTGCGAATTTCCTCGACCTTGTTCTGCGGCAGGAGTTCGCCGCGCGCCTCAAGGCCCAGCTTGTTGCCGATGGCCTTTGCCGTGCGGGCATTGTCACCCGACAGCATCAGCGAGGAAATGCCCATCTCCTTCAGCGCTTTCACACCTTCGGCCGCATCCTTGCGCGGCTCGTCACGCATGGCGAAGAGGCCGCTTGCCGCCCCGCCGACTATCACGACGGCCACCGTCTTGCCTTCGCTCTCCAGTGTGGAGATGCGGTCGGCCAGTTCCTTGGAGACGGTGCCGACTTCGGTTGCAAAGCGCGGCGCGCCGATGAACAGGTCTTTTCCGCCGACATTGCCCTGCATGCCGCGACCGGAAATCGCCTTGATGTTGGAGCCTGGCAGGGGCTTTACGCCGAGCTTTTCGGCATGATTGACGATGGCGCGGGCGAGCGGATGGCTCGATTCATGCTCGATGGTCGCGGCCGCCGCGATCAGGCCGGCCTCGTTGCCGTCAAGCGCCACAACGTCAGTCACGACGGGTTCGCCAAGCGTCAGCGTGCCGGTCTTGTCGAAAGCGACGGTTTCGGTGCGCGCCAGCATTTCGATGACCGCGCCGCCCTTCACCAGCATGCCGTGGCGTGCCGCAGCCGAAAGGCTGGAGGCTATGGCCGCGGGAACCGAAATGACCAGCGCGCAGGGGCAACCGATCAGCAGCAGGGCGAGACCGCGATAAATCCACGTATCCCAGTCACCGAGGCCGGCGAGCGGCGGCACGATGATGGTGAGCACGGAGATCGCCACGATCAGCGGCATATAATAACGCGAGAAGCTCTGGATGAAGCGCTCGGTCGGGGCACGCGCATCCTGCGCTTCTTCGACAAGCGTGATGATGCGGGCAATGGTATTGTCTTCCGGCGCGCGGTCGACGCGGATGCGCAGCGAGCCGTCATGGTTGATGGAACCGGCAAAAACGCGTGCGCCCTTTTCCTTGGCGACGGGAATGCTCTCTCCGGTCATCGGCGATTCGTCGACGCTGGACTGGCCTTCCATGACAACGCCATCGGCGGCGATACGGTCGCCGGGACGCGCCACGACCACCTGGCCGATGCGCACCTGATCGGCGGCAACCTGCCGAAGCGCACCGTTTTCTTCCACCAGCGCCGTCTTCGGCAAGAGCGAACCGAGCGCCTTGATGCCAGAGCGCGCACGTGCGGCGGCAAAGCCTTCCAGCAATTCGCCGACGGAGAAGAGCAGCACGACAATGGCCGCCTCTTCCGCCTCGCCGATGATGATCGCGCCAATGGCGGCAATGGTCATCAGCATCTCGATGGTGAAGACCGCGCCGAAACGGGCGGCATTGAAGGCGTTCTTCGCGATCGGGAAAAGCGTGACCAGCGTGGCGATGATGAAGGCATAACCGCCCCATGCGGGGAAGGTCAGTTCCGCAGCATAGGCAATGGCGACCAGAATGGTGCCGGTGAAGGTGTTGCGCGCCTTTGCTGTGCGCCACCAGACACCTTTTTCATCCGCGCCATGGGCATGGCCCACTTCCGCGCCCTGCGCTGAAGCCGCCGGGGCGGAACCATGCGAATGGCCCGCATGGTCGTGGCCGGAATGATCGTGTCCGGAATGGTCATGATCTGAATGGTCGTGGTCGTGGTCGTGGTGATGCCCGCCGCACGACCCGTGGTCATGGTCGTGATCCGCCACTTTTTCACGCGCGGACTTTTCCTGCGGCAGCAGGGCCGGTTTAAATCCGAGCTTGCGCAGCGTGTCCTCGATTTTTTCGACCGGGGTTTTGTTCTCGGCCAGCGAAAGGTTCAGCCGTTCGCGGGCAACCGAGACCTTGACGTCGCCAACGCCGGGCAGGCGGGAAAGCGCGGTTTCAATCTTCGCGGCGCAGCTGCCGCAATCCATGCCGCCGACCGAAAAAGTCAGCGCATTGTTCTTTTCAGCGGCCGTTTCGGCCTCGTCATGGTGGTGACCGCCGCAGGAGGAATGGTCGTGATGATCGGCCTCGACCTTTGCCTGGGGAGCCTTTTCGCGCGGCAGCAAAGCGGGTTTGAAGCCAAGCTTGCGCAGCGTGTCCTCGATTTTTTCGACCGGGGTTTTGTTCTCGGCCAGCGAAAGGTTCAGCCTTTCGCGGGCAACCGACACCTTGACGTGGCCAACGCCGGGCAGGCGGGAAAGTGCGGTTTCAATCTTCGCCGCGCAGCTGCCGCAATCCATCCCGCCGACCGTGAAGGTCAGTTCCTCCGATTCCCCGTTCAAACTGCCGCGTGTCGAAATATTCATGGTTTCGCTCCTGAATTCCAGTCGACAGTCAATCTGGCACCTCTAGCAACTAGAGCTTCAAGAGGAAAAATGCAGTTTTTCGATTTTTTTTGAAAAGCCGACGCCAGCTTCGCGCCAGCCGCACGGTTCATCATGACGGTAGATTGGATTCCATGAAGCGGTTCAGATGATAGCACTCCTTTTGAAAAATGGTCGCCGGGCGGCCTCTCTGGTCGGGCTTGCGCTGCTGCCTCTAATGAGCGGCTGCCTTTTCGTGACGGATACGACCCGGATGGACCCTGACGTCTTCGTCAGGGAAACGGCGCCGGTGTTCAACTTCAATTCCGTCAGCTCCAATCGCCAGCCGGAACTGCCGCCGCAGCCGGGCCAGCTTTCGACGCGCCCGCCGGATCTGTTCAGAACCCGCTTCCATCAGGAATACGGCCCGCCGGTGCGCGGGCAGGGGCTCAATGCGCCGCAGGTGCAGGGTTTTAACGCGCAGCAGCCGCAGGGCCAGACGATGGCCTATGGCCTGCCTGTCTCCAATCCGCTGCATCGGGTCATGTATGGCCCTATCCGCGACGAGGACCGCTCGCTGCCCGCCATTCCCTATGGTCGCATCGATTCGCGTTATCTCCGGCAGGAAGTCAGTTACCAGACGGCGGAAGCGCCGGGCACCATCGTCGTCGATACCAGGCAGCATTTCCTTTACCTCGTGCAGTCCGGCGGCAAGGCGATCCGTTACGGTGTTGGCCTCGGGCGTGACGGTTATGCCTGGTCGGGCCGCGGCAAGATCCAGTGGAAGGCGAAATGGCCGCGCTGGACGCCGCCCGATGAAATGGTCAAGCGCCAGCCGGAACTCGCCTCCATCTCCGCCGCCAATGGCGGCATGACGCCTGGTCTCAACAACCCGCTCGGTGCGCGCGCGCTTTATATTTTCAAGGACGGCAAGGACACGCTTTACCGCGTGCATGGCACGCCGGACTGGCAGTCCGTCGGCAAGGCAACGTCCTCCGGCTGCGTGCGCATGCTCAATCAGGATGTGATCGATCTTTACGAGCGCGTGCCCCAAGGGGCGCAGATTGTGGTTATCTGAACACGTTCTAAAAGAAAGAGATATGGGACCCATTCCGCCAGCACCTTGTGACTGGCTTTTAGCGGTCGGTTAACTATTTTCGCAATACGCATGACACGGAACAAATGACGTACAACGGCGATATAGCCGTTCGAAATGTGGGACAAACCGGCCTTATGACAAGCACCGACACAGATCTTTCCAGACGCACCTTCCTTTCCCTTCTCGGCCTTTCCTCCGCTTCGCTTCTCGCAGGCTGCGCCTCATCGGGCACGGGAGACGCCATCCGCCAGCAGGCGAGCGCCATCGGCAGCGATTTCCGGCAGATGTTTTCGCCGGGCGTCAGCGATGCGGAACTGGCCGTCATGTACGGCTCGGTTGAAGATGGCGGTTACGTCATTCCCGCCGTACCCTATCAGAAAATCGACCGGCGTTATTACCGCCAGCGGGTTGTCGATCCGACCGGCGAGCGCCCCGGTACCGTTGTCGTCGATACACGCTCGCGCTTCCTTTATGTCGTGGAGCAGGGCGGCAGCGCCATGCGTTACGGCGTTGGCATCGGCCGCGATGGTTTCGCCTGGTCGGGCGAGGGCGTCATCCAGTGGCGTCAGAAATGGCCGAAATGGACCCCGCCGGATGAGATGGTCGCCCGCCAGCCGGAACTGGTCAAATATTCTTCCAAGAATGGCGGCATGCCACCGGGCCTGAAGAACCCGCTCGGTGCCCGCGCGCTCTACATCTTCCAGAACGGCAAGGACACGCTTTACCGTCTGCACGGCTCGCCGGAATGGAACTCCATCGGCAAGGCCGTCTCCTCCGGTTGCGTGCGCCTGATGAACCAGGACGTCATTGACCTCTACGACCGCGTACCGCAGAAGGCGCGTGTGGTGGTGTGGCAATAAGCCGAAAACGCTTCGAATAAAAAGGCGGCCCTGTGCCGCCTTTTTCTTTTTTGGGTTAGGGCCGGGTGAGGCTGTCCTTCAGCGCATTCACCCGGTCGCGAATCTGCACCAGTTCCTCCAGCCCGCAGCCGGTGGCGCTGCCGATCGCCGCCATGATCTTCACGCCCTCTTTTTTGAGGTTCGCGCCCTTGTGCGTCAGGGCCACCAGCACCTGCCGCTCATCCACGGTGCCGCGCTTGCGGGTGATCAGCCCGGCATGTTCCAGCCTTTTCAGCAATGGCGACAGCGTGCCGGAATCAAGGCCCAGCATTTCGCCAAGCGCCTTGACGGTGGACGTCTCCTTTTCCCACAGCGCCATCATGACCAGATATTGCGGATAGGTCAGCCCGATAGGATCGAGCAGCGGCTTATAGGCGCGTGTGAAGGCGTGTGCCGCGCCATAAAGGGCAAAACATATCTGCTGGTCCAGCCTCAACAGGCTTTCCATCTTCTTCTCGTCGCCCTCTGCGTCCATTTTCGTGCTCCAAAATCAACCGGGGAGGGAACAATCAGCCCCCGCTTTCGGTTCCTGCCGCATGGATGCGCGGCGAAATTTCGTGAAAATTATCGCAAAAAACGATTTCGTATTCAATGTGCAAAATTATATTGCGCACAATTCAATTGTTCGCTATAAGAACTCAACACCAACCCGAAGGAGTAAATGTCATGCCCATTCTCTACACGACCAAAGCATCTGCCACCGGTGGCCGCGCCGGCAACGCCAAGTCGGAAGACGGCGTTCTCGACGTTACGCTGACCGTTCCGAAGGAACTGGGCGGCGATGGCGCCCGTGGCACCAATCCGGAACAGCTTTTCGCAGCCGGTTATTCCGCCTGCTTCCTGGGCGCGCTGAAATTTGTCGCCGGCAAGGAAAAGGTAAAGATTCCTGAAGACACGACTGTGACGGCAACCGTCGGTATCGGCCCGCGCGAAGATGGCGGCGGTTTCGGCATCGAAGTGTCGCTGAAGGCAAATATTCCGGGCGTCGAGCGCGAAGTCGCTGAAAAGCTGGTTGCTGCCGCTCACATCGTCTGCCCTTACAGCCACGCCATGCGCACCTCCACGGAAGTGCCGGTCTCGGTGGCCTGATCCAATCCGCGTGAGCAATTCCAAGTAAGCAATGGGGCCGGGTTTATCCCGGCCTTCTTGTTTGTGGAAAGAAATATGCTATATTCTTTCCAAGGAAAGGATGTGCGCCATGAATATTCACGCCAAGACCGCCATGGATCCTGCAGCGCAGGGCAGGGTCGTCACCAAGGCCGTTATGACCGCTGCCGAGCGGCTGGGTCTGAATGCCGCCCGCACGGCGGATATTCTCGGTGTTTCCGCGCCTACGGTGTCGCGCATGAAGCGGCTTGATTTCCTGCTGGAGCCGGGTGCCAAGTCCTTTGAACTTGCGGTGCTGCTGATCCGGGTCTTTCGCTCGCTGGATGCGATTACCGGCGGCGATGAGGCGGTGGCCAAAAACTGGCTGCGCAATCACAATACGGCGCTTGATGCCGTGCCTGCCGAGAGGCTCACCACCATTACCGGATTGATCGATGTCCTCTCCTATCTGGACGCCCGACGCGCTCCTGTCTGAAAAACGCACCGCATCGGGAAAATACTGGCGGCTGGTGGAAGCGCAGCATCAGGTATCCACCATGAAACTGGTGGATACGGTGGAGGAGCAATCGCTGCTGGAAGATATTCTGGAGGCGAGTAAACGGCCGTTTCCGCCGGAATGCGCCGGCTTCGACTATCTTCTTGCCACGCCCTTCCGTTATGGCGCCGCCTATCCGCACGGCTCGCGGTTCCGCCGGGCGGGCTTTACCGAGGGCGTTTATTACGCCGCCGCGAAGGTGGAAACGGCGCTTGCCGAAATGGCCTTCTACCGGCTGCTGTTTTATGCGGAATCCCCCGGCACGCCGCTGCCCGCCAATCCCGCTGATTACTCCGCCTTTGCCGCCCGTATCGCTACCGATGCGGCGCTGGATTTGACGAAACCGGAACTGAGCCGGGACGAGGCGCTGTGGACCGATCTGCAAAATTACGAGCCATGCCAGGCGCTGGCCGAGCAGGCGCGTCTGGCGAAGATCGAGACGATCCTTTACCGCTCGGTGCGCGATCCCGCTGGCGGCCTCAATATTGCGGTCCTGTCGCCAAAGGCCTTTGCCGAAAAAATGCCGGTGGAGCGGATGAGCTGGCGCATCCGCCTGTCGAAAACCGGGGTGCAGGCGCTGTGCGAATTTCCGATGCGCAGGACGGGGTTTGCGGTCTCGGATTTCGCCGGTGATCCACGCCTCGCCAGCCTGTTGGGCTGACGGGCGTTTTGCTTGTTTTACCTCGGCCCTTTGAGGACAATCAAGCCGAGGCGAAAAACGCTTCGGGATCGTCGACTTCCACCAGCCTGCGCTTGTTGATCAGCCAGAAACGGGTTCCGACCGCCCGCACGAAACTTCTATCGTGCGAGACGAACACGCAGCTGGCCTCACGGCTGATGATTTCCGCCTCCAGTGTTTCCTGCCCGTCTATATCAAGATGGTTGGTGGGTTCGTCCAGCAGGTAGAAATTCGGCTCCGCCAGCCGCAGCGCCAGCATGGCAAGCCGCGCCTTCTGCCCACCGGAAAGCGTTGCGATGCGGCGTTTCTGCATTTCCATGTCGATGCCGGCGCCGGCGAGCAGGCCGTGGATGCGCTGGTCGCCAATGTCAAAGCGACGGGTCATGAACGCCGCCGGCGTGCTGTCGTCGTCGATTTCGGCAAGCGACTGATCGACATATCCGGCCACCAGCGAGGGCGTGGCCTTGATGCCCTCCTGTATCTGCCCCACACCCGATACCGCCGCCTGCAGAAGCGACATCAGCCGCGTCTTGCCGACGCCGTTGCGGCCGAGAATGACAATGCGGTCGCCCTGGCGGACAAATTGCCGGCCGGTGCGAAACAGCACTGTTCCGTCCGGCGTCGAAACGGGGACATCTTCCAGCGTCACCAGAACCTTGGCATGGGTGCCGCGATTGGCGAGCTGGATCTTGCCGGCGGAACGCTCGGCATAGGCGGGCCGCGCCTTCTCCTCCAGCTTTTCGGCGCGCTGGCGCAATTGCTTGGTCTTGACGGTCAGAAGATCGCTGCCGGAATTGATGCCGATGTTGTTGAGCTTGGCGGCCTGCCGGCGCAATTGCTGCGCGGTTTTCATGTCGCGCTGGAAACGCCGCTCATCGGCGGCATCCTCCTCTTCCAGTGCTAGCCGCGCATGGCCGTAGGGCAACCGGAACAGCGCCGAATTTTCCGGCCGCAGGAACAGCGTGGTCTTCGTGACATTGTCGAGAAAGGCGCGATCATGGCTGACGATGATAACTGCGGTATCGCGCGGCAATTCAGCGAGCCAGTTTTCCAGCACGTTGATTTTTTCAAGGTCGAGATGGTTGGTCGGTTCATCGAGCAGGAGGACGTCAGGCTCGGTGATCCATGCCCGCGCCAGCATGGCCAGCCTCTGCCAGCCGCCGCTCAGCTCTTTCAGGCGGCGCTCGCGGAACGGCTCCGGCACCAGCATCGCGTCGAAAATAATGTCGGCGCGCCAGCTTTCACTGTCGATCGTATCCGCCGGCAGGGCGGAAAGCACGGCATCCCGCATCGTCTGTTCCATAAGCCGGGAGGGCAGGTGCTGGTGGACGATGGACTGCGTCAGCCCGCGCAGCCGGGTGATATCGCCGCTGGTGGCGTCCAGCTCACCGGCAAGGCAATTGAGCAGGGTGGATTTGCCGCAGCCATTGGCGGCGACGATGCCGATGCGATCCCCTGCATTCACGGTGAGGCTGAGATTGGAAAAAAGCGGCTTGCCCAGAATGATTCCGAGGTTTCGAAGCGTGATGATGGTCATAATTTGTCTCTGGCGAAACGGACCCGCGACGAACCGTGGTCTGCGGCAATGCAGTACGGGGTTTCGGTTCGGGATGATCCGTCGTGAAAACATGCGCAACGGCAGACAAGCTGCATTCTGCGCGGCCTTTTGGGCAAACCAGAGTTTTGGTGTTCCGGTCAGCCCTGCAAACGCGTCTGCAGGGCAAAAAGGTGGCAGAGCTGACGATTGCGCCAGAAGCAGGAAATATCCATGCGAAGCCTCCTTTCTTGAAACGGGTTGAACCGCTCCACCATTAACAGCGGTGGTTGTTCGAGGCAATGGTTTTTGGAGTAGGACGCCGTGCGGGAGAATGCGGCAGGCCCGCACTCTCCTGTTTCAATCCGGCTCTCGACCTTGAGCGGCTTTTACTGCTTCGCGACACGCGCGCGCAGCTCTTCGACATGGGCAGCGATTTCAGGCGTCACTACATCGCCGAAATCCTCCATTTCGAACATCGGGCGGATTTCGATCTCGCTGCGCTCCAGCATCGGGTTCGGGCAGCGTTTCACCCATTCCACGGCCTCGTCCATATCCTTCACCGTCCAGATCCAGAAACCGGCGACCAGCTCGTTGGTATGCGGGAAGGGGCCATTGACGACAGTGCGGCTGTCGCCGTCAAAAATGACCCTCTTGCCCTTGGACGACGGGTGCAGGCCGTCGCCGGATTGCATGATGCCGGCGTTGACCAGTTCCTCGTTGAATTTCCCCATTGCCTCCATCAGCTCAGTCGTGGGCATGACGCCATCTTCGCTGCTCTTGGTGGCTTTTACAAAAACGATAACACGCATGATCTTTCCTCCTTGATCGCGTTTTCCGTAGTTTCGCTCCCCGGCACGACGGCCAGATGACATTCTTGTCGACAAAAGTGGCGCTATGCCGGCTTCCCGTCAGCCGAGATCGATAAGATCGCGGCGCAGGCGGTCGGGGTCGCCGCTGCCGATGCGGGCCTCGATTTCGGCATGGGTCTGTTGCCAGATGGGGAAGGCGGCGGTGAGCACGGCCATGCCTGCGGCCGTCAGCCGCAGCCGCTTGCCGCGCTTGTCCTTCGGATCCTGCTCGATGCTGACCAGCCCGCGCCGTTCCAAAGGCTTCAGCGCCGCCGTCAGCGTCGTGCGGTCCATGGCCAGAAGATTGGCGACCGGCCCCATCGGCGGCGGCTCCGGCCGGTTGAGCGACATCAGCAGCGAAAATTGCCCATTGGTGATGCCGACCGGCTTCAGCGCATTGTCGAAAAGCCGCGCCAAAGCCCGCGCCGCACGCTGCGCATGCAGGCAGAGACAGGCGTCCCGCACGAAAAGAGTTGTCGAAAAAGGAATCACGCTGGCGTTTGACATGGGATAAATATGTTGATATCAACCTAATTAGTCAAGCGGAACTTGATGCTCCGCAGACTGTTAATTGCCTTTCAGCACAGAAATAGGCGGTGCCCTCCGTAAAAGCGGAGCGGTGCCGTGGTGAAAGACGGATCCAAGGAGGAAAGATCATGTCTCATCCCGTCGTTTCGAAGGAGGAGTGGCTTGCGGCCCGCCGCGATCTGCTGGTGAAGGAAAAGGAACTGACCCGAGCCCGTGACAGGCTGAACGAGGCCCGGCGCTCGCTGCCCTGGGAAGAGGTGACGAAGGACTATATCTTCGACGCGCCTTCCGGCCCCAAATCGCTACAGGAACTGTTCGGCACCTGCAGCCAGCTGATCGTCTACCACTTCATGCTGGCGCCGGACTGGGAGGAGGGCTGTGTCGGCTGCTCTTTCTTTGCCGATCACGTCGATGGCGCGCTGATCCACCTCAAACATGGCGATGCGGGTTTCGTCGCGGTGTCGCGCGCGCCGCTTGAAAAGATCGAAAGCTACAGAAACCGCATGGGCTGGAAATTCCCGTGGGTTTCCGCCGAAGGCAGCGATTTCAACTATGATTATCAGGCCTCGTTCCGCGACGAGGATATGACCAAAGGCGAAATCACCTATAATTACCGTGACATGGCGCCCTATGGCGACCTGAAGGACCTGCATGGCATCAGCGTTTTCGCCAAGGGCGATGACGGCAAGATCTACCACACCTACTCCACTTACGCCCGCGGCGCGGAGCAGACGCTCGGCACGCTGATGCTGCTCGATCTGGTGCCAAAAGGCCGTAACGAAGAGGAGGTAATGGATTGGGTGCGCCGCCACGACCAGTATGAGGACGCACCGAAGGCGGCAGCCTGCTGCCACTGAAAACTGACGGACGAGGAGGAAACGAAAATGGAAATGGAAATCGCCAAGCCGCAGAAGGAACATGAATTCCTGAAGAGGATCGTCGGAGACTGGGTCATGACCTCCAGTTCCGGTCATGAGGACTACAATGCCGACGACCCGTCGCAGCAATTCACCGAGACCGTCCGCTCCGTCGGCGGTTTGTGGATCATCGGCAACGGCACCGGCAAGATGCCTGACGGCACGGATATGACAGCCGTGATCACGGTCGGTTTCGATCCGGCCAAGGGCAATTTCGTCGGCACCTGGGTGGGGTCGATGATGACCAATCTCTGGGTCTACAAGGGCTGGCTGGAAGAGGACGGCAAGACCCTGACGCTGGAAGCGGAAGGCCCCGCCTTCGACGGCTCCGGCAGCACCGCTACCTATCACGACGTGCTGGTGCTGCATGATGATAATCACCGCAGCTTTTCCGGCAGCGTCAAGCAGCCGGACGGCACATTCAAGACCTTCATGACATCGGAATTCCGACGCAAGGCCTGAAGCCCTGCCGGAATTTCACCTGAGCACCAGCGCCGCCGCGTCCTGCGGCGGGCAATGGCCGACACACACCCGCCAAAACCTCCATAGGAGACGACAATGTCCGATACACATGGAAAATTCATCTGGGTCGAGCTGATGACGCCCGACATGGAAGCGGCAGCCCGCTTTTATGGTCATGTCGTCGGCTGGCAGACCAAGGATTTCGGCTCGCCGGAAATGCCCTATCTGGTGCTGGAGGCCGATGGCAAAGGCATGGGCGGCGTCATGGAACTGACCGACGAGCACAAGGGCCAGGGCATTCCCCCGAACTGGACCGCCTATGTCGATGTCGACGATGTGGACGCCACGGCGAAACAATTCGCCGAAAAGGGCGGCGCGATCAGACGCCCCCCGCAGGATATTCCCGAAATCGGCCGCTTTGCCGTGGTCGCCGATCCCTTTGGTGCGGTGCTCTGTATCATGACGCCGCTGCCGATGGAAACCGGCGGTTTTCCCGAGGATATGCAGGAAAAGCAGGGCCATGTCGGCTGGCATGAACTCTTCACCGATAATGTTGATGAGGCCATGGCCTTTTACGGCGATGTATTCGGCTGGACCAAGGACCATGATTTCGACATGGGCGACATGGGCCCGTACCGCATCTTCGCCTATAAGGGCAAAGCCGTCGGCGGCATAATGAAACGCATGCCGCAGGTCCCCGTCTGCCATTGGGGTTATTACTTCAATGTGGATGGCATCGATGAAGCCATCACCCGCGTCAGCACCGGCGGCGGCAAGGTCGTCAACGGCCCGATGGAGGTTCCCGGCGGAAGCTGGATCGTCAATTGCGTCGACCCGCAGGGCGCCTATTTCTCGCTGGTTTCGCAGAAGAAATAGTCCTGTTTTCTGATGATCTGCCGGGGCTTTCTCCGGCAGATCACCGCTCTCTCGACAGGCGGACGTGATCGATAAAGGCGCGCAGCTTCGGCGCAAGGTTACGACGGCTGGGGTAATAGAGATAAAATCCCGCAAAGGTCGGGGAATGGTCCTCCAGCATGGAAACGAGTTGCCCGCTCTCCAGATAGGGGCGGAACGTTTCTTCCATGCCGAAGGTGATGCCCGCGCCGGCGCAGGCCAGCTTGATCATCAGCTGCATGTCGTTGGTGGTGAAATCAGGCTCCACCGCCACCGCAAATTCGCGGCCGTTTTCGGAAAATTCCCACCTGTATGGCGCCACACCCGGACGGGGTCGCCAGCCGATACACCTGTGATGGATCAATTCGCGGGGCTGCACTGGCAGACCGAAGCGGTCCCGATAGCCAGGGGAGCAGACGGCGAGCTGCCGCTGCGGAGCGGAAACCGGAACGGCAATCATGTCCTGCGCGATCAGTTCTCCAAGACGCACGCCGGCATCGTAATGTTCGGCGACGATATCGAATTCCTCGTCCGTCACGACGATATCAAGCTGCACCTCGGGGTGCATGTCCGCAAAGCTTGCAAGCAATGGCCCGGATAAAAAACGCTCGGCAATCGAGGAAACGGCAAGGCGCAACTGCCCGCGCACGGCGCCGCTCAGGGAAGATGCAGCATTGGCTGCCTGGACGAGATTGCCGATGGATGGCGACACATCCGCATAAAGCTGCTGCCCCGCTTCCGTCAGGCTGACGCTGCGCGTCGTGCGCTGTACCAGCGCTATTCCCATTGTCTCTTCAAGCTTGCGGATGGTCTGGCTCACGGCGGACCGGGTTATGCCGAGCCTGTCCGCGACAGCCCGGAAGTTGCGCTCGTCGGCAACCATGCAGAATGTGGAAAGCGCGTTGAGATCGATGTTCATTGGTTAGAAATTCTATCCATTGAGGTTATGATTGAGGCGGTTATCACGACAATGCCCAAGCTTTATCTTGTCCGCAACGGTCGCTTTCAGAAAAAGCGGGCCGTAACACCAAGGAGAAAGCCATGACATTGAACAAAGTCGTTCTCATCACAGGTGCATCGAGCGGGATCGGTGAGGGTATCGCAAGGGAACTGGCGGCCGCCGGGGCGAGGCTGGTGCTGGGCGCGCGCCGCATGGACCGCTTGCAGGTGCTGGCCGAAGAATTGCGCGGGAAGGGTGCCGAGGTCGTCGCCCATCCGCTTGATGTTACGGACAGACAGAGCGTCGAGGCTTTTGCGGAGGCCGGACGCAAGGCTTTCGGGCAGGTCGACGTCATCGTCAACAATGCCGGTATCATGCCGCTATCGCTGATGTCGTCGCTCAAGGTCGATGAATGGGACCGGATGATCGACGTCAACATCAAGGGCGTGCTTTATGGCGTCGCCGCCGTTCTGCCCGAGATGACCGCCCGCGCATCCGGCCATATCATCAACATCGCTTCCATCGGTGCGCTCGCCGTTTCACCCACGGCGGCCGTTTATTGCGCGACGAAATTTGCGGTGCGGGCGATTTCGGACGGGCTGCGGCAGGAAAACCGCGACCTGCGCGTCACCTGCATTCACCCCGGCGTGGTGGAAAGCGAACTTGCCCACACCATCACCGATCCGGCCGCTGCGGAGCTGATGCAGACCTATCGGGCCATCGCCTTGAAACCCGACGCCATCGGCCGCGCGGTGCGCTACGCCATCGAGCAGCCAGATGATGTCGACGTCAATGAAATCGTCATCCGACCCACCGCTGCCTGAGGAGGCCGACATGAAAGCGATTTTTCCAACCGTGCTTGCGATTACAATGCTTGCGGGAAGTGCCGCCGCCATCGCCAATCCGCAGCGTCTGGATGACAGGCTGCGGCGTGGTGACGACGTCATCCGCAGCCTCAACAATGGTCGGCCCCAGGCCAATCTGGAACGTTTGCGGCAGGAGTTTCCTTTCCTCGCTGAAGCGACCGAAGGTTACGCCCTGGGGGAGGTGTGGTCGCGGCCGGGACTGGATAACCGGACCCGCCAGCTGGCCGCCGTTGCGGTCATGGCGGCCCTTGGCGAGCGGGATCTGATGAAGGTCCACGCCGGTTATGCACTCAATGTGGGCGCAACCGACGAGGAGCTGAAGGAAATGATCTATCTGATCACGGTTCCCGCAGGTTTTCCCAAAGCCATCGCCGCATCCCGGACGCTGGCTGAGCTGTTCGAGGAGCGCCGCGATAACGCCGCATCGGGAGGGCAAAGGCAATGAACATTGTTTCGACATCCGTCGCGCTTCTGCTCGCAACGGCGTCCACCGATACGGGTTCCCGCAAAACGAGTAACGCCATGGACGTGAACATGACCGAAACGGCTCAAATCCAGAACCACCCTTATATCGGCATGTGGGTCACCGGTGATGGCCATGTTCGTCAGGAGCTTTTGCCTGATGGTCGTTATGACGAGGCGCGGGGCAACCGCAAAAGCGCCTATCAGGGGCGATATGAGGTGAAGGGAAACCATATCGACTATTGGGACGATACCGGTTTTACGGCCGACGGCGAATTCGTCGACGACATTCTCTATCACGGCGGCATGATCTTCTATCGCCAGAAGTAACCGCTGTGCCAATCAAGCGCCGCCCGCCCCATCGGGAGCGGGCGGCGTGCTTGTTTCTATCGCTTCAAACTACCCAAAATCCCGCGCACGATGGCGCGGCCGACGGATGTGGCGACCGAACGGGCGGCACTTTTCATCGCCGCCTCGATTACCGTTTCGCGCTGGTAACCCGTGCGGCGGGCGCCGCCATTGCGCGAGCCAGTGGATGCCGGTGCGGGTTCTTCATCGCCGAAGCCGGGCAGACGCCAGCGGCCGGAAGCGCTTTCGGACTGGCTGGAGGCGTTTTCCTCCTCCGCGCGCTTGGCGGCTTCCGCGTCCGCCGCCTTCTGGGCGCGGGCAGCGAGGATTTCGAAGGCCGATTCCCGGTCGATATCCTTGTCATATTGGCCGGCGACGGGGCTAACATCGATCAGCGACCTACGCTCCGCATCCGTCAGCGGTCCGACACGGCCGGAAGGCGGGCGCACGAGGGTGCGCTCGACGATGGAGGGCGCGCCCTTGTCATGCAGGGTCGAGATCAGCGCCTCACCGGTGCCGAGCGTGGTGATGGTGTCGGCGGTGTTGAAGGCCGGGTTCTGGCGGAAGGTGTCGGCCGCCGTGCGCACCGCTTTCTGCTCGCGCGGCGTATAGGCGCGAAGCGCATGCTGCACGCGGTTGCCGAGCTGGGCAAGAACGGTTTCCGGCACGTCGAGCGGGTTCTGCGTCACGAAATAGACGCCGACGCCCTTGGAGCGGATAAGGCGCACGACCTGTTCCACGCGTTCCACCAACACCCGTGGCGCATCGTTGAAGAGCAGATGCGCCTCATCGAAGAAGAACACCAGGCGCGGCTTTTCCGGGTCGCCCACCTCAGGCAGTTCTTCGAAGAGTTCCGAGAGCATCCAGAGCAGGAAGGTGGCGTAAAGGCGCGGGTTCATCATCAGCCGGTCGGCGGCGAGAACCGAAATGGTGCCGCGCCCGTCCGTGCCCACGCGCATGATGTCGGCGATCTTCAGCGCCGGTTCGCCAAAGAAATTGGCCGCGCCCTGCTGTTCGAGAACCAGCAGCCCGCGCTGCAGCGAACCGACCGAGGACTTGGAAATCAGGCCGAACTGGTTGGAAAGCTCCGATGCGTTTTCGCCCATATAGTTCAGGAGCGATTGCAGGTCTTTGAGATCGAGCAGCGGCAGCCCGCCCTGATCGGCGATCTTGAAGGCGATGTTGAGCACGCCTTCCTGCGCTTCCGAGGCATCCATCAGCCGGGCAAGCAGCAGCGGCCCCATTTCGGCGATGGTGGCGCGCACGCGATGGCCTTTTTCGCCGTAGAGATCCCAGAAGATGACGGAGGATTTACCGTAGGAAAAATCGGTGAAGCCGATCTGTTCGACGCGTTTCTGCACCCAGTCCTTGGCTTCGCCTTCCGCCGCGATGCCGGAAAGGTCGCCCTTGATATCGGCGCAGAAGACCGGCACGCCGGCCTTGGAGAAACCTTCGGCAAGAACCTGCAACGTCACGGTCTTGCCCGTTCCCGTCGCGCCGGTGATCAGGCCGTGGCGGTTGCCGAATTTCAGTTCCAGATATTCGCCCTTGTTCAGGCTGTCGTCCGGATTGCGGCTGGTCCCGATATAGAGCTGTCCGTCCTGCAACATCGACCATTTTCTCCTGCGGCTGATGCATGACCCTTAAAATCGCGCCGGATTTTGTAAAAGTCATGTCCGAATTAAAAGCGTAGCTGGCATGCGGTGACCGTTCCTCGCGAAAGCGGCCTTTTCATAGTTTGGTTGTGATGATCTTATAAGGACAGTTTCAAGGCGCAACAACTGCTTGATGCCGATGAGGAAAAACCGCTTGATGAAAGTTGCCGCACCTGTTCGTGGCCGCTTGAATGCAGCATGAGATTGTTTTACGTTGACGTTAACGTCAGTTATTCGATGTTGGCGTCGTTTTTCAACAGGAGGCAAGAATGAACGAAGTCGTGGATCAGATCGCCGTAAAGGCGGGGATCGACCCTGAACTGGCTGAAAAGGCCGTTGGCATGATTCTCGGTTTTCTCCAGCGCGAGGCCGCAGACGGCCCGATCGCGCGGATGATCGAAGCCATTCCCGGCGCCAGCGATCTGGTGGCGCAGTATAATGGCGAGGGTGCCGGCGGCGGCGGCGGTCTGCTCGGCGGCCTGATGAGCGCCATCGGCGGCGGCGGCATCATGGGTCTCGGTCAGCAGCTGATGAGCCAGGGCCTCGGCATGAGCGAGATTTCCACGCTCGCCAAGGAAACCATCTCCGTTGCCCGCCAGCATGCGGGCGATGAGGTTGTCGATCAGGTGATCGCCTCGGTTCCGGGTCTCAGCCAGTTCGCCTGAGGCGAAGCTACTCCATCGCGGGGCGCGGCGGCTGTTCATTGAACAGGCGGCGCGCCTCTTCTATTTCGGCATGGTGCGTTTCCGCCCATATCCAAACGCCGCAAAAGGCGCTGCCCAGCGTGCGGCCGAGGTTCGTCAGAGCGTAATCCACATGCGGCGGAATGACGGGGTGCACGGTGCGGCGCACCAGCCCGTCGCTTTCCATCTGCCGCAGTGTTTTCGTCAACATCTTCTGGCTGATATTGCCCACCAGCCTGCCGATCTGCGTGAAGCGCAGCGTGCCGTGCTCTTCCAGCACTTCCAGAATGAGCATCGTCCATTTGTCGGCCACTTTCGCAATGATGTCCTGAACCAGCGCCTCTATCGCCGGATCGGTATCCGTGGGCGGCGGAACCTTGCGCCGGTTCTCGATGGCCGGGTCGGCCGCGTGCCGTTTCATCTTACACTCTCCATTGGGTAAGTATAAATCTTTTGGGTGCCTACTTTCGATTGGAGAGTATCATAGCTAACTTCCTTTCAGCCAACAAGCAAAGGATGTTCCAATGAAAATCACGGGCAATACCATTCTCATCACCGGCGGTGGTTCGGGCATCGGCCGGGCGCTGGCGGAAGCGTTTCATCAGGCAGGCAACAGGGTCATCATTTCCGGCCGCCGCCAGGCTGTGCTCGACGAGGTGACGGCCGCCAACCCGGGCATGGCCTCGATGGTGATGGATGCGGCGGACGCCGTGGGCATTCGCGCATTTGCCGACGCGCTGGTGAAGGCCCATCCGACCCTCAACGCCGTCATCAACAATGCCGGCATCATGCGGCCGGAAGACATTGCCGCCGCACCGGATTATCTCGATACGGCCGAAGAAACCATCGCCACCAATCTCCTCGCGCCCATCCGCCTGACGGCTGCGCTTCTGCCGCATTTCCTAAAGCAGCCCGCCGCCACGGTGCTGACTGTCTCGTCGGGCCTCGCCTTCGTGCCCATGGTGCTGACCCCCACCTACAGCGCCACCAAATCCGCCATCCATGCCTATTCGGTTGCGCTGCGTGAGCAGCTGAAGGAGACGCCGGTGGAAGTCATCGAAATCGTACCGCCCTATGTGCAGACGACGCTGATGGGCGAGGGGCAGGCGAGCGACGAAAGGGCGATGCCGCTCGACGCCTTCATTTCCGAGGTGATGGATATTCTTGAAAATCGTCCGGATGAGAATGAAGTGGTGGTGGAACGCTGCAAGCCGCTGCGTTTTGCCGCGCAGAACGGCAATTTCGATCAGGTCTTTGCCATGATCAACCATATGCATCCGTAAGCGGCAACGTCTGTCGCATGGGGGCATCCTGTGATAGCGTCGCGCTCTTTTCTGCGGAGCGCGCGCTTTCATGGGCCAAGGCCAGTTCCTGATGCCGAAAACCAGCATGCCCGGCGTCGTCGCCGTGGTGGCGGACAGCGATCGTTCTTTCCCGCGCCACATGCATGATCAGTTTGGCATCGGCCTCATCGAACGCGGCGCGCAGAAATCGCTTTCCGGTCGTGGCATGGTGGAGGCCGGCGCCGGCCATGTCATCACCGTCAATCCGGGCGAGGTGCATGACGGCATTCCGCTCGGGGCGGGCGGCCGCGCCTGGCGGATGCTTTATCTCGACATCGATATCGTCCGCGACGCCATTGCCGATGTCTGCGAGAAGGATCGAGGTTCTTTCGAATTTGCCTATCCCGTCGATGCAAGGCCGCTAGCAGCCCGGTTCTGCGCTGTCTTTTCTGCGATGACCGCAAGGCAGCGGCCGGGCGAAACCCTGCATGGCGACGAGGCCCTGCTGATGCTTCTGGCGGGTGCGATGGAGGTGGCTGCCAAACCGCGCGAAACTACCGCACTCGACAGCATAAGACGGGCGAAAAGCAGCATCGACGATGATCCCGCCCGGCCGTTCCGCCTCGCCGATCTGGCGAGCGAGGCCGGCATGAGCCAGTTCCGCTTCCTGCGTGCTTTCGCCAAGGCGACGGGGCTGACGCCGCACAGCTATCTTCTCCAGCGGCGCATGCATCTGGCCCGGCATGCGCTGGCCAGCGGTACGCGGCCTGCCGAGGCGGCCTTTGCCGCCGGTTTTACCGACCAGAGCCATCTGAACCGGTTTTTCGTGCGGCAATTCGGCGTGACGCCGGCGGTTTATCGGGCGGCGTTTTCGTAGATGCTTTCTCCACCCTCATTCCTGTGACAAGCACAGGAATGAGGGAGAGTGGGTTGGCCCAGCCCCTCAGCCCGCTGTTACCGCGCGAGCCTCCGAGCCTCCGAGCCTCCGAGCATCAGCTCTGCAATTTCGTCCAAGACACCCACCCCACGCGCCATCATGCTCCTGTCCTCCACCCACAGGACATACCCGCACCATGACACCCGAATTCCTCATCACATCCTTCATCGTCGCCGCTTCTCCGGGAACCGGCGTGGTCTACACGCTGGCCGCCGGTCTCTCGCAGGGGGCGAGGGCGAGCGTGATTGCGGCCTTCGGCTGCACGCTCGGCATCGTGCCGCATCTGCTCGCCGCCATCACCGGCCTTGCCGCCATTCTGCACACCAGCGCGCTGGCCTTCGGCATCGTCAAATATCTGGGGGTCGCCTACCTCATCTACATGGCGTGGAATACGCTGCGGGAAGACGGTGCGCTGAAGATCGATGATACCGGGGAGCCGCAGAAGGCCGCCCGCGTCATCGGCGAGGCGATCCTCATCAATCTCCTGAACCCGAAACTGTCGATCTTCTTTTTCGCCTTCCTGCCGCAGTTCATCGCGCCGGATGAGGCTTTGCCGACATGGCGCATGATCGATCTCGGGCTGATCTTCATGGCCATGACGTTTCTGGTCTTTGCGCTTTACGGCTGTTTTGCCGCCTCAGTCCGGCGGCAGGTGATGTCACGCCCGGCGGTTCTCGCCTGGCTGCGGCGCAGCTTCGCCGCCGCCTTTGTGGCGCTGGGTGCGAAGCTGGCCCTGACCGAGCGATGAAACCGAACCGGACTGCCCCGCCGGCTTAGTCGTCCCAATCGGGTGCGAGGTGGCCGGGGCTGACGATGCGGCCGTTCGGTTTGGCCAGCGCGTGGATGGCCTGCATTTCCTCTTCCGTCAGCGCGAAATCGAAAATGTCGAAATTCTCCTTGAGGCGGCTTTCAGTCGCCGTCTTGGAAAGCGCCACGATATCCGGCTGCTGCACGGCCCAGCGCAGGGTCACCTGCGCGGCGGTCTTGCCATGCTTTGCGCCGATGTCCTGCAGCACGGGATCGTTCGGCACCCTGCCATCGGCCATCAGATAATAGGCCGTCACCGACATCCCGTGTTTGCGCGCGGCCGAAATCACCTTCGTCTGGTCGAGATAGGGGTGATATTCGATCTGGTTGGTGGCAAGCGGCGTGTCGGAAAGTTTCACTGCTTCTTCGGTCAGCGCCACGTTGAAGTTGGAAATGCCGATATTGCGCACCTTTCCGGCCTTGCGCACCGCGTTCAGCGCGCCCATGCGCTCGGCAAGCGGCACATCGCTCTTCGGCCAGTGCAGCAGCAGGAGATCAACATAGTCAGTCTTCAGTTTTGCAAGGCTTTCATCGACGGAGGCGAGAAAATCGTCGTGACGAAAGCGATCCACCCAGACCTTGGTGGTGAGAAATATATCGTGGCGGGAAATGCCTGACTGAGCGAGGACCTCGCCGACGGCACCCTCGTTCTTGTAGATCTGCGCGGTATCGACATGGCGGAAACCGAGTTTCAGCGCCTCCGGCAGAATGCGCCTGACATCGTCTTCCGGAATGCGGAAGGTGCCGAAACCGAGGGCGGGAATATTCGCGCCATTGGCGTTGACGTGATACATGGATGTCTCTCCTGTTTGCTGAAAACATGGTCGGCGGCAGATGCCGGGCGGGGAAGCCGTCTTTCATTAACTGGTGTCCGCGCGATCGGTTTCAACCCGGCGGCGACGATATCACATCAGCACATAATCCACCGGGCGCGGGTCGGCCGGCAGATCGGTCTCGCCCATCGCCTCGCGCAGATTGATCTCGATGGTGGTGGCAAGCGCATTGATCGGCAGGGCATTGAGGCCGGTGCCGAATGGGTCTTCCAGCTCGTCGGACAACGCGTCGAGACCGAAAAACGTATAGGCGATCAGCGTGCTGGTAAAAGGCGTGGCCCAGCCGAGCAGATCCGTGAAACCGAACGGCAGCAACAGGCAGAAGAGATGCGCGGTGCGGTGAAGCAGCAGCGAATAACCGAAGGGAACCGGCGTCTGGCGGATGCGCTCGCACGAAGCCTGCGAGGCCCCCATCTGCTGCACGGTGGCGTCCAGCATCTGCAGCTGGATATCGCTGATCTGCCCCTTGCCATGAGCGGAGACGACAGCGCCGGATATTTCGCGCAGCAGCATGTCCGGTTTGTTGCGGCTGCGGGCATAGATCTCCGAAAGGTCATCCGGAATGAGGTTGGCGGCAGTGGCGGTCGCATCCCCGGGGCGCAGGTGCGAGACCAGCGCGTGGCAGAAGGCGATTACAAGATCGGTGATCCGCCGGCGGGTTACGGGATCGGCTACATCCTGCCGGCCTTCCAGCATGGCGGTCTGTCGCGAAAGCGTGCGGGCGACGGTGATCAGCGCGCCCCATTGCTTGCGGGCTTCCCACCAGCGGTCGTAACAGGCATTGGCGCGAAAGCCGAGGAACACCGAAAGCGCGATGCCGAGCAGCGAAAAGGGCGCGCCGTTCAACGCCTGCACCAGATCCGGCCGGTCCTTGTGCGCCCAGACAACCAGCGTCGACAGCAGGAACACCGCAAGCACCTGCGGAAAGATGCGGACGATGATGGAACCGCGCACGATGAGGAAAAGCTGCAGCAGGTTCGGTTTTGGACGAACGATCATGGCGGAAACTCGAAATGCCTGTGGTGGGTGAGGGGGCGTGAATATCCCTGACCATATCTACATGATGGCGGCGCGGCCTTGTCCACCCTTTTTTGCGTGGTTGCACCGGGCGGCTGGCGGCGTTACGCGTCTATCGCCGGGATCGTCAACAGTACGATCCGACTATGCGGGTGGAAGGAAATGTCGCGTGTCGCGCTCACAACGGCTTCTTGATCTCTTGCAGATCCTGCGCTCCCACCGCATGCCGGTCAGCGGTACGGCCCTTGCCGCGCAGACCGGCGTCAGCCTGCGCACGCTTTACCGCGATATAGCAACGCTTCAGGCGCAGGGTGCTGACATCGAGGGCGAAGCGGGGGTGGGTTATGTGCTGCGACCCGGTTTCCTGTTGCCGCCGCTGATGTTTTCGCAGCAGGAGATCGAGGCGCTGGTGCTCGGCTCGCGCTGGGTGGCGGGCCGCGCCGATGCCGGGCTGGCCGAGGCCGCCCGCGCCGCACTCGTCAAGATCGGCGCCGTGCTTCCCGATGCCCTGCGCGAGGAACTCGATAATTCCACCCTGCTCGTCGGGCCGGGGCAGGGCCTCGCCGCCATCCATGTCGATCTGGCGGCCATTCGCGATACGATCCGCAAGGAAAGCAAGGTCGTCATCACCTATCGCGATGAAAAGGGAGACGTGACGGAGCGGGTGATCTGGCCCTTCGCACTCGCTTTTTTCGATCTGGTGCGGGTGGTGCTGGGCTGGTGCGAGACGCGGCAGGACTACCGCAGTTTCCGGGCCGACCGCATCGAAGATTTCCGTCCTCTCGACAGCCGTTATCCGCGCCGCCGCCAGGCCCTGCTGAAAGAATGGCGCGAAAGGGAAAAACAGCGGCGGCGGCATCATGCTGACAAAAACTGACAGTAGCGGGGTCTAGAAACCGTTCATCCGCAACACAGGAGAACAGCCATGATCCACCCCGATTTCACCATTCTCTACGTCGACAACCCGCCGGCCAGCACCGAATTTTACAAGGCTCTGCTGGGTGCGGAGCCGGTGGAATCCTCACCGACATTTTCCCTCTTTGTCCTTGCCAACGGCATGAAGCTCGGCCTGTGGTCGCAGCATACCGTGGAGCCGAAGGCATCGGTCGCGGGCGGCGGCGGCGAGCTCGCCTTCCGTGTCGAAAACGACGCAGAGGTGGATGAGACTTTCGCCAGCTGGAAGGCAAGAGGCTTCGCCATGCTGCAGCAGCCCGCCAAAATGGAGTTCGGCTACACCTTTACCGCTGCCGACCCCGACAACCACTGTCTCCGGGTCTATGCCTTTGCAGGTTAAACATTGGCGTTTAGGCCGGTTGGCTAGATAAGCCTGCGGCCGTCCACGCTTTCTGCATTCCGCGCTCTCCTCATCCCTGTGACAAACACAGGAATGAGGGCGGTGGGGGATGCGTCCACCTGCGACAATCTCACGTCCTTACTTCTTCACCGCCACCACAAAAAGCCGGGGAAAACGCAGCAGCAACCGGCCGTCCGCCATCGGCGGATAGGCCTCCTTGATGCGCCGCGTGTAGTCGGCGAGGAAGGCTTCGCGGTTTTCCTCGCCGGCGGCGGCGAGATAGGGGCGCAGGCCCGTGCCCTTGACCCATTCGACGATGCTTTCCGCATCCTTCATCGGATGGTTATAGACGGTGTGCCACACATCCACCCGCGCGGATTTCGGCGTCAGCGCATCGAAATAGTCCGAAGGGGGAGGCAGGGGTTTGCGGCGCAGGCTGCCGTCCGCAAAGCTGTCCTTCCAGGCGCCGTTCGCTCCGGTCTCCTCCATGGCGCGATGCGTCGGCTCCTGCAGATTGTCAGGCATCTGCACGGCCAGAACGCCGCCGCTTTCCAGCTGGTCCATCAGTTGCGAAAGAACGACGAGATGATCCGGCACCCACTGAAAAACGGCATTGGCGTAAAGCAGGTCTGCCTTCTGCGCCGGCTTCCATTTTGCGAGGTCGGCCTTGCCGAAGCGGGTGGTCGGCAGCCGGTCCGCCGCCTTTTCCAGCATGTCGTCGTCGCTGTCGATGCCGGTAATGACGTTGACGCCGTAACGGTCAGTCAGAAGCTCGGTGGAATTGCCGGGGCCACAGCCAAGGTCATAGCCATTCAGCACCCGCTCCAGCGGCACATGGGCCAGGAGATCCCGGGCGGGGCGTGTCCGTTCGTCTTCGAATTTCAGATATTGGTGGGCGGACCATGCCATGGTTTTCCTCCTGCGGACTGCCGTCAGATCGTCAGCATCGCATGGGTGAAATCGCCCCGCCATCATCGGATCGATGAATTATTGTGATGAATCTATTCATCAACCTTTTGTTTCACCTCATAAAACATCTTTGTCGGGCCGTCGCTTTGTTATTTTCCATCAAAATCAGAAATCGCGGCAATTAAAACTTGACCTCGTCAGGGGAGAGGCATTCACTCCGGCCGATTTCCAGCACATCCCAGGTTGAGCGCGCGTAGCGTTCCTCATCCGGTAATGCATCAGAACAAAAAGACGGAGCGTTTTCAGTTGACGGAAACGCTTGAGACAGGAGACCATCATGAGCGTCGATACCGCACCCCGATCAACCACCTGGACCTATGTTGACGGTCAATGGCTGCCCGGCAATCCGCCGCTCATCGGCCCGACCTCGCACGCCATGTGGCTGGCGTCGACGGTGTTTGACGGCGCGCGCTGGTTTGATGGCGTCGCTCCCGATCTCGATCTGCACTGCCAGCGCGTCAACCGCTCTGCCGCCAATATGGGCATGAAGCCGACGATGACGGCGGAGGAGATCGAGGCGCTGGCGCTGGAAGGCGTCAACAGGTTCGACGGCAAGATGGCGATCTATATCAAACCGATGTACTGGGCCGAACACGGCATGCCCGGCAGCGTTGTCGCGCCGGATGCCAGTTCCACCCGTTTTGCGCTGTGCCTTTTCGAAGCGCCGATGGATGCCGGCAAGCCGCTGACGCTCACCGTCTCGCCGCTGCGCCGTCCTTCGCCGGAAACCGCGATGACCGACGCAAAGGCCGGCAGCCTTTACCCCAATAGCGGCCGCGCCATTCTGGAAGCCCGCTCGCGCGGCTTCGACAATGCCCTGATGCGCGACATGAACGGCAATGTCGCCGAGTCCGCTTCGGCCAACATCTTCATGGTCAAGGACGGCGTCGTCTTCACCCCGGTTCCGAACCGCACCTTCCTGGCCGGCATCACCCGTTCGCGGGTGATCGGCCTTCTGCGTCAGGCCGGTTTCGATGTCCGTGAGGCGACCCTGTCGGTCGAGGATTTCCGCGAGGCCGATGAAATCTTCTGCTCGGGCAACTATTCCAAGGTTTCGCCTGTCGTGAAGCTGGATGATCGCGAGTTGCAGGCAGGCCCGGTCGCCCGCAAGGCGCTCGATCTTTACATGGACTGGGCGCGTCTCGGCGCAGACGTCTGAGATCGGCAATCATCTCGTAAAGAGGCCACGGCGGGCATTCGGCCTGCCGTGGCCATGCTTTTCTGCGGTGCAATATTTTCCCCAAAAAGACGGGGGGAATTTAATCCAATTTTAGACAAACGAACTGTAGTTTGCGGCATCTTCACCTCCGGCTAACGAGGGCCGCCAGATGTCTTTCAGCATTCGTAATATACTTGTGGGATTTTTCCTTACCATCAGCCTTGCGCTGGCCGGTTTGGTCGGCAACGAATTGTGGCGCTCGGTCAATCGCGCCGGCACCTTTTCCGAGGTCGCGCAACTCGCCTCGCTCGACAAGCTTCTTTTCAATGCGCTTTTGAATTTCCGCAGTGAACGTGGCGACAGCGCCACGGCGTTGACGCTCGATCCGTCAAAGTCGGCCGGCAGCATCGCCAGCGTGCAGGCGGCACGCCAGAAGGTGGATGCCGCCATGACGGCATTCCTCACACAGTCTTCATCGCTCGAAAACACGCAGCTGCAAGCGCCGCTCAAGCGTGTGAAAGATGTTTACGCGCAGTTCGTCGAGCTCAGAAAAAAGGTTGACGCCAATGTTTCGCAGCCGCTCGACCGGCGCGAAAGCGGGCTCGACAAGACGGTCATGACGCTCGGCGGCGATTTCCTCGCCTCGCTCGAAGGCGGTTCGACGGCACTTGAAGGCACTGTCCGCTCCCTCGATCAGGGTCAGACCGGTTTGATCCAGCTGCGCTCCTATGGCTGGTCCGCCCGCGCACTTGGCGGCAGCGCCACCGTCATTCTCAACGGCGCCGTCGCCCAGAACCGGCCGCTCACCGCGCAGGAAATGCAGCAGCTCGGCGCAGCCGATGCCGGTGCGGCTTTCGCGTGGAAAGCGACCGGCGATCTGGTCGCGCATGAATCGACGCCGCAGTCGCTCAAGGACATCTACGCCACCGCGGACAAGACCTATTTCAAGGGTGATTTCAGCACCCAGCGCACCAAGCTCATCGACGACCTGAACAACGGCCGCACGCCTGCCTTCACCATGGATAGCTGGCGCACCACCGTCACCGAAAATCTCGGCACGATTGCGAAAATCGCGTCCGCCGCCATGGATGTTCTGGATGCCAATGCCGAAAAGGCAAAACAGGGTGCCTTTATCGATGCGATGATCTATCTCGCCGTCTTCGTCGTCACACTGGCGCTCTGTATTCTCGCACTTGCTGTCATCGTCGGCCGCGTCACCCGGCCGATCAGCCGCCTGACCAACGCGATGATGGAGCTTTCGGGCGGTAATCTTGCAATCGATGTCGCCGGTGCAAAGCGTTCCGACGAGATCGGCGAGATGGCCCGCGCCGTGGAAATCTTCCGCGAGGCGGCAATCCGCAACAAGCAGCTGGAGGCAGAAGCCGTCGCCAACCGCGAGCGGGCCGAGCGGGACCGTATCGAGCTGCAGCAGCGTGCCGAGGCTGAGGCCGAAGAACGGCTCAATCAGGCCACGGGTTCGCTAGCGGGCGGCCTTCGCCGTCTTGCTTCCGGCGACATGGTCTGCGAGATCGCCACGCCGTTCGCTCCGCAATTCGAGGCGCTGCGCCACGATTTCAACAGCTC